>NZ_CP117439.1:4727500-5327500 GCF_030687575.1 Pseudomonas sp. FP2309 | reverse complement strand
GGCGCTCTGCGTTCGCCTTTAAAGCGTGACGCAGAGCGTCACAAGAGGCATTCCCACGCAGAGTGGGGCGATCATGCCGCTAAATTCTGAGCTCTACTTCACCCAGCCGCCCCCCCATCGGCCCAAAACTACGCTCCACCATCTGTCGCGTCCCATCGGCATTCACAATAAGCGCCGTACTGGCTCGTGTCCCATAAGTAGGGCTGGCGATAAACACGCTCGACAACAGACTTTCGGTGGCCAGGCCGACGCCGGTATCCGGTAACTCGGCAAAGGGGGCGGTCTGCGAATCGCTTAATATGTCCAGCAAGGCCTCAGGCTGCGGGTTATCCAAGCCTTCACGCAATGCTGCCTTGGCCTTGACCAGCTTCGGCCAGGGCGTATCCAGGCCCGCATTGGATACGCCATACACGCCTTCCTTCAAACGTGTCGGTTCAGTCTCGTTGGCGTTGTAGTGCCACAGCTCATCTTGCGTTCCCAGCAGCAGGTTGAAGCCGGCATATTCAATCGAGCGGCCGTTAACTTCGGCCAAATAGTCGTCAACGGACAGCGATCCACTGAGAAACCGCGCAACCAGTTCCCCGCGCGACTTGCGTGCCGGCGGCTGGTGCGGATCACGGATATTGGTCAGGGCTGCAAATCGCCCATCGGCATTGACCCCCAACCAGGTGCCGCCCGCTTCCAGATCGCGGCCGGCATAGACATGGGGCGCATCTTCCCACTGGGCCAAGGGCAGGCTGGGGCGTGCGTAGAACTCGTCGCGGTTGGCCGCGACGATCAGCGGTTGGGCGTGGCCCGGTCGCCAGGCGAAAACAATCAGGCACATCAGGTCGTCCCTTTTGTGTTTTTTGCCACTCTACCGACTCAAGCAAAGGCGTTCCATCGTATCCAGTTGGGTCGCATGCCTTCCATCCGTTAACATGCCGGACTTGCTTCGGGGGCTCCCATGGAATTTGTGCTGTATTTGCTGCTGGGTGCCTGCGCGGGCGTGCTCGCCGGGCTGTTTGGCGTAGGCGGCGGGATCATTATTGTGCCGGTGCTGGTGTTCAGCTTCACCTTGCAGGGTTTCGATCCCCAGGTGCTGACCCATCTGGCGGTGGGCACCTCCCTGGCGACCATCATCTTTACGTCGGTCAATGCCGTGCGCGAGCATCACCGACGGGGCGCGGTGCGGTGGCCGATCTTTGTGTGGATGACGGTGGGCATCCTGATCGGCGCGGGCTTTGGCGCACTTACTGCCGAGGCGATTTCCGGCCCTCACTTGCAAAAGATCATCGGCGTTTTCGCATTGATCATCGCTGTGCAGTTGGCTCTGGAGGTCAAGCCCAAGGCCAGCCGCATGGTGCCGGGCAAGCTCGTGCTGACCCTGGCCGGCACGGTGATTGGCTGGGCCTCGGCGATTTTCGGCATCGGCGGCGGCTCGCTGACGGTGCCCTTTTTGACCTGGCGCAGTGTGCCGATGCAGCAGGCGGTGGCGACGTCGTCTGCCTGTGGCCTGCCGATTGCCCTGGCCAGTGCGTTAAGTTTCATGATTCTGGGCTGGCATGACCCCCTGCTGCCCGCCCATAGTCTGGGGTTCGTGTATTTGCCGGCGCTGCTGGGCATAGCCCTGACCAGCATGGTGTTTGCCCGCTTCGGCGCGCGCCTGGCACACCGGTTGTCGCCGCGGTTGCTCAAGCGCCTGTTCGCTGCTCTGCTGTTTTGCGTCGGCTTAAACTTTTTGTTGTAACGCAGGCTTAATCGCGCACGGGCATGGTCCGGGCGCTATCACGAATGATTGAACGAGGAGTCGCAATGCTGCCTTACCCGCAGATCGACCCGGTGGCCCTGGCCATCGGTCCGCTGAAAATCCACTGGTACGGGTTGATGTACCTGATCGGCATCGGCGGCGCCTGGCTGCTGGCCTCCCGACGCCTGAACCGTTTCGACCCGACCTGGACCAAGGAGAAACTCTCCGACATGGTGTTCTGGCTGTCGATGGGGGTGATCGTCGGCGGGCGCCTGGGGTATGTGCTGTTTTACGATCTGCCTGCGTACATCGATAACCCGACGCTGATTTTCGAGGTGTGGAAGGGCGGCATGGCGTTCCACGGTGGGTTTATCGGCGTGATGATCGCCGCCTGGTGGTTTGGCCGGCGCAACGGCAAGTCGTTCTTCCAACTGATGGACTTTGTCGCGCCACTGGTCCCGATCGGCCTGGGTGCCGGGCGCATTGGTAACTTTATCAATGCCGAATTGTGGGGCAAACCGACCGACGTGCCATGGGCCATGGTCTTCCCGCCGTTCAGCGACCCGGCGCAATTGCCGCGTCATCCGTCGCAGCTGTACCAGTTTGCTCTCGAAGGCGTGGCGTTGTTCGTGATTCTCTACCTCTTCTCGCGCAAGCCGCGTCCGACCATGGCCGTTTCCGGCATGTTCGCGCTGTTCTACGGGATCTTCCGCTTTATCGTCGAGTTCGTGCGCGTGCCGGATGCACAGTTGGGCTACCTGGCGTGGGGCTGGTTGACCATGGGGCAGGTGCTCAGCATCCCGATGATCCTTGTCGGCCTGGGGCTGCTGTGGTGGGCGTACAATCGCCCGCAGCCGCTGAAGCACACCGCGCTTTGAATTCGAATGCCGGGGCCTGCTGGGCCTCGGCTTCAACGATACAGGTAATGACATGAAGCAATATCTCGAACTACTGAACGACGTCGTGACCAATGGCCTGACCAAGGGCGATCGCACCGGCACCGGCACCAAGGCCGTGTTCGCCCGTCAGTACCGGCATAACCTGGCCGATGGCTTCCCGCTGCTGACCACCAAGAAGCTTCACTTCAAAAGCATCGCCAACGAGCTGATCTGGATGTTAAGCGGCAATACCAACATCAAGTGGCTCAACGAGAACGGCGTAAGAATCTGGGACGAATGGGCCACCGAAGACGGTGACCTGGGCCCGGTGTACGGCGAGCAGTGGACGGCCTGGCCGACCAAGGACGGCGGCAAGATCAACCAGATCGACTACATGGTCGAGACGCTGAAGACCAACCCCAACAGCCGTCGCATCCTGTTCCACGGCTGGAACGTCGAGTACCTGCCGGACGAAACCAAGAGCCCCCAGGAAAACGCGCGCAACGGCAAGCAAGCCCTGCCACCGTGCCACTTGCTGTACCAGGCATTCGTGCATGACGGCCATTTATCGATGCAGTTGTATATCCGCAGCTCCGATGTATTCCTCGGCCTGCCCTACAACACCGCCGCCCTGGCGCTGCTCACCCATATGCTGGCCCAGCAGTGCGACCTGATCCCTCACGAGATCATCGTCACCACCGGCGACACCCACGCCTACAGCAACCATATGGAACAGATCCGGACCCAGCTGGCGCGTACGCCGAAGAAGCTGCCGGAACTGGTGATCAAGCGTAAGCCTGCGTCGATCTACGACTACCGGTTCGAAGATTTCGAGATCGTCGGTTACGACGCCGACCCAAGCATCAAGGCCGATGTAGCCATTTAAAGGCTGCCTCGAGCTGAATGTGGGAAGGGCGAGCCGCTTCCCACATTTCTGAACCCGGCTGACTCAATGGCCGTGGCTTCTGCCTACATGCGAAGGCTCAGCCTCGCTGGCCTGCACACTGCCGCTGACTTCCAGCCGCTGCAAAATCCCGCACTGATCAAGGTCCGGCCCACTGCCGCAGCGTTGGCGCAGATCCAGCAACTGGTCCTGCAACGCCAACAGCCCATCGATCCGCGCTTTCACATGGTGGATATGCTCATCGATCAAGGCATTCACGCTTTCGCACTGGTCCTGCGGGCTGTCGCGCAGGCTGAGCAGGCTGCGGATTTCTTCCAGGGTCATGTCGAGGCTGCGGCAATTGCGGATAAAGATCAGGCGCTCGGTGTGCGCCTGGGTGTACACGCGGTAGTTGGCGTCCGTGCGCGCCGGGGGCGGCAACAGGCCTTCTTTCTCGTAATAACGGATGGTTTCCACCTGACAGTCGGTCAGTTTGGCCAGTTCGCCGATCTTCATCGCAGCAATCTCCAAATGGGTGCTTGACCCTATAGTGGCTACAGGGTCTTTACTTGGCAACAGGCACCTTACGGACGCGACAGAATGAGCGATTCCCTCCACACCCCGCACAAACATGACCATGATCACGATCACGGCCCCAGGAAACTCACGCCGGTCCACGACCACGACCATGGCGGCTCCTGTTGTTCCGGCGCGCCGGCACCGGCTCTGGTGCAACTGAGCGAAGCGCCCACCGCGGGCTCGCGCCTGAGCACTTTCCGCATCGAGGCGATGGACTGTCCCACCGAGCAGACGCTGATCCAGAACAAACTGGGCAAGCTCGCCGGTGTGCAGCAGCTGGAATTCAACCTGATCAACCGCATCCTCGGCGTTACCCATGACCTGCCGAGCACGGCACCGATCATCGACGCGATCAAATCACTGGGCATGCAGGCCGACCCGATCGAAGAAGGCACACCGGCCGCCGAACCGCCGGCCAAGAAGCACTGGTGGCCGCTGGCGCTGTCCGGCTTTGGTGCGTTGGGCGCTGAAGTGCTGCACTTCACGGATGCTGCACCTACCTGGGTGATCGCCATCGTGGCGCTGGTGTCGATCCTCAGCGGTGGCCTCACCACCTATAAAAAGGGCTGGATTGCCCTGAAGAACCTCAACCTGAACATCAACGCGCTGATGAGCATAGCCGTCACCGGCGCGATCCTGATCGGCCAATGGCCGGAAGCCGCCATGGTGATGTTCCTGTTCACCGTTGCCGAGTTGATCGAAGCCAAGTCCCTGGACCGTGCGCGCAATGCCATCAGTGGCTTGATGCAGATGACCCCGGAACAGGCCACCGTACGGCAGGTCGACGGCAGTTGGGCGGAACAGGAAGTCAAAAGCATCGAACTGGGTGCTATCGTTCGGGTTAAGCCCGGTGAGCGGATTGGCCTGGACGGCGAAGTCACTGCCGGCCAGTCCACCATCGACCAGGCGCCGATCACCGGTGAAAGCCTGCCGATTGAAAAGACCGTGGGCGACAAGGTCTTCGCCGGCACCATCAACCAGGCCGGTTCGCTGGAGTACGCCGTGACGGCAGCGGCCAATAACTCGACCCTGGCGCGGATCATTCACGCGGTGGAGCAGGCCCAGGGCGCGCGCGCACCGACTCAGCGCTTTGTCGACAGCTTCTCCAAGGTCTACACCCCGGCCGTTTTCCTGTTTGCCCTGGGTGTGGCCGTCATTCCACCGCTGTTTATGGCCGGCGTGTGGTTCGACTGGATCTACCGTGCCCTGGTATTGCTGGTGGTCGCCTGCCCATGCGCGCTGGTGATCTCCACCCCGGTGACCATCGTCAGCGGCCTGGCGGCTGCCGCGCGTAAAGGCATCCTGATCAAGGGCGGTGTGTACCTGGAGGGCGGGTACAAACTCGACTACCTGGCGCTGGACAAGACCGGCACCATCACCCACGGCAAGCCGGTGCAAACCGATTACCTGGCGCTGTTCCCGAATGTGGAGTCCAGCGCGCCAGCCCTGGCCGCCAGTTTGGCCCGGCGCTCTGACCACCCGGTGTCGATGGCGATCGCCAACGCGGCTGTGGATAAAAACCTGTCGAACCACGTTGTGGATAACTTCGCAGCCCTGGCCGGTCGCGGTGTGCGCGGTGACATTGAGGGCCAAACCTATCACCTGGGCAACCATCGCCTGGTAGAAGACCTTGGCCTCTGCTCGCCGGAGCTGGAAGAAAAACTCTTCGCCCTGGAGAAACAAGGCAAGTCCGTGGTGCTGTTGCTCGACAAGTCCGGCCCCCTTGCCCTGTTTGCCGTGGCCGACACGGTCAAGGACAGCAGCCGCGAAGCCATCCGGCAGTTGCACGAACTGGGCATCAAGACCCTGATGCTCACGGGCGACAACACCCACACCGCCAAGGCGATTGCGGCCCAGGTCGGCATCGATCAGGCCCAGGGTGACCTGCTGCCCACCGACAAACTGCATGCCATTGAAGCCCTTTACAGCCAGGGCCACCGCGTGGGCATGGTTGGCGACGGTATCAACGACGCGCCAGCCCTGGCCCGCGCCGAGATCGGCTTTGCCATGGCAGCGGCGGGCACGGACACGGCCATCGAAACCGCCGACGTGGCGCTGATGGACGATGATTTGCGCAAGATCCCGGCTTTCATTCGGCTGTCGCGACAAACGTCGAGTATCCTCAAGCAGAACATCGCCCTGGCGTTGGTGATCAAGGCGATCTTCCTGGCGGTCACTTTCCTGGGCATGGCCACTATGTGGATGGCGGTGTTCGCCGATATGGGCGTGAGCCTGCTGGTGGTGTTCAATGGCCTGCGTCTGTTGCGCAAATAGGGTTGAGAGGCTGGTGTGCTGAGTGCTGAGCTAAAAGCGTTTTACAAGGTCGCCCGCCTGGGCAGCATCACCCAGGCGGCGAAAAAACTCGGCCTGAGCCAACCCACCGTCACCACCCAGATCCGCAACCTCGAAAGCCAGTACGGCGTAGAGCTGTTCTACCGTGGCGGCCGTCGTCTGACCGTCAGTGACGAGGGCGCGCGGCTGCTGCCGATGGTCAAGGCGCTGTTGCAGCAGGAAGCGGATATCGAGTTTTTCCTGCGTAACAATGGTCAGGTGCAGGGCGCCTTGCGCATTGCTGCGACCGCGCCGTATTACATCCTTGATCTGGTCAAAGCCTTTCGCGAGCGCTTGCCGCAGGTGGAGGTGTCCGTGGAAATCGGCAACTCCCAGCAGGTACTCGAAGCACTGGACGATTACCGCGTCGACGTCGCCGCCTCGTCGCAATTGCTGGAAGACCCGCGCTTGATTCGCCGCGTGCTCGGTACCGACCCGTTGGTGCTGGCGGTGCACCGCAATCACCCCCTGGCCACACTCGAGCATGTACCGTTGACCGCACTGGCCGGGCATACGTTGCTGATGCGCGAAGCCGGCTCCACCACCCGCCGCCTGACCGAAGAGATGCTGCACGGCGCCGGCGTGAGTTATGGCCCGCTGCTGGAAATCGGCAGTCGAGAGTCGATCCGCGAGGCGGTGCTGCGCAACATCGGCATCAGCATCATCGCGCGTCAGGAAGTGCCCCATGACCCGCAACTGCGCGTGCTGACCATCGAGAACGCGCCGCAGATTCCGGAGTACCTGTACTGCCTCAAGGAACGCAAAGGCGCGCGGCTGCCGGCGGCGTTTTTGGGGTTGGCTCAGGAAATGTCGCCGCTCTGAGGTGGTGTGGTGCTGGCCTTGAGGGCCAATCGGAGGCGATCCTGCGATTGCGACAGACCAGGCGGCCCATTTTTGAATCGCCTACCCAAATCCATCAATACCACTATCACTCCCTTTTGCCTTCCTGCCACATGAGCGACGCATTGCCTGCCTAGCATGGCTCTCATCAGTTTGATGAGGTGCCACCATGAACACAGCCCTGAGCCAACCCGGCGCGCCGATGAAAGTGCGCGGTATCCAGAAACGCTTCGGCGCCTTTGCGGCGTTGGACGACGTGTCCCTGGACGTCGCCGCCGGCGAGCTGGTGTGCCTGCTGGGGCCGTCCGGTTGCGGCAAGACCACCTTGCTGCGTTGCATCGCCGGCCTGGAGCGCCAGGACAGTGGCGAACTTTACCTGGGCAACCGCGACGTTTCCCTGTTGCCACCGCAGGCGCGGGACTACGGCATTTTGTTCCAGTCCTACGCGCTGTTTCCCAATCTCACTGTCGAAGCGAACATCGGCTACGGCCTCACCGGCAGCGGCCGCGATGAAGTGCGCCAGCGCGTCGGGCAAATGCTGGCGTTGGTCGGCCTGGTGGGCAGCGAAAAGAAATACCCCGGTCAACTCTCCGGTGGCCAGCAGCAACGGGTGGCCCTGGCCCGAGCGCTGGCGCCTGCGCCTTCGTTGTTGTTGCTCGACGAACCCATGTCGGCCCTCGACGCGCGTGTGCGTGAGCACCTGTGCACCGAGCTGCGCCAACTGCAACGCCGCCTTGGCATCACCACCTTGATGGTCACCCACAACCAGGACGAAGCCATGTTGATGGCCGATCGCATTGCGGTGATGAACAACGGCAAGGTCGAGCAATACGCCACGCCCCAGGAGATTTACGACCGCCCGGCCACACCGTTCGTGGCGGAGTTTGTCGGCCAGGGCAACTGGCTGCCGTTCAGCCGCAACAGTGCCAGCCATGCCCAGGTCGGCGGGCTGAACATGCGTCTGGCCGATGACGCCGGTGTGGCCAAGTCCGGCCGCCTGTTCTGCCGCCCGGAAGCCATCAGCGTCAACCCGCCGGTGCACGAAGAAAACCTGTTCCCGGCCAAGGTTCGCGAGATCACCTTCCTTGGCAACCGCTGCCGCATGAGCTTTGAACTGGAACAACTGCCCGGTCACCCACTGCTGGCCGAACTGGCTCCCGAAGCCATGCCGCGCCTGGGCGCTCAGGACATTTGGGTGGCGTTGCCGCCGCGCAGCCTGCAGGTATTTGCCTGAAATGGCCGTTGATATGAGCGTGCCGCTGCCCCGCGAGGTGTCCCGTGCCGAAGCCGGCGACCGCTTGTTCGTGGTCGGCGGCAAACTGCTGTGGTTGTGCCTGCTGGGTGTCGCGGTATTGATGCCCTTGCTGGCGATTTTCTGGCGCGGGTTCAGCAGCGAAGCCGGGCAGGGCGGTGGTCTTGTGGCGGCACGAGAACTGCTCATCAGCGCAAATTTCCACTGGCTGCTGGGCAACAGCCTCAAAGTCTCCTTCAGCGTGGCGACCATCGTCGTACCGTTGGCTTACCTGTTTGCCTTCGCGCTGCAACGCACGCTGATTCCTGGCAAGGCGATCTGGCGCGGTCTTTCGCTGCTGCCGCTGATGGCGCCGTCAATGCTGCCAGGCATTGCGCTGGTGTACTTGTTTGGTAACCAGGGCCTGCTGCGCGGGCTGCTCGCGGAGAATATCTACGGGTTCTGGGGGATTGTGCTGGGTGAGGTGATCTACACCTTCCCGCACGCGCTGATGATTCTGCTGTCGGCGCTGTCCCTGGCGGATGCGCGACTGTTCGATGCGGCGTCAAGCATGGGCGCCAGCCCCGCCCGGGCGTTTCGCAGCATTACCTGGCCGGCCACGCGACAAGCCGTCTTTGCCGCGTTCTGCCTGGTGTTCACCCTGACCATCACTGACTTCGGCGTGCCCGTGGTGGTCGGTGGTGATTACCAAGTGCTGGCGCTGGAGGCCTATAAAGCCGTGGTCGGCCAGCAGCAGTTTGGTCGTGGCGCGTTGATCGGCATGGTGTTGCTGCTGCCGGCGCTGTTCAGTTTTGGCGTGGATGCGTGGTTGCGCCGTCGTCAGGGCGACGCCATGAGTGGCCGCGCCCAAGTGTTCCAGCCGACACCCTCGCGGTTAAGGGATGGCTGCTACCTGGCCATCGTCCTGCTGATCTGCGGCGTGTTGCTGCTGGTGTTCGGCATGGCGGTGTATTCCTCGCTGGTCAAATTCTGGCCGTACAACCTGTCGCTGTCGCTCAACCACTACCAGTTCGAAGACACCGCAGGCGGTGGCTGGCTGGCCTATCGCAACAGCCTGACCATGGCCTTGTGCACGGCATTGGTCGGCAGCGTGTTGATCTTCACCGGCGCCTACCTGATGGAAAAAACCAAAGGTCAGAGAAGCCTCAACCTGGCGCTGCGCCTGCTCAGTTTTGTGCCGATGGCCGTGCCGGGACTGGTGCTGGGGTTGGGCTATGTATTTTTCTTCAACCTCAACGGCAACCCGCTCCATGTGTTCTACGGCACCATGACCCTGCTGGTGGTGTGCACCATTGCTCATTATTTGACCACCGCGCAGATGACCGCCACCACGGCCCTGCGCCAGTTGGACAGCGAGTTCGAAGCCGCCGCGCTGTCGCTCAAGGCGCCGCTGTACCGCCACTATCTGCGCGTCACCGTGCCGATCTGCCTGCCGGCGTTGCTGGACATCGTGCGCTACTTGTTTGTGTCGGCGATGACCACCGTGTCCGCCGCGATCTTCCTCTACAGCCCCGACACCCTCCTCGCCGCCGTCGCCGTATTGAACATGGATGACGCCGGCAATGTGGGCGGTGCGGCGGCGATGTCGACCCTGATCCTGTTCACCTCGGGCGGCGTTTCGCTGCTGCTGGCGTGGGCTTCACGTGGCGCGTTGCGCCGTTCCCAAGCCTGGCGCCAGCGTGCGCCGGGCCAATAAACATCCTGAAGGAGGTGCTCCATGTTCAAGCCCCTGGCGCTGGTCGCTGCGGTACTCACTGCATTCAGCCTGAATGCCTTCGCCAAGACCGAGCTCACCGTGTACACGGCCCTCGAAGCCGAGCAGTTGAAGACCTACAAAAAGGCCTTCGAGCAGGCCAACCCCGACGTCGAGATCAAATGGGTGCGTGACTCCACCGGCATCATCACTGCCAAGCTGCTGGCCGAAAAAGCCCGGCCCCAGGCGGACGTGGTGTGGGGCCTGGCCGCCTCCAGCCTGGCGATCCTCGACCAGCAGGGCATGCTGGACAACTACGCGCCGAAGGATCTGGACAAGATCGGCAAAAATTACCGCGACGCCGCCAACCCGCCGGCCTGGGTGGGCATGGACGTGTGGGCCGCGACCATTTGCTTCAACACCGTCGAAGCCGAGAAGCAAGGCCTGACCAAGCCGGTGAGTTGGCAAGACCTGACCAAGCCTGAGTACAAGGGCAAGATCGTCATGCCTAACCCGGCATCCTCCGGTACCGGCTTTCTGGATGTGAGCGCCTGGCTGCAGACCTTCGGCGAGAAGCAGGGCTGGCAGTACATGGACGACCTGCACCAGAACATCGGCCAGTACGTCCACTCCGGTTCCAAGCCTTGCAAACTGGCGGCGTCCGGTGAGTTCCCGATCGGTATTTCCTTTGAATACCCGGCCGTGCAGCTCAAGCGCCAAGGCGCGCCGCTGGACATCATCCTGCCCAAGGAAGGCCTGGGTTGGGACATCGAAGCGACCGCCGTGATCAAGGGCACCGCCCACGCCGAGGCAGCGAAAAAACTGGCTGACTTTTCGGCCAGCCCCGCCGCGATGGAGCTGTACAAGGACAACTTCGCCGTCCTCGCTCAGCCCGGTGTTGCCAAGCCGCAGACCGAATTGCCGGCCGACTATGAGCAACGGTTGATCAAAAACGACTTCGCCTGGGCCTCGAAGAACCGCGACAGCATTTTGACCGAGTGGCGTAAGCGTTATGACGGCAAGTCGGAGAAGGTTGCCGGTCAGTAGGTTTTTTTCGTCAGGGCCAGTGGCCTCATCGGGGGCTTGCCCCCGATAGCGGTCTTGAAAACAGGACATTACCAATGACACACCACAGCGACCTGCTGATCATCGGCGCCGGTATCCTCGGCCTGTCCCACGCCTACGCAGCCGCCAGGCGCGGGCTCAAGGTCAAGGTGTTCGAGCGCAGCGCCACGCCGTTGGGGGCGTCGGTGCGCAACTTCGGTCAGGCATTGGTCACGGGCCAACCGCCTGGGCCGATGCTCGAGCTGGCACGGGAAAGCCGCGAGATCTGGGGGCACTGGGCCCAGGTGGCGGGGGTGCAACTCAAGCGCAATGGTTCGTACCTGTTCGCCCGGACCGAGGCCGAAGAGCAACTGTTGGAAGCGTTCTGCGCCGGACGTGCACAGCAACATGGCTACCGCGTCGAGTTGCTGCAAGGCGCGGCGCTGAAGGCGTTGTATGGCGGCCAGTTTGGCCATCACCGCGCGGCGTTGCACGGCAAGGACGATCAGCAGCTGTATTCGCGCGAAGCGATCCCGGCGCTGATCCACTACCTGAGCCAGGTATTGAACGTGGAGTTTCACTTCTCGACCCTGGTGCGCGAGGTCGAACCGGGCCAGCTGCACAGCACGGCGGGCAGTTTTCGGGGCGAGCAGATCATTGTGTGCTCCGGGCACGATTACCAGACCCTGCTGGCCGAGGCGATCACGCAGCTCAATCCACAGATCTGTCGCCTGCAAATGCTGCGCGCGCGGCCGGCGCTTGACCTGAACCTGCAACACGCATTGCTCACGGGCCTCAGTTGTGTGCATTACGGCGCGTTCGCCGACTTGCCGGAAGCAGCAGCGGTGCAGGCGCAGATCCTGCGTGAAGCACCGCACCTGCACCAACACGGGATTCACCTGCTGATCAGCCCGACGCCCCATGGCGAACTGATCATCGGCGACTCCCACGACTACGGCAGCGATGCATCACCGTTCAATGCCGAGCAGGTCGACGACTGGCTGATCGAACTGGCCGAGCACACCTTGGGGTGCAAGGTTCAGGTGCTGGAGCGTTGGCAGGGGGTGTACGGCGCGCGCGGGCCTGGACCGTTTTCGTTCCTGCGCGTGGCACCCGGCGTGAGCGCCGCGTTGATGCACACCGGAGTGGGGATGAGTGTGGGCCCGGCGATGGCCGAGCGGAATATCACGGCATTGTGGGGGCAGGTGCTATGACCCGTGCGCAGGTGGTGGCCGAGGTCTTCGGTTTGTACGAACAGCACGGCCAGGCCGATTACATCGGCGAGCCGGTGTCGCAGATCGAACATATGTCCCAGGCCGCACAGCTGGCAATGGCTGAAGGCTTTGATGATGAGGTGGTGCTGGCGGCGTTTTTCCACGATATCGGGCATATCTGCGGGCAGGGCGGCGAGCCTATGGGTGGTTACGGCGTGGCCAGCCATGAGCGGCTGGGGGCCGATTATTTGCGGCGCGCAGGCTTCGGCGAGCGCATGGCCAGGCTGGTGGAGTATCACGTGCAGGCCAAGCGTTACCTGACGTTCAGCCAGCCTGACTACTACGCCCGTCTGAGCGAAGCCAGCCGCCGGACCCTGGCTTACCAGGGCGGGCCCATGAGCGCCGAAGAGGCCCAGGTGTTCGAACAGGACCCGCTGTGCGCGGTGAGCCTGCGCATGCGCCAATGGGACGAGCACGCCAAGGAGATGCACGTGTCATTGATCGACCTTGAGCTGCTCAAAGCCAAAGCGTTGCAGTTATTGGCCGATCAGGACGCGTCCAGCCGCTGAGCCAGGGCCTGGACCTGTTCCTGGCGTTCAGCCTGGCTCAGTTTCGCGTGCGGGTTGAGGGATGACCATTGCGGGTGGGCGCGAGCCTTGTGCAGCGCGTCCGGCAATTTACCCTCGCGCCAGGTTTTGTCCTGGGGCGTGTCGACCTTGATGCTGTGCATCGCCGCATGCCCGCGCTGGTTCAAGGCCTTGAGCAGTTGGCGCTGGCGCAGGGCGAGCAGACGCAGCACGCTGTCGTCGACGGTGAGTTCGCGCTGGCCTTTGATCTTGCCCAGCAGGCGGCCGCCATAGCTGCGCGCGGTTTGCAGCGCGCCTCCGGCAATCGCACCGGCGATGGCGGCGGCGCCGAGTGTCAGCCCGCCGACGAGCAAGTCCACCCCGGCCCCGGCGGCGGCGCCTGCGGCGATGCCACCGCCCACGCGCACGCCGAGTTGTTTGAGGGTTTCCGGGTTGAACAAGTCGTCACCCCAGCGCCCGTCCAGCAGCGGTAAATCGCTGGCGGCGGCGTCCTGCGGGCGGAAACCGAACAGCTTGAGCAGGGCCTCCACGCATTTTTGCTCGCGCTGACGCACGGCTTTGCGCAGATCGCTGATGGCCTGGGGTTCGTCTTCGGTGACCACGCTGCGCCGACAGGCCGCGCAGTCGATCAACAGCTCGGCGATCAACCGGGCGGCGCTTTGCTGGCGGGCCTGGCGTTGGGCTTGCTGATCAAGGATCAAGCGTTCCAACTGCGGCCGTGCGTTCTCCAGCAGCAGGGCCAGGCTTTCATACAGGCGGCGCTCGCCGTCTTCGGGCGGCGCGACACTGTCGAAACGCACCAGTGCATGCAGGCCCAGGCGGGCCAGGGCTTCGCGCCAATCGGGCTCGCGATGGTCGCTGCTGCTGACGAAGTTGAGCACCGGCAGCAACGGCTTGCCGCAACTGGCCAGCACTTGCAGCTCATCGCGGTACTTGGCCAGCACCGGCTCGCGGGCGTCGATCACATACAGGCCGGCATCCGAGGCCAGCAGTTGGCGCAACACCTTGGCTTCCTGCTCGAAACGCTGGCGGGCCTCGCTGCCTTCGAGAAACCGCGCAAGGCGCGCCGGACCGTCCAGGCGTTCGCCGGGTCGATCGAGGCGTTCCAGATAGTCGAGCAGGGCGATGGCATCTTCCAGGCCGGGCGTGTCGTACAGCTCCAGCAAGGCGTCGCCGTCCACCGACAACCGTGCGCCTTCCACATGCCGCGTGGTGCTGGGGCGATGGGATACTTCGCCAAAGCCCACATCGCGGGTCAGGGTGCGCAGCAGGGAGGTCTTGCCCACGTTGGTGTGGCCGACCACGGCGAGTTTCAGCGGTTTAGTCATGGCCGGTCTCCAGCCAATTGAGCGGCGCGCAGTCGGCGAACGGCAGTTCCAACTGTTGCAGCGCGGTGTGCCAATCGCCCAGGCGCGCGGCGTCCAGTGCCTGGCCCGGTGGGGCTTGCAGCAACCAGACACGGGTGGCCGTGGCGCTGCGTGCCAGCTCGGCGATCAACGCCAGGCTGCCACGGTCGGGCGAGCGGCGAGGGTCGCAGGCAATGGCCAGGCGGGCGGGCGGGAAGCGGGTGAGCTGATCCAGCAGTTTGTGGCGCGATTCGCGGCTGTCGAGGATGCCGGCATTTTTGACGTTGGCCGGCAGTTTCGGTGGCCAGGTGTGTGTGTCGTCCAGTTCGATGGCCACCAGCAGCGCACCGTCGCTGTCCAACTCACTCACGCCTGCCGTGGCGTGGTGTAACTGTTCGGGCGCGGCGTCGTTGACCCCCAGGCGTTCGCTGCTCGGCATCAGGCGTTCGCGCAGTTGCGCGTAGCCGGGCAGGTTGAGGTCCAGGTGCAAGGCGGCGCGCCCGCGGTGCCAGCGCCACAGGCATAGCAGGGCGAGGATCAAGCGCGGCAGCACGCCGTAGACCAGCAGCACTCCGACCAGCCAGGCGGCCCAGGCCTGGCGGGCGCTTTCGACAGTGAGCGCGGCGTCACCGCTGGCGCGGATCATCTCGACGCTCGGCACGTTAAACCCGAGCAAGGCCGGCAGACTGCCGAGGGCCTGGGTGGCGGCGACAAACGTATCGGCTCCGAGAATGGTGGTTTCCCACACAAAGCCGTAGCGCCGGGTGGCGAGCAGTGTCAGCACAATGACCAGGGCGCTGAGAAGCGCCAGCAACCACAGGCCATTGACCAGCACGCCCACGGCCCAGCGATTGAGCTTTTGCCGTTGCAGCAGCAGTAACAGCGCGGGCGCCAGTTGAGCGGCCTTGGCGTCGCGGGCGAGTTTTTCGCTGAGCCACAACCACAGGCGGCCGAGGCTGGCGCCGTGCTCGCCGGCAAACAGCAGGCCCAGGGCCCAACTGAGCAGCAGGATCAGGTTCACGCCGAGCAGGCTGCCCAGGGCCCAGAACACATTTACGGGGGTTAAACCGTTGCCCAGCGCGGCAAATGCCAGCCCGGCACCGCTGATGATCGCGACTATCGCCAGCAGCACCAGCGCCAGGCGCGCGCCTTGCAGCCAACGGGTGAGGGCGGGGGTGAGGCCATCGCGCTCGGCCAGGTGCAACGCGCGCTGCTGGATGCGCGTCGGCAGGTCGCCGCCCGCGGTGCGGGCCAGCCGGTTGGCTTCCAGGTCGTCCAGGGCGCCGGCGTGTTCTTCACGCAAGCGCACGGTTTCCGTCAGCCAGAGTTTTTGCAGAGGAGTCAGTACAGTCACGCGCCGTCCTGTCGTGTCAGTGAGCCTGGAGCATAACCGCTGGGTCGCGGCTCTGGTATTCTCGTCGCCATGAAAAAAACTCTCCCTTTAAGCCTGATCGCAGCCCTCGGTGAAAACCGCGTGATCGGCGTCGACAACAGCATGCCCTGGCACTTGCCAGGGGATTTCAAATATTTCAAGGCCACCACGCTGGGCAAGCCCATCATCATGGGGCGCAAGACCTGGGACTCCCTGGGCCGACCGCTGCCGGGGCGCTTGAACCTGGTGGTCAGCCGTCAGACCAACCTGGTGCTGGAAGGTGCGGAAGTTTTTCCGTCGCTTGAAGCCGCCGTGGCACGGGCTCAAGCCTGGGCGCTGGAGCAGGGCGTGGATGAGCTGATGCTGATTGGCGGCGCGCAGTTGTATGCGCAGGGCCTGGAACACGCGGATCGCCTGTATTTGACGCGCGTGGCGCTGAGCCCGGAAGGGGATGCTTGGTTTCCGGCGTTTGATGCGCAGCAGTGGAAGCTGGTTTCCAATCTGCCGAATCCCGGCGAAGGTGATAAGCCGGCATACAGCTTTGAGGTGTGGGAACGCGGCTAAGATCGTCCCCGCTCGGAGCGGGGAGCGTGTGGTTTTATCGATCCGGCACGAAGTAGGCTCTCGACAATAAACTCGTCATAAGTTCGCCCCGAACCTCCTACTAAACAATGAGTTTTAACGGCATCCACTCATCGTGATCCAGGATCAAGCAGGGTAAACGTCAGTGTCTTGATCTGAAGATTTTCTGCATAGGTAAAAATCAGTTTGGCGTTTGGATGAGTTTGCGAGTCTAGCCGATAAGAATCCCAACCCCCAATCGCCGTATTCAAGGGCAATTTCGTCATTCCCCTTGACTCCAGCGGCGCTCCGAAAGCGGCCCGCACACCAGATTGATTCCTCACCAGTGAAAATGGTTTGGGTAGCTCTCCGGCGTATGACGTCATCCCCTTCATAGTCTCAAGCAGGATAATGTGAAGAGTTTCCAGATTTTTTGTCTGCGCCGAAAAGCTCAACTCAAGTCCCGCACCAGGCTTTAACGTTAACGAGTCACGCCCTTGGTAAAGCTCGCTTAAAGGCTGACTGGGTACGGTACCTTCAGCGACCAAGACGTCATGATGGCGCCCAAGGTTTTTAATCCATTTTTCAATGGTTCTGCCGTCCATTAGTACCACCCTGTTCCTGATTGAGTTTGTGCAATTGCTCACGGGCTGCTTCGATTTTTAACTCGCTATAGCCCTCTTCCAACAAACCCGGCTTGATTGCATTAAAGTTCCGATCCGTGGCGGCTCGTAAATTGAAAACGTCATGAGCTTGTTTCGCCTTGGTATTGCGCCCACCGTAAGTCTCGCTGAATTTTTGATGCACCCGAGCGGGAATCGCTATCGCAGAGGCTTGCCTCAGGTATATCTGAACCTCCTGCTCGGTAATACCAGGGAACGTGGCCTTCAAACTGGCCTCAAGCACCTTTCGTGACGGAATATGATCAATGTCTAAACCGTCCCCCCGGCTTCGCGCGCTGAGATCACCATAAACCCCCACCTCAAGCGGACTCACCGCAGGCTTGGCAAACACCAAATACAACGGCGGCAAACCCGAATCAGCCGGAAACGAAATGATCGCATCCTGCCAGGTAACATCCTCAGCTTCGCGCCCAGGGTAGTGACTGATTGCCGAATCCTGCCCCACGGCAACCGGATGCACGAACAAATTATCCAGGCGCTCCGATGTGCCTGGATACGGGCTCGGCGCACTGACCACCGGCCCTTTATTTGGCGTCCAGGTAATGCTGATGCCATCCAGCACGGCCACCATCGCGCTTTTGTCCGTATTCCATCTAGCTTGCGCAACGGGTACACGATCAGCGCCACTGTCAGCCTTGGTATGTATGCCGTAAACACGCAGCTCACCTGACTCATCCTGGCGAAACTGAAACCGCACCCGTGTACTGGCCGAGCGCATTCCTGCCAGTTGTTCCGGGGTATATAACGTTGAATCACCGATATCCCGTGGCCAGAAAGCCAGCAGCATGACATTGAGTGCTGCACTGGCTCCTGCCAGCCCGCCGCGTACGGCCCAGGCACCCAGGTCGCTGCCGAGCGTTCCTGCGATCCTCCCGACAACGCCCGCCGTACCGGTCGAAGCCATGACGGCCGTGGTGCCAAAATTTCTGGCGTGTTCAGGGCTCGTTCAAAGCGCTGATTGGCGATCAGCTCCGGCGGTGGAACGCATTTACACCTGCAGAGATCACCCTCCAGCGCCGCTTGTTTGCCGCCCCATAATTCGCGCAGGCGAGGGCCGGCAAGCTCAATGACGCCTTCAGTACTGCATGCCGGACACGCAACCCGGTCACCCTCCCTGGCGATCATTTGGCCGTTGAAACTGGTTCGCTCCATGCCGCTGATCACTTCGCCGCCTGCGGTGGTCTTCGCGCCCGTCATGATGTTGTAGCGCCTCACCTGTGGCGCTCCAGGCAGAAGTCGAGGCTGGCGTTGATTGGGCGCGGGATATCTTCGGGTATGCCGGGTTCTTTGGTAATCGGTCTGCGAACCTGCGTACAGCTGTCACCCTCTTCGCGAGCAAGCCCGCTCCCACATTTTGACCGAGTTCCAACATGGGAATGGGGTCGAATGGAGGAGCGGGCTTGCCCCCGATAGCGGTCCATCAGGCCTGCGCTAATTCCGCGTGCTCTTCGGCCTCCAACAGCGTCTTGTCCGTCTGGCCCATGATCTGGCTGGTAATCGCCCCGGCCGTCATTGAACCGTTCACGTTCAACGCTGTGCGGCCCATGTCGATCAGCGGCTCCACGGAAATCAGCAGCGCCACCAATGACACCGGCAACCCCATGGCCGGTAGCACGATCAGTGCGGCAAAGGTCGCGCCGCCGCCCACGCCGGCCACACCGGCCGAACTCAGGGTCACAATCGCCACCAGGGTCGCGATCCACAGCGGGTCCAGCGGGTTGATGCCCACGGTCGGCGCCACCATCACCGCCAACATCGCAGGGTAGAGCCCGGCGCAGCCATTCTGGCCAATGGTGGCGCCAAACGAGGCGGCGAAACCGGCGATGGATTGCGGGATGCCCAGGCGACGGGTCTGGGCTTCGATGCTCAGCGGGATCGTCGCCGCGCTGGAGCGGCTGGTGAAGGCAAAGGTCAGCACCGGCCACACCTTGCGGAAAAACCGCAACGGGTTGACCCCGGCCAGCGACAGCAGCAGGCCGTGCACCACGAACATCAGGCCCAGGGCCAGGTACGACACCAGCACAAAACTGCCGAGCTTGATGATGTCTTGCAGGTTGGAGCTGGCGACGACCTTGGTCATCAGCGCCAGTACGCCGTACGGGGTCAGCTTCATCACCAGGCGCACCAGGCGCATCACCCAGGCTTGCAGGGTGTCGATGGCGTTGAGCACTTTCTGGCCTTTTTCCACGTCGTCCTTGAGCAGTTGCAATGCGGCAACGCCCAGGAAAGCGGCGAAAATCACCACGCTGATGATCGACGTCGGTTTGGCCCGAGCCAGGTCGGCAAACGGGTTGGCCGGCACGAACGAGAGCAGCAGTTGCGGGATATTCAGGTCGGCGACCTTGCCTGCGTAATCACTTTGGATCACTTGCAGGCGCGCCATTTCCTGGGTGCCGGCCACCAGACCTTCGGCGGTCAGGCCGAACAGGTTGGTCAGGGCGATGCCGATCAGCGCCGCAATGGCGGTGGTGAACAGCAGCGTGCCGATGGTCAGGACGCTGATCTTGCCCAGGGACGCTGCGTTATGCAGGCGCGCCACTGCGCTGAGGATCGAAGCGAATACCAACGGGATCACGATCATTTGCAGCAGTTGCACGTAGCCATTGCCGACCAGGTCGAACCAGCCGATAGAGGCCTTGAGCACCGGGTTGCCGGCCCCGTAGATACTGTGCAGCGCCACACCGAACGCCACGCCGAGGACCAGCGCGAGCAGGACCTTTTTGGCCAGGCTCCAGTGAGTACGACGCGTCTGTGCCAGGCCCGATAACAGGGCCAAGAACACCAATAAGTTGAGAATCAGGGGCAGATTCATTAGAGCTCCGTTGAGAAGGCAGCCAATCGCGTGAGCCTGCGATTGCGAACCGGGAAGCCTAACAGCTTGAAATATAATGATTTAATATCGTTATGGAATGGCAAGTGTCGTTTTTGGAATAAGCCGGTGACGCTCAGGCGTATGTCGCTGGCGGGATCAGGACGCGCACGGTCGTGCTCGACATGGGAACTGTCACAGGGATTTGTTAGCGTCGATGTCTTTCACTCAGGGAGACACCGCCTATGAAGCTCGCGCCGAAACTACTGGTATCCGCCGCACTTTGCCTGGGGCTCGCCAGCCAGGTGTTTGCCGCCACCGAGTTGAAACACTGGCCAGCGCCTGCCGCCAAACAGCTCAACGACATGATCGCCGCCAACGCCAACAAGGGTAATTACGCGGTGTTCGACATGGACAACACCAGCTACCGTTACGACCTCGAAGAGTCCCTGCTGCCCTACATGGAAAACAAGGGCCTGATCACCCGCGACAGCCTCGATCCGTCGCTCAAACTGATGCCGTTCAAAGACACCGCCGAGCATAAAGAGAGCCTGTTCAGTTACTACTATCGCCTGTGCGAAGTGGACGACATGGTCTGCTACCCGTGGGTCGCCCAGGTGTTTTCCGGCTTTACCCTCAAGGAACTCAAGGTCCAGGTCGATGAGCTGATGGCCTCCGGCAAGCCCGTTCCGGTCACCTATTTCGAAGGCGACGCGGTGAAAAAGTCCGAGGTGCAACCGCCGAAAGTCTTCACCGGTCAGGCCGAGCTGTACAACAAGTTAATGGAAAACGGCATTGAGGTGTACGTGATGACCGCCGCCTCGGAAGAGTTGGTGCGCATGGTCGCGGCCGATCCGAAGTACGGTTACAACGTCAAACCCCAGAATGTCATCGGTGTGACCACGTTGCTCAAGGATCGCCAGACCGGCGAGCTGACCACCGCACGCAAACAGATCGCTGCCGGCAAGTATGACGAAAAGGCCAACCTCGGCCTGGAACTCACGCCGTACCTGTGGACGCCTGCGACCTGGATGGCCGGCAAGCACGCCGCAATCCTTACCTACATCGACGAATGGAAAAAACCGGTGATCGTCGGCGGCGATACGCCCACCAGTGACGGCTACATGCTGTTCCATGATGTGGACGTGGCCAAGGGCGGCATCCACCTGTGGATCAACCGCAAAGACAAGTACATGACCCAGCTCAACGGCATGATGGCCAAGCACGCGGCGGCGCAGGCCAAGGAAGGGTTGCCGGTGACGGCGGACAAGAACTGGGTGATCGTCAAACCTGAAGAAATCCAGTAACCGCCTGTCAACCATGTGCCCGGTTTATACCGGGGCCAACCCCCTCCCACCGTTTGATCTTCCTTGTTCCTGGGTTTTCTCCAGGCAAAAAAATGCCCCGCACTGTGCGGGGCATTTTTATGCGCGGGGCTTACAGGCCGTCGAGCATTGCTTTGTTGCGCACGGCGCCCTTGTCGGCACTGGTGGCCAGCAGCGCGTAAGCCTTCAGCGCCGTGGTCACTTTACGTGGCCGTTTCTCAACCGGCTTCCAGCCTTTCTTGTCCTGCTCGACCCGGCGTGCCGCCAGTTCTTCATCGCTGATCAACAGGTTGATCGAGCGGTTCGGAATGTCGATCAACACCTTGTCGCCATCCTGCACCAGGCCAATCGCGCCGCCGGCGGCCGCTTCCGGCGAGGCGTGGCCGATGGACAGGCCCGAGGTGCCGCCGGAGAAACGGCCGTCGGTGAGCAGCGCGCAGGCTTTGCCCAGGCCTTTGGACTTGAGGTATGACGTGGGGTACAGCATCTCCTGCATACCCGGGCCGCCTTTCGGGCCTTCGTAGCGGATGATCACGATGTCGCCTTCCTTCACTTCGTCAGCGAGGATGCCGCGGACCGAGCTGTCCTGGCTTTCGTAGATCTTGGCGCGGCCTTCGAAGACGTGGATGGACTCATCCACACCGGCGGTTTTGACCACGCAGCCGTCGAGGGCGATGTTGCCGTACAGCACGGCCAGACCGCCTTCCTTGGAGTAGGCGTGTTCGACACTGCGGATGCAGCCGTTTTCACGGTCGGCGTCCAGGGTGTCCCAACGGGTCGACTGGCTGAACGCGGTCTGGGTCGGGATGCCCGCCGGGCCGGCCTTGAAGAAGGTATGCACGGCTTCGTCGTCGGTCTGGGTGATGTCCCACTTGGCGATGCCTTCGGCCAGGGACTTGCTGTGCACGGTCGGCAGGTCGGTGTGCAGCAGGCCGCCACGGGCCAGGGAGCCGAGGATCGAGAAGATCCCGCCGGCGCGGTGCACGTCTTCCATGTGGTACTTCTGGATGTTCGGCGCGACTTTGCACAGTTGCGGCACGTGACGGGACAGGCGGTCGATGTCGCGCAGGTCGAAATCGATCTCGGCTTCCTGGGCCGCGGCCAGCAAGTGCAGGATGGTGTTGGTGGAACCGCCCATGGCGATGTCCAGGGTCATGGCGTTTTCGAACGCCTTGAAGTTGGCGATGTTGCGCGGCAGCACCGACTCATCGTTCTCGGTGTAGTAACGCTTGCACAGCTCGACGATGGTACGGCCGGCCTGCAGGAACAGCTGCTCGCGGTCGCTGTGGGTGGCCAGTGTCGAACCGTTGCCCGGCAAGGCCAGCCCTAAGGCTTCCACCAGGCAGTTCATCGAGTTGGCGGTGAACATGCCGGAGCACGAACCGCAGGTCGGGCAGGCACTGCGCTCGTATTCCGCGACCTTCTCGTCAGATGCGCTGGAATCGGCGGCGATGACCATGGCGTCGACCAGATCGAGGCCGTGGCTGGCCAATTTGGTCTTGCCGGCTTCCATCGGGCCGCCGGAGACGAAGATCACCGGAATGTTCAGGCGCAGGGCGGCCATCAGCATGCCGGGGGTGATCTTGTCGCAGTTGGAGATGCACACGATGGCGTCGGCGCAGTGGGCATTGACCATGTATTCCACGGAGTCGGCGATGATCTCGCGGCTCGGCAGGGAATACAGCATGCCGTCATGGCCCATGGCGATGCCGTCGTCCACGGCGATGGTGTTGAATTCCTTGGCCACGCCGCCGGCGCGTTCGATTTCGCGGGCGACCAGTTGGCCCAGGTCCTTGAGGTGGACGTGGCCCGGTACGAACTGGGTGAACGAGTTGGCAATCGCGATGATCGGCTTCTTGAAGTCGTCATCCTTCATCCCCGTGGCACGCCACAGTGCGCGCGCGCCGGCCATGTTGCGGCCGTGGGTGGATGTTTTCGAGCGGTAATCTGGCATGGAGCACTCCGGGCGGCTAATCAGGTATTACTTAATCAGGTGCTAAAGGGAAGTGAGCTTCTAATGACGTCTGGAACACCCGAAAAATGGCACTGGTGTCCGGAAGTTGCCGCAAACGTTACGGGATCGCCGTGCGCAGTGGCCTTGAGCTCATAAACCCGCCGGGGGATGACTGGCGATGAATAGGGCCGATTCTACACCGCTGGCGGCTGGAGGGAACCGGGCAATACTCAGGGCCGCAGGCTTTGTTTAGATTGGCGGCCCTTTGCCCCCACCCCACTTCAAAGGGATTGGAATGCCCGGTATCCATCGCTTTCCAGGCGTCTACCTGCTGATCGGCCTGATCCAGGGAATCGTCTTCTTGCTCGCGCCCGTGATCCGGCAGCCTTAACCCCCTCCCGTGCGGCGATTGGTCACCAGCCCCCACAGGCCGAAACCGATAAAGCTAAGGGCGATGGTCAGCAGCAGGTAATCACCAGCCTGGGCCAGTGCCGCGCTGCTGACGGCGGCAGTGAGGAACATGATGCTGTTGCCCGCCGACGCGGCGGTACCGGCGCTGCTGGAAAACAACAGCATCGCCGCCGAGATTGCGGCGGGCCGCACCAACGTGACGGCCAGGGCACTGAGCAGCATTGGGATCAGTAGGGTAACGGAGGTGATTGCATCCAGGCTGATGATCAGCGTTAACAGCACGCCGGCGCCGCAGAGTAATCCCAGACCTATGTTGATTTGCCGGGACAGCGGCATGCGTTTCTGCAAAGACGATGCCGCCACGCCGCCGAGCAGGTAGGCAACGCCATACACCGTCAGCACCAGGGCGTATTGGTACTCGGAGAGCTGCAGGGCATCCATGAAAATCAACGGTGTCACGCTGATCAGCGCGAAATAGCAGGCGAACACCAGCGCGGCGATCCACCAATAGCGCAGGAAGTCGCGACTGCCGGCCACCGCCTTGAGTGTGCTGATGATCGATACGGGCGCGCGATCGGGGCTTGCGGACTTGGACGGCAGGATGCAGGCCGCATGGAGCAGCATGCCCGACGCCATTACGGCGAACCCGTAGAAACTGCCTTGCCAGTCGAAGGTGGTTTGCAGCCAGGAACCGATCAGCGGCGACAGCGCGACAAATGAGCCGCTGAAGGTCATGTAATAGAGCCGGACCCTGGCTCGATCCTCCTCGTCAAACAAGTCCTCTACCAGGGCGTGGCCCAATACAAAAAAACCGCAGCCCATGGCCTGCACCGAGCGAAATAACAGGAGCGTCAGGTAGTCCGGGGCCATCGCGCAGCCCAGCGCGCCCACAATCGACAGCGTAATGCAGCCGAGCAGCACCTCTTTGCGCCCCCATTTATCCGACAGCGGGCCGGCGATCAGTTGTGAGATCGAAAACATCAGGGTGAACAGGCCGATCGACAGCGCGATGTCTGCACTCGGCGTGTCGAATCTGGCGGCGAGGGCAGGGAAGGAGGGCAGCAGGATATTGATCGGGAAAAAGCTGATCAGGGAGATGCAGGTGATGAGGATGAAGCGCGAGCGTTTGGACCCAGACATGGTGAGTGTTTTCCGGCGTAAAACCA
The DNA here is from genome assembly GCF_030687575.1 of Pseudomonas sp. FP2309. NCBI lineage: Bacteria > Pseudomonadati > Pseudomonadota > Gammaproteobacteria > Pseudomonadales > Pseudomonadaceae > Pseudomonas > Pseudomonas sp. FP2309. The sequence goes on along the minus strand of NZ_CP117439.1, from coordinate 5,302,843 downwards.
GAAACCGATACTAGTCTGCGAAAAATGGAATTCAATCAGGAGTGTTGTGGGACGCTTCTTGGAAGGATGTGGCTTTTAGCGGTAGGAAAAATCTCGTGCAACGAAAAAAGGTGGGAGCCGGTTCCCACCTTTGATCGGCGCGTTACTTAGCTGTTAGGCAACAACCGGCACGTAATGCTCTTGATATACCGCGTCTCCGCGATCGCCGGGTGCACCGGATGGTCCGGGCCCTGGCCGCCGCGTTCGAGCATCTGGATGTTGCGGTCCAGGTGGCGGGCGCTGGTCAGCAGGATATTTTGCAGGTCGTCTTCCGGCAGGTGCATGGAGCACGAAGCGCTGACCAGGATGCCGTCCTTGCTGAGCAGGCGCATGGCTTGCTCGTTAAGGCGGCGATAGGCGCCTTCGCCGTTTTTCATGTCTTTTTTGCGTTTGATGAAGGCCGGTGGGTCGGCGACGATCACGTCGAAGCGCTCTTCGCTGGCTTTGAGCTCTTTCAACGCTTCAAACACGTCGCCTTCGATGCAGGTCATCTTCTCGGCAACGCCGTTCAGCGCAGCGTTGCGCTCTACGCCATCAAGGGCGAAGGCGGAGGCGTCGACGCAGAACACTTCACTGGCGCCGAAGGCGGCGGCTTGCACGCCCCAGCCGCCGATGTAGCTGTACAGGTCGAGCACGCGCTTGCCTTTGGCATACGGCGCCAGGCGGGCGCGGTTCATGCGGTGGTCGTAGAACCAGCCGGTTTTCTGGCCCTGGATCACCGGGGCTTCGAACTTGACGCCGTTCTCTTCCAGTGCCACCCACTCCGGCACCAGGCCGAACACGGTCTCGACGTAGCGGTTGAGGCCTTCGGCATCGCGCGCGGCGGAGTCGTTCTTGAACAGGATGCCGCTTGGCTTGAGCACTTGGGTCAGGGCGGCGATCACGTCTTCTTTATGGGCTTCCATGGTCGCCGAGGCGATCTGCACCACCAGGATGTCGCCGAAACGGTCGACTACCAGGCCCGGCAGGAGGTCGGAATCACCGTAGACCAGGCGGTAGAACGGCTTGTCGAACAGGCGGTCACGCAGCGACAGCGCAACGTTGAGGCGGTGCACCAGCAGCGACTTGTCCAGTGGCAACTTGATGTCGCGCGACAGCAGGCGCGCGCAGATCAGGTTGTTGGGGCTCATGGCCACGATGCCCAGGGTCTTGCCGCCGGCCGCTTCGAGGATGGCCTGATCGCCTGCCTGAAAGCCGTGAAGAGGGGTGGCGGCCACGTCGATTTCGTTGCTGTAGACCCACAGGTGGCCGTTGCGCAAACGACGATCGGCGTTGGCTTTGAGACGCAGGCTTGGCAGGGACATGACGTCGCTCCGGAAAAAAGAGCGGGAGTATACCTGTTGCGGCACGCTTCATGTGGGCGCCGACTTGCCTGCGATGCGGGCGGCGCGGTGTATCTGACGTACGGCGTGAATACCCTCGCAGGCGGGCTGGATACCACATTTGATCCGGTTTCAGTTCAGTATTTGGGTGTCGGCCGAGTCTTTATAAGGGTTAGAATCCTCGTCTAGCCCAGAGTGTGTACTTATGTCCCAAGAACTTTCCGCCGAACAGATCCAGCAGGCCCTGCAAGGCATCAGTGTGCCGCCGCAGCCGCAAATCATGGTGGATTTGCAAATGGAGCAGTACATGCCCGACCCGGACCTGGAGGTGATCGCGCGGTTGATCGCCCAGGACCCGGGCCTTTCCGGCGCGTTGCTGAAGATCGTCAATTCGTCGCACTACGGGCTGAGCAACAAGATTGCTTCGATCCAGCGTGCGGTGAACCTGCTGGGCAGCCGGTCGGTCATCAACCTGATCAATGCCCTGTCGATCAAGGGCGAGATGAGCGATGACACCATCGTCACCCTCAATCGCTTCTGGGACACCGCCCAGGATGTGGCCATGACCTGCCTCACCCTGGCCAAACGCACCGGCTCCCAGGCGGTCGATGAAGCCTATGCCCTGGGGCTGTTCCATGATTGCGGCGTGCCGCTGATGCTCAAGCGCTTCCCCAGCTACATGACGGTGCTGGAAGAAGCCTACGCCAACGCCGGGCCCGATTGCCGCGTGGTGGACACCGAGAACAATGCGTTCAATACCAACCATGCCGTGGTGGGTTACTACACCGCCAAGTCCTGGCGCCTGCCGGAGCACGTGACTGACGCCATCGCCAATCACCACAACGCTTTGGCGATTTTCAGCGACGAGTCGTCGCGCAATCCACAACTCAAGAATCTGTTGGCCATCCTGAAAATGGCCGAGCACATCTGTTCGTCCTGCAAAGTGCTGGGCAACCAGGCCGTTGACCACGAGTGGAACGCGGTGGGGCATCTGGTGTTGGACTACGTGGGCCTGTCGGACTACGACTTCGAGAGCATGAAGTTGTCGATCCGCGAGCTGGGCGCGCACTGACCCTTCCATCACGAGGTACACATGCCCGAGTTACCCGAAGTCGAAACCACCCGACGCGGTATCGCCCCGCACCTGGAGGGCCAGCGCGTCAGCCGTGTGGTGGTGCGTGAGCGGCGCCTGCGCTGGCCCATCCCGGAAGACCTGGATGTGCGCCTTTCGGGGCAGCGCATCGTGCTGGTGGAGCGGCGGGCCAAGTACCTGCTGATCAACGCCGAAGTGGGCACCCTGATCAGCCACCTGGGCATGTCGGGCAACCTGCGCCTGGTTGAAGTCGGTATGCCGGCGGCCAAACATGAACACGTGGACATCGAATTGGAGTCCGGCCTGGCCCTGCGCTACACCGACCCACGGCGTTTCGGCGCGATGCTCTGGAGCCAGGACCCGCACAACCACGAGTTGCTGATCCGCCTGGGCCCGGAGCCGTTGACCGATCTGTTCGATGGCGATCGCCTGTTTCAGCTGTCCCGTGGGCGCTCGATGGCGGTGAAGCCGTTCATCATGGACAACGTCGTGGTGGTGGGCGTGGGCAATATCTATGCGACAGAAGCGCTGTTTGCAGCGGGGATTGACCCACGCCGCGAGGCCGGCGGCATTTCGCGGGCGCGCTATTTGAAACTGGCGATTGAGATCAAGCGTGTGCTGGCCGCTGCCATCGAGCGCGGCGGTACAACGTTACGCGACTTTATCGGCGGCGACGGACAGCCAGGGTATTTCCAGCAGGAATTGTTCGTCTATGGGCGTGGCGGCGAGGCATGCAAGGTCTGCGGCACCGAGCTGCGCAACGTGGTGCTGGGGCAGCGCGCGAGTGTGTTCTGCCCGAGGTGTCAGCGCTGATCGTGCTATCGGGGGCTTGCCGCCGATAAGGCCCTCACACGCCAACAGGCTTAAGCCTTACCGGTAATCTTCCGGTACTTCTCCATCAACTGCGCTTCAGTCTCCGGATGGGCTTCATCCAGCGGAATGCAATCGACCGGGCACACCTGCTGGCACTGAGGTTCGTCATAGTGACCGACACACTGGGTGCACAGGTTGGGGTCGATCACGTAGATCTCCTCACCTTGGGAAATCGCCGCGTTCGGGCACTCGGGTTCGCAGACGTCGCAATTGATGCAATCGTCGGTGATGATCAGGGACATGGAAACTCCTGCCAGGGCTGTCAGCCAGGGCATCTGAAAACGAATGCGCGCAATTGTGCCGCATTGGCGCCCGCAGTGCGAGCGGGTCCGACTTGTGGCCGATCGTCTGGCTGTCTGTGCGGTTGCCTGTAGTGAGCAGGCGTGCTCGCTACAGCAGCGAGCGCACTCACCACAGGTTACTTCTTGAAGCGCAGCGTCAGTGCTTCGGCCACGGCCGGGTGCACGAACTTGGTGATATCTCCGCCCAAGGCGGCGATTTCACGGACCAACGTCGAGGAAATGAACGAGTAACGCTCCGACGGCGTGAGGAACAGGCTCTCGACGTCCGGCGCCAGTTGGCGGTTCATGTTGGCCAGCTGGAATTCGTATTCGAAGTCCGACACCGCGCGCAGGCCACGCAGGAACACATTGGCGTTCTGCTCTTTGGCGAAGTGCGCCAGCAATGTCGAAAAGCCCACCACTTCCACGTTAGGCAGGTGCTTGGTGACCTCACGCGCCAGCTCCACGCGCTGTTCCAGAGGAAACAGCGGGTTTTTCTTGGGGCTGGCCGCGACCGCGATGATCACATGGTCGAACAAGCGAGAGGCACGTTCGACCAGATCGCCATGGCCTTTGGTAATCGGGTCGAAGGTACCTGGGTACAACACTCGGTTCATCGCGTCGTCCTGGCGGAGTCCGTTGGGGAACCGGATGGTATCGCAGCCATCCCGGTCGGGAAAGTCGACTTATGTAGATAGAGGCCGCGTATCGAACGTTTTTTCACGCTGTTTTCAGACGTTCGGCCAAAGCTGTGGCCAATTGCGCGGTCAATCCATACACCGACAATTGCGGGTTGGCCCCAATACTGGTGGGAAACAGCGAGCCGTCGTGGATCGACAGGTTGCGCAGTTGATGATGACGACCGAGGCTGTCGGCCACGGCATTTTTCGGATCTTCCCCCATGGCGCAGCCGCCCATCACATGGGCGCTGCCCAGGCAGGTGCGATGCAGTTCCAGGTTCAGGCCGTCGATCAGCGTACGGGCTTCGGCCAGGGTTTTGACATAGCGCGCATCGTGGTGCAGCGGCTTGACGGACTTGGCACCCGCCGCGAACTGGATCTCGGCCATGCTGTGAAACGCGCGGCGCAGGCCATCCCAGGCGTAAGGCGAGACCTGATAGTCGAGCACCGGCGTGCCGTCGCCGCGCAGTTCCACGTTGCCGCCGGGGCTGTCGGGGTGGAAACCGTCGCGCAGCAGCGCGAGCATGGCGTGGGTATTGGGCAGTTGGCTCATGTCCAGGGCGTTTTGCGTGCCATAGCCGCCGAGCAAGGTGCTGGCCAACGCCGGATGTAAGGGCGGCGCCTCGAGCTTGTAGGACATTCTGCCGGTGGTGCCGTCCAGCCATTGGAAGTGATCGGAGTAGATCGACTGCGGCGCGCCATAGAACGGGTTGATCAGCTCATCGAACAATGCTGCGGAGAAATTCACCAGGTGCAAAAAGGTGCGCTTGCCCAGCCGCGCGTGCGGATCGGGTGCGTCCGAGCGCATCAGCAATGCCGGGCTATTGATACCGCCCCCCGACAGCACATAGTGCTTGGCCTTCACCGTGATCTTGCGTCCGGTGGGCGCCACACAGCGCGCGTCCATGGCCAGGCATTCCAGGCTGCTGATGCTGTCGCCGCTGTAATTGAGGCGTTCGGCGCGCGCCAGGTAGAGCAGCTCGCCGCCTTTTTCCAGGGTGGCGGGGATGGTCGTCACCAGCATCGACTGCTTGGCGTTGACCGGGCAACCCATGCCGCAATAGCCCAGGTTAAAGCAGCCACGCACGTTGCGCGGGATCACATGCCAGCTGTAGCCGAGTTGCTCGCAGCCCTTGCGGATCACGTCATTGTTGGCGTTCGGCGGTATGGCCCAGGGCGCGATGCCCAGGCGTTGCTCCATCTTTTCGAACCACGGCGCCATCTCGCTGCTGCTGTGGCCTTTGATCGCGTATTCGCTGGCCCAATGGGCGAGAGTCGCGTCCGGTGTGCGAAAGCTCGACGTCCAGTTGATCAAGGTGGTGCCGCCCACGGCCCGCCCCTGCAGGATGGTAATGGCGCCGTCCTTACTCATGCGGCCGATGCCTTCCTGGTACAGGCTGGTGTAGGCCTCGTCCTCGAGCAGCTTGAAGTCGCTGCTGGTCTTGAGCGGGCCTTCTTCGATCAGCAGCACCTTGAAACCGGCGGCGCTGAGGATCTCGGCGGTGGTGCCGCCGCCGGCGCCGCTGCCGATGATGGCGACGTCGGCTTCCAGAGTCAGGTCGCTGTCGAGGGCGGCGCCGTTATGGGTTTTCCAGCCGCGGGCCAGGCCGTCGCGGAACAGATCGGGTACGGGCATCGGGATCGTCTCTTGTTTTTATTGTGGGGGATGCGGCTCAGATTTTCGGCGGACCGGGGTAACCGCAATGCCCCCAGGACAGCGGTTGGAAGTACCAGGCCATGATCACCAGCTTGAGCAGCGAGCCCTGGCCCATGCGCAGCAGGTTGAGGTAGCTGTTCTCCCAACGGTGCAAAAAGTCTCGGATCTGTTCGCTGCCGGCGTTCTCCCAACTGCCCCAGATACCGGTCAAAGGTCCGCGGGTGATGCCCATGCTCAACACGTCGAACAGTTGCTGGGTGAGCTTGAACATCTCCGGCGACAGGTGCTGCAGGCTGAAGTCGAGTTTTTTCAGGGTGTCTTCGACGCCGCTGGCGACTTCCTGGGCGCTGGCAACACCTTCCAGCAATACCGGGATCACGGCGCGCAGAAAGGGCAGATCACTGCTGCGCAATAGCGCGAAGCCACTGGCCGGGGTGCTGCTGGAGCAGCCACTGAGGCTGGCACCGAGCCCTGCGGTGGCTAAAAAGGCGCTGGCGCACAGGCCGAGTTTCAAGACGCCGCGCCGTGACAGCGCGGGTGAGTCAATCAGGCTAGGGTTCATTGTTTTTATTGTCCCGAGGGTGGCGTTTTCAGCGGATAAACAGCTTCTGGATCAACTTCTGGATTGATTTGCCATAAGGCGGGTAGATCAACCTGGCGGCGTTCAGACGCTGTTTCACCAGCACGCCTTTGGCCTTGCTGAAGGTCAGGAAGCCTTCATGGCCGTGGTAATGGCCCATGCCCGAGGGGCCGATGCCACCGAACGGCATGTCGTCCTGGGCCACATGCAGCAGGGTATCGTTCAGGCACACGCCGCCGGAATGGGTTTCGTGGAGTACGCGGTTCTGTTCGCCTTTGTTGTAGCCGAAGTAGTACAGCGCCAGTGGGCGAGGGCGCCTGTTGATGTAGGCAAAGGCTTGATCGATGCCGCGATAGGGCACGATCGGCAGCACGGGGCCGAAGATCTCGTCCTGCATCACGGTCATGTCGTCGCTGACATTCAGCAGCAGGCTGTGGGCCATGCGTCGCCCTTGGCCTGTTTCGTACAGCGGAATCAGGGTGGCGCCTTTGTCGGTAGCGTCCTTCACGTAGGCGTTTAGCCGGGCCAGCTGTCGCTCGTTGATGATCGCTGTGTAGTCCGGATTGTCGGTCAGCGTCGGATAAAACCCGCGTACGGCATTGCTGTAGGCTTCGACGAAAGCGTCGACGCGGTCTTCCGGCACCAGCACGTAGTCCGGCGCCACGCAGGTTTGTCCGGCGTTCAAGGCTTTGCCGAAGGCGATGCGCTCGGCGGCGTCCTTGAGCGGCACGTCAGCGGAAACGATCGCCGGCGACTTGCCGCCCAACTCCAGGGTGACCGGCGTGAGGTGCTCGGCTGCGGCACGCATCACGTGCTTGCCGATGTTGGTGGCGCCGGTAAACAGCAGGTGGTCGAAACGCAGCCTGGAAAACGCCATGCCCACGTCGGCCTCGCCCAGCACCACACAGACCAGGTCCTCGGGGAAGATCTTCGCCAGCAGTGTTTTGAGAAGTTCGCCGGTGGCCGGGGTGGATTCACTGAGCTTGAGCATCACCCGGTTGCCCGCCGCCAATGCACCGACCAACGGGCCGATGGCCAGGTAGAGCGGGTAGTTCCACGGCACGATCACCCCCACCACACCCAGCGGTTGGTAAATCACTTTGGCTGACGCGGGTTGGAAGGCAATGCCTACAGCGCGGCGGGAAGGTTTCATCCAGCCCTTGAGGTGTTTGCTGGCGTAGTGAATGCCGTGCAGGCTGGGCATCAATTCGGCGAACAGAGTTTCGTCCGCGCTGCGGTGGCTGAAATCCTGGCTGATTGCGTTGATCAGTGCCTGGCGTTCATCGCTGAGCAGGTCCCGCAGCGCCTTGAGCCATTGTTGGCGTTGCGTGGCCGGTGGCATCGGGTTGGCCGCATAGGCCCGACGTTGAGCGTCGAACAGGTCCTGGAGGTGTTCCAGTGCCTGGGAATCTTGCAGGTAAGCAACGTTGGCAGACATGGCGAGGCACCGATTGTTATTGGTCTGCCTGGATTTTTAGAGTCATTACTCTAAATTGTCAAATAACATTGCAGTAACATCCAGATTTATCCTGGCAAGGATAGGCCGTAAGATGGTGCATCACGTGTATAGAAGCTGATTCCCCTATGGCACCACGAGTAAAGACCAGCGAGCGCATTGTGCAAACCAGCCTGGAGCTTTTTAACCAGCAGGGCGAGCGCAGTATCAGCACCAACCACATCGCCGCCCACATGGAAATTTCGCCGGGCAACCTGTACTACCACTTCCCCAACAAGCAGGCGATCATCGCCGTACTGTTCCGTGAATACGAAGCGCTGGTGGACAGCTTCCTGCGGCCGCCCCAGGGGCGTGCGATGGTGGTAGAGGACAAGCGCTTTTACTTGCAGGCCGTGCTGGCTGGCATGTGGCGCTACCGGTTTTTACACCGTGACCTTGAACATTTGTTGGAGAGTGATCCGGAACTGGCCACCGGCTATCGGCGTTTCTCCCAGCGTTGCCTGACCCAGGGCGGTGCTATTTATCAAGGGTTTGTCGATGCGGGCATCCTCAGCATGGACCCGGTGCAAACCGAGGCCCTGACCCTCAATGCGTGGATCATCCTTACCTCCTGGGTGCGGTTTTTATGCACCACCAATGAAAACTCTGCCCACCTGAGTGCCGAAGCCATCAAGCGCGGGGTGTACCAAGTGCTCGTGTTGGAGGCAGGGTTTGTCACGCCCCAGGCCAAAGAGGCGGTGGATGCGTTGTTCAAAGAGTTTTACGTGCCGCTGAACCAGGCACTGGAAGAAGTGAAGTAAGTCTTTCCCCATGCATTTGCAGGAGTTCGTCATGCCGCTTGCCCAACTGATCAGCCCCCAGCAATTGGCCGAACGCCGCACCTTGGCGGGGCTTGTACTGCTGGATTGTCGCTTTGCCCTGGAAGACCCGGATTACGGCCTTTGCAGTTACGCCGAAGGGCATATCGAAGGCGCGCAGTATGCTGACCTTGAGCGCCACCTCAGCGGGCCGGTTGTCAAAGGCGTGACCGGTCGTCATCCCCTGCCGGCAGCGGATACGTTGATCCAGCAACTGCAGGCCTGGGGCATCAACCCTGATAGCGATGTGGTGCTTTACGACGACGGTCCTGGCGCCTACGCCGCGCGCGCATGGTGGCTGCTGGCCTGGCTGGGCAAGCGTGACGGCGTGTTTATTCTGGATGGCGGCCTCAAGGCCTGGCACAGCGCCGGTTTCCCGTTGAGTCTGGATGCGCCGGTGACCGAGCCTGGGACGTTTGTCGGCACGCCGGACAACCAACTGTTGCTGGACGCCGACCAACTGCAAAAGCGTCTGGGCCAACCCGGCCTGACCTTGATCGACGCCCGCGCCCAACCGCGTTTTCGCGGCGACATGGAACCCATCGACCCCGTTGCCGGGCATATTCCCGGTGCGCAATGTGCGGCATTTAGCGAAAACCTCGGCAGCGACGGTCGCTTCCTGCCGGCCGATCAACTCCAGCAGCGGTTTGCCGCGCAGTTGCAGGGGCGTGATCCGCAGGAACTGGTGGCGTATTGCGGCTCCGGCGTGACGGCGTGCCATAACCTGTTCGCCCTGAGCCTGGCGGGATACCCCCTGGGCAAGTTGTATGCGGGGTCGTGGAGTGAGTGGATCACCGACCCGGCGCGGGCGATCGCTACCGGCGACTGAGCAGCCAGGCTGGAATCCGGCGTTCCAGGTAGTAACCGGGGCGCCTGAGCGAGCCGTCGACAAACCCCACATGCCCGCCCTTGGCCAGCAGCTCGAATTCGGTACAGGCCGACAGTTCGCTGGCTTCCGGCAGGCTGTGGGCGAACACGAACGGGTCGTCGGCGGCCTGGATGATCAAGGTCGGCGTGCGGATCGCACCGAGGTAATAGCGGCTCGACGCGCGGCGATAGTAGTCCTCGGCACTCAGGAATCCGTGCAGCGGCGCCGTGACCCGGCCGTCGAAATCCCAGAATGTGCGCATCTTCTCCAATGACCCCAGGGCCTCCAGAGTTTTCAGCCCGTCCGCTTGGCCATCCTGCACGAACTGACGTTGCTTGGCGCGGATATACGCCAGCATCTCGCGCATGAAGTGTTTCTGATACACCCGCGAAAACCCCAGCCCGATGCGATCGGCGCACTGGTCCAGGCGGAACGGCACCGATACCGCCGCGGCGCCCTGCAGGCCGGAGGCTTCGCCGGTTTCACCCAGGTGCTTGAGCAGCACGTTACCGCCCAGGGAATAACCCACCGCATACAACGGCGCCAACGGTCGCCTGGCTCGCAGATGGGCAATCGTTGCCGCCAAATCTTCGCTGGCGCCCGAGTGGTAACTGCGGGCCAACAGGTTCGGCTCGCCGGAACAGCCACGCCAGTTCAAGGCCACACTGGCCCAGCCCTGCGCCGCCAGGACTTTTTGCAGGCCAGCCACATAGGGCGAATTGGACGAGCCGGTCAGGCCATGCAGCACCAGCACCAAGGGCGCCTGTGCGTCATGGGGGCCATGCCAGTCGAGGTCGAGAAAATCGCCATCGTCCAGCCACAGCCGTTCGCGCTGGCGCTCGATATGGGTCGTTGGGCGCCACAGCGGTCCCCACAGTGTTTGCAGGTGCGGGTTGCCAAGGCCGAAGGCGGGTTTGAATCGTTCAGAAGAAGGGTTCATGCAGATCTCTGTGGCAAGCGCTTATTGTGGTGAGCGGGCAAACCCGCTCACAACGCATGCACTCACTGAGGCAATTCGGCGCGCTCAACCAATCGATGCCACAACGCGTAATACACCCGTCCGGACTTCTGCTCGCGGTGCAGGCGCCATGCGCCCGGCAACCCGAGGGTGGACGGTGCGGTCTCGCTTTCAGTGTAGATCCACGCGTCCGGCGCCAGCCATTGGCGCTCTTCCAGCAGGGCGCAGACGGTCGGCAGCAGGTTCTGGTTGAACGGCGGGTCGAGGAACACCACGTCGTATTCACTGGCCGCCTGGGTTTCCAGATAGCGCAGCGCGTCGGCGGTTTGCACCTGGCCATTGGTGCAGCGCAGGGTGCCCAGGTGCTCCTTGAGGCTTGAGACCGCTACGTTACTGGCGTCCAGTGCCTGCGCCTGGGCCGCGCCACGGGACAGCGCCTCCAGGAACAGCGCGCCACTGCCGGCGAACGGGTCCAGTACCTTGGCGCCCGCGATATACGGTGCGAGCCAGTTGAACAGGGTTTCGCGCACGCGGTCCGGCGTTGGGCGCAGGCCCACGACGTCAGGGAAGCTCAGCTTGCGGCTGCCCCATTCACCACCAATGATGCGCAGTTGGCCCACACCGTTGTGGACGTTGTGGACAGGTTTTTTCGGGCGAGATGAACTGGCCATTAATGCTCCGGAACCCCGAGCGGCTGCTCGGCGGGTTTATCAGTGGGGGGCGGTAGTGGCTTTTGCGCAATCGTTGGGCCGGCGGTCACGATGACCATCTTGTCGGCGCTCAAGTGTTTGTTCAAGGCAGCCTTGACCTGCTCTACGGTCAGGGCCTGGGATTGTTTCATGAAATCTTCCAGATAGCTCAGCGGCAAGTTGTAGAAACCCATGGCGCCGAGTTGGCCGACGATATCGGCATTGCTCGCGGTGGACAGCGGGAAGCTGCCGGCCAGCTCGCGCTTGGCGTCATCCAGTTCTTTCTGCGTCGGGCCGTTCTTGAGGTATTCGGCCAGCACGTCCTCGACCAGGCGCAGGGTGCCGCCGCTCATTTCGGCGCGAGTCTGCAGGTTGATCATGAACGGGCCACGCACCTGCATCGGCGAGAAGCCGGAGTAGACGCCGTAGGTCAGGCCGCGCTTTTCGCGCACTTCGCTCATCAAACGGGTGCCGAAGCCGCCGCCGCCGAGGATCTGATTGCCCAGGGACAGCGCGGCGTAGTCCGGATCGGCGCGGTCGATGCCCAGTTGCGCGAACAACAGGTGGGTTTGCTTGGATGGGAACTCGATATGGCTCAGGCCGGCCTTTGGCTCCGTCGGCTGGGCAATCCTGGGCAGGGCCGGGCCTTTGGGCAGCGACGCAGATACCTTGGCGGTCATGGCTTCAGCTTCGGCGCGGGTGAGGTCGCCCACCACCGCAATCACCGCGTTGCCGGCGGCATAAGCCTTGGCATGGAAGGCCTGCAACTGCGCCAGCGTGATCTTCGGCACGCTTTGCGGGGTGCCTTCGCTAGGGTGTGCGTAAGGGTGGTCGCCATACAGGCGCTTGAACAGCTCCAGGCTGGCCAGTTTGCCGGGGTTCTGCTTCTGGTATTCGAAGCCGGCGAGGATCTGGTTCTTGATGCGCGCCAGGGAATCGGCCGGGAAGGTCGGCTTGCCGATCACCTCGTCAAACAGGTTCAGGGCGGCGTCGCGTTTGTCGCTGGCGCTCAAGCTGCGCAGGGACACCAGCGCCATATCGCGGTAAGCGCCGTTGCCGAAGTCGGCACCCAGGCCTTCAAAACCACTGGCGATCTGGCTGACATCCTTGCCCGGCACGCCTTCGTTGAGCATGGCGTTGGTCATGAGTGCCAGGCCGGGCACGTCGCCGTCCTGGCTGCTGCCGGCGGCAAACAGGATGCGCACGTCGAACATCGGCAGTTCATGGGCTTCCACGAACAGCACCTTGGCACCTTCGGCGGTGGTCCAGGTTTGCACGTCGAGCTTGCGGTTGGTCGGCGCCTTGCCATCCAGCTCCGCCAGCGATTGCAATTTGTTGGTGGACTGAGCCTTGTCCAGCGCCTGGCTGGCCACGGATTCGCTGGGGCGCAGGAAATACACGGCACTGGCCGCGATCAAGGTGACGGCGATCAGGCCGGGCAGGATCAGGCGGCTGTTTTTGCGATCACTCATGAGCGGTCTCCTCGGGCAAAACATGGGCGACGCTCAGACGTTCGCGGGTGAAATAGGTGCGTGCGGCCTTTTGGATATCTTCCGGGGTCACGCTTTGCAGGTCCGCCAATTCGCTGTCCATCAGCTTCCAGGACAGACCGACGGTTTCCAGGGAGCCAATGGACGTGGCCTGGCTGGTGATCGAGTCGCGCTGGTACACCAGGCCGGCAATGACCTGGGCGCGGATACGTTCCAGTTCCTCAGCGGTGGGCGGTTTGGCTTTGAGCTCTTCGAGCAGGCGCCACAGGCCTGCTTCCGCCTGGGCGATGGTCTTTTTCTTCTGCTGATTGGGCGTCGCCGTCAGCATGAACAGGGTGTCGCCACGGGTGTAGGCGTCGTATTGGGTAGAGGCGGCCGAGACCAGTTCCTCGCCGCGCTCCAACTGCTCGGAGATGCGCGCGCTGTAGCCGCCGTCCAGCAGGGCCGAGATCAGGCGCAGGGCCTGGACCGAACGTTTGTCTTCGGCAGTGGCCAGGCCAGGGACGTTGAAGCCCAGGATCACGCTCGGCAATTGGGTCTGCACGTGCATGGTCAGCAGGCGCTCGCCGGGTTCGGCCAGTTCCATCGGGATCTTGGCCGGTGGCACGTCACGCTTGGGGATCGGGCCGAAGTAGCGCTGGGCCAGGGTTTTCACTTCATCCGGGGTAACGTCGCCGACCACTACCAGGGTGGCGTTGTTCGGCACATACCAGGATTGGTACCAGTGGCGCAGTTCTTCGACTTTCATGCGGTCCAGGTCGGCCATCCAGCCGATGGTCGGCGTGTGGTAGCCGCTGGCCGGGAACGCCATGGCCTTGAAGCGCTCATACGCCTTGGACATTGGGTTGTCGTCGGTGCGCAGGCGGCGCTCTTCTTTAATAACCTCGATCTCGCGGCTGAACTCGTCGGCCGGCAGGCGCAGGCTGGCCATGCGGTCGGCCTCGAGCTCAAAGGCCACGCCCAGGCGGTCACGGGCCAGCACCTGGTAATACGCGGTGTAGTCATCACTGGTGAATGCATTTTCTTCAGCGCCCAGGTCGCGCAGGATCAGCGAGGCTTCGCCGGGGCCGACTTTGGCGCTGCCCTTGAACATCATGTGCTCCAGGGCGTGGGACAAACCGGTCTGGCCCGGGGTCTCGTAGCTCGAGCCCACCTTGTACCAAACCTGGGAAACCACCACCGGGGCGCGATGATCTTCGCGTACGACGACCTTGAGGCCGTTGTCGAGGGTGAATTCGTGGGTGGGTTGTGGGTCGGCAGCCAAAGCTGAAAGAGGCAGACAAACTGTGCTGAACAGCAGGCCTGCGGCGCGGCGGGCTAGAGCATTCATTCGTTTTTAAACCTGTTGGGCTGCCCGCTTGGTCTTAGCGTCGGCGGGCGAGGAGGTGCTAGGATACTGGTCGAATATACGGACGGCCACTGCGGCAGTCTTGTGTAGGCCCTATTTAGGCCTTACAAAATGTTGCGCATGAACGAGCTGGCTAAAAAACAGTCTGTTACGCATCGAATTTTATTTACCGGCGTGCCGCTCTGGCGCGTCGCTACCTTGAGATAGCCGTCTCCATGTTTGGTTCCAACGACGACAAGAAGACCCCAGCCGCGGCTGGCGAGAAGAAAGGCCTGTTCGGATGGCTGCGCAAAAAGCCGCAGGAAACCGTTGCTGAACAGCCGCAGGTTCACGCTGAGCCGACCCCCGAACCCCTAATAGAAGCCCAACCGGTAGCCCAGGCACCGGAGCCGGTGGTATTGCCGATGGGCGAGCCGGTGTTGCAGCCGGTGGTGGAAACCAAGCCGGAACCAGCCCTCGAACCAGCCCCTGAGCACACGCCATGGCCCGAATTGCCGGTGGCCGAAGAGCCCGTGGCGCTGGTTGAGAATGTGCAGGCTGAGCACGTGGTGCCGCCGATCCCTGCGGTCGTCGAGCCGGTGGAGGTCGTGGTTCAAGCGCCGCCAGTCGAAGTCCCGGTGCCGACCGCTCCTGCTGTTGTCGAGCCAGCGCCTGCCGCCCCATCAGTCGAAACCGGTAAAGCCGGCTTCTTTGCCCGCCTCAAGCAGGGCCTGAGCAAAACCAGCGCCAGCATCGGCGAAGGGATGGCCAGCCTGTTCCTGGGCAAAAAAACCATCGATGACGAGTTGCTGGAAGACATCGAAACCCGCCTGCTCACCGCAGATGTGGGCGTTGAAGCCACCGCCGTGATCATTCAGAGCCTGACCCAGAAGGTCGCGCGCAAACAGCTCACCGATGCCGACGCGCTGTACAAATCCTTGCAGGCTGAGCTGGCCGCCATGCTCAAACCGGTGGAAGCACCGCTGGTGATCACCCCGAACAAGCCGTTCGTGATTCTGGTGGTGGGCGTCAACGGCGCCGGTAAAACCACCACCATCGGCAAATTGGCCAAGAAGCTGCAGCTCGAAGGCAAGAAAGTCATGCTCGCCGCCGGCGACACCTTCCGCGCCGCGGCTGTCGAGCAGTTGCAGGTATGGGGTGAGCGCAACAAGATCCCGGTGATTGCCCAGCACACCGGCGCCGACTCCGCTTCGGTGATCTTCGACGCCGTGCAGGCCGCCAAGGCCCGTAACATTGATGTGCTGATCGCCGATACCGCTGGTCGCCTGCACACCAAAGACAACTTGATGGAAGAACTGAAAAAAGTGCGCCGGGTGATCGGCAAGCTGGACGCCGATGCGCCCCACGAAGTGCTGCTGGTGCTGGATGCCGGTACCGGCCAGAACGCCATCAGTCAGGCCAAACAATTCAATCAGACGGTGCAACTGACCGGCCTGGCGTTGACCAAGCTCGACGGCACGGCCAAGGGCGGCGTGATCTTTGCGCTGGCCAAGCAGTTCGGCTTGCCGATTCGTTATATCGGCGTCGGTGAAGGCATCGACGATCTGCGCACTTTTGAAGCTGAACCCTTTGTAGAGGCGTTGTTTGCCGAGCGGGAGCGTTCATGATTCGATTCGAACAGGTCGGTAAACGCTATGCCAACGGGCATGTGGGCCTGCATGAGCTGAGCTTTCGAGTGCGCCGCGGCGAGTTCCTGTTTGTGACCGGCCATTCCGGCGCGGGTAAAAGTACTTTGCTGCGCCTGCTGCTGGCCATGGAACGCCCGACGACCGGCAAGCTGTTGCTGGCAGGTCAGGATCTGGCCACCATCAGCAATGCGCAGATCCCTTTCCTGCGCCGTCAGATCGGCGTGGTGTTCCAGAACCACCAGTTGCTGTTCGATCGTACCGTGTTCAACAACGTTGCGCTGCCGTTGCAGATCCTCGGGCTGTCCAAGGCCGAAATCATCAAGCGTGTGGATTCGGCCCTGGAGCGCGTGGCGCTGTCGGACAAGACCGACCTCTACCCTGGCGACCTGTCCACCGGCCAGCAACAGCGCGTCGGCATCGCCCGCGCCATCGTCCATCGCCCGGCCTTGCTGCTGGCGGACGAACCCACCGGTAACCTCGATCCGCGTCTGGCGGCCGAGATCATGGGGGTGTTCGAAGACATCAACCGCCTGGGTACCAGCGTATTGATCGCCAGTCACGACCTGGCGCTGATCGCTCGCATGCGCCACCGCATGTTGACCTTGCAACGCGGGCGCCTGATCGGTGACGGGGAGGCTGGCGTATGAGTGCCACACGTAGTCCTAAAGTGTCCGAACGCGTTGCGCCGAAGCCGGCCGACCCGCAACCGAAAAAGAAAAAACACGACGAAGACGACGGTCCGGACTTCAGCACGCTGCTGCGCGCCTGGATCGAAAGCCATCGCGCCAGCCTGCTGGACAGCCTGCGTCGCCTGGGCAAACAGCCGATCGGCAGTTTTTTCACCTGTCTGGTGATGGCCGTGGCATTGAGCCTGCCGATGGGTTTGTCGCTGCTGCTCAATAATGTGGAGCGCCTGGGCGGTTCCTGGCAGCGCGCGGCGCAGATTTCGCTGTACCTGAACCTGGATGCCAGCACGCAGCAAGGCGAGGCGTTGCGCGACGACATCAAGAACATGCCGGGGGTTGCAGATGCTGAGTATGTCAGCCGCGATCAGGCGCTTGAGGAGTTCCAGCAACAGTCCGGCCTGGGTGAGGCGCTTAAAGAGCTGCCGCAGAACCCGCTGCCGGGCGTGGTGCTGGTGACGCCGAACGAAGTCGACAAGACTGCCCTGGAGGCCCTGCGACAAAAACTCGCAGAGATGCCTAAGGTGCAACAGGCGCAACTTGATCTAGTCTGGGTAGAACGCCTGGCTGCCATTCTCAAGCTGGGTGATCGCTTTGTGTTCGGCCTGACAGTGCTGTTGGTGTCTGCATTACTTTTGGTGATAGGTAATACCATTCGTCTTCATATTGAAAACCGTCGCATCGAGATAGAAGTGATTAAACTGGTCGGCGGCACGGACAGTTATGTGCGTCGTCCTTTTCTGTACATGGGCGCGCTTTATGGCTTTGGTGCGGGGATTTTGTCCTGGGCCGTCCTGGCATTCGGCCTGAACTGGCTGAACGACGCGGTCGTCGGGCTCGCCGGCTTGTACGGCAGCGATTTTGCGTTGGCCGGCGTACCGGTGGCAGATGGTCTGAGTCTCTTGCTTGGTGCGGTCCTGTTGGGGTATATCGGTGCGTGGATTGCGGTCGCACGGCATTTACGTGAGCTGGCACCGAAGTAGTTAATGTCAGATTAATGTGGTTTCGTTTGTATTGACCGTATCAGTGGTTTAGGGAACTTGTCCTACGGTTCCCGGTCAATTTTCGCAGTGCTGAACTGCACGAGTTATGTGAGTCGGAGGTTTTTTCGTATGACCACTTCTTTGCAACCTGCTTATGCCTTGGTGCCGGGTGCGAACCTGGAAGCCTATGTGCACACGGTCAACAGCATTCCATTGCTGACGCCCGAGCAGGAGCGTGAACTGGCCGAGAGTCTCTACTATGAGCAGGATTTGGGGGCGGCTCGGCAGATGGTGCTCGCCCACCTGCGTTTTGTCGTACATATCGCCCGTAGCTATAGTGGCTACGGCCTGGCCCAGGCTGACCTGATCCAGGAAGGCAACGTTGGCCTGATGAAGGCGGTCAAGCGCTTCAACCCTGAGATGGGTGTGCGCCTGGTGTCGTTTGCTGTGCACTGGATCAAGGCGGAAATCCACGAGTTCATCCTGCGCAACTGGCGCATCGTGAAAGTCGCGACCACCAAGGCCCAGCGTAAATTGTTCTTCAACCTGCGCAGCCAGAAGAAACGCCTGGCTTGGCTGAACAACGAGGAAGTCCACCGTGTGGCCGAAAGCCTCGGTGTGGAACCCCGTGAAGTGCGCGAGATGGAAAGCCGCCTGACCGGCCATGACATGGCGTTCGATCCGGCTGCCGAAGCGGACGACGACAGCGCTTTCCAATCGCCGGCCAACTACCTGGAAGACCACCGGTACGACCCAGCGCGTCAACTGGAAGATGCCGACTGGAGCGACAATTCTAACCACAACCTGCACGAAGCGCTGGAAGTGTTGGACGACCGCAGTCGTGACATCCTCTATCAGCGTTGGCTGGCTGAAGAAAAAGCCACACTGCATGACCTGGCGCAGAAGTACAACGTGTCGGCCGAGCGGATTCGTCAGCTTGAGAAAAGCGCGATGAACAAGCTGAAGTTGTCGATCGCGGCTTAAATGCTCCGATAAAACAAAAAATGCCCTGATCGAAAGATCGGGGCATTTTTGTTTGTGTTCGAAAGATCTCAAGCCTGACTCGGTCGAATGTGGGAGCTGGCTTTGCGGTGTGTCAGTCAGCCCAGGGGGCTTTGCGTGCGTTGTTCAGCTCCACCAGATACCCATCTCCACCCAATTGGCTCATCTGCTGACGAATCCATGCCGCTCGCCGCGCGACATAAGCCGTCGGATGGCTGGCACTCCACACCCGCGGGTTAGGCAGTACAGCCGCCAGATAACTGGCCTGCTGCCGCGAAAGCCCCTTGGCGCTCACCCCAAAGTGATGCCGCGCCGCTGCTTCTGCGCCAAACACCCCTTCGTCCCATTCCACGCTATTGAGGTACACCTCAAGAATCCGCTGCTTGGGCCACAGCACCTCGATCAGCCCGGTAAACCAGGCCTCCAGGCCTTTGCGCAGATAACTGCGGCCGGACCACAGGAACAGGTTTTTCGACACCTGCTGGCTCAAGGTGCTCGCGCCGCGAATCGAGCCGCCGCGCTCGTTGTGCAGGATCGCCGCCTGGATCGCGCCGAAATCGAAGCCCCAATGCTGCGGGAAGCGCTGGTCTTCACCGGCCATCACCGCCACTTTGAGGTCGTCGGAGAGCTCGTCCCACGGCACCCAGGTGCGTTGCAGGTCAATGGGTTCGCCGTCGAACAGGGATTCGATCTTGCGCTCCACCATCAATGCAGTGAACGGTGGGGGAACGAAACGGAACAGCAGCACCAGTAGAACACTGCCGATGGCAAACCATTTCACGACATTGAGAAAGCGTTTGAAGAGGAGACGCAGCATAGAGATGGCTTGGCCGAACCCGTTGAGCGGGCCATTATACAGACCCTGCCCGATGAGTCTGACTGGAGTTCCCCATGCTGCGTAGCTTTCTGATGCTGGCCGCGTTTTTCGGCTTTACCGGTGTCGCCCTCGGCGCCTTCGCCGCCCACGGCTTGAAAAACCGCCTGAGCGCCGACTACCTGGCGATCTTCCACACCGGCGTGACCTATCAGTTGGTGCACACCCTGGCGCTGTTCGGCGTGGCGCTGCTGCTGGCGCATATTCCCGGTCGTCTGGTGACGTGGGCCGGCGTGTCCTTTGTCGTCGGTATCCTGCTGTTCTCTGGCAGCCTGTATGTGTTGACCACCACGGGTATCAGCAAACTCGGCATCATCACGCCCTTCGGCGGGTTGGCGTTCCTGCTGGGTTGGTTCTTGCTGGGCCTGGCCGCCTGGCGCTTGCAGCTGACCGCTTAACGCTTGGAGCTGACCTTTAGGTGTCAATCGGGCTAGAATGCTGGCCCCTAAAAACGATGGCGGCCCGTGGCATGCGCATTCTGTTGAACGGCGAATCCTTTGAACTGCCCGACGGTGAAACCGTTGCGGCCCTGCTGACCCGCCTGGACCTGACCGGGCGGCGTGTCGCAGTGGAGCTCAACCTGGATATCGTCCCGCGTAGCCAGCACGAAGGCACCGCGCTCAGCGAAGGTGACCAGGTCGAAGTGGTTCACGCCATCGGCGGCGGCTAGTCGCCTGTCCGGATTCTGCAGAACCTCACCCCATTACGAGGATTTCCCATGAGCATCGTTCGTAGCGACAAGCCCTTTGTCCTGGCCGGCCGTACCTACCAGTCCCGTCTGCTGGTCGGCACCGGCAAGTACCGCGACATGGAAGAGACCCGCCTGGCCATTGAAGCCTCCGGTGCTGAAATCGTGACCTTCGCCGTGCGCCGCACCAACCTCGGCCAGATCGAGGGCGAGCCGAACCTGCTCGAAGTGCTGTCGCCGGACCGCTACACCTTTTTGCCAAACACCGCCGGTTGCTACGACGCCATCGAAGCCGTGCGCACCTGCCGCCTGGCCCGTGAGCTGCTCGATGGGCATAACCTGGTGAAGCTGGAAGTGCTGGCCGACCAGAAAACCCTGTTCCCCAACGTGATCGAAACCCTCAAGGCCGCTGAAACCCTGGTCAAGGAAGGCTTCGACGTGATGGTTTACACCAGCGACGACCCGATCATCGCCCGCCAACTGGCCGAAATCGGCTGCATCGCGGTGATGCCGCTGGCCGGTCTGATCGGTTCGGGTCTGGGTATCTGCAATCCCTACAACCTGCAGATCATCCTCGAAGAAGCCAAAATCCCGGTGCTGGTGGATGCGGGCGTGGGCACGGCCTCCGACGCGACCATCGCCATGGAGCTGGGCTGTGACGCTGTGCTGATGAACTCCGCCATCGCCCATGCCCAGAGACCGGTCATGATGGCCGAGGCTATGAAACACGCCATCGTCGCAGGTCGCCTGGCCTACCTCGCCGGCCGCATGCCGAAAAAACTCTACGCCAGCGCCTCTTCGCCGCTGGATGGTCTGATCAAGTAAGAGCCATTGATGACTGAATCAAACGAAACGCCGAACACCCTGGAAGAAGGCGACGAGTCCAAGCACCGCCGCATCAAGAGCTTTGTGATGCGCGCCGGTCGCATGACCGAAGGCCAGCAAAAGGGCCTGGAGCAAGGTACGCCGCTGTTCGTGTTGCCCCTGGCCGACGCGCCGGTGGATTACGACCAGGTGTTTGGCCGTTCGGCCCCGCGTTCCCTGGAAATCGGCTTTGGCATGGGCCACTCGCTGCTGGAAATGGCTGCGGCTTCGCCGGAGCAGGACTTCATCGGCGTGGAAGTGCACCGCCCAGGTGTCGGTGCGCTGCTCAATGGCGTGTTGACCCAAGGCCTGACCAACCTGCGGGTCTACGACTGTGACGCGATCGAAGTGCTCAACCGTTGCATCGCCGACAACAGCCTCGACCGCCTGATGTTGTTCTTCCCGGACCCATGGCACAAATCCCGTCACCACAAGCGGCGTATCGTTCAGGCATCCTTTGCCGAGCTGGTGCGCAGCAAGCTCAAGATGGGCGGCATCCTGCACATGGCCACCGACTGGGAACCGTATGCCGAATACATGCTGGAAGTGATGAGCGTCGCGCCTGGCTACCGCAACCTGGCCGAAGACGGTAAATGCGTGCCACGCCCGGCGGAGCGCCCGATCACCAAGTTCGAGCGCCGCGGCGAGCGGTTGGGGCATGGGGTGTGGGATTTGAAGTTCGAGAAGGTGGCGTAACCCGCCCCTCAGTAGAAAGGCAATCCAATGTGGGAGGGGCTTGGCTCCTCCCACATTTTTTTGTGCCGGGCTTGAGGTCAGCGGCGGTCGGCAACGACGCCAATCAACACCAGCACCACCACCAACACGGGTGCCAGGCTGTAGTTATTGAACTGGCTCAACCCTCGCACAATCCACGGGGTGGCGTAGATCAATGCTGCGCCGCTGCCGATCATGCACAGCAGGGCCATCAACGGTACGCGCAAGGCGCCGGCGACGCTGCCCAGGCGGGCCTCGACCCAGCCTTTGATGTCTGCGCCGAACAGCACCAGCAAACAGCCGACAAGGGCCAGGGAGATTTCCGACAGGTTGCTGCGGCTCCAGCGGGATACGGTGGCTAGCAGGTCGAGTACCAAATCCATTCGATTTCCTTAAGAGCGCTCAGCTCAAAAACTTCTGCAACAGGTCATTGAGAAAAAGTTGCCCGCGGTCGGTCGCCGCCAGGCGTGACGGTTCGACCTGCATCAGGCCACTTTGTTCTGCATCACGACGCGCGTCGTCAAGGCTCGCCAGGTCGAGGCCGGTGCGTTCGGCGTAGAGCTTGGCGTCGACACCTTCGGTGAGGCGCAGCGCGTTCATCAGGAACTCGAAAGGCAACTCGTCGTTCGTCAGTTCTTTCGCGCCGGCCTGGAAGCTTTTGGCCGGGTTGAGGTAGTCCTTGGGTGCACGGGTTTTCCAGGTGCGTACGATGCGCCCGTCCGGATGGCTGAGCTTGCCGTGGGCGCCGGCGCCGATGCCGATAAAGTCGCCAAAGCTCCAGTAGTTCAGGTTATGTCGGGCCGGCCGGCCGGTTCTGGCATAGGCCGACACTTCATATTGCGCGTAACCGTGCTCGGCGAGCAGGGCCTGGCCGGCTTCCTGGATATCCCACAGCGTGTCGTCTTCGGGCAGCGCGGGCGGCTGGTTCCAGAACACGGTGTTGGGCTCAAGGGTCAGTTGGTACCAGGACAAATGGGTAGGGTTGAGCGCGATTGCCTGGCGCAAATCGCTCAGGGCGTCATCCAGGGATTGATCGGGCAGGCCGTGCATCAAGTCCAGGTTGAAATTTTCGAACCCGGCCTGGCGCGCCATGCCGGCCGCGCGCACCGCCTCGTCGCCGTTATGGATGCGGCCAAGGGCGGCGAGTTTTTCCTGCTGGAAGCTCTGGATACCGATGGACAGGCGGTTGATTCCCAGCTTGCGGTACGCCACGAACTTCTCTTGTTCGAACGTGCCGGGGTTGGCTTCCAGGGTGATCTCGATATCGCCGGCAAACGCAATGCGCGCTTCTACACCGTTGAGCAGACGGCCCAGTGCTGCGGCGCTGAACAGGCTGGGCGTGCCGCCACCAAAGAAAATCGAGCTCAGTTGCCGGCCATACACGGCGTGCAGGTCCTGGTCCAGATCGGCCAGCAAGGCGTCCACGTACTCTTCTTCCGGCAGCACTTCGCTCGCGGTGTGGGAGTTGAAGTCGCAATACGGGCATTTGCGCACGCACCACGGGATGTGGATATACAGCGCCAGGGGCGGCAGCACCGGCAGGGCCGCCCGAGGTGTTTGCGCGCCACCGTGGATCAGCGGCAGCACCGGGGTGTCGTGGGTCATTTCAGGCTCAGGCGTTGGCGCAGCAGAGCCATTGCGCGGGCGCGGTGGCTGATCTGGTTTTTGTCGGCCGGGCTCAGTTCGGCGCTGGAGACATTGCGCTCCGGCACCCAGAACAGCGGGTCATAACCAAAACCCTGCTCACCGCTGGCCGCCTGCAGAATGCGCCCGTGCCACAAGCCTTCGCAGAGGATCGGCAGCGGGTCATCGGCGTGTCGTACCAGGGCCAGCACGCAGACGAACTGCGCGCCGCGCTCGGCGTCCGGCACACCCTTGAGGGCGTCCAGCAGCTTGGCGTTGTTGGCGGCGTCGCCTTTGCCGTCGGCGTAACGGGCCGAGTAGATACCAGGGGCGCCGCCGAGGAAGTCCACGGCCAGGCCCGAGTCATCGGCCAATGCCGGCAGGCCGGAGATGCGCGCGGCATTGCGTGCCTTGAGGATGGCGTTCTCGACGAACGACAGGCCCGTTTCCTCGGGCTCCACCTGGCTGAACTCGCCAATCGAGCGCAGTTGCACGGACTCGCCGAGCATGGCCTGGAGTTCTTTGAGTTTGCCGGCGTTGTGGCTGGCCAGTACGAGTTGTGTGAGCGTCATCAGTTGGCCGGGAACAGTTCTTGGTTGAATTGGAAACCGTGGGCTTTGCCGCCGGTTTCGACGTTGATGGTGAACGTCTTGTATTCGCGCTGCGTCACGGAGTAGGGCGCCAGGTAGCTGATCCCGCCTTTCTCTTCGATTTGCTTGAACGTCAGGATCTCGCTTTTACCGCCCAGATCCTTGATGGTGCCGGTCACCTGCGCCGTGACCGGGGTTACGCCCTTGATCACGGTCACATTGATCAGTCCTTTTTCCTTGCTGCGTACCACGCCGATTTTCTGGGCGGTTTCTGGTGACAGGAAACTTGAGGTGAAGGTGTTGTAGTGAACGGTGATATCGCCGAAGTCTTTCTTGCGATTAGCGTCGATCGTGTCGGCGGCCATGGCGTTGGCACCCAGGCACGCGGTCAGTAGAAAAATAGCCAAGCGACTCATGAGCGTCCCTCCTGAAAATGATTAGACGGCAATTTTGTGGTCGGTCAGGCCAGGACTGCTGACCCGGTAGATACCGATTTCGCCCAACAGATTGGGCCATAGCTTACTCGCCCAGCCGTGACGATGCTGTTGATCGACGGCAAGGCGGTTGATCACCTTGGCTTGACGCTCGCCGCACAGCGCTTCGAAGTCTTCGAAGGTGCAGAAATGGATGTTCGGGGTGTTGTACCAGGTGTACGGCAGAAAGTCCGACACCGGCATGCGGCCCTTGGTGGCCAGGTACCAGCGGCAGCGCCAGTGCCCGAAGTTGGGGAAGGTGATGATGCACTGGCGGCCGACGCGCAGCATCTCATCGAGAATGCGGTCCGGGTAATGCACCGCCTGCAGGGCCTGGGTCATCACCACGATGTCGAAGCTATTGCTGGCAAAGTTGCCCAGGCCCTTGTCCAGGTCCTGCTCGATCACGTTGATGCCCTTGGCCACGCACTGGGCAATGTTGTCCGGGTCGTTTTCAAGGCCGTAGCCGGTGACTTGCTTGTTGTCCCGCAGCCAGCTCAGCAGTTCGCCATCGCCGCAGCCCAGGTCGAGCACGCGGCTGCCGGCGGGTATCCATTCTTGGATGATGTCCAGGTCGGCTCTCATGGCGTTCTCACAAAGTTATGCGGTTCATGTAGTTACTGAAGGCCTGCAGGTAGCGCGGGATCGGAATCAGGAAGGCGTCGTGGCCTTGCGGAGCGTCGATCTCGAGGTAGCAGACGTCTTTGCGCGCCGCCATCAGGGCATCCACCAGTTCACGGGAGCGGGCCGGCGAGAAGCGCCAGTCGGTGGTGAATGACATCACACAGAACTTGGCCGTGGCACCTTCGAAGGTTTTGGCCAGGTCGTCGTCGTGATTCGCCGCAGGGTCGAAGTAGTCCAGGGCCTTGGTCATCAGCAGGTAGGTATTGGCGTCGAAACGCCCGGAGAACTCCTCGCCCTGATAACGCAGGTAGCTTTCCACCTGGAACTCGACGCTGTGGAAGTCGTAGTTGAGTTTCTCGCTCTTGAGGCCACGGCCGAATTTCTCGCCCATGGAGTCGTCGGACAGGTAGGTGATATGCCCGACCATGCGCGCCAGCATCAAACCGCGCTTGGGGATCACGCCCGCTTCCTGGAACGAACCACCGTGGAACTCCGGGTCGGTGAGGATCGCCTGGCGTGCCACTTCGTTGAAGGCGATGTTCTGCGCCGACAACTTGGGCGCCGAGGCGATGGCCAGGCAATGGCGCACGCGATCCGGGTAGGTGATGGTCCATTGCAGCGCCTGCATACCGCCCAGGCTGCCGCCGATCACGGCCGCCCATTGGTTGATACCCAACACGTCGGCCAGGCGCGCCTGGCTGTGCACCCAGTCTTCCACGGTGAGCACCGGGAAGTCGGCACCGAACGGTTTGCCGGTTTCCGGGTTAAGGCTGCTGGGGCCGGTGGAACCATTGCAACCGCCGAGGTTGTTCAGGCTGACCACAAAGAACTTTTGCGTGTCGATAGGCTTGCCTGGGCCGATGCAACTGTCCCACCAGCCGGGCTTGCGCTCGTCGACGCTGTGGAAGCCGGCGGCGTGGTGATGGCCGGACAAGGCGTGGCAGATCAGCACGGCGTTGCTCGCCGTGGCGTTCAGTTGGCCGTAGGTTTCATAAATCAGGTCATAGGCAGGCAGCGAACGACCGCAGGCCAGGGCCAGCGGTTCGCTGAAGTGCGCCACTTGGGGCACGACCAGTCCAACAGAATCGGGGGGGAAGGCAGTTGGCATCGACCCTGCTCTCGTTTAAATGAGGCGTAAGTCTAAAGACCGCTGCACCCAGCGGCAAGCAAAGGCCCGCTCGGATTCAATTCAATATGCAGATACAAAAAGTGGGAGCGAAAGAGTCCGCCCCCACCCGTTGCGCGCATTCAGATCAGGCCGAACAGTTCCTTGGGCATGAGCGCGTAGAACGCCAGCCGTGGAACGACCCAGCTTTGGATCAGTTGGATCACGATAAACGCAAAGATCGGCGAGATATCCAGGCCGCCCAGGTTGGGAATCAGGCGACGGAACGGCGCCAGCACCGGCTCGGTGATCTGGAAGACCAGTTCGGCGCCAGGGCTGCGACTGCCGGGAGCGACCCACGAGAGAATCACGCTGATGATCATCGACCAGAAGATGATCTTCAAAAACAGCGAGAAGATGCCGATCAGCGCCCAAGGCAGCAGCAGTACGGTGAAGGCCTGGTAGCCGTTGAGCGTCAGGATCACCACGAACAGCAGGATCTGCAGCAGCAGTGCCAGCACCAGCGATGACATGTCCAGGCCGAACAGGCTCGGGATCACCCGGCGCAGCGGCTTGAGCAGCGGTTGGGTGGCCTTCACCACGAATTGGCACAACGGATTGTAGAAGTTCGCCCGCACCAGTTGCAGGATAAAACGCATCAGCACGATCAGCAGGTACAGGCTGCCCAGGGTCTGGATGATGAAGATAAGGGCGTCATTGAGTCCAAGCATCATGTATTCCTTCGTAGGGAGACGACTATTTGCCCAGCTGCTCGGCCATCTCGGCCGAACGATGTGCCGCGGCACCCAGAGCTTTTTCCACCAGGGCTTCAAACCCCCCGGCCTGGAACGATTCGATCGCGGCCTGCGTGGTGCCGCCTGGGGAGGTCACGCGACGGCGCAGCTCGGCAGCGTCCACCTCACTGGAAACGGCCATCTTCGCAGCGCCCAGGGCGGTTTGTTCGGCCAGTTGCTCGGCGACGTCCTGGGGCAGGCCCAGTTTGACACCGGC
Source organism: Pseudomonas sp. FP2309 (assembly GCF_030687575.1). Classification (NCBI taxonomy): domain Bacteria; kingdom Pseudomonadati; phylum Pseudomonadota; class Gammaproteobacteria; order Pseudomonadales; family Pseudomonadaceae; genus Pseudomonas; species Pseudomonas sp. FP2309. Next base: position 5,275,790 of record NZ_CP117439.1, on the reverse strand, counting down.
GGCGGTCATGGCTTCGATCAGCAGGAAGAAGTACGCCGGGCCGCTGCCGGATACGGCCGTGACGGCGTCCAATTGTTGTTCCTGCTCCAGCCACACGGCGATGCCCACGGCACCCAGCAGCGTCTGAGCCTGGTCACGCTGTGCAGCGCTCACCTGGGCCGTGGCGTACAGGCCGCTCACACCCTGGCGCAACAACGCCGGCGTGTTGGGCATGCAGCGTACGATTGGCTGGGCGCCGAGCCAGTTGTTCATGCTGTCGCAGGTGATGCCGGCGGCGATGGACACCACCAGTTGGTGCGGTTGCAGGCTGGGGCGCAAGCTCTCGCACACGGCCTTCATGGCTTGCGGTTTGACTGCCAGCACGATCACGTCGACGCCTTGGATGGCCTCGGCGTTGTCGGCAAAGGTCTCAATGCCGTGTTCGGCGCTGACGCGGGCGCGAGTGTCTGCGCCTGGGTCGCTGGCGCGAATCTGCTCGGCGCCCAGGCCTTTGGCCCGCAGGCCGCCAATCAGGCTGGCCGCCATGTTACCGGCGCCGATAAAGGCAATACGCGTGTCTTTCATGACAGGTCCTTAGCTAAATGGAAGTCAGCCATTTCAAGGCTGGCCGTAGTCGCGGGCACCAAACAGGGCGGTACCGATCCGCACCCAGGTGGCGCCTTGGGCAATGGCCGACTCAAGGTCGTGGCTCATGCCCATGGAGAGTGTGTCGAGCGGCAGGTTCAAGCTGGCTTGCAGGTCGCGCACGGTCGCGAAGGCCGCATCTTGCTCCGCCCGGTCATCGGTCGGTTCGGGGATCGCCATCAAGCCTCTTAGCTTCAAGCGTGGCAGGGCGCTGATCGCATTGGCCAGGGCCGGCAGGTCGGCGGGCGTACAGCCGGACTTGCTGGCTTCGCCGCTCACGTTGACCTGGATGCAGATGTTCAGCGGCGGCAGGTCGGCCGGGCGTTGCTCGGACAGGCGTTGCGCAATTTTGAGGCGGTCCACGGAATGCACCCAAGCGAAGTGCTCGGCGATGGCACGAGTCTTGTTCGATTGAATGGGGCCGATGAAGTGCCAACTCAAGGGCAGGTCGGTTAATTCAGCCTGTTTGCCCAGGGCTTCCTGCAGATAGTTTTCGCCAAAGTCGCACATCCCGGCGGCGTAGGCTTCGCGCACGGCCTGGGCGGGTTTGGTCTTGCTCACGGCCAGCAGATGGATGCTGTTTGCGTCACGGCCCACTGCGTCGGCCGCGGCGCGGATGCGCTGGCTAACCTGGCCGATGTTGTCTGCTATCGTCGACATTCAAGATGCGCCCGTGGATATGGAGTCCGCGGCATTCTACTGGAAATGGAAAGCCCTATGGATATCACTGAATTGCTGATGGTCGGCGTGCGCCGGGGCGCCTCCGACCTGCATCTGTCGGCCGGCCTGGCGCCGATGCTGCGCGTGGATGGCGAGGTCTGGCCACTGGATACACCGGTGCTGTCAGCCTTGCAAGTGGCGGATTTACTCAGGCCGTTACTCAACCAATACCAGCAAAAGGATTTCGAAACATCTCTTGAAACGGATTTTGCCTTCGAACTGCCCGGTCTGGCCCGGTTCCGCGCAAACGTGTTCCAGCAGGATCGCGGCATGGGCGCGGTGTTTCGCACCATTCCATCCGAGGTTCAGAGCTTGGAGCGCCTCGGGTTGGGAGAAGTCTTCGAGCGCATCGCGTTGTTGCCACGTGGCCTGGTGCTGGTGACCGGGCCGACCGGCTCAGGCAAGTCCACCACGCTGGCGGCGATGATCGATTACCTCAACAAGCATCGGCGCCAGCACATCCTCACGCTGGAAGACCCCATCGAATTTATCCACACGCCGAACACCGCGCTGATTAACCAGCGCCAGGTACACCGCGACACCCATAGCTTTTCCACCGCTCTGCGCTCGGCGTTGCGCGAAGACCCGGATGTGATTCTGGTGGGCGAGTTGCGTGACCTGGAAACCATCCGCCTGGCGCTTACGGCGGCCGAGACCGGGCACCTGGTCTTCGGGACCTTGCACACCACCTCGGCGGCGAAAACCGTGGACCGGCTGGTGGACGTGTTCCCGGCAGGCGAGAAAGCCATGGTGCGCTCAATGCTGTCGGAGTCGCTGCAAGCCGTGGTGTGTCAGGTACTGATCAAGAAGCTCGGCGGTGGGCGCGTGGCCGCCCATGAAATCATGCTGGGCACGCCGGCCATTCGTAACTTGATTCGCGAGGACAAGGTGGCGCAGATGGTCTCGGCCATTCAGACCGGCGGGGCGTTGGGGATGAAGACGTTGGATATGAGTTTGAGGGCGTTGGTCGGGGAGGGTGTGATCAGCCGGGAAGAGGCCCGAGAGAAGGCGAGGGTGCCCGCAGACATCTGAAGCCTTTGGAGCAATAAACATCAAATGGGGAGCGAGCAAGCCCGCTCCCCCATGGTTTACTGCATTTCAGCCTGGTGTCAGCGCTGGACAACCCGCAGGTTGTTGTTCTGCTCTTTGGGCAGAACCCGCTTGGCAATCACGTAGTTCTTGTTCCAGAACGGCTTCTTCAGGGTGTCGATGCTCACCGATTTGCCACGACGCGGTGCGTGGATAAAGCGGTCGTTGCCCAGGTAGATGGCGACATGGTTCACCTGGCGGCTCTTCAATTTGAAGAACAATAGGTCACCCGGTTTCAAGTCCTTGCGGTCAACCTTCTGCCCGTGGCCCGCGGCCATGGCGTTGGAGGTGCGCGGCAAATCGACCGCTTTTACGTCGTTGAACGCGTATTTCACCAAGCCGCTGCAATCGAACCCTTTACTTGGGCTGCTGCCGCCCCAACGATAAGGAGTACCGAGCACGTTTACGGCGCGGCTGAGGACGTTGCTGCTTTGCTTGGTGTTGACGGCCATCAGGCCAGGTGTTGCCTTACCGTGGGCCTTGCTCAGTTGAGTCGGGCGGCTGACGGTGGGCTTTACCGATTTGGCAGTGGTTGGCGTGCTGTGAACTTTAGGGGTGAAACCGTTAACGTTCGGAAGTCGTTGCTCACGATTGGTGGCGTGGGCGGCCAATGGCATTAATAGGCAAATGGTTAGCCATGTCTTGAAAAATGGTCGCATTAGGCGTGGCTCTTATGGGTTTGCGCGCAACTTTATAACAGCTTTTGGTGTCGTTCTCAGGCCGTTTGTCGACTGAACCTTGACGTCAAAATCAGGAAAAACGCGACGATTCGCCGCAATTGTCCGACACAAGTCAGGTGGCATAAGGCTTTCAGGGGAGAGAAGATACCATTTGCCGTACGTCGGGTGCCTGTAAAAAAGTCACAAAGAAAGTGAAAAAATTTATCTATCGACGCAAAAGAGGTACGCGATGAACACCTATCAACAGGTTGGTCCGCAGCACGACACCCACAGCAAGGTGATTGGCTACCTGCTGTGGATTTTCGGTTTCACCGGGGCGCATCGCTTTTATTACGGTAAACCTGTTACCGGTACGATCTGGTTTTTCACCCTTGGCCTGCTGGGCATTGGCTGGCTGATCGACCTGTTCCTGATCCCTGCCATGGACCGTGAGGCCGAGTTGCGCTTCACCGCCGGGCCCGTTGAATACAACGTGGCCTGGATACTGTTGGCGTTTCTCGGGGTGTTCGGTGTGCACCGTATGTACATGGGCAAATGGATCAGCGGGCTTATCTACCTGCTGACCGGCGGCTTGTTCCTGCTGGGGGTGCTGTATGACTTCTGGACGCTGAATACGCAGGTTTCGATTCGCAATGCCGAGCGCAACGGCGGCCGCTGAATCTCCAGGCCTTATTGAGAGCCCAATGTGGGAGGGGCAATCCCCTCCCACAGTCTTTTACCGTGCCCGCTTCAGGCCTGGTAGCTGATGTGCCCGTCGACCAAGGTGTAACGCACTGTCGCCGGCAATACATGACCGATGAACGGGCAGTTTTCGCCCTTCGACAGCCAGTGTTCCCCGGCAATCGTGGAACTGGCCGGGTCGAACAGTACCAGGTCCGCCGCCGAACCCACCGCCAACTTGCCTGCCGGCAGGCGCAAGGCCTCTGCCGGGCCGGCGCTCAGGCGTGCCAGCAGTGTCGGCAAGTCCAGCAAGCCATCCTCCACCAGCGTCATCGCCAATGGCAGCAACAGTTCTACGCTGCTGATGCCCGGCTCCGTTGCGCCAAACGGTGCCAGCTTGGCATCTCGTTCGTGGGGTTGGTGGTGGCTGGAAATGGCCGAGACCACGCCCGATTTCACCGCCGCACGCAGACCGTCACGATCGGCCAGGGTGCGCAGGGGCGGTTGCACGTGGTACAGGCTGGAGAAATCGATCAGCGCCTCATCCGTCAGGATCAACTGATACAGCGCCACATCCGCAGTCACCGGCAGGCCGCGGGCTTGTGCCTGGGCGATCAGGGCCACGCCCCTGGCGCTGGTCAACTGGCTGAAGTGCGCGCGTACGCCGCTTTGCTCCACCAGCAGCAGGTCGCGGGCCAGGGCCACGGTTTCGGCGGTTTCGGGAATGCCCGGCAGGCCGAGGAAGCTGGCCACGGCGCCTTCATGGGCCAGGCCACCTTCGGCCAGGTCGCGGTCCTGGGAGTGAAAGATCACGGTCAGATCGAAGGTGGCTGCGTATTCCAGGGCACGGCACAGGGTGCGGGTGCTGCGGAAACTCTCAAGGCCGTTGCCGAAGGCCACGCAACCGGCGTCGCGCAGGGCAATCAGCTCCGCCAGTTGTTCGCCTTCCAGGCCTTTGCTCAGGGCGCCGATAGGGAACACTTTGCAGTTGCCGGCTTCACGGGCGCGGTCGAGGATCAGCTCGGTGACTGCCGACGTGTCGAGAACCGGCTTGGTGTGCGGTGGGCAGCACAGGCTGGTCACACCACCGGCCGCAGCGGCGCGGGTTTCGCTGGCGATGCTGCCCTTGCGGCTGTAGCCCGGCTCGCGCAGGGCGACGTTCAGGTCCACCAGCCCAGGCGCGGCCACCAGGCCTGTGGCATCGATGGTCTGGCTGGGGCTGAAGCCTGCCGGCGCAGCGCCGAGGGCGATGATCTTGCCGGCTTCCAGATGTAAATCGGTCACTTGATCCAGGCCGCTGGCCGGATCGATAACGCGAGCGCCAAGAATGCTGAGCTTCACTGTGCGTTCTCCTGCTCGAATTGACGTTGCGCGGTCTGCCCGCTCATGGCCATGGACAACACCGCCATGCGCACGGCGATCCCGTAGGTCACCTGGTTGAGAATCACCGATTGGTTGCCGTCGGCCACCGCCGACTCAATCTCCACCCCTCGGTTGATCGGGCCGGGGTGCATCACGATGGCATCCGGCTTGGCGCCGGCCAGGCGCGCGGTGGTCAGGCCGAACAGGCGGTAGAACTCGCCCTCGCTCGGCAGCAGGCCACCGGCCATGCGCTCGCGTTGCAGGCGCAGCATGATCACCACGTCCACGTCCTTGAGGCCTGCTGCCATGTCGGTATAGACCTTCACGCCGTACTGCTCGATACCAATCGGCAGCAGGGTCTTGGGGGCGATCACGCGGATGTCCGGGCAGCCCAGGGCTTTGAGGGCCAGCATGTTCGAGCGGGCTACACGTGAGTGCAGGATATCGCCGACGATGGCCACCGAGAGGTTTTCAAAGCTGCCCTTGTGCCGACGGATGGTGAGCATGTCGAGCATGCCCTGGGTCGGGTGGGCGTGGCGGCCGTCGCCGCCGTTGATGATCGCCACCTGCGGGCACACGTGCTCGGCGATGAAGTGCGCGGCGCCGGAGTCGCCGTGGCGCACCACGAACATGTCGGCGGCCATGGCTTCCAGGTTGCGCAGGGTGTCGAGCAGCGTTTCGCCCTTGCTCGCCGACGAGGTGGACACGTTCAGCGTGATCACATCGGCCGACAACCGCTGGGCCGCCAGCTCGAAGGTGGTGCGGGTGCGTGTGGAGTTCTCGAAGAACACGTTGCAGATGGTTTTACCGCGCAGCAGCGGGACCTTTTTCACCGCCCGGCCTCCGACTTCGAGGAACGAGTCGGCGGTGTCGAGGATTTCGGTGAGCAGTTCGCGGGGCAAACCGTCAAGGGACAAGAAATGTTGCAACTGGCCCTGAGCATTGAGCTGCAGCGGGCGCTTGGCATCTAGAGGCGTCATCGCGGGGACTCTGTACAAGGCGGTTTAAAGGGCAAGGTCTTGCAGTTCGAGTTCGAGCGGCGTGGGACCGGACAATTTTACCCGTTGGTGGGCGGCAAGCGACAGCGTGGCGCCGACCACATCTGGGCTGATCGGCAGTTCGCCGGCATCCAGGTCCAGCAGGCAGACCAGCGTGATACTGGCTGGGCGGCCATAGTCGAACAGCTCATTCATGGCGGCACGAATGGTGCGGCCGCTCATCAGCACGTCGTCGATCAGCACCAGGTGCTGGCCTTCGACCTCGAACGGCAGTGCCGAGGGTTGCACTTGCGGGTGCAGGCCGTTCTGGCTGAAGTCGTCGCGGTAGAAGGACACGTCGAGGGTGCCCAGGGGCGAGTCGCTGCCCAGTTCTTTCAGCAACGCCTGGGCCACCCATACACCACCAGTGCGAATGCCGATAAAACGCGGTTCGCTGATGGCGCGGTGTTCCAGATGCGCCTTGAGGCGTATCGCCATCTGGCTGATCAGTTCGGCGGGATTGGGCAGGCTCATGGTGGCTCCTTCAAGGCCTTGCTGTAGGCAAGTTCCGGGCTCAAACGTAAGAAGACGCGGCAAGCCGCGTCAGTCAGGATTCAAATAAAGCGGTGTTTTCATCCAGCCAGCCCTGCAACAGCAAGGCGGCGGCAATGGCATCCACGGGGTTGTCGCGGTAGCTGCCCTTCTGCCCGCCACGGTCACGTCGCTCACCCTTGGCTTCAAAGGTGGTCAGGCGTTCATCGTGGGTATAGAAGGGGATGTTGTAGCGGCCGTTGAGGCGGCGGGCGAACTTTTCGGCGCGCAGGCACATGTCGCTGGGGGTGCCATCCATGTTCAGAGGCAGGCCGACCACCACCGCGTCGGGCTTCCACTCTTTGATCAGGGCTTCGACCTGATCCCAGTCCGGTATGCCGTTCTGGGCTTTCAAGGTGCACAGCTCACGGGCCTGGCCGGTGATGACCTGGCCGACCGCAACGCCGATCTGTTTGGTGCCGTAGTCAAAACCCAGGATCAGACGCAAGGCCATCAGGCGTGCCCCGCCTGGCTGGTCAGCAGGCTGAGGTTGACCCGCAGCTTGGCCGCGGCGGCTTCCAGGCGCAGTTCGCTGGCGGTGTTGAACAGGATATCGGCGTCAAACGGGCACGTCAGCCAGGCGTTGCTGGCCAGTTCCGCTTCCAATTGCCCGGCTTCCCAACCGGCATAACCCAGGGTGATCACGCTGTGCTCAGGGCCCACCCCGTCCGCGATGGCGAACAGCACGTCCTGGGAGGTGGACAGTGACACGCCGTCCAGATCCACCGTGGCCTGGAACGTCGGCCCGGTCGGGTGCAGGACAAAGCCGCGATCGGTCTGTACCGGCCCGCCGATGTAGATCGGCACGTGCTGGCACCGCGCGGGCGGGTCGATCTCGGGGCGCAGTTGCTCGAGGATATCGGCCAGGCTCAACTCTTGCGGACGATTCACCACCAACCCCATGGCACCATTGGCCGTGTGCTCGACGATGTAGGTCAAGGTCTGCGCAAAGTTCGGGTCGGCCATATGGGGCATGGCGATCAGGAATTGGTGCTTGAGGTAGGTCGGGCTGACATTTTTCATGTCCGCTAGTGTGGCGTTGGAGGGGCGAACTGACAAGCTGGAGTTGTCGTGAGCACGCCCGCTGCGCCCAAAAGGGAGTGGTCAGTTGCTGGACAACCGATCGCCCTTGGCGAACTTCCAGGTGCGGATGATTTCCAGGCGGTCCACGTCATTCAAGTCGCCGCTGAACGGGGCGAAAGGCGCGGCCAGACGCACGATGCGCTGGGCGGCCTGGTCCAGCAGGGGTTGGCCTGATGACTCCAGCACCTGCACTTCATATAACGAACCGTCGCGATTGATCGACACCAGCAAGCGCAAATTGCCATAGATCTGCTGGCGACGGGCCTCTTCAGGGTAGTTGAGGTTGCCGATGCGCTCGACCTTCTTGCGCCACTCATCTTTATACCAGGCGCCTTTGTCGCGCATGGTCGAGGCGGCGTTCAAGCGGTAGATACGCGGGCGTTTGGCGTACAGCTGTTGTTCCTGGGCCAGTTCGGCTTCCAGGCTGGAAATTTCGTCGGACAGTGTCGAGCTGTCGAAGGTCGGCGCCGGCTTCACCGGTTCAGGCGTCGGCTCGGTCTTGGTCTTTTCGCGCTGGGCCGGGGCTTTCTGCGGCTTGGGCGCGACAGTGGTCACCGCTGGCTTGGGCGTGGTTTGCTTGACCTCGGGCTTGGGGGCCGGAGGTGGCGTGACCTTATTGACCTTGTTGTCCTGGAACGGCGCCACTTCAGTGGTTTTGGGGATGGCCTTCTTGTCGAGGGTGCCGCTGCCTTGCTGATTGTCCTGGGCCAGAAAATCTGCCTTCTCGGGCTTCTTTTCACTTTTGAACGTGGCGAGGGTGATTTCCAGGGTTCTGGTGATCTGCTTGGGCTCGACCATGGTGAACCCCACGCCGAGGAGCAACGCCAGGTGAAGCAGTGCGGCGAGGAACAAGGTAAATCCGAGCCGATCAGCCGGGCGCACGCCGCGATGGGAGAGTTCGGGGGGCAGATCGGACGGCAGAGGCATAAAAACCAACATCGCTGGTATCGGGGTTCGGCATGATAGCGCAATGTTGGTTTTTAGCTTCAAGCGACAAGTTACAAGCTGCAAGCCTGAGCGCTATTCGCCTTGAACTTTCAACGGCGGCTTGAGGCTTGCAGCTTCGCTTCTATCGCAGCCATCAGCATTTCGCCGATGTTCGTGCCAAAGGCATTGTCGATCTCGCGGATACAGGTCGGGCTGGTGACGTTGATTTCGGTGAGGTTCTCACCGATCACGTCCAGCCCGACAAACAGCAAGCCCTTTTCACGCAGCGTTGGACCGACTTGAGCGGCAATCCAACGGTCCTTGTCCGACAACGGTCGCGCCTCGCCACGACCACCGGCCGCCAGGTTGCCACGGGTCTCGCCGGCCGCCGGGATGCGTGCCAGGCAGTAATCCACCGGCTCGCCGTCGATCATCAGGATGCGCTTGTCGCCGTCCTTGATCGCCGGCAGGTAGGCCTGGCCCATGATCTGCTGGGTGCCCAGGGCTGTCAGGGTTTCGAGGATGACCGACAGGTTCGGGTCGCCTGCGCGATGACGGAAGATCGAGGTGCCGCCCATGCCGTCCAGCGGCTTTAGGATCACATCGCCATGCTTGGCGGCAAACTCACGCAGCACATCGGCGCGGCGGCTGACCACGGTCGGTGGGGTGCATTGTGGGAACAGGGTGGCGAACAGCTTTTCGTTGCAGTCGCGCAGGCTCTGCGGCTTGTTGACGATCAGCACGCCCGCGCGCTCGGCTTGTTCCAGCAGGTAAGTGGAATAGACGAATTCCATGTCGAACGGCGGGTCCTTGCGCATCAGGATCACATCCAGATCGCTTAGAGGGCTGTCGATCTCATCCTGCAGTTCGAACCACTTCTCGGGGTTGGCGAACACCTGCAGCGGGCGCATGCGTGCGCGGGCTTCGCCGTCGCCCTGGTAAAGGTCGCGTTGTTCCATATAGAACAGGGTCCAACCGCGGGCCTGGGCAGCCAGGAGCATGGCCAGCGAGCTGTCCTTTTTATAGGAAATGCTGGCGATAGGGTCCATGACAATGCCGACGCGAACGCTCATGGGGGATTTCCTCTAGCAAATTAGGGCGCATAAAAGTGGCGTCAGAGTGGCGCTGCGGCTGTTGTGGGTCAAGGAAAAACCACCGGGCGGGTGCCTCGATAGATTGCTCTCCGAGACTGTGCTAAAAAGACTGCCACGGCGCAGCGGCCCCTGAGTTCCAAGGCCTGCGGCGCTCATCCTGTGAGACATCAGGCAGTACGCACCAAAAACCGATTCGCTGTGGCGATGGTAGAGCAGATATGGAACAGCATTCCAACGCCTTGAGAGTGATGGTGATCGATGACTCGAAAACGATCCGCCGCACCGCCGAGACATTGTTGAAGAACGTGGGATGCGACGTCATCACGGCCATCGACGGTTTCGATGCCCTGGCCCGGATTGTTGATCATCACCCGCACATTATCTTTGTCGACATCATGATGCCGCGCCTGGATGGTTATCAGACCTGCGCCCTGGTGAAGAACAACCCGGCGTTCAAGTCGATCCCGGTGATCATGCTGTCCTCCAAGGACGGCCTGTTCGACAAGGCCAAGGGGCGCATCGTGGGTGTCGATCAGTTTTTGACCAAGCCTTTCAGCAAGGAAGAACTGCTGGGTGCGATCAAGGCCTACGTGCCGGGATTCGCCGCAGTAGAACAAGCACACTGACGCCGCCCCACAAGGGCCGGCGCCGACCAATGTAGCGGGGAAAACCATGGCACGTGTTCTGATCGTCGACGATTCGCCGACTGAAATGTACAAATTGACCGGCATGCTGGAAAAGCACGGCCACCAGGTGCTCAAGGCCGAGAACGGCGCCGACGGCGTCGCCCTGGCCCGCCAGGAAAAGCCCGACGCCGTTCTGATGGACATCGTGATGCCGGGCCTCAATGGCTTCCAGGCCACGCGCCAGTTGTCCAAGGAGCCGGAAACCAACGGCATCCCGATTATCATCATCACCACCAAGGATCAGGAAACCGACAAGATCTGGGGCGCGCGCCAGGGCGCCAAGGATTACCTGACCAAGCCGGTGGATGAAGAAACCCTGATCGCCACCTTGAACAAGGTGCTGGCCGGCTGACGGCACGCCATCATGACCGAGTCGCAAACTGCCTTCGAGCTGTTGCTGGATATCGACCGCCGCTGCCGCCTGCTGGCCGCCGACCTGCCGTCCCAGGAAACTCGCCTGCACCGCTGGAGCGGCATCGGCTTTCGCCTGGGCGACGGCTGGTACGTGGCGCCCATGGGCGAAGTTGCCGAGGTGTTGCATGAGCCGCGTTGCACTTTAATGCCCGGGGTCAAGACCTGGGTCAAGGGTGTTGCTAACCTGCGCGGGCGTTTGCTGCCGGTGATGGACCTGGGCGGTTTCCTGGGGCTGGCGCTGTCCAGGGCACGCAAGCAACGGCGGGTGCTGGTGGTGGAATACAACGATCTGTTTGTCGGGCTGCTGGTGGATGAGGTGGTGGGAATGCAGCATTTCGCACAAGACGCCTTGTTGGCCAACCCCGACCCCAGCGCGCCGTTTATCAGCGGCCAGTTCGACGGCGACCCGCTGTGGCAGGTTTTCAGCCCCTTCGCTCTGGCGCAGGCCCCAGGCTTCATGGATGTCGCCGCATGACCACCGCTACCACGCCCAAACCTCAGACCGGCTCGCGCAGCCGCTCGCAGATCATCGTGCTGTTTATCGCGTTGATCGTGTTCATCATGCTGTTGTTCGCCAACTTCGCGTACCTCAACACCCAGTCCACCTATGACAAACAGTACATCGGCCACGCCGGTGAACTGCGCGTGCTCTCGCAACGCATCGCCAAGAACGCCACGGAAGCTGCCGCGGGCAAGGCGGCGGCGTTCAAGCTGTTGGGCGAGGCGCGCAACGACTTCGCCCAGCGTTGGGGCTACCTGAAAAAAGGCGACCCGGACACCGGCCTGCCAGCCGCTCCCAGTGCGGTACGCGCCGAAATGCGCGCGGTGCAGACCGACTGGGAAGCCCTGCTGAAAAACACCGACGCGATCCTCGCCAGCGAGCAGACCGTGCTGTCCCTGCACCAAGTGGCCGCCACCCTGGCCGAAACCGTGCCGCAATTGCAGATGGAGTCGGAAAAAGTCGTCGACATCCTGTTGCAGCGTGGCGCCCCGGCCAGCCAGGTGGCGGTGGCCCAACGCCAGTCGCTGCTGGCCGAACGCATCCTGGGCGCGGTCAACACTGTGCTGGCGGGGGATGAAACCGCCGTGCAGGCCGCCGATGCCTTTGGCCGCGATGCCGCGCGCTTCGGCCAGGTGCTCAATGGCATGCTCAACGGCAACCCGAGCCTGCGCATCACCCAGGTCGAAGACCACGACGCCCGCGCACGGCTGACGGAAATCGCCGAGCTGTTCGAGTTTGTCTCCGGCTCCGTGGATGAAATCCTCGAAACCTCGCCGCAGCTGTTTCAGGTCCGCGCCTCGGCGAGCAATATTTTCAATCTGTCGCAAACCCTGCTCGATGAAGCCTCGCACCTGGCCAGCGGTTTCGAAAACCTCGCCAGCGGGCGCAGTTTCGACACCATCGGCGGCTATGTGCTGGGCCTGCTGGCATTGGCCTCGATTATCCTGATTGGCCTGGTGATGGTGCGCGAGACCAACCGCCAACTGCACGAGACCGCCGAGAAGAATGAGCGCAACCAGAACGCGATCATGCGCCTGCTCGATGAAATCGAAGACCTGGCCGACGGCGACCTCACCGTGACTGCCTCGGTGACCGAAGACTTCACCGGCACCATCGCCGACTCCATCAACTATTCCGTGGACCAACTGCGGGACCTGGTGGCCACCATCAACCTCACCGCGGGGCAAGTGGCGGGTGCGGTCCAAGAGACCCAGGCGACCGCCATGCACCTGGCCCAGGCTTCGGAGCACCAGGCCCAGCAGATCGCCGAAGCGTCCACGGCGATCAACCAGATGGCCCAGTCCATCGACCAGGTGTCGGCCAATGCCGCCGAGTCCTCGGCGGTGGCGGAGCGCTCGGTGGAAATCGCCAACAAGGGCAACGAGGTGGTGCACAACACCATCCATGGCATGGACAACATTCGCGAACAGATCCAGGACACCGCCAAGCGCATCAAACGCCTGGGCGAGTCGTCCCAGGAGATCGGCGATATCGTCAGCCTGATCGACGACATCGCCGAGCAGACCAACATCCTCGCCCTGAACGCCGCGATCCAGGCGAGCATGGCCGGGGACGCCGGGCGCGGTTTTGCGGTGGTGGCCGATGAAGTCCAACGGCTGGCCGAGCGCTCGTCGGCGGCTACCCGGCAGATCGAGACCCTGGTCCGTGCGATCCAGGCCGACACCAATGAGGCCGTGATTTCCATGGAGCAAACCACCACCGAAGTGGTACGCGGCGCGCGGCTGGCCCAGGATGCCGGTGTGGCGCTGGAAGAGATCGAAGGCGTGTCGAAAACCCTGGCGGCGCTGATCCAGAGCATCTCCAACGCGGCGCAGCAGCAGACCTCGTCGGCCGGGCAGATCTCGCTGACCATGAACGTGATCCAGCAGATCACCACCCAGACCTCGTCGGGTTCCACCGCGACCGCCGAGAGCATTGGTAACCTGGCGAAAATGGCCAGTCAGTTGCGCAGGTCGGTGTCGGGTTTCACCTTGCCGGCGGCCAAACAGGCTGAGGATTGAAACGCGCTCCCACCGCAGATATTCGTTGGCTTGAGATCCTGGCAATACACGCAACTCAAAAATTCTCACCGGAGTGAATATGGTTGATCGGCACGACTACGTGGCCCTCGAATGGGTCAAGGGCGACATTGCCGAAACCCTGAAACAGGCCCGATCGGCGCTGGATGCGTTTGTCGAAACCCATGACGACGACGTCATCGACCAATGCCTGGCCGGTATCCACCAGGTGCACGGCGCCTTGCAAATGGTCGAGTTCTACGGCGCGGCGCTGTTGGCCGAGGAGATCGAAGCACTGGCCCTGGCGCTCAAGGCCAGACAGGTCAGCCAGCGCGACGAGAGCATCCGCCTGCTGCAACAGGCTCTTGGCCAACTGCCGCTGTACCTCGACCGCATACACAGCGCCCGCCGCGATTTGCCCTTGGTGGTGCTGCCGCTGCTCAACGACTTGCGCAGTGCTCGCGGTGAAAGCCTGCTCTCGGAAACCAGCCTGTTCAGCCCGCAACTGCTGTCGATTGCACCGCTGCCCGACGAAGCCCTGGCCCACCGCGCGGTACCGGACCTTCATGAGCAACTGCGCCAATGGCACCAGCTGTTGCAACAAGCCCTCGCCGGGCTGCTGCGCGAAGACCACGGCCCGAGCAACCTGGAAGACATGGCGCGGGTGTTCGCGCGCCTTGAGGCTCTGTGCCAGGGCGCGCCGCTGTTGCCGTTGTGGCAAGTCGCTTCGGCGCTGGTCGAAGGCATGCTCACGGGTGTCGTCGCCAACAGCCCGGCACTGCGCAGTTTGCTCAAGGCCAGTGACAAGCAACTTAAACGCCTGCTGGCCCAGGGCATCGGTGGTATCAACCAGCCGGCGCCGGACGACCTGCTCAAAAGCCTGCTGTTCTACGTGGCCAAAGTCACCCGGCCGACACCGCGCATGCAAAGCCTTAAGGAGCGCTACGGCTTGGACGAGGCGTTGCCTGACAGCGCCGTGGTTGACGCCGAGCGCGCGCGCCTGGCCGGACCGGACCGCAATGCCATGGGTTCGGTACTGGGGGCGTTGTGCGAGGAACTGGTACGGGTCAAGGAACGCCTCGACCTGTTCGTGCGCAGCGACCGACAGCACACCGGCGATCTCGATGCGCTACTGGCACCGTTACGGCAGATCGCCGATACCTTGGCGGTGCTGGGGTTTGGCCAGCCGCGCAAAGTGATCATCGACCAGTTGGCTGTGGTGCTGAGCCTGGCCCAGGGGCATCGCGAGCCCAATGACGCGGTGCTGATGGATGTGGCCGGCGCACTGCTCTATGTGGAAGCCACACTGGCCGGAATGGCCGGTACCGTCGAATCGCAAAGCCGCGAAGAAAGCCGTCTGCCGACCACCGACCTGAGCCAGATTCACCAGTTGGTGATCCGCGAGTCCTGCCAATGCCTGCGCCAGGCCAAAGAGCTGGTGATCGATTGTATTGAAGCCGATTGGGACCGCCAGCGCCTGGAGTCCCTGCCCGAACTGCTGAGTCAGGTACGCGGCGCGCTGGCGATGATTCCGCTGCCCCGTGCAGCGAGCCTGATGCGCGGCTGCACCGATTACGTCGATGAACAATTGATGATCAACGACGGCGTGCCGTCCGAGACGCAGTTGGCGCATTTCGCTGACGTGATCAGCAGCCTGGAGTACTACCTCGAACGCATGCTCCAGGACCCCGACGCTGCCGGTGAGCAGGTGCTGGAACTGGCCACCCAAAGCCTCGCGGCGCTGGGCTATCTGCCGGCGGAGAAACCCTGGCGCCAGGCACTGGTGGCGCCCGATGGCGCGCTGTCGGGCGAAAGCACGCCCAGCCAGTCCCAGTTCGACGCATTGGCCAACCCAACGTCGCGTCTCAACCCGCCGGCCCAGCAACGTCCCGGCAGCCTGTTGCCGCCGCCGGTCGATGAAGAACCCATCGACGACGAACTGCGCGAAGTCTTCCTCGAAGAAACCGACGAAGTCCTTGAGGTACTGCACAGCTACCTGCCCAACAGCGCGGACAAAACCGCCCAGGCCGAAATGCGCCGCGCCTTCCATACCTTGAAAGGCAGCGGCCGCATGGTGCGTGCCCTGGTACTGGCGGAGCTGGCCTGGGCCGTGGAAAACCTGCTCAACCGCGTGCTCGAGGGCAGCATCGCCCTCGGCCCGCAGGTGCAACAAGTGCTGGATGACGCGGTGGCCGTGCTGCCGGAGTTGATCGCTGACTTTGCCACGCACGACCAACACCAGCGCGATGAAGTCGATGCCCTGGCCGCCCGCGCCCACGCCTTGGCCAGCGGCGCCGCCGTGTCGACCGCCGAGCTCCACGACCCGATGCTGCTGGAGATCTTCCGCAACGAAGCCCAGAGCCACTTGGACAGCCTCAACCACTTCCTGCAACAGGCCGCCGAACATGTGCCGCTGCAGGTCAGCGATGAACTGCAGCGCGCGCTGCATACGCTCAAGGGCAGCGCCTACATGGCCGGCGTGCTGCCGATCGCCGAGTTGGTCCGCCCGCTCGATCACCTGACCCGCGAATACAAGGCGCACCGCCTGCCGCTGGACCTGGACGAAGTGGAATTGCTACTGGAAGCAGAGGCGCTGTTCCAGCGTGGGTTGCACCAGCTGGACCGAGACCCGCTGGTGCCAATCAAAGGCGCGGACGACTTGATCCAGCGTACCCAAACCTTGCTCGAACATCAGTTGGCCGCACTGCTCGAGGCGCCAAATACAGGCCTGCGCATCAAGCGCGACCCGCAACTGATCACCAACTTCCTGGCCCAGGGCATGGACATCCTGCTCGACGCCGAAAGCCTGCTGCGCCGTTGGCAGCAACACCCCGGCGAGCGCCAGGAACTCACCGCGCTGCTGGATGAATTGACCACCTTGGGGGAGGGCGCACACATCGCCGACCTGCACCCCATAGACGAATTGTGCGAAGCCTTGCTTGACCTGTACGGCGCGGTGGAAGAGAGCAGCCTGGCGGTCAGCGAGCGGTTTTTCCATGAGGCCGAACAGGCCCATGAAGCGCTGATCAACATGCTCGACCAACTGGCCGCCGGCCAGGAAATCAGCCCGGCACCGGCACGTGTGCACGCCCTGCGCGATTTGCTGGACGGGGCCCTGGACCCATCGGCCACCGGGCTGATCAAAAGCGACGGCGGCCGCGCCCCAAGCATCGCCGAGCTGGGGGCCGCAACGGCGCAGCTCAACCATGAAACGACGATGGACGATGAGATCGTCGAGATCTTTCTCGAGGAAGCCGTGGACATCCTCGACAGCGCCGGGCAGTCGCTCAAACGCTGGTTGCTGGAGCCGGACAGCGTCGCGCCGTTGTCCTCGTTGCAGCGCGACTTGCACACCCTCAAGGGGGGCGCGCGCATGGCCGAAATCGGCGCGGTGGGTGATCTGGCTCACGAGTTGGAATGCCTCTACGAAGGCCTGGTGGACCGTCGCTACAGTTACAGCGCCCAGCTGTCGCAGGTGCTGATGGCCAGTCATGAACACCTGGCCCTGCAGTTGGAAGAATTGCAACAGCAGCAGCCTCTGAGCGACAGCGCCGAGTGGGTCGCCAAACTGCGCGCGATACGCCAGAGCAGCACGCCGGCGGTGCAGGCCCCCGCCCCGCAAGCATCGGGCACTGACCCCGAGTTGCTGGACATTTTTCTCGAAGAAGCCGCCGATATCCTCGATAGTTCAGGCAGTGCATTGCTGCGCTGGCAGGCCGAGCCGAACAATCGCCAGGAAGTCGAAACCCTGCTGCGCGACCTGCACACCCTCAAGGGGGGGGCGCGCATGGTCGAGATCGGGCCGATTGGCGACTTGGCCCATGAACTGGAGTTTCTCTACGAAGGGCTGTCTGCCGGGTCGCTCGCGCCATCGCCGGAACTGTTTGCGTTGTTGCAAGGCTGTCATGACCGTCTGGCCCAGATGATCGACGCCGTGGCGGACGGGTTGCCGGTGGGCTCGGTGGACAAGCTTATCGAACGCATTAGAAGTCTGGTTCACCCCAGCGATGAGCCTGTGGTGCCGGTGGCGTTGCCGCCGGGCAAGGCCGAAACGGCGGTGGACCCCGCCGCGGATATGGTGAAAATCTCTGCCGAGCTGTTGGACGACCTGGTCAACCTGGCCGGTGAAACTTCGATCTTTCGCGGGCGTATCGAACAGCAAGTCAACGACGCGCGCATTGCCCTGCACGAGGTGGAAACCACCATCGAGCGCATGCGCGACCAACTGCGCCGCCTGGATACCGAAACCCAGGGGCGCATCCTCAGCCGTCAGCAGGCTGAGGCTGAGCGCCTGGGCTACGAAGAATTCGACCCGCTGGAAATGGACCGCCATTCCCAACTGCAGCAACTGTCGCGCGCGTTGTCCGAATCGGCCTCCGACCTGATGGACCTCAAGGACACCCTGGACCGTCGCAACGAAGATGCGCACGACCTGTTGCAGCAACAGGCGCGCATCAACACCGAGTTGCAGGAAGGCCTGATGCGTACGCGCATGGTGCCGTTCGAACGCATGCTGCCGCGTCTCAAGCGTATCGTGCGCCAGGTGGCGAGCGAATTGGGCAAGGACGTGGAGTTCGTCGTGGGCAACGCCGAAGGCGAGATGGACCGCAACGTGCTCGAACGCATGGCGGCGCCGCTGGAACACATGCTGCGCAACGCCGTCGACCACGGCCTGGAATCGCGCGAGGTGCGGTTGGCGGCCGGTAAACCGGAGAAGGGGCGCGTCACGCTGGACCTGACCCACGAAGGCGGCGATATCGTGTTCGACCTGCGCGACGACGGTGCCGGCGTGCCGCTGGAAGCGGTGCGGCGCAAGGCGATCAAGCGCGGCCTGCTGGCGCCCCATCAAGAGATGAGCAACCGCGATGTATTGCAGTTCATCCTGCAACCGGGTTTTTCCACCGCCGAAAAGATCACGCAGATTTCCGGGCGTGGCGTGGGCATGGATGTGGTGCATGAAGAAGTGCGCCAACTCGGTGGTTCGATGGTGATCGACTCGACAGCGGGCGCGGGCGTGCACTTTCGCATTCGCCTGCCGTTTACCGTGTCGGTCAATCGTGCGCTGATGGTGCAGTGCGCCGACGATCAATACGCAATCCCGCTCAACACCATCGAAGGCCTGGTGCGGGTGCTGCCCCATGAATTGGCGGGGCACTATCAGCAGGACCCGCCGTGCTACGAATACGCCGGCCAGCGTTATGAATTGTTCTACCTGGGCGATCTGCTGCACACCGTCGCCCGCCCCAAACTGCTCGGCCAATACCAACCTGTGCCGGTGTTGCTGGTGCAATGCAATGAGCGGCACGTTGCGGTGCATGTGGACGCCATGGCCGGCACGCGCGAGATCGTGGTCAAGGGCCTGGGACCGCAGTTTTCCGGGGTGCAGGGGCTGTCCGGGGCGACCATTCTGGGCGACGGCCGCGTGGTGCTGATCATCGACTTGCTTGCGCATATTCGCGCGCGATCACCGGCCTTGCCGGCGCAGGCGGTGGATGCGCCGCTGATCCTCAACGACCCGCTGAAAAAACGCCCGCTGCTGGTGCTGGTGGTGGACGACTCGGTCACCGTGCGCAAAGTCACCAGCCGCCTGCTGGAGCGCAACGGCATGAACGTGCTCACCGCCAAGGATGGTATCGACGCCCTGGCCGTGCTCGAAGAGCACAACCCGGACCTGATGCTGCTCGACATCGAGATGCCGCGCATGGACGGTTTCGAGGTCGCCACGCAAGTGCGCAACGACCCGCGCCTGATGCGCCTGCCGATCATCATGATCACTTCGCGTACCGGCCAGAAACACCGCGACCGCGCCATGGCCATCGGTGTTAACGACTACCTTGGCAAGCCGTACCAGGAATCGGTGCTGCTGGAGAGCATCGCTTATTGGAGCAAGTCCCATGCTTGATCACCGCACCAGCCAACTAACCGGCCTGCTGCTGCCCCTGGCTGACCGTCACCTGGTGCTGCCCAACGTCGCCGTGGCCGAACTCATCGACTTCCAGCGCGGCGAACCGGCCAGCGACGCACCGCCCTGGTATCTGCGGCAAGTCACCTGGCGCGACCGGCAGATACCCTTGATCAGCTTTGAAGCGGCCTGCGGCGAAGCCAGCTTGACCGGCGAACGCTCACGCATCGTAGTGTTGAACGCCTTGGGCGGGCGGCCGACGTTGAAGTTCATTGCGCTGGTGATCCAGGGGATTCCGCGCTCGTACAAGCTGGATAGCGAATTGAGCTACGTCGACGTGCCGCTGTGCCCGCTGGAACTGGCGGCGGTGCAAGTGGGCGAACATGTGGCAAGGGTGCCGGATTTAATGGGGCTGGAGGCGCTGCTGGTGGAGTCCGGACTGGCCTGAGCACGTGTCGAGTTATTAATGCTGCACTTAACTCTTGATTATCGTTTTCGGTTAGAGCTGCTCATTTTTTATCAAATTAGAGTGAGCAGTAACATTTTTATCAGGGCGATATTATTGTTTTCGCCTACTATCCCCTCGTTGTTATCATTTTTAAACGCTCGTCGGGGGATTCGATAATGCAGGTAGGCTTCAAGGCACTCGCCGACCAATACAGCATTGCGCTTGCTCAACCCCTACGCGTCGAATCGGTAATCGGTACGACCCGCATGAGCCGTGAGAGCGATGGACATGTGGAACGCAAGTATCCCGCCAGCTACCAGCCATCGGACGACTTCGCGGGGCATTTTGAGTTTGGGCTCAAGTACGAAGAGATTCACCTCGAGTTTTTTGCCCGTCTGTTTGCCACGGTTGGCCCGACACCAATCGAAGACTGGTGCCGGCGAGCGCCCTTTGGTCAATATGCTCGCCGTGCTGGATTTCTCTATGAGTGGCTGACGGGGCAGCACCTTGACGTACCGGATGTCACCAATGGCGGTTATATCAATGCCATATCAGCCCAGCATTACCTGACGCGAGTTGAGCTTCTACGGATACGGCGCTGGCGCATCAACAATAATTTTCCCGGTACGCCAGCGTTCTGCCCCTTGGTGCGCCGTACCGAATCTGTTCAAGAAGCGCTGCAATTTGACGTGGGCGGGGCCCTTCGCGAGCTGAACCAAACCTTTGGCGCTGACATCCTGATGCGCACGGCCAGTTGGCTGACGCTCAAGGAGTCGCGGGCCAGCTTTCTGATCGAGCAAGAGTCAGACAAAGCCGACAGGATCCAGCGGTTCGCCCACGTGATCGCCAAGTACTGCGGTCGTATCGAGAGCCCGTTGAGCAACGACAGCCTGCACACATTGCAAGCCGGTATTTTGGGGCACGATGCGTTCGGGTTGGGTTTGCGACGCTCACCGGTCTTTGTGGGGCAAGCGACGATGCGCGAGGACATCGTGCACTACATCGCGCCTGCCTTCGATGGACTGCCGCACTTGCTCGGTGGCCTCGAAGCATTCGAACTGGCCACGCGCGGCGCCGAGCCGTTGGCTCGGGCGGCGGCAATCGCTTTTGCCTTTGTGTATATCCATCCGATGCGCGATGGCAATGGTCGGATTCATCGTTTCTTGATCAACGATATGTTGATCCGTGATAAAGCGGTGCCGGAGGGCGTGATCCTGCCTGTATCGGCCACTATCACCAGTTCGATTGATTTTCGGGCGCGTTATGACCGTACGTTGGAAGTGTTTTCGCGACCATTCATGCAACGCTATGCAGCTTCCTATCGTTTTGGAAAAGCTGCCGTCTACGAAGACGGCACCTCAAGCAACCTGGTCTTCGATGACTACGCCGACGCGCACTTTGCATGGCGCTATCCGGATCTGACCGAGCACGTGCTGTACACGGCGCAGGTCGTGGCGCATACCGTCCGCACCGAGATGGCCGATGAAGCGCGAGTGCTCATCATCTTCCAGCTTGCCCAGGAGCGGCTCAAGGACGTGCTGGAAATGCCGGATCCGGACGTGAACCGCATCATTCGCTCGCTCAAGGAAAATGGCTGGCAGGTATCCGGGAAACTGAAGAAAGCCTATCCGCAGTTGGACGATTCAGGCCGCGCAGAGCGTGTTGTGGAAGCCGTGCGATCGGCGTTTGAGGAGCGAGAAGTGGGGAGTGGCGAAGAGTGATCGGGGCAGTTTTGGGCCGTGCATGAACTTCTCGTGGACTACCCTTGGAACTACAAGAAGCGAGGACGTCAGTACTAGGCTTTTGGTAATTTCAATTACGGTGCTACAGGTACGGTACTGGGGATTCCCGAGCATGTTCTGTTACGGGCGGCAGGCGTCGCTCAAACATTCGCAAAAACCACCATGCCTGAGTTTGGACCATGGTGGGGCGGTGACCCTTTTGGCGACGATCCTCGCGATCAATATTGGATAAGCAGGGGCGTTGAGTATGCAATTTCTCAGGGCTACTAAGGGCCTCTTACCTGTCCTGCGTAACTGCCTTCTGGTGGCCTGCCTGATATACATCGGGGCCAATTGGATCATGTCATCCGGTACGCCCGACTTGGACGAAGTGGTTTTGAAACACGCCTTGGGCAACGGCAGTTCAATTTATGGCGCGCGTGACGGGCAGGGCGGCGCGACAGTGGGCTTTTCCTACAGGTACTACGTTCATAAGGACTTGGGCAGTGATCAAGAGATACTGACGGCACTGGTCTCGGCACATCCATTTCTAAAAACCAAGGAGCCTGATGTTCAAGTGACCCAGGCGGATGGAACCATCCGGCTCATTGTCCGTGGGGAAGTTTATGAGTACCGCAGCTACCCGCTTGAAGGTTTGGGGGCTGTGAGCATAGACATGAGGTTATAGACCTGCGCCTGCTGGCTTCGGATTTTTCCCGCAAGATTTTGGGCTGTGCGTGAACTTGTCGTGGGTGCTCAGCGCGCCTAGTCTTCGTCCCGTCATCGCAAAAAACGGTGACACGGACGTGCAAGTCCGGTTACATGTCGGCGCACCAACGCCCATAGCCATTCAGCGGGCGTTTTTTATGCTTGCTGTACTTGTTATGGCGGCTGTGCGCGGGAGATCCCTCGGGGTCTGCCGGGGTCCGATATGCCCGGTCTTGCACACCTGCGCACAGCTGCCACCTTATTCGCGTGCAAGCGGAAGAGGGCAGTCTTCATCCCATATCGGAGTTGTAAATCATGGTCAAACCTACCCCCAATCCACCCCTCTTCACCGTAACCCCCCACCAAGACACCGAAACCCTGCTGGTCAACGCCAGCGAAACCCTGTCCTCCCTGAACGCACTCACTTGCAACCTGGCCTTCGACCTGGACACTTCCCCGCGCGCCATCATGCTCGGGATCCAGCAAATGGCCGAGTTGGGGCAGTTGCTCGTGGATCAGGCACTGGAAAACATTTCCCCCTCGCCAGCGGCTTAGAACTTGATCGTTCCCAAAAAGGGGCTGATCAGTCCCTTTTTGGGGCTGTAATCTCGCAGGCACCACATTTAGATCATCTTTCGACTCGGGTCAGCGTTTGTTGATACTCCATTACTCCAACCGTAATAATCCACCGCCCAGCTTGATTGATGGCCCCCCGATTCACTCCTAAGGTAAGCCCCACGACAGCAAACCCGTGGAGCGACCATGACAACAACAATAACCCCCGACTCGCGCTGGACGCGGCGGCGCGACGAGAAGCAGCGGCGGCTCGGGCTGGTCAAAACGTACGCAGACGGCGCGGTGTTGCCTGGCGACCGGATCGTCGAAGCGCTCGAGGCGCTGATCCTCCCCGGCGACCGCGTGGTGCTGGAAGGTAACAACCAGAAGCAAGCCGATTTCCTCTCGCGCTCCCTGGCCAAGGCCGACCCCGCCAAGCTCCACGATTTGCATATGATCATGCCCAGTGTCGGCCGTGCCGAGCACTTGGACCTGTTTGAAAAGGGCATCGCCCGCAAGCTCGATTTCTCCTTCGCCGGCACCCAGTCCCTGCGCATCAGCCAGTTGCTGGAAGACGGCTTGCTGGAAATCGGCGCGATTCACACCTACATCGAACTCTATGCCCGCCTGGTGGTGGACCTGATCCCCAACGTGGTGCTCTCGGCCGGGTTCATGGCCGACCGCGCCGGCAACATCTACACCGGCGCCAGCACCGAAGACACCCCGGCGCTGATCGAACCGGCGGCGTTCAGCGATGGCATCGTCATCGTGCAGGTCAACCAGTTGGTGGACGACGTCACCGACTTGCCCAGGGTCGACATCCCCGCCAGTTGGGTGGATTTTGTGGTGGTGGCCGACAAGCCGTTCTACATCGAGCCGCTGTTCACCCGCGACCCGCGCCATATCAAGCCGGTGCATGTGCTGATGGCGATGATGGCGATCCGTGGCATCTACGAAAAACACAACGTGCAGTCGCTCAACCACGGCATCGGCTTTAACACCGCTGCCATTGAGCTGATTCTGCCCACCTACGGTGAGTCCCTGGGCCTTAAGGGCAAAATCTGCCGCAACTGGACCCTCAACCCGCACCCCACGCTGATCCCGGCGATCGAAAGCGGCTGGGTCGAAAGCGTGCATTGCTTCGGCACCGAACTGGGCATGGAAAACTATATCGCCGCGCGGCCGGACGTGTTCTTCACCGGTCGCGATGGCTCGATGCGCTCTAACCGGATGTTCTGCCAACTGGCCGGCCAATACGCGGTGGACCTGTTCATCGGCGCCACCCTGCAGGTCGACGGCGACGGCCATTCCAGCACCGTGACCCGTGGCCGCCTCGCTGGTTTTGGCGGCGCGCCGAACATGGGCCACGACCCCCGCGGCCGCCGTCACAGCACCCCGGCCTGGCTGGACATGCGCCACGACGACGCGCCGCAAGCTTTGCTCGAACGCGGCAAAAAACTCGTGGTGCAAATGGTCGAGACCTTTCAGGAAGGCGGAAAACCGACCTTTGTCGACACCCTGGATGCGGTGGAGGTGGCGCGCAAAAGCGGCATGCCCCTGGCGCCGATCATGATCTACGGCGACGACGTCACCCACCTGCTCACCGAAGAAGGCATCGCCTACCTGTACAAGGCGCGCTCCCTGGAAGAGCGCCAGGCGATGATCGCCGCCGTCGCCGGAGTGACCGCCATCGGCCTGCGCCACAACCCCAAGGACACTGCGCGCATGCGCCGCGAAGGCCTGATCGCTTTGCCCGAGGACCTGGGGATTCGCCGCACCGACGCCTCCCGCGAGTTGTTGGCCGCCAAAAGCGTGGCCGATCTGGTGGAGTGGTCCGGTGGCTTGTACAACCCGCCCGCCAAATTCAGGAGCTGGTAGATGCGCGCTCTCGAACTGCATGAACTGAGCCTCGCCGAGCGCCTGGCCGACATGGCGGTCGATGCGCTGATCGACGAAGCCGACCTGTCGCCTAAACCCGCCCTGGTGGACCGTCGCGGCAATGGCGCCCACAGCGATTTGCACCTGGGCCTGATGCACGCCTCGGCGCTGTCTTTGTGGCCGATGTTCAAGGAAATGGCTGAAGCCGCGATTGAGCTGGGGGAAGTCGGCCTGCCGCTCCGCGAAGCGCTCGGGCGCATCGGCCGCGAAGGTGAGCAGGCGATGCTCGTCACCACCCAGGGTGTGAATACCCATCGCGGTGCGATCTGGGCGCTGGGTTTGCTCACCGCCGCCGCTGCCCTGGCGCCGCGCGCGGTCACCCTGACGGCCGCCCGATTGGCCCTGCTCAACGACCGCTATGCACCCCAACCGCTGAGCCACGGTGCGCAAGTCGCCCAGCGTTATGGCGCCAGGGGGGCCCGTGAAGAAGCGCAACTGGGCTTTCCCGCGGTGACGCAACGCGGCCTGCCGCAGCTGCACAAGAGCCGCCGCCAGAACGCCGGCGAACAGAGCGCGCGGCTTGACGCCCTGCTGGCGATCATGACCGAGCTGGCCGACACCTGCGTGCTCTACCGTGCCGGCCCCGAAGGCCTGCACGTGATGCAACGCGGTGCCCAAGCGGTGCTGGATGCCGGTGGCAGCGCGACCCTCGCCGGGCGCCGCCAATTGCACGAACTGGATGACCAACTGCTGGCCCTGAATGCCTCCCCCGGTGGCGCCGCCGACCTGTTGGCCGCCTGCCTGTTTATCGACCGCCTCGACGGAGCGTTGTGATGGAAACCTTATCCTTTGAATTCCCCGCCGGGCAGCCACCTACCGGCCGTGCGCTGGTGGGTTGCGTCGGCTCGGGCGACCTGGAAGTGCTGTTGGAACCGGGCGTGCCCGGCACCCTGACCATCCAGGTGCAGACCTCGGTCAATGGCGCGCAGCAACGCTGGCAGCACCTGTTCGAGCGGATCTTCCAGGAGCAGACGCCACCGGCATTGAACATTGATATCCACGATTTCGGCGCCACCCCCGGTGTGGTGCGCTTGCGCCTGGAGCAGGGTTTCGAGGAGATCGGCCATGACTGACTTGCTCGCCAAACACAGCTTTGTCGAACTCGGTGCGCGCCAGCGGGCCAAGGCCTTGCTGGACGCCGGCTCCTACCGTGAACTGCTCGACCCGTTCCAACGTGTCATGTCGCCCTGGCTCAGCCGCCAAGGCGTGGTCCCCCAGGCTGACGACGGGGTCATCATCGCCAAAGGCAGCATTGATGGCTTGCCGGTGGTGATCGCGGCCATCGAAGGCAACTTCCAGGGTGGCAGCCTTGGTGAAGTCGGCGGCGCAAAAATCGCCGGCGCGCTGGAACTGGCTGCCGAAGACAATCGCAACGGCGTGCCGACCCGTGCCGTGCTGCTGCTGGAAACCGGCGGCGTGCGCCTGCAGGAGGCCAACCTGGGGCTGGCGGCGATTGCCGATATCCACGCGGCGATTGTCGATCTGCGCCAGTACCAGCCGGTGATTGCTGTGGTGGCGGGCAGCGTGGGCTGCTTTGGCGGTATGTCGATTGCTGCCGGCTTGTGCAGCTACCTGGTGGTTACCCGTGAGGCCCGCCTGGGCCTGAACGGTCCGCAGGTGATCGAACAGGAAGCCGGCCTGGAAGAATACGATTCACGCGACCGGCCTTTTATCTGGAGCCTCACCGGGGGTGAGCAGCGTTTCAACAGTGCCCTGGTCGACCGTTATGTGGCCGACGACGTGGTGCAGATCCAGCAGACCGTCACGACGTTGTTGCACGCAGGCGTACCCGCTCGGCAGCGCAGTCGCCAGGCCGATTTTTACCTCGCGCGTCTGGCCGAACTGGACACCACCGCGCAAATCGACCCGGCGACGGTTCGCGATCTGTATCAGGGAGAACGCTCATGAGAGGGTTGCAGTGGTTTAACGCGTTGAGCGCGGGGGCCGCGCCCGTCGCCGGGCTGCCGGACTCAGTGAAAGTGGCCGACGGCATGTTGGGTGAACAGGCGGTGCGTTTCATTGCCGTGGTCACCGACGCGCAAAACCGTTTCCCCCGTGCGCGCAACGGCGAAGTTGGCCTGCTCGAGGGCTGGGGCCTGGCCAAGGCGGTGGATCAAGCCATTGCCCTTGGCGACAAGCGCCCCATCATTGCCATCGTCGACGTACCAAGCCAGGCGTATGGCCGTCGCGAAGAAGCCCTCGGCATCCATCAGGCCCTGGCTGGCGCTGCCGACAGCTACGCCCGCGCCCGCCTGGCCGGGCACCCGGTGATCGCGCTGCTGGTGGGCAAGGCCATGTCCGGTGCATTCCTGGCCCACGGCTACCAGGCCAACCGCCTGATCGCCCTGCGCGATCCCGGTGTGATGGTGCACGCCATGGGCAAGGCTTCAGCGGCGCGGGTGACCCTGCGCAGCGTAGAAGAACTCGAAGCCCTGGCCGCCAGCGTGCCGCCCATGGCCTATGACATCGACAGCTTCGCCAGCCTCGGCCTGTTGTGGGAGACCTTGTCGGTCAGGCGGATCGAACAGCCCACGGCCGAGGATGTGACGCGAGTCAGCGAGTGCCTGGTGAGTGCGATCAAGGACGTGGACGGCTGTGAGTTGAGCGGCCGTCTCGGCGCCCCTCACCGCGCGGCCTCCAGTCACGTCCGCCAACTGCTGCGGGAACAATGGTGAACGCCCACGACTTGCTCTGGGGCATGACCCCGGCGCACCTGCCCGCCGACGCACCGGCCTGGGCGGTGGAAGCTATCAGCGCCGGCCACCCGGTGGTGGTGCGTCGTGCCGTTGCCCCGGCGGGCCAGGTGGCGGTGGGCGTGCGCGGGCGTTTGCGCGAGCAGCGCCTGGCAGCCCATATGCCGATTGCCGCCGTGCGTCGGCGTGTGGTGCCTGAAGCGCTGCGCGGCGTGATCTCGCCCCGTGACCTGCCGGCATTACAGGCGCTGGAGCAACTACGACCCGTGCTGGCGCAGGCCAATTGGGGCGTCAGTGGCAGCGCCGGCTTTGAGTTGGCCACTGGCATTGAAGCGTTGCACGCCCTGAGCGACCTGGATTTGATTCTGCGTGCGCCGCAGCCGCTGGCGCGCGAGCTTGCCCGCGCGCTGCTGGCGAAATTGGACAAGGCGCCGTGCGCGGTAGACCTGCAATTGCAAACCCCGTTTGGCGCGGTGGCCTTGCGCGAATGGGCCGGCCCCTCACGGCGCGTGCTGCTCAAAACCGCCAGCGGTGCGCAGCTTGTCCTCGACCCCTGGCAGGCCGTGGCATGAGCAGCTTGCTGGTGTTTCCAGGACAGGGTGCGCAACGGCCGGGCATGCTCCAGTCGTTATCCCCTGACGTCCTGGATGAAGCCAGCGATGCCTTGGGGGAAGACGTTCGCCTGCTCGATAGCGCGAACGCCCTCGCGTCGACCCGCGCGGTTCAGCTGTGCCTGCTGATCGCCGGCGTGGCCCACGCGCGTCTGCTGCAACACACGCCGGATTACGTGGCGGGCCTGTCCATCGGCGCCTACCCGGCGGCGGTGATCGCCGGTGCGCTGGATTTTGCCGATGCAGTCCGCCTGGTCAGCCTGCGCGGTGAATTGATGCAACAGGCTTATCCGCACGGCTACGGTATGACCGCGCTCATCGGCCCGCCGTTATCCACCGTTGAAACCTTGTTGGCCGAGGTGCACAGCCCCGAAACACCGGTGTACCTGGCTAATATCAATGCCGATAACCAGACCGTGATCGCCGGCAGCGACGCCGCGATGAACCGCGTCGCCCAGCGTATCAAGGGTAATGGCGTGGCCCGGCGCCTGGCCGTGAGCGTGCCGTCCCATTGCGCGCTGTTGGAGGAACCGGCCCGGACACTGGCGCAGGCCTTTGTGACACTCAAGGCGCCGCGCATCACCTACCTGAGCAGCACCCGCGCGCGACCGGTGCACAACCCGGAACAGCTGCGCGATGACCTGGCTTTTAACATGTGCCGCATCGTTGACTGGCGCGGCACCGTGCAAAGCGCCTACGAGCGCGGCGTGCGTCTGCAAATCGAACTGCCACCGGGCGCCGTGCTCACCGGGCTGTCGCGCCGGGTGTTTGAACAAGGCACGGTGATCGCCTGCGAAGGCGCGCGCCTGGATACGTTGCAGGCCCTGCTGACAGAGGAGGAGCGCCGCCACCGATAAAGCACCACCCAAGGCTTTCGAAGCACAAAAACAACAATGTCGATCGAGCACTTTGAGGACAACAATAATGATTATTTACGGTGTGGCTTTTTTGGCGTTCTGCACGTTGGCAGGGCTGTTTATCGGTGAGCTGTTAGGCAAGTTGCTGGGTATCCCGGCCAACGTCGGCGGGGTGGGTATCGCCATGCTGCTGTTGATTGGTCTGGGCAGTTACCTGGCCAAGCGCGGTCTGTTTACCGGCAAATCGGAGCAGGGCGTGAGCTTCTGGGGGGCAATCTATATTCCGATCGTGGTGGCCATGGCCGCCCAGCAAAATGTGTATGGCGCCATCAGTGGCGGGCCCATGGCGATTCTGGCCGGGACCCTGGCCGTGGTGCTGGGCTTTGCCCTGGTGCCGGTGCTGGTACGCATCGGCAACCGTGAGCCGAGTGCGGTTGTTCCCACCAAAGAAGCCGGGTGATTGCCATGTACGAATCCATGATGAAAGTGATCACCGGCTACGGCCTGATCAGCGGTTTCGCGATAATCGGCCTGACCATGTGGGTCTCCTACTGGATCTCCGACACCTTCACCAAGGGCCGTCTGCATGGCTCGGCCATCGCCATTTTGCTGGGGTTGGTGCTGTCTTACGTGGGCGGCGCCTTCACGGGTGGCTCCAAGGGGGTGGTGGATATTCCGCTGTTATCGGGCATCGGGCTGTTGGGTGGGGCGATGCTGCGGGACTTCGCAATCGTCGCCACGGCGTTTGGCGTGAGTGTGGATGAGCTGAAACGCGCCGGGTTTGTGGGCGTGCTGGCGTTGTTTGTCGGGGTGGGCTCATCGTTCGTCGCTGGCGTCGGCGTGGCCATGGCGTTCGGCTACACCGATGCCGTGAGCCTCACCACCATTGGGGCGGGCGCGGTGACCTACATCGTCGGGCCGGTCACAGGGGCGGCGATTGGCGCCAGCTCCGAGGTGATGGCGCTGTCGATTGCCGCCGGGTTGATCAAGGCGATTCTGGTAATGGTCATGACCCCGTTCGTGGCGCCGCTGATTGGCCTCAACAATCCTCGCAGTGCGGTGATCTTCGGCGGGTTGATGGGCACCTCCAGTGGTGTGGCGGGCGGGCTGGCGGCGACCGATCCGAAACTGGTGCCTTATGGCTGTCTGACTGCGGCGTTCTATACGGCGCTGGGGTGTCTGCTGGGGCCGTCGTTGTTGTTTTTGCTGATGCGCGGGTTGGTGGGCTGACGACGGATGTGCGTTGTCTGGTCTGGCGCCATCGTGGGCTTGCCCCGATGGCGGCGTGTCAGGCGGTCAGCTGCCGGTTGGCATACATCCGGCACTCGGCCAACAACGCCAGCAAATTAGGGTCACGCTCCTTGGCCTTGAGGAACACCACCCCAATATGCTGCTGCAGGCGATACTTGGCTTGCAGCGGTATCAGCTTCACGCGGTTCTCATACACCGCGGCAATCCGCCCCGGCAGCAGCGCATAGCCCACCCCCGAACTGACCATGCTCAACAGCGTGAAGATGTCGTTGACCTGCATCGCCACCTTCGGCTCGAACCCCGCCTGCTTGAACACACGGTTGCCGTCCTGGTGGGTGGCGAAGCCTTGGGTGAGGGTGATGAAGGTCGCGTCGCGCACGTCGGCCAGGTCGATTTCGCGGGCGCGGTCCAAGGGCGAGTCGGCCGGGGTGGCGAGGAAGATGTCGTCGGAGAACAGCGCGATCTGTTCGCAGTCCGGGTCGTTGGCGTGTTCGTCGAGGGAGATCAGGATCGCGTCGACTTCCATGTTCTTGAGCTTGTAGAGCAGGTCGAAGTTGGAGCCCAGGATCAGGTCGATGTTGAGTTCACTGCGGCGGATTTTCAGGCCCATGATCAGCTGCGGTACGGTCTTTACCGTCAGCGAATACAGCGAGCCCAGCTTGAAGCGCTCGGCCGAAAACCCTGCGGCTTCGCGGGTCAGACGTACGCTGTCGACCACATCGGCCACCAGTTTCTGCGCGCGTTCTTCAAGTACGTAGGCGCTTTCCAGCGGCGTGAGGTTGCGCCCTTCATGTTTGAACAGGGGGCAGCGCAGGGCGTTTTCCAGCGAATGAATGGCGCGGTGCACGCTGACGTTGCTGGTTTGCAGTTCGGCGGCGGCGCGGGCGAGGTTGCCGGTGCGCATGAACGCCAGGAAGATTTCGAGTTTTTTGAGGGTGAATTCTTCGTCGATCAGCATGGCCGTGGGCTCTTGTTCGAATGCGCTCGATTGTGCCCGCAAAACCGCGCCGCGTCGCCGGAACGTCATACGAGGCTTGCACTCTGATGCGCAAGGCGGGAGGCTTGCCGCCAGCGGCTAACGGTTACAGGAGGTCAATGACAGATGTATCACGGGGAACGCTTCAACGCCTGGAGCCATTTGCTCGGTGCAGTCGCGGCGTGTATTGGCGTCGTGTGGATGTTGGTGGTGGCGAGTCTGGATGGCAGCCCCTGGAAGATCGTCAGCGTGGCGATTTATGGCTTTACCCTGATGGTGTTGTACAGCGCGTCGACCGTGTACCACAGCGTGCGCGGGCGGCGTAAACAGATCATGCAGAAGGTCGATCACTTTTCGATCTACCTGTTGATCGCCGGCAGCTACACGCCGTTTTGCCTGGTAACCCTTCGCGGCCCGTGGGGCTGGACGCTGTTCGGCATCGTGTGGGGTCTGGCGGTGATCGGCATTCTGCAGGAGATCAAGCCGCGCTCCGAGGCGCGCATCCTGTCGATCGTGATCTACGCGGTGATGGGCTGGATCGTGCTGGTGGCGGTCAAGCCGCTGCTGGCCGCACTGGGCACGGCCGGGTTTACCTGGCTGGCCGCGGGCGGGGTGTTGTACACGGTGGGCATTATCTTTTTTGCCCTGGAGGATCGCCTGCGCCATTCCCATGGGATCTGGCACTTGTTCGTGATCGGCGGCAGCCTGCTGCATTTCGTGGCGATCATGCATTACGTGCTGTGACCTGACCTGCGCGGTCTTACAGGCGCTCCAGCCATTCGCGGGCGCGGTCGCCAAACATCTCCAGCAGCTTGGCCAGCATATGCGGTGGCGGCTCATTGGCGCGGGTCAGTGCGTACAGCGTGATGGGCAGCGGCGGGCTGAGTGGACGGATGCAGGTGGTGGCCGTCGAGGCGCCCAAGGCGGTGAAGGGGTCGATCACGGTTAACCCCGCGCCGGATTCCACCATCGCACGGGCCAGTGAGTAGGTTTGCACCGAGATCGTCACCCGCGGTGCGGGCTCGACACTTTCCAGGTAACTGTCGAGCCTCGCCGCCAACGGGTCGGCGCTGGACAGGCCGATCAACGGCGCGCCGGCCAGGTCGGCCAATGGCAGCGGCCGATGCAGGTCGGCATTCGGCCAATAGCCCTTCGACGCCAGCGCCACCAGCACACCATTGGCCAGCACTTGGGTGGTCAGCCCTGGGTGGCCGGAGAAGTTGAGTGTCAGCGCCAGGTCGATCTCGCGCATCAATAGCTTTTGCACCAGTTCGCGGCTGTGGTCGCTGGACAGCTCGCAGGCGATGTCCGGGTAATCGCGTTTCCACGCCAGGATCGTCGGAGGCAGCAAAGACAGGGCCAATGCCGGGATCGCGCCAATGCGTACACTGTGCCCCGGCGCACGCCGCAAACTCTTGGCCAGGCGCCGCACGCCCTGCAGGCTCGCGGTGACTTTCTCGACTTCGCTTTCCAGCGCCAGGGCTTCCGGCGTGGGCTGCAATTTGCCGCGCACCCGCAGAAACAGCGGGAACCCCAGCTGCAACTCGGCGTGTTGCAGCACCTTGGTCACTGCCGGTTGCGACACATGCAGCAACTGCGCGGCGGCGCTGACGGAGCCGGTCTGGCGGATGGCTTGGAAGATCTCGATATGACGCAGGCGCATGGCAGGTCCATAACCTTTGTTTATGGGTGGCTCATCTTTATTCATTGTCGGCGGCCTGTCACCTGCGCCTACGCTTGAGGCCTCTTGATTCAACGGTGGGTGGCAGGGATGGTGTGCATCATTGGCGGCGGGGTGATCGGTTTGGCCAGTGCTTACGCGTTGGTACGCGCAGGCCATGACGTGACCGTGATCGACGCCCGCGACAGCCTTGGCAGCGAAACCAGTTTCGCCAACGGTGGGCAATTGTCTTACCGCTATGTTGCACCGTTGGCGGATGCCGGCGTGCCACTGCAAGCGCTTGGCTGGCTGCTGCGCGGCGATTCTCCACTCAAACTGCGCCCGCGCCTTGACCCCCAGCAGTGGCGTTGGATGGCGGCCTTTCTCGGCGCTTGCCGTCACTCGGTGAACACCCGCAATGCCGCCCACCTGCTGCGCCTGGCGACGCTGAGCCAGAGCACCTTGCAGCAATGGCGCGAGGACGATCGCCTGGACGGCTTCGACTGGCGGCGCAATGGCAAGTTGGTGATGTTTCGCACGGCCGCTCGCTTCGACCAGGCGCGCGGCAAGGTCATCGATAACCGGCACCAGCAGGTGCTGTCGGCCGCCGAATGCGCGGGCCTGGAGCCGGCGTTGGCGGGCGGTGGTTTTGTCGGCGGTATCCATACGCCGAGCGAGGAGGTGGCCGATTGTCATGGGTTCTGCCAGCAGTTGGCGGCCCGGCTCGCCGCCTCGGGGCGCTGTACCTTTTTGCTGGGGCGCAAGGTGACCGCAATTCGCCACGCGAACGGGGTGGTGCACGCCATCGAACTGGGTAACGACGTGATGCCGGTGCAACGACTGGTGCTGGCAGCCGGGCATCGCAGCGCCGAGTTGGGGCTGCCGGGCCTGGCGCTGCCACTGTACCCGCTCAAGGGCTACAGCCTGAGCGTGCCGATTGGCGCGCAGCACCAGGCCCCGAACGTAAGCATCACCGATTACGAGCGCAAGGTCGTCTACGCGCGGATCGGCGAGCAACTGCGGGTCGCGGCCATGGTGGATATCGTCGGCTTCGATGCCGGCCTTGAGCCCAAGCGCCTGGCGCTGATCAAGCGTCAGGCGGTCGAGACATTTCCTGCGGCCGGCGACTACGCCCACGCGGTGGAATGGGCCGGCATGCGGCCTGCCACCCCGACCGGAGTGCCGCTGATTGGTGCCAGCGTCTATCGCAACCTTTGGCTGAACCTGGGCCACGGCGCATTGGGCTTTACCCTCGCGTGCGGCAGCGGCCAATTGCTGGCCGAATTGATCGACCAGCGCACGCCTTCCATCGATATGCAGGGCCTGTCGCCCCGCGCCGCATAAGGGATGTACCCATGAGCATCAACCGAATCCGCAGCAACGAGCGTCTCAGTGGCGCCGTGACCTTCAAGGACCTGGTGTTTGTGTCGGGCCAAGTGCCGGACGCCGGCCAGGACGTGGCGACACAAACCCGCGAGGTGCTGGACAAGATCGACGCGCTGCTGGCCCAGGCGGGCAGCGACAAAGATCATTTGCTCAACGCGACCCTCTACCTCAAAGACATCGACAGCGGCTTCGCACCGATGAACGAGGTGTGGTGCGCCTGGCTGTCGCCGGGGCAGGCGCCCACCCGCACTGCCGTGCAGGCACAACTGGCGCGGCCGAGTGTGCTGGTGGAAATCAGCGTGATTGCCGCCCGTAAATAACTTCACAGACCAACGGAGCATAACAATGAAAAAGATCCTGTTGACCGGCTGCACCCTCGGGCTTTTGTTGGGCGCACAGGCCTACGCCAATGAACCGGCCCTGGACGGTACGCTGAGCAAAATCGCTAACGCCAAGGCCATCACCTTGGGGTATCGCGATGCCTCGGTGCCGTTTTCCTACGTAGGGGACAGCAGCGGCAAACCCATGGGCTATTCGGTGGACCTGGCGGGCAAGATTGTCGAGCGTATCCAGCAGAAAATCGGCCTGGCCGATCTTCAGGTGAAGTACAACCTGGTGACTTCCCAGACCCGTATCCCGCTGGTGCAGAACGGCACCGTTGATCTGGAATGCGGCTCCACGGGGGTGACGGCCGAGCGGCAGAAACAGGTGGCGTTTTCCTACGGGTTTATTTACGTAAAGGGCCAGTTGCTGACGGCCAGGGACAGCGGCATCAAGGGCTTCACCGACCTGGCGGGCAAGAACGTGGTGACCACCGCCGGCACCACGAACGAGCGCTTCCTCAAAAGTTATAACGCCGAGCACAAGGCCAATATGTTCGTGATCAGCGCCAAGGACCACGGTGAAGCGTTCAAGATGCTTGAGACCGGCCGCGCGGTTGCGTTCTACATGGATGACGCATTGCTTTACGGTGAGCGCGCCAAGGCCAAGGATCCGCACCATTGGGTCGTGGTGGGCGAGGAGCAATCGCGGGAGATCTACAGCTGCATGGTGCGCAAGGACGACCCGCAGTTTCTCGCGGTGGTCAATGACACCTTGGGCGACTTGTACCGCAGCGGCGAGATCAACGGGATTTACCAGCGCTGGTTTGAGCAGCCGATTCCGCCCAAGGGCTTGAACCTGGAGTTCCCGATGACCCGCGAGTTGAAGGCGATTATCGCCAAGCCGGTCAGTGACCCAGTGGAGTGATAACCCAAGCCATTTTTGATTGAGTTTGCAACGGGGGTTAGAAGTCGCCCCACAGCTGTTGGGCGACGGCCAATGCGACTACGGGCGCGGTCTCGGTGCGTAACACGCGCGGGCCCAGGCGCGCGGCGTGGAAGCCTGCATCCGTGGCGGCGTCGACTTCAGCGTCGGTCAGCCCGCCTTCCGGCCCGATCAGGAACGCCAGGCTCGACGGCTTGGCATGGCTGACCATCGGCTCGGCGACCGGGTGCAGCACCAGCTTGAGGTCCGCCTCGGCGTGCTTGAGCCAGTCCGCCAGCAACAGCGGTGGGTGAATCACCGGAACGGTGGAGCGTCCGCATTGCTCGCAGGCACTGATCGCCACCTGGCGCCAGTGCAGCAGGCGTTTGTCGGCGCGCTCGTCCTTGAGGCGCACTTCGCAGCGCTCGCTGAAAATCGGCGTGATCGCGTTGACCCCCAGCTCCGTGGCTTTCTGAATCGCCCAATCCATGCGCTCGCCCCGGGACAGGCCCTGGCCGAGGTGGATGTGCAGCGGCGATTCACTCTGGCCCGCGAAGTGTTCCGTCAGTTGCACACTGACGCGTTTTTTACCGACCTCCAACAATGTGCCGCGAAACTCCTGGCCGGAGCCGTCGAACAGTTGCACGGCGTCGCCTTCGACCATGCGCAGGACGCGGCTGATGTAATGCGCCTGGGCTTCGGGCAGTTCAACGTCGCCGAGGCTCAGTGGGGTGTCGGTGAAAAAGCGGGACAATCTCATGTCGGTTCTCTGAAAAATTACAAAATCTTTGAAGTAAACGGGATCAGCCCGGATCACGAAAGCCTGGGTGAAAGTCCTTCGGCACGGCAACGCTGACCTTGCTGTTGGTCGCAATATCGATGCCTTCGCTGGCCACTTCGGCGAGGAAGTCGATCTGCTCGGGCGTGATCACGTACGGCGGCAGGAAATACACCACGCTGCCCAACGGCCGCAACAGCGCCCCACGTTGCAGCGCGTGCTCGAACACCTTCAGGCCACGCCGCTCCTGCCATGGGTAGGCGGTCTTGGTGGCCTTGTCCTGGACCATCTCAATGGCCAATACCATGCCGGTCTGGCGCACTTCCGACACGTGGGGATGATCAACCAGGTGGGCCGTGGCCGTGGCCATGCGCCGGGCCAGGGCCTTATTGTTTTCGATGACGTTGTCTTCTTCGAAAATATCCAGGGTCGCCAGGGCCGCCGCGCACGCCAGCGGGTTGCCGGTGTAGCTGTGGGAATGCAGGAAGGCGCGCAGGGTTGGGTAGTCGTCGTAGAACGCGTCATAGACATCGTCGGTGGTGACGACGGCGGCCAGCGGCAAGTAACCGCCGGTCAAGGCCTTGGACAGGCACAGGAAGTCCGGGCGGATGCCGGCCTGTTCGCAGGCAAACATGCTGCCGGTACGGCCGAAGCCCACGGCGATTTCGTCGTGGATCAAGTGCACGCCGTAGCGGTCGCAGGCTTCGCGCAGCAGCTTGAGGTACACCGGGTGGTACATGCGCATGCCGCCGGCACCCTGGATCAAGGGTTCGACGATCACCGCGGCAACCGTGTCGTGGTGGTCGGCCAGGGTCTGCTCCATTGCCTGGAACAGGTTGCGCGAGTGTTCTTCCCAGCTCATGCCTTCGGGGCGCAGGTAGCAATCCGGGCTCGGCACTTTAATGGTATCGAGCAGCAGCGCCTTATAGGTCTCGGTAAACAGCGGCACGTCACCCACCGACATCGCGGCGATGGTTTCGCCGTGGTAGCTGTTGGTCAGGGTGACGAAGCGCTTTTTGTTCGGCAGGCCGCGGTTGAGCCAATAGTGGAAGCTCATCTTCAGCGCGACTTCGATGCACGACGAGCCGTTGTCGGCGTAGAAACAACGGGTCAGGCCTTTGGGGGTCATGGCGACGAGGCGTTCGGACAGCTCGATCACAGGCTGATGGCTGAAACCCGCGAGGATCACGTGTTCCAGCTGATCCACCTGCTCCTTGATGCGGCTGTTGATGCGCGGGTTGGCGTGGCCGAACACGTTGACCCACCAGGAGCTGACGGCGTCGAGGTAGCGCTTGCCTTCGAAGTCTTCCAGCCAGACGCCTTCACCGCGTTTGATCGGGATCAGCGGCAGTTGCTGGTGGTCTTTCATCTGGGTGCAGGGATGCCACAGCACCGCGAGGTCGCGTTGCATCCACTGGTTGTTCAAGCCCATCGGTGATCTCCTCGAAGCGGTCCTGCGGGCGGCGCAGGCGAAACAATCGCGCAAGCCTATGCAATGGACGGCTGTGTCACAACCCATTACGCATGAATTGGCAGTAAACACAGGACGGACTGTCACGTTTCTTCTGGATAGTCCTTAATCCTTGGTTAATTTACTGTTCATACCCTCAAGATCACATTTCTCGATATTTCAAAGCGAAATTTTCCGCTTTAATTCGATAGGTAAACCGCTAGTCTTGGGCGCAGCTCTTTCGGGATTAAGTTCATGCAGTTACGCAATTCACCGGCCCGCTATGGCTGGGTCAGTATGGTGTTGCACTGGGGCGTGGCCCTGGTGGTGTTCGGCCTGTTCGCCCTGGGCTTGTGGATGGTCGGCCTGGACTACTACAGCGCATGGCGTAAAGACGCGCCGGACCTGCACAAGAGCATTGGCATTACGCTGTTTGCCCTCATGCTGGTACGTATCGTCTGGCGTCTGCTCAGTCCGCCGCCACCGCCGCTTGCCAGCTACAGCCGGATGACCCGTATCGGGGCCGCGTTTGGCCATGCGTTCCTCTACATCGGCTTGTTTGCCGTGATGGTGGCCGGTTACCTGATTTCCACCGCAGACGGTGTCGGTATCCCGGTGTTTGGCCTGTTTGAGATTCCTGCCGTGGTTTCCGGTCTGCCGGACCAGGCAGACACCGCCGGCGTGGTGCATTTGTACCTTGCCTGGGTGTTGGTGGTCTTCGCCGGCTTGCACGGCGTAGCTGCGTTGAAACACCACTTTATCGATCGTGATGCGACCCTTACGCGAATGCTGGGTCGCAAAGCCTGATGTTCAACCTCGACTCACAAGGAATAGAAAGTATGTTGAAAAAGACCCTCGCTGCTCTGGCAATCGGTACCGCTCTGCTGTCGGCAGGCCAGGTCATGGCGGCTGACTACAAGATCGATAAAGAAGGCCAGCACGCCTTCATCGACTGGAAAATCAGCCACCTGGGCTACAGCTACATCCACGGTACCTTCAAGGACTGGGACGGTACCTTCAGCTGGGATGCCGCCAAGCCTGAAGCCAGCAAAATCGCTGTCGATGTGAAGACTGCCAGCCTGTGGTCCAACCACGCAGAACGTGACAAGCACATCGCCAGCAAGGATTTCCTGGACGTTGCCAAGTTCGCTGACGCCAAGTTCGTATCCACCGCGGTTAAATCCACCGGTGAGAAAACTGCTGACGTGACCGGCGACCTGACCTTCCACGGCGTCACCAAGCCAGTGGTCTTCAAGGCCACCTTCAACGGTGAAGGCAAGGATCCATGGGGCGGAGAGCGTGCCGGCTTCAATGCCAAGACGACCGTTAACCTGAACGACTTCGGCATCAAAGGCCCAGGTCCGTCCTCGCAGACCGTTGACCTGGACATCTCGCTGGAAGGCGTGAAGCAGAAGTAATCAGCTTCTCTGCGTTACTGTCAAAGCGCCGACCTCAGGGTCGGCGTTTTGCTGTGTGCAGGATGCCAGGCTGTCTTGATAGAGGGCGATCTGGTCCTTGAGCCAGTGATGCAGATCGCTCAGCGCTGCCGAAGGTTTGCGGCCGGCAGGCCACACCAGGTAGTAGCGTGAGGCGTGCGCCGGCTCGACCTCTGTCAGCTTGACCAACTCCCCGCGTTGAAGCAGCCCATGGGCAATCGAGCGTCGGGTCAGTGCGACGCCGTGCCCAAGCCTGACGGCTTCGAGCATTAACGTGGAATCGGTGAACTCCAGCGAAGCGTGAGGGCGTACCCCTTCCACGCCAGCGGCGCCAAGCCAGATTGGCCAGCTTTCACTGGCGTGCAACAGCGGCAGCTCGAGGACGGCCTGCGCCGTGTCCGGCAGTACGCCGTGGTTGAAGTCGCGCGCGGCGACCACCAGCAACGAATCCCCCATCAATGCCTCGCAATGCACATCCGGCCACTGGCCGTGGCCGAAGCGGATCGCGCCATCGAGTGGGCCTTGCCCGAAATGGCTGAACTCCATGCTTGATTCCAGCCTCAGGTGCAACGCGGGGTAAGCGGCCCTGAAGTCATGTAAACGCGGGAGTAACCAATGCATGGCATAGGAGGGCAATACCGAAACGGTTAACTGCGGGTGTTTGGTTTTCGCCAATAACTTTTCGGTTACCC
Source organism: Pseudomonas sp. FP2309 (assembly GCF_030687575.1). NCBI lineage: Bacteria > Pseudomonadati > Pseudomonadota > Gammaproteobacteria > Pseudomonadales > Pseudomonadaceae > Pseudomonas > Pseudomonas sp. FP2309. The sequence goes on along the minus strand of NZ_CP117439.1, from coordinate 5,236,056 downwards.
CGGCGATCTCGCCCAGTGCCTGTCTGATCTGGTAGGCATACACGCGGCCCTCATCAGTCAGCGTCAGCGAGCGTTTGCTGCGAATGACCAGCGCCAGGCCCAAATACTCTTCAAGCGAGCGGATTTGATGGCTGACGGCACTGTGGGTGACGTGCAGTTCGAGCGCGGCCAGGTTCACCTTGCCCAGCCTGGCCAAGGCCTCGAAGGCACGTAACGCCGCGAGGGGAGGGAGTTTCAATAGGTGAATTCCTTTCACGTAAAAGCCTAATAATAGCCGCTATACCTGAAACGAGTGGGCTACCGATAATGGCGCCAAGTTATTTATTCAACTAACACCGTTCTCGGAGTTGTGCTCATGATTGAGGAAATTCAAGCGTTTCTGAAAGACTACTTTAATGTCTTGCAAACCCAGGACTTGAAAAAGTTCGATCACGTATTCCATCGTGGCTGCGTGTTATACAGCGCGCAGAATTCAGTGGTGGTGGTTCGACCGTTCGATGAATACCGGAGCATGGTTGAGGGGCGTGAATCGCCGCGGGCCGGCGGTTTTCCGCAACTTGATGAAGTGTTGATGATTGACGTGATGTCGCCGGAAATGGCCATGGTCAAAGTACGTTTGCGCTTGTTCAATAACCTGATGGTGGACTACTTGAACTTGATGAAAGTGGAGGGGCGCTGGATGATCTTCGCCAAACTCTTTCATAAGGCCGGTGAAGTAACGGCTTAATAAGCCCAGCGCCGCATACAAAAACGCCCCGAACAGTCGGGGCGTTTTTTGTATGGAAAAACTCAGCGGTTGCGGGTCAGCAGCGCTGGTTTTTCACCACGAGGACGGCCTGGCAACTGATCCAGTTGCTCGGGTGTCGGGAAGCGGTCGGCTTTCGACTCCTTGTGGATGATTTTGGGGGCTGGGCCGCCGCGCGGGTTCTGCACTGCTGGCTCGGACGAACGAGGCTGGTCGTCACGGGCCGGGCGGCGGTTGTTACTGCGCGAGTCTTCGCGACGGGCCTGGCCGTCACGCGGTGCGCCATTACGCGGACCGCTGCGCTTGGCAGGTGGCGTACCGGTGGTGCCGCCGCTGCTGTTGCGCGGGCCGTTCTGACGTCCGCCCTGAGGTTGGCCACCGCGTGGAGCTGCGGTACCTGCGCCCTGTGCCGGGGCACCTGGACGACGGCCACGGCCTTGTGCCGGTTTGGCCTGGGGCACGTAGTCAACGCGATTACCGAAGTTATCCACGTCGTCGTCAAGGAACTCGTCCGGTGCGCGGTCAGCGGCGGCGCGTGGCGGCTGGCTCGGCTGGCGCTGTTCGCGGGCCGGGGTGCCTTCACGTGGCTTCTGCTCACGGGCCGGGCGTTCGCCGCGGCCGTTGGTTGGCGCTTTGTCTTTGCCGCCCTTGTCCTTGCCCTTGTCGCGACGACCGCCGCCGCCACCACCGCCGTTCGGGCCATCGCCCTTTGGACCGCGTGGGTTGCGTGGGTTACGCACATCGGGACGTTCGCGTACTTCAGGCTTTTCGGCCTCTACGGCGCTGGCGTCGAAGCCCATCAGGTCGCCGTCGGCGATTTTCTGCTTGGTCATGCGCTCAATGCTTTTCAGCAGTTTTTCTTCGTCCGGTGCTACCAGGGAGATGGCTTCACCCGAACGACCGGCACGGCCGGTACGGCCGATACGGTGCACATAGTCTTCGTCGACGTTCGGCAGTTCGAAGTTGACCACGTGCGGCAACTGGTCGATATCCAGGCCGCGAGCGGCGATATCGGTGGCGACCAGGATGCGCACGGAGCCGGCCTTGAAGTCGGCCAGGGCTTTGGTGCGCGCGTTCTGGCTCTTGTTGCCGTGGATGGCGACGGCGGTGAGGCCGTGCTTGTCCAGGTATTCGGCCAGGCGGTTGGCGCCGTGCTTGGTGCGGGTGAACACCAGTACCTGTTCCCACGCACCGTGAGTGATCAGATGCGCCAGCAGCGAGCGCTTGTGGCTTGCGGCCAGGCGGAATACGCGTTGCTCGATACGCTCGACCGTGGTGTTCGGCGGCGTGACTTCGATGCGTTCCGGGTTGTGCAGCAGCTTGCCGGCCAGGGCAGTGATGTCCTGGGAGAACGTTGCCGAGAACAGCAGGTTCTGACGTTTGGCCGGCAGGCGGGCGAGGACCTTTTTCACGTCATGGACAAAGCCCATGTCGAGCATGCGGTCGGCTTCGTCCAGCACGAGGATTTCCACGTGGGACAAGTCGACGCTGCCTTGGCCGCACAGGTCGAGCAAGCGACCAGGACAGGCTACCAGCACGTCAACACCACGGGACATGGCCTGAACCTGTGGGTTCATGCCGACGCCGCCGAAGATGCAGGCGCTGACGAACTTCAAGTCGCGGGCATACAGCTTGAAGCTGTCGTGCACCTGGGCGGCGAGTTCGCGAGTGGGGGTCAGGACCAGTACGCGCGGTTGGCGCGGGCCGTGACGCTGGGATTTGTCCGGGTGACCGTTGGGGAACAACCGCTCCAGAATCGGAAGGGCGAAGCCGCCGGTTTTACCAGTACCTGTCTGAGCCGCAACCATAAGATCGCGACCTTGCAACACGGCGGGAATGGCCCGCTGTTGCACCGGAGTAGGCTCGGTATAGCCCGCTGCCTCGATGGCGCGGACTAAAGCCTCGGAGAGACCGAGGGAAGCAAAGGACATGAGTAATCCTGTTTTAGTTAGGGCTTGGCCCAAAGGGATAATCTTGCCGGGCGTGAATGGCGCTTAGGGGAGCGCAACCCCGTCCGGTCCTGCTGCGTCTGGCGGGCACTCCACCGGCTCGCGCGGGCTGAAAGCTGCGCTGTAGCGGGGTTGGGTGCCGTTTTCAAGACCCGAGCGGCCGGGCGTGAGCCTGGCGGAAAGGCCGGAGTATAACAGAGCAATCACGGCGCGCCGCTTTCCTGCTGCTCAACGGTGCGTTCTGAGGCCGTAATCGCTGGGATTCCACTATATTTGGCACTCAACGTGGCGTAAGCCGGCTCTTGTTTGAAGCGTTTGAGCTCGGCGGCAAAGCGTTGCACCAGCAAATCCATGCCCGCGCCGCGGCGTACCGCGAGGTATTGCTGCTGGCGGCTGACCACCAGCGGTGCCTGGCTGACCTTGTCCTCCAGCGCCATGGTTTTTATCACATGCTGGCCCACTCGGCGGTCGGTGATCACCAGGTCGATGCGCCCCAGCAGCAATTTGCCGAAATTGGCCTCATGGCTGGGCGCCGGTTCGCGGGTGAACAAGGAAGACTCGCTGAAGGGCGTGCCGTACAGGTAGCCCGGTGATGTGCCTACCGAGAGGCCTTGCAGATCCTTCAGGTGTTGGACCGGATGGCGGCGGTCATTGGCATAGAACAGGACGAATTCGACTTCCGACAGCGGCTCGCTGGGGTACAGCAGCAAGGCCTCTCGCTCGTGGTTGTGGAAAATATCCAGTACGCCATCGGCATGGCCTTGCTCAAGCATCGCCAGACAACGCTTCCAGGGAAGGAACTGCCATTGCACTTCGACCCCCAGGCGCTGGAACACGATCACCGTAGCTTCGTAGTCCAGCCCCTGCATGGTGCCCTGTTCGTCATATACGTAAGGCGCCCAGGGTTCGGTGACAATGCGCAATTTCTCGCCGTAAGCGGCCGGGCTCAGGAGAGTAAAGAGGGCAGCGGTCAATAACTTCAGAATGACGGGCATGCCCCGAGGTTACGACGCCCAGCCGCTAAAGAGAAGCGCTGGCACACGCTTCTTCGGGGCGCCTTATTTTGTGGGCGATGTCATCAAGTGTTCATAGATGGCTGCACGGCGCTCACCAAGAATCAGGCGCACCACCGGGTTGGCGAACCAGTGTTCGAGCTGGTGCGCGTCCACCGGGCATTTCTGACGCTCTTCCTGGTTCTGCCGGGCCTTTTCCCACCACACCGGGCCACAGGCCTGGTCGAACTCATTCTCGTGCTCGTAGCAACCGTAGAGGATCTCGCGGATGAACTGCTGCTTGTGTTTGGGCAGCGCCAGGGTGATCAGCTTGTACATCAAGCGCTGCAGGCGTGGCGGGCGGGGCAGGTGGGCGGAGACCTTGCGGGTGTCTGCCAGCGCCTGGGCGCAGATCGGGTCGGCGGCGTGCTTGGCGATCCAGGCCTTGACCTTGGCGCGGAACAACTGCTTTCGGCTCCAGTAGTGGTGGATCAGGTCCGGGCACTGGCGCACGTTGAGCGTGCGGTATGCGGATACCGACAGGCAGAACTCTTCCAGGGTGTAAGCGCCCTGGGCCATGGGGAACAGTTCGTCCATCAGCTCGATCGAGCGATCCAGTATGTGCGCATCCTGGCGCGTCAGACCCATGACGCCGGAATTGAGCAGCCACATGTCATCGTCTGCCAGGCCTTTGTCTGCCAGGTGCCGGGCCAGGGTCTTATACAGCACGCTTTCACGGTTATCGCCGTATTTGGCCTGGAAGGCATTGCACAGCACGGTGCCGGGAGCGACGCGTTCGAACAGCGCCATGGGTGAATCGTGGAAAAAAGTGTCGGTGTCGATCAGCAGGGCTCGCTCTGCCGTTTGCAACACGTGACGCAACAGCACGTGTTTGGTGCGGAAGTGGTAACCGTGGGGCTCGCTCCAGCGCTTGCGCGTGGCTTCGTCCAGCGTGTGCACATTTACCGGCAGGCCGATATAGGGGGCAGCGTTGTCACTGAACACCTGAATGTCCAAGGGCATGTCCTGGGCACCGCCCAACTGCGTCAAGGCACTCGCGATGCTGAATACCGCTTCCTGATGGTAAGTCTCGGCACCGAAAACCAGGTAAACCAGTTGCGGGCGAGGAGTCGGGGACGCTGTATTCATGTACTGCTGGCTTCCATTCCGGGGATATGTAGATGAAAAAAAGCCCCCGTAATCACGAGGGCCCGGTGTTGCCATTAAACAGGCCTAGCGTGGCAGTTTAAGGTTGTTCCAGATAGCCAGGCTCGGCTCAGCCTGGTTAAGGGTATAGAAATGCAAGCCTGGCGCGCCACCTTGTAACAAACGTTCACACATTTCGCTGATGACCTGCTCACCAAACGCTTGGATGCTCTTGACGTCATCGCCGTAGGCTTCCAACTGCTTGCGCACCCAGCGTGGGATTTCTGCGCCGCAGGCGTCGGAGAAACGTGCCAGCTTGCTGTAGTTGGTGATCGGCATGATGCCCGGCACGATTGGGATATTCACACCCAGGGCCCGCACACGCTCGACGAAGTAGAAGTAGCTGTCGGCGTTGAAGAAGTATTGGGTGATCGCGCTGTCGGCGCCGGCGTTGGCCTTGCGCACGAAGTTCTTCAGGTCTTCTTCGAAATTACGCGCCTGGGGGTGCATCTCCGGATAAGCCGCCACTTCGATATGGAAGTGATCGCCGCTTTCTTCGCGGATGAAGCTCACCAGGTCATTGGCGTAGCGCAGCTCACCGCTGGCCATGCCCATGCCGGACGGCAGGTCGCCACGCAGGGCGACGATGCGCTGGATGCCGGCAGCCTTGTATTGGGTCAGCAGGCCGCGCAGGTCGTCCTTGCTGTCGCCCACGCACGAGAGGTGCGGAGCGGCGGGAACTTTGACTTCGCTTTCCAGCTGCAACACGGTGTTGATCGTGCGATCACGGGTCGAACCGCCGGCGCCGTAGGTGCAGGAAAAGAAGTCGGGGTTGTAGCTGGCCAACTGCTTGGCAGTCGCCATCAGTTTTTCATGCCCAGCATCGGTCTTGGTCGGGAAGAACTCGAAGCTGTAGCGACGGTCTTGGGACATGGGATATCTCCAGCTGCAAGTTGCAAGCTTCAGGCGGCAAGAGGGCGGTACGCCTGATCTTGTCGCGTGAAGCTCACATCGCGCAGCTGCTTAAGGAGCAATGAAGTAGCAAGTCTGCATCACAAGCGCTTTTACTGGCCGCTTGCATCTGGAAACTTGCAGCTGCTTAGTAACGATAAGCGTGCGGCTTGAACGGACCTTCGACGGTCACGCCGATGTAGTCGGCCTGGGTCTTGGTCAGTTGAGTCACCACGCCGCCGAAGCCGCGGACCATTTCCAGGGCCACTTCTTCGTCGAGCTTCTTCGGCAGCACTTCCACGGTCAGGCGTTCGGCTTTCTGGGCCGGCGACAGGTCGGCGTATTTCTGGCCGAACAGGAAGATCTGGGCCAGCACCTGGTTGGCGAACGAGCCGTCCATGATGCGGCTTGGGTGGCCGGTGGCGTTACCCAGGTTAACCAGACGGCCTTCAGCCAGCAGGATCAGGTAGTCGTCGTTCTGTGGGTCGAAATCGCCAGCGCCGGTACGGTGAACCTTGTGTACCTGCGGCTTCACTTCTTCCCATGCCCAGTTCTTGCGCATGAAAGCGGTGTCGATCTCGTTATCGAAGTGCCCGATGTTGCACACAACAGCACGCTTTTTCAGGGCTTTGAGCATGTTCGCGTCGCACACATTCACGTTGCCGGTGGTGGTCACGATCAGGTCGATTTTACCCAGCAGGGCCTTGTCGATGCTGGCTTCGGTGCCGTCGTTGACGCCGTCGATGAACGGCGAAACCACTTCGAAACCGTCCATGCAGGCTTGCATGGCGCAGATCGGGTCGACTTCGGAAACTTTAACGATCATGCCTTCCTGGCGCAGGGATTGGGCCGAACCCTTGCCCACGTCACCGTAGCCGATCACCAGGGCTTGCTTGCCCGACAGCAGGTGGTCGGTACCGCGCTTGATCGCGTCGTTCAGGCTGTGACGGCAGCCATACTTGTTGTCGTTCTTGCTCTTGGTCACCGAGTCGTTGACGTTGATGGCCGGGATTTTCAGCTCGCCCTTGGCCAGCATGTCCAGCAGGCGGTGAACGCCGGTGGTGGTTTCTTCGGTCACGCCGTGGACGCGATCAAGGATGGCCGGGTATTTCTTGTGCAGCAGCTCGGTCAGGTCGCCGCCGTCGTCGAGGATCATGTTGGCATCCCACGGCGCGCCATCCTTGAGGATGGTTTGCTCCAGGCACCACTCGTACTCTTCTTCGGTCTCGCCTTTCCAGGCGAATACCGGGATACCGGCAGCAGCGATAGCGGCAGCGGCCTGGTCCTGAGTCGAGAAAATGTTGCAGGACGACCAACGCACTTCGGCACCCAGGGCAACCAGGGTTTCGATCAGCACGGCGGTCTGGATGGTCATGTGGATGCAGCCGAGGATCTTCGCGCCCTTGAGCGGTTGCTCTGCGGCGTACTTGCGACGCAGACCCATCAGGGCTGGCATTTCGGATTCGGCGATAAAGGTTTCGCGACGGCCCCAGGCGGCGAGGGACATGTCGGCGACTTTGTAGTCGTTGAAATCTGCAGGCGTGTTGACAGCGCTCATGAAGAGCCTCCATTCGTAGTGTGCGAATGGGCGCCGTTGTGCGTTTAGTATCAGGCCAGAACAACCAGGCCGGACAACGCCCCATCCGAGCCTGACAGGTTGAACCTGCTGCAGCGCCCCTCGGACAGGTGGCGGGAGAACGGTGGTGGCCGTTCGAAATCGGGGAGGATTATAGCTTTCTTTATCCGGCCAGTGGCAAGTAACACGCTACAAGCGGCAAGTTAGAGCGAATCGGCTTTTACTTGCAGCTTGTCGCTTAAAACTTGAAGCTGGGGCCGTAACCCAATCGCCAAACACCTCAGTCCCGGAGCCCCCATGAACTTCCACACCCGCAAATGGGTAAAACCTGAAGACCTCAACCCCAACGGCACCCTGTTCGGCGGCAGCCTGCTGCGCTGGATCGACGAAGAAGCGGCGATCTACGCGATTGTCCAGTTGGGCAACCAGCGCGTGGTGACCAAGTACATCTCCGAAATCAACTTCGTCAGCGCCTCGCGCCAGGGCGACATCATCGAACTGGGCATTACTGCCACCGAGTTCGGTCGCACCTCCATCACCCTCACCTGTGAAGTGCGCAACAAGATCACCCGCAAGAGCATCCTGACCGTCGAGAAGATGGTCTTCGTCAACCTCGGCGAAGACGGTTTGCCGGCCCCGCACGGGCGTACCGAGATCAGGTACGTCAAGGATCAGTTCAAGGAAGACGACATCAGCGAGTAATCCTTCGCGGGCCAGTGAACGCTATTGATCGGCCGTAGGTCGTACCTGAACATCGCCCCCCTGTTCAGGTATCACCATGGCCACGCAAGAAGACGGCAAGACCCCCAATCTGTCGCAGGAAGAGCAACAGGATGTAGACGACAACCAGCCGCCTCGCGCGGCGGTACTGCATGAAATTATCCGCACCCAGGGCGACCAGGAACTCGAGCGCAATGTTGCGGCGTTGTGGTGGTCGGCGCTGGCCGCGGGGTTGACCATGGGCCTGTCGCTGATGGCCATGGGATTGCTCAATTCGCGCCTGCCCGAGGGTGAGGCGTTCAAGGTGATCGCCAGCTTCGGTTACTGCGCGGGCTTTTTGGCGGTGATCCTCGCGCGCCAGCAGCTGTTTACCGAAAACACCCTGACGGCGGTGTTGCCGGTAATGAGCAAACCCACACTGGCGAACGCCGGGCGCTTATTGCGGCTGTGGTCGGTGGTGCTGGTTGGCAACCTCTGCGGCACCTTGCTGGTGGCGTATGTGATGTTGCATTTGCCGATCTTCGACACAAAGACCGACCAGGCTTTCCTGGAGATCGGGCGCAAGATCATGGAAAACAGCCCCGGCCAGATGTTTGCCAAAGGCATCGTCTCCGGCTGGATGATCGCCACCATGGTGTGGATGATCCCATCGATGGAAAGCGCCAAGATGTGGATCATCATATTGATCACTTACCTCATGGCGCTGGGGGATTTCACCCATATCGTGGTGGGGTCTGCCGAAGTGTCTTACCTGGTGTTTGCCGGTGAGTTGCCGTGGAAGGATTTCTGGCTGGTGTTCGCCGGCCCCACGCTGGCCGGCAATATTATCGGGGGCAGCTTTATCTTCGCCCTGATCAGCCATGCGCAGATTCGCAGTGAGGGCAGCTTGCCCGGCAAAAAGGCGGCGGACCCGAGGCATCCGCCGCGGGTTAATAAGAATCAGCGAGGCTGAGTTGCGCAAGCGCTAAAAACTTTACGCAAAATTTATGGGGCTCAAAGGCTGCCTGTCCGATACTGCGCGGCGCTAATTCGGCAGGTTACCTTTCCATGTCTCTCGCAGCACTGAGGCTCGTTGGCTTCATCCTGGGCATTTTTTTGATCACGCTGGCCGTGAGCATGGTCATTCCGATGCTCACGTTGGTGGTGTTTGAGCGCAGCGATGATCTGTCGGCCTTTCTCTGGTCGAGTGTGATTACACTCATCTGCGGCCTCCTGTTGGTCGCGCGCGGGCGACCCGAGACGGCCCAGCTCCGCCCCAGGGACATGTACCTGCTGACTACCGCCAGTTGGGTCGTGGTTTGCACATTTGCGGCATTACCCATGGTATTGATCAGCAAGATCAGCTACACCGATGCTTTTTTTGAAACCATGTCCGGCATCACCACCACGGGTTCAACCATTCTGGTCGGTCTGGATAGCGCCTCGCCGGGGTTATTGATCTGGCGCTCAATGTTGCACTGGCTCGGTGGTATCGGTTTTATCGGCATGGCTGTAGCGATCCTTCCGTTATTGCGAGTGGGGGGCATGCGTCTTTTTCAGACAGAGTCCTCAGACTGGTCGGAGAAAGTCACGCCCCGCTCCCACGTGGCGGCCAAATCCATTCTCTTTCTCTACCTGGGCCTTACCAGCGCGGGCGCGCTGGTGCTCTGGATGTGCGGCATGACGCCATTCGAAGCGATCAACCATGCAATGTCGTTGATCTCAACGGGTGGGTTCTCAACCTCGGATGCGTCACTCGGACACTGGCCGCAGCCCGCGATTCACTGGGCAGCCGTGGTTATCATGATTATGGGCAGCCTGCCCTTTACCCTGTACGTCGCCACGTTACGTGGTCATCGGCGTGCACTGATCAACGATCATCAGGTTCGGGGTTTTATTGGGTTCCTGATCGTCACTTGGCTGATTGTGGGGACGTGGCTGTGTTTGCACAGTGATTACGGTTGGTGGGATGCGTTTCGACTCGTGGCGGTCAATGTCACCTCGGTCGTCACGACGACGGGCATTGCGGTCGGCGATTACACGTTGTGGGGCAGCTTCGCCGTTCTGTTGTTCTTTTATCTGACGTTCGTCGGTGGATGCTCGGGCTCCACGGCTGGCGGCCTCAAAATCTTTCGCTTTCAGGTAGCAGCCGCGTTGTTGGTCAGTAGTTTGAAGCAACTGATCCATCCAAGGGCCGTGATACAGAAAAAGTACAACGGCCATCCCATTGACGAAGAGATCGTGCGTTCGCTTTTGACCTTTTCATTTTTTTTCACCATCACCATTGCAATGATTGCATTGGGTCTCGGATTGATCGGGCTGGATTGGACGACGGCCTTGAGTGGCGCAGCTACGGCGGTATGCAATGTCGGGCCGGGCCTGGGCACGATCATCGGGCCTGCCGGAAATTTCTCCTCACTTCCTGATGCCGCAAAATGGTTGCTGACGATTGGCATGCTGCTGGGACGCCTGGAGATACTCACCGTGCTGGTATTGATCACACCGGTTTTTTGGCGTTACTAGTGCGAGACGTGGATGCTGTCGGCGGGCGAGCGCGATAGAACCTTTTACTGCGTCATGGCTCATAGCGTTAGGTGCGACTTGGGGTTTTTACTGCTAGAACTCCAGTTGATGCATAAAACGACAAAAGGACGACGTGATGACGGCTGCTTTCTGGTGTGTGTTGATCGCCATTTTTCTGCCTTACCTGTGTACAGGTGTGGCCAAGTTCAGTGGCGGCAAATTTGGCGCGCGTGACAATCACGACCCGCGGGCTTTTCTGGATAACCTCGAGGGGATCGCCAAGCGCGCCCACAGTGCACAGCTCAACAGCTTTGAAGTCACCCCGGCGTTCGCGGCGGCGGTGATTATCGCTCACCTGGCCGGCACGGCCGAGTTGGTGACTATCAACGTGCTGGCCGTGTTGTTCATCACCAGCCGCCTGCTGTACATCATTTGCTACCTGGCTGACTGGGCGATCCTGCGCTCGCTGGTGTGGGCGGTGGGTATGGCGCTGATTGCGAGTTTCTTTTTTGTCTCGATCTAAACGTTAATGCACACCTGTGTGGGCGGGTTTGTGCTTGTTGTGGTGAGCGGGTAGCCCGCTCACAGAAAAACTCCTCGCTCGACACGACCTGTCAGCTCCCGGCAGGCGCATCCGGCACCTGCGGCAACGCCGCGCCTTTGGGCCACAACATCCAGATCTGTCCCTGCTGCTTCATATTTCCCGCCAGTTCACCCGCTGCATTGCCGGTGCCCCAGAACAAATCCGCGCGTACTTCGCCGGTGATGGCGCCGCCGGTATCCTGCGCCGCAACCGGGCGCGCCAGTGGCGTGCCGTCAGGCTTGGTGGTCGACAGCCACAACAGGCTGCCCAGCGGAATGACCTTGCGATCGACCGCTACGCTGTAGCCGGCGGTGAGTGGCACGTTCAGCGACCCACGTGGGCCTTCATTGCTGTCGGGGCGGACACTGAAGAACACGTAGCTGGGGTTGCTGGCCAGCAGTTGCGGGATCCGCTCTGGATGCGCCTTGGCCCAGGCGCTGATGGCGCCCATGGTCACGTCTTCTTTCTTCAGCTCGCCTTGCTCTACCAGCCAGCGGCCGATAGGGCGATAGGGGTAGCCATTCTGGTCGCCATAACCGACGCGCAACTGGCGCCCATCTTTGAGTTGAATACGGCCCGAACCCTGGATCTGTAGAAATTGCAGGTCCATCGGATCTGTCAGCCAGGCAATCGGTTTGGCGGTGGAGCCTTGCCCGTTGATCGCGCCTGCATCGTCGTAGGGTTTGAGCACGCGGCCTTCAAGGCGACCGCGCAGGCGCTTGCCCTTGAGCTCGGGGTAAATGCTCTCCAGGTTGACGATGATCAAGTCATCCGGCACGCCGTATACCGGCACATGGGCGGTCGCGGTCTTTGTCAGGCTGCCGGGGTAGACCGGTTCGTAGTAGCCGGTGATCAAGCCGTTCGGAGTGTTATCGGCCGAACGCAGGCCGAACACATCCAGGCGCTCCTGGAGAAAGCTGCGTACTGCCATGGCATTGCCCGGCACGGTGGCGGCTGCGGCGCAGGTCGTGCCCCAGACCGGGTCGGCCTTGAGGCGTTGGCAGGCGCTGCGCCAGGATTCAAAGCCGGCCAGCAAGTCGCTGTCGGACACGGCGGGCAGGGCGTCCCACGGCGCGCTTACGTAGGTGGCGACGGCATGGGGTTTGGCGGGCTCGTCTTTGGCGGTTTCCTTGCCGGCATTGTTGCCCGCATCGCAACCGGCCAGCAGCGCGATCATTGGCAGAGCCCATAACAGACGGCTCCGGGGTTTCAGCGTGAGGTTCATACAAACAATTCCTGAAGCGATTGCCCACGCCGTACTGTCGCGGGACAACCCTTATTATTAATAGGGCTATTGGTCTTTGCGGGCGGGGCGAGGATACTGGCCGCCGTTTCCTGTGACCCTGAGCCACCATGACTTTTAAAAAAATGACGGTTGTACTGCTGGCCTGCCTGACGCTGTCCGCCTGCGGCGGTGTCGATCCGAATTCGCCGCTGGGCCAGCGCAAGGCGATCTTCAAGCAGATGCTCAAGACCGCTGAAGACCTGGGCGGCATGCTGCGTGGGCGCATCCCGTTCGACGGCGCGAAATTCGCCGAAGGCGCGGTCAAACTCGACGCGTTGTCTCATGAGCCGTGGCAGCACTTTCCGAGTGTGCGCGAGGAAGATCACACCAGCGCCAAGGATGACGTGTGGCAAAAACAGGCGCAGTTCCAGCAGTTGGCCCGCGACCTGGAAGCGGCCACCGGTGAATTGGTGATCGCCAGCCAAGTGCAGCCTTACAAGGCCAGCAATCTGGCACCTGCCGTGCAGAAAGTCGAAGATGCCTGCAGCGCCTGCCATAAACAGTTCCGCGACCACTGACCGGTTTTACTGATCGAGCTCTTCCACTGCGTCCTGCAACTCTTTGCGGGACTCGGCGAGCTTGTCTTTACGCTTGTTGATCTTATCTGCGTCGCCCTTTTTCATCGCCTTGTCGAGGTCGGCCTGACGGCGGCTGACTTCGTGTTTGGCATCGAGCACCTTGTTTTCCCGTTCTTTTTTCAGGGCTGCGTCGGTGCAGTTGGCGGTGACCTCGCTCAAGGCTTTTTCCAGGCCAGCCTGTTGGTCGCTATTGCCGTGGGCCTTGGCCTGTTCGATCTGGGTGCTGATGGCTTGGCGTTTGGCAGCACAGCCGGTGAGTTGCGGGGCTTCTTCGGCCAGCAGCGGCGTCGCCATGCAGCTTGCAACGGTCAGCAGGGCAAAAGGGGCTAGAAATTTCATGTGGAACTCCAGGGTCGCAAATGGCAGGGTGAATTCTGCGGTGGTTTAAAGGCGGCCGGGTGGGGTTCAAAACCCGTCTATCCCGGCCACGCGTAATGTCTCGGCCAGCGCCTGTACCTGCGGGTCGCGAAAGAAAGCGCTCAGCTGCGCCGCACGACGCGGGCCTATGCCATCAATGGCCAGCCAGGCTTGACTGTCTCTGGCGACCAGTGTCTGCCAACCGCCCTCCAGGTTGCTGCGTGCCACAGGCGGTACGCCCAAGGCTTTGAGCCATTGTGCAAAGGGTCGCTGCCGCGCGCTTTGGAGGCTGTCGAGCACGCGTGTGCGCCTGTGATCGCCCAAGCCATCAATGGTAGCAAGCTCTGCTGCGTCAAGGGTCAACCAATCGAGAAAGCCTGCGATTAGACCGGCCTGGATCAATACGTTCCACGTCTCGCGCCCCATGTGAGGCAAGGCCAGGCCCTGATTACTGCTCAACCAGGCGAGGCGCGCGAGCAATTGTTCTTCGCAGCCAGGGTCCAGTTGCCAGCAACTCAAGGCATGAAAGTCCCGAGGTTCGGGCACTGGCAGGTCGACTCTGGTGCTATTGCGCAAAATCACATCGTCCAGCCGGGGGATCACCTGCCCGGCGAGGCTGATGGACACTTGGTCGCCAGGGCGAATATCCAGTGCTTGCCAGCGCTTCAACGAGCCGGCGCTGACTCGGCTGATTTGCCGGTCATCGAGGCGCACTGGCTCCAACTCAAGGATGGGCGTAATGCGCCCGGTGCGCCCGATTTTGAAGTGAACCTTGCGCACCAGTGCCAAGGCTTTGGATGCCGGGTACTTCCAGGCGACAGCCCAGTAAGGTGCGCTGACCTGCCAACGTTCGGCGGGCGCGCGCAGTGCCTGGTGCAGCACCACGCCGTCACTGGCAAATGGCAGTGGGTGGTCATACCAATAGGTGCGCCAGTAAGCGGCTTCGGTGATGTTGCGCACGGGGTGGCTGTAGCGCTGGCTGTCAGTGAACCCCCAGCGGGCCAGGATGGCCAGGCGTTCGCTGAACGCTGTCGGGCCTTCTGGCCACGACCAGACGAACAGGCCGATGCCCGCAGCGTCGGCGTCGCTGAGCCGTCGGCGGTTCATCAGTCCGGCCACTTTGCTGCGGGCATTGAGCCCACCTTCTGTTGATTGCACATGGTTGTCGAGGCGCCAATAGAGTTCGCCTTGCAGCACCAGGTCGATGGGCTCCGGCAGTTGCTGGACGATGCCTGGAATCTTGCGCGCAGACGCTGACCAGTCCTGGCCGAGTGCGCCGTCGCCGCGGCTGATCAGCTGCTTCAACCGCCCCTGGCGGTACACGAGAGTCACCGCGACGCCATCGACTTTGGGTTGCACCCACACATCCTGGCGCGTGCTCAGCCAGGTGTCGACGGCGTGTTCATCCAGCAGTTTATCCAGGCCGGTGTGGGCAACCGGGTGAGGCAAGGTGCCCCGCGAAGTGGCCAGCGGGTTGTCTGGCGCTGCGGTGGGCGAGGCGACACACCGGCGCCACAGGGTGAGACGTTGGCGAGCCTGGTCGTAGAGTTCATCACTGACGGGGGATTGGCCGAGGCGGTGGTAGCTGTCATCCCACAGACGGACCTGTTCGGCCAGGGTGCCGACCTGTGTTCGAGCCTCATCGGGGCAGTCTTCAGCCCAGGCCCAGGAGGAAAACGCGATGAATAAAAAAGCGATCAGTAAGAGCATCTTGAGCATCCTTGCTCGAAAGGGGCGCCCAGCCTAAATGATCCGCGCGACCACAAAAAAGCCCCGACGGCGCGGGGCTTTTTACGGCGTGTTTCTGTTTACTTGAACAGACCGCCCAGGGCTTTCACGGCATCTGGCTTATCCGCTTTGGCTTCCTGGGTTTGCTGCTTGGCGTCGGCTTTAGCCTGGGCTACAGCAAGTTTGTCACAACCTTTGTTGATCTGGTCTTGCGCCGCTTTGAAGGCTTTGACTTTCAGGGTGTCTTTGCTGGCTTCGGCGGCATCGATCTTGGCCTGCAGGTCGGCCGATTGCTTCTGGCAGTCGCCGGAGTTGCCGCCACCCAACTGGGACGTCAGGGCACCGCTCAGTGCGCTCAGGTCGGCGGCGTGGGCCGGCAGGGCGAACAGGCTGAGCAACAGGGCGGCAGGGGCGAGCGTGGAGATGCGCATGAAAAACCTCAATGTTCGATTGCCGTGCGCTGAATAATCCCGGGCTGGCGCAGGGCAATATCCAAATAAGGTAGAGGGCCCGAGAGGGCGCGGATTCTAGTGGGCCATTATTTGGCCTGCAAGGTTTGGATCCAAAAAATGTGACCGTCACCGCGAATCGTCAGCCAATAAAAAGCCCCGCCGGTCAAACCCGGCAGGGCTTTTTGAAACCGCGAGCGATTACAGGCCGGCAGCGATGCGCAGGTCGTTGGCGCGGTCGGTTTTTTCCCAGGTGAAGGTGGTGAAAGTGTCGTCACCCACGGTCTTCTGCGCAGGGGTACGGCCAAAGTGGCCGTAGGCTGCGGTTTCCTGGTACATCGGGTGCAGCAGATCAAGCATGGTGGTGATCGCGTAAGGGCGCAGGTCGAAGATCTCGCGCACCAGTTTGACGATCTTGTCATCGCTGATCTTGCCGGTGCCGAAGGTATTCAGCGAGATCGACGTAGGCTGGGCCACGCCGATTGCGTACGACACCTGGATCTCGCAACGCTCGGCAAGGCCCGCAGCGACGATGTTCTTGGCCACGTAACGACCGGCGTACGCCGCGGAACGGTCGACCTTGGATGGGTCTTTACCGGAGAACGCGCCACCGCCGTGACGGGCCATGCCGCCGTAGCTGTCGACGATGATCTTGCGACCAGTGAGGCCGCAGTCACCCACCGGGCCACCGATGATGAACTGGCCGGTCGGGTTGATGTGGAACTGGGTGTCCTTGCTCAGCAGTTCGGCAGGCAGTACGTGCTTGACGATCAGCTCCATCACGCCTTCACGCAGGTCTGCGTAGGAAACGTCCGGGTTGTGCTGGGTCGACAGTACAACGGCGTCGATGCCGACGACTTTGCCGCCTTCGTAGCGGCAGGTCACCTGGGACTTGGCGTCCGGGCGCAGCCATGGCAGCAGGCCGGATTTACGTGCTTCGGCCTGACGTTGTACCAACTGGTGCGAGAAGGTGATCGGTGCAGGCATCAGCACGTCGGTTTCGTTGCTGGCGTAGCCGAACATCAGGCCCTGGTCGCCGGCGCCCTGGTCTTCCGGCTTGGCGCGGTCGACACCTTGGTTGATGTCTGGAGACTGCTTGCCGATGATGTTCATCACGCCGCAGGTCGCACCGTCGAAACCGACGTCGGAGCTGTTGTAGCCGATGTCGGTGATCACATCACGAACGATCTGCTCCAGGTCAACCCAGGCTGTGGTGGTCACTTCGCCGGCGATGATCGCTACACCGGTTTTCACCAGAGTCTCGCACGCCACGCGGGCGAACTTGTCTTCAGCAATGATGGCGTCCAGCACCGCATCAGAAATCTGGTCGGCGATTTTGTCCGGATGCCCTTCAGACACGGACTCGGAGGTGAAAAGGGAGTATTCGCTCATCTCGATGTTTTCCTGATATTACCGATGGTGAGTGTCGCCAGCCGGTCGCTGAAAATGGCGGACCTGTATCTGGAAACCATTACGTAAGCCTACATAGAGGCTTTCCCCGGGAACGAGCCCCGCAGCGGTGGCCCAACGGGCCAGATCGTCCTGTTCAAAACCCAACCAGAGATCACCGCAGGCCTCCCTGGCCCAATTCTGGTTGTGGCTGCATAAATCCGTAACCAAGAGGCTACCGCCGGGGTGCAGCAACCCGGCCATTTGCTTGAGGGCGTCGGCGGGAGCGGCGAAATGGTGCAAGACCATGTTCAGCACCACGCAGTCGGCCCGCAGGCTGGTGTCATTCAGGGCGTCGGCCAACTGCAGGCTGACGTTGCCCAGCGCTTCGCGTTCGCACAATTGGCGCGCCAGTTCGAGCATCGCCGGGCTGTTATCCAGCGCCGTGACCTGGTGAAAACGCCGCGCCAGGTCCGGCAGGAAACCGCCATCTCCAGGCCCGACTTCCAGTGCTGTGGCTTTCTCACTGAAGCTCAGCTTGTCGAGCAGCGCCAGTACGCTGTCGCGGTATTGGGCAAGGCCGGCGATCAGGTCTTGCTGGGCGCGAAACTTCTCTGCCACCCGTGCGAAAAAGTCCTGGCTCGCGGCTGCGCGTTGCCCATGAACCTGGCTGATACGCGCTTGCACGTCGCCTGGCAGGCTCAGGTTGTCCACTTCTTCCAGCAGCGCGGCGTGCAGCTTGCCGCCGAGCAGGTCGGTGTGGGGCAGGGCGCGGCGGTAAAAAATCGCATTGCCTTCGCGGCGGGTGGCCACCAGATCGGCCTGGGACAGCACCTTCAAATGGTGGCTCATGCCGGACTGACCAATGGCGAAGATCTGCGCCAGTTCCAGTACGCCGAAGGAGTCGTTGGTCAGTGCACGCAAGACGTTCAAGCGCAACGGGTCGCCGGCTGCCTTGCACAAGGCTGCCAGTTCATCGCTGTCGTCGGGACGCAGTGAGGGCACGGATAGGTTCATAAGGCCAGCAGTCTAGTGACGGGGTGGGCTCCTCGCAAGGCCAATATCAAAAAGTTTTGATATTGGTCGATAAGTGGCGGTTATAAGCAGTCGCTATAGCCTTTAGACGAACGCATGGTCGGATTCTGCAAGTCAATGGCGCGCAAACCGCAGGAAAAACACCTGCAAGTGACTATCTGTCATTGCCCGCAGGCGGTGGCTGAGGGAAAATGCCGGTCCTTTTTTCCCGTTTCTTTTACGCAACCCCCAGGAGATCAGCGATGCCCAGCCGTCGTGAGCGTGCCAACGCCATTCGTGCCCTCAGCATGGATGCCGTGCAAAAAGCCAACAGCGGCCATCCCGGTGCCCCGATGGGCATGGCGGATATCGCCGAAGTACTTTGGCGTGACTATCTGAAACACAACCCAAGCAATCCATCGTTCGCCGACCGCGACCGCTTCGTGCTGTCCAACGGCCACGGCTCGATGCTGATCTACTCGCTGCTGCACCTGACCGGCTACGACGTCACCATCGATGACCTCAAGAGCTTCCGCCAGCTGCACAGCCGCACCCCGGGGCACCCGGAATTCGGCTACACCCCAGGCGTCGAGACCACCACCGGTCCCCTGGGCCAAGGCCTGGCCAACGCCGTTGGCTTCGCGCTGGCTGAAAAAGTCCTGGGCGCACAGTTCAACCGCCCTGGCCACGACATCGTCGACCACCACACCTATGTGTTCCTGGGTGATGGCTGCATGATGGAAGGCATCTCCCACGAAGTCGCTTCCCTGGCCGGCACCCTGGGCCTGGGCAAGCTGATCGCGTTCTACGATGACAACGGCATCTCCATCGACGGCGAAGTCGAAGGCTGGTTCACCGATGACACGCCTAAGCGTTTCGAAGCCTACAACTGGCAAGTGATCCGCAATGTCGACGGCCACGATCCGGAAGAGATCAAGATTGCCATCGACACCGCTCGCAAGAGCGCGCAGCCGACCCTGATCTGCTGCAAGACCACCATCGGCTTCGGCTCGCCGAACAAACAAGGTAAAGAAGACTGCCACGGCGCCCCACTGGGTGACGCGGAAATCGCCCTGACCCGTGAAGCGCTGAAGTGGAACCACGGTCCGTTCGAAATCCCGGCCGACATCTATGCCGAGTGGGATGCCAAGGAAAAAGGCCTGGCGACAGAAGCCGAGTGGGACCAGCGCTTTGCTGCCTACTCCGCCGAGTTTCCGGAACTGGCCAACGAACTGGTACGTCGTCTGGCCGGTGACCTGCCTGCCGACTTCTCGGAGAAAGCCTCGGCCTATATCGCTGAAGTGGCGGCCAAGGGCGAAACCATCGCCAGCCGTAAAGCCAGCCAGAACACCCTGAATGCCTTTGGCCCGTTGCTGCCTGAGTTCCTCGGCGGTTCGGCCGACCTGGCCGGTTCCAACCTGACCCTGTGGAAAGGCTGCAAAGGTGTCTCGGCTGAAGACGCCAGCGGCAACTACATGTACTACGGCGTGCGTGAATTCGGCATGAGCGCCATCATGAACGGCGTGTCCCTGCACGGCGGCCTGGTGCCTTACGGCGCGACCTTCCTGATGTTCATGGAATACGCCCGCAATGCCGTACGCATGGCCGCGCTGATGAAAAAGCGTGTGATCCATGTCTACACCCACGACTCCATCGGCCTGGGCGAAGACGGCCCGACGCACCAGCCGGTCGAGCAATTGACCAGCCTGCGCACCACGCCGAACCTCGATTGCTGGCGCCCAGCCGACGCGGTGGAATCCGCCGTGGCCTGGAAGCATGCCATCGAGCGTAAGGACGGCCCTTCGGCGCTGATCTTCTCGCGCCAGAACCTGCAACACCAGGTGCGTACCGACGCGCAGATCGCCGACATCAGCCGTGGCGGCTACGTGCTCAAGGACTGCATCGGCGAGCCGGAGCTGATCCTGATCTCCACCGGTTCCGAAGTGGGCCTGACCGTTCAGGCGTACGACAAGCTGACCGCCCAGGGCCGCAACGTGCGTGTGGTGTCCATGCCGTGCACCAGCGTGTTCGAAGCCCAGGACGCCGGCTACAAGCAATCGGTCCTGCCGTTGCAGGTCAGCGCACGTATCGCCATCGAAGCGGCGCACGCCGACTACTGGTACAAGTACGTGGGCCTGGAAGGCCGCGTGATCGGCATGACCACCTACGGTGAGTCGGCGCCGGCGCCAGCGTTGTTTGAAGAGTTCGGTTTCACCCTGGAAAACATCCTGGGTCAGGCTGAAGAGCTGCTGGAAGACTAAGTCAGTCTGCGTTGTCTGGACTGGCGCTATCGCGGGCAAGCCCGCTCCCACATTTGGATCTCGGTCTATTGTGGGAGCGGGCTTGCCCGCGATGGCGTCAGAGCATTCAACACCGAACTAACCTTGATCGAGAACCCCATGCACCAACCGCGTCCTTACAAAGTTGCACTCAACGGCTACGGCCGCATTGGTCGTTGCGTCTTGCGTGCGCTGTTCGAGCGAGGTGCGGCGGCCGGGTTTGAAATTGTCGCGATCAACGATTTGGCCGACATGGCCAGCATCGAATACCTGACACGCTTTGACTCCACCCACGGCCGCTTTCCCGGCGAAGTGCGGGTCGATGGCGATTGTCTGCATATCAACGGCGACTGCGTACAAGTACTGCGCAGTGCCACCCCCGAGGGCATCGACTGGGCGGCGCTGGGCGTCGACCTGGTGCTGGAATGCTCCGGTGCCTATAACACCCGTGCCGATGGCCAGCGTTTCCTCGACGCCGGCGCGCCGCGAGTGCTGTTTTCCCAGCCAATGGCCAGTGAGGCGGATGTCGACGCCACCATCGTCTACGGCATCAACCAGGATGGCTTGACCGGCCGTGAACTGCTGGTGTCCAACGCCTCCTGCACCACCAACTGCAGCGTTCCGTTGTTGCGTCTGCTGGATCAGGCGATCGGCATCGATTATGTGTCGATTACCACGATCCACTCGGCGATGAACGACCAGCCGGTGATCGACGCCTATCACCATGAAGACCTGCGCCGTACCCGCTCGGCGTTCCAGTCTGTGATTCCGGTGTCCACCGGCCTGGCCCGTGGCATCGAACGCCTGCTGCCGGAACTTGCCGGGCGAATTCAGGCCAAAGCGGTACGGGTGCCGACGGTGAACGTGTCCTGCCTGGACATCACCTTGCAAACCGTGAGCGACACCGATGCCGTGGAGGTCAACCGGATTCTGCGCGACGCCGCCACCAGCGGTCCGCTCAAAGGCTTGCTGGCCTACACCGAGTTGCCCCACGCCAGTTGTGATTTCAACCATGACCCGCATTCGGCGATTGTCGATGCCAGCCAGACCCGCGTTTCCGGCCCGAGGCTGGTGAACATCCTGGCCTGGTTCGACAACGAGTGGGGTTTTGCCAACCGCATGCTGGACGTTGCAGAGCACTTTCTGCACGTTGCCTCCAAACAACCTCAACAGTAATTCAGGAACTGCGACCCATGACCGTGTTGAAGATGACCGACCTCGATCTGCAAGGTAAGCGCGTGCTGATTCGCGAAGACCTCAACGTCCCAGTCAAGGACGGTGTTGTCACCAGCGATGCGCGAATCCTGGCCTCGCTGCCGACCATCAAGCTGGCCCTGGAAAAAGGCGCGGCCGTGATGGTCTGCTCCCACCTGGGTCGTCCGACCGAAGGTGAGTTCTCCGCCGAAAACAGCCTCAAGCCTGTGGCCGACTATCTGAGCCGTGCCCTGGGGCGCGAGGTGCCGCTGGTCGCTGATTACCTGGGCGGCGTTGATGTGAAGGCCGGCGACATCGTGCTGTTCGAAAACGTGCGCTTCAACAAGGGCGAGAAAAAGAACAGCGACGAACTGGCTCAGCAGTACGCGGCCCTGTGCGACGTGTTCGTGATGGACGCGTTCGGCACCGCACACCGCGCTGAAGGTTCGACCCACGGCGTGGCCAAGTTCGCCAAAGTCGCGGCGGCCGGCCCGCTGCTGGCGGCTGAACTGGATGCGCTGGGCAAGGCCCTGGGCGCTCCGGCACAACCGATGGCCGCCATCGTGGCGGGCTCCAAGGTGTCCACCAAGCTGGACGTGCTCAACAGCCTGAGCCAGATCTGCAACCAATTGATCGTCGGCGGCGGCATTGCCAACACGTTCCTGGCGGCCGCCGGCCACCCGGTGGGCAAGTCCCTGT
The DNA here is from genome assembly GCF_030687575.1 of Pseudomonas sp. FP2309. Classification (NCBI taxonomy): domain Bacteria; kingdom Pseudomonadati; phylum Pseudomonadota; class Gammaproteobacteria; order Pseudomonadales; family Pseudomonadaceae; genus Pseudomonas; species Pseudomonas sp. FP2309. The sequence continues at coordinate 5,213,920 of NZ_CP117439.1, read as the reverse complement.
ATGAGCCGGACTTGCTGGACACTGCACGTGCCATCGCGGCGAAAGTCAGCGTGCCATTGCCGGTTGACGTGGTTGTGGCCAAGGAATTCGCCGAAAGCGCCACCGCCACCGTCAAGCTGATTGCTGACGTGGCCGACGACGACATGATCCTGGACATCGGTCCGCAAACCGCGGCCAATTTCGCTGAACTGCTCAAAGCGTCCCAGACCATCCTGTGGAACGGCCCGGTCGGCGTGTTCGAATTTGACCAGTTCGGCAACGGCACCAAAGTGCTGGCCAAGGCGATCGCAGAAAGTTCGGCATTCTCGATTGCCGGCGGCGGCGACACCCTGGCGGCCATCGATAAATATGGCGTTGCTGAGCAGATCTCCTACATTTCTACCGGTGGCGGCGCATTCCTGGAATTTGTCGAAGGCAAAGTCCTGCCTGCCGTTGAAGTGCTGGAAACCCGGGCCAAAGGTTAAGGCGCGTGATCCGGACAAGGAGTCTTTCCATGATCAAGTCGTTGGCATTGGTGATCGCAGCGGGCCTGTTGGCCGGCTGCGGCAGCACGCCAAACGCAGCGCCTGAGGCCAAAACGCCCGCAGCGGCGCTGAAAAAGAGCTGCTACCAGGCTGACTGGCAAGCCGAGACCATGCCGGTGATCAACAAGCGCATCGGCAACGAACGGCTGGAGAAATACGACTCCGCGCCCAACGGTCAGGAACAGGGTTGCCCTTGACGGGTCTGATCAACTAACCGACAGCAGTGACGGCCCCTGGGCCGTCGTTCGAGGATTGGCAATGAAAGGCGTTTTCGCCCTGGCAGCCCTGGCTTTACTGGCCGGCTGCAGCAGCATGAACATGTTCAACAAGGCCGAGCCGCAAGGTCATTGGACCACCTGGACCTGCGACAGCAAGGCTGAGGTCAATTGGCGCTTCGCTGACGCGGCCAAATCCGAGGTTGATGTACGCCTGGGTGGTTCCGACCAGGTTTACCGCCTTAAACAGGACGTTGCCGCCTCGGGCGTGCTGTACAGCAACGACCAGTTGGCGTTTCACACAAAAGGTGAGGAAGGCCTGGTTTACTGGGTTGCCACCGACGATTTGATCGGGCGCGGCTGCAAGGCCCAATAAGATCTCGAATTTGACTGGATCCAAATCCACTGATTGGGTTCAAAGATCGAATGCGCGCTGGGCCTCACACAGCAATAACGATTCAGCAGGCCAGGTGTGCAAACCCTGACCGGCAATAACTTGAATAGCAGCCGCCGCTACGGCAGGCTTGCACGATTAACGACCCTCGACCGGGAGAGACAACACAATGGCACTTATCAGCATGCGTCAAATGCTGGACCACGCAGCCGAGTTCGGCTACGGCGTCCCAGCCTTTAACGTCAACAACCTTGAGCAGATGCGCGCCATCATGGAAGCCGCTGACAAGACCGACTCCCCAGTGATCGTCCAGGCTTCGGCTGGTGCGCGCAAATACGCCGGCGCCCCATTCCTGCGTCACCTGATCCTCGCCGCGATCGAAGAGTTCCCGCACATCCCGGTGTGCATGCACCAGGACCACGGCACCAGCCCTGACGTGTGCCAGCGTTCCATCCAGCTGGGCTTCAGCTCGGTGATGATGGACGGCTCCCTTGGCGAAGACGGCAAGACCCCGACCGATTACGAGTACAACGTACGCGTCACCCAACAAACCGTCGCCATGGCTCACGCCTGCGGCGTTTCGGTTGAAGGCGAGCTGGGCTGCCTGGGTTCACTGGAAACCGGTATGGCCGGCGAAGAAGACGGCATCGGCGCCGAAGGCGTGCTGGATCACAGCCAGATGCTGACCGACCCGGAAGAAGCCGCCGACTTCGTGAAGAAGACCCAGGTCGACGCCCTGGCCATTGCCATCGGCACCAGCCACGGCGCTTACAAGTTCACCAAGCCGCCTACCGGCGACGTGCTGGCCATCGACCGCATCAAGGAAATCCACAAGCGCATCCCCAACACCCACCTGGTGATGCACGGTTCCTCTTCGGTCCCGCAAGAATGGCTGGCGATCATCAACCAGTACGGCGGCGACATCAAAGAAACCTACGGCGTACCGGTTGAAGAAATCGTCGAAGGCATCAAGTACGGCGTGCGCAAGGTCAACATCGACACCGATCTGCGCCTGGCATCCACTGGTGCGATGCGTCGCCTGATGGCCACCAACCCGAGCGAATTCGACCCGCGTAAATTCTTCGGCGCCACCGTGACCGCCATGCGTGATGTGTGTATCGCACGTTATGAAGCGTTTGGTACTGCCGGCAATGCGTCGAAGATCAAGCCGATCTCGCTGGAAGCGATGTACCAGCGGTATTTGAAAGGTGAGTTGAACGCCAAGGTCAACTAAGCCTCAGGCGTTCACGGAAAGCCCGCAGCGATGCGGGCTTTTTTGTGGATGGGAATTGGTCAGTTCGCGAAGTCCGGCAGGCCCTGACCCGTCACTGGTGATCTATATCCAACTTGGCGAACGTCACCTTCGCGCCTTCTTTGCTGTCCCCGCTGTTGTCCTGCACATACGCGCCTGCCTTGAAGTACAGCGGCTTGGCCGCCCAGGCGGCACCGATGCGTTCGTTCCATTCGCTGTCGGCGGCGTACACGCTGAGCAGCCCGGCTTTGTTGAGGTTGATCACGTAGGTAAAGCTTTTTTCCAGCGGCACATTGGAGGCGACGATAATCACGCGGCTCTCGTCTTCATCCGGGCGCATGCGCACTTTGGCCACGATGTTGCCGGTCTGGGTTTTTTCCTTGAACTGGTATTCGAGTTTGATCAGCGGTTTTTGGCTGTCATAGGCGTGGATCTGGCCGATGACGATCTTGCCGGTGGAAGGCACTTGGTTGACGGCCAGTGTGGCGCGCAGAAAATTGTCGGCCTCGGGGTAGGTCCAATTGCGCAGGCGGCCATCGGCGTAGGTTTCGCGCAGTTCGCTGCGCGGGTAGATGGCGTTTTCGGTGCGGGTGCCGGTCACAGGGGTCCAGAATTGCACGTTGCTGCCTTCGGCCTGGAAGTACTGGTCGTTGAAGCCATTGAGCAGTTTCGGCGTTTCGATGGTCGCGGGAGGCGAGCCGACCGGAATGCTCAAGTTCCAAGTGGAGAGGTCGATCATGGTGATGGCCTTTTACAGGGGGTGAAGGCTTTGGCCCGGGGGGCCTTACAGGTTCTTTATAGGCGGTGAGCGGCCGGTTGTTAAACGTTTGCTGGCAATTTATTGGCGCCAGAGGAATGCCAAAAAGCCATGTTTCCCATGGGTCGTGGGCTGCAGGGTGTGACCGTTAGTCGGCTGACTGAACTTTGGCGCAATGATGGCATCCACGTCACTTCTGATTTAGAGGATCCAGGGCTAGAGTGAGACCTCAATGTTTGTCCGGGTTTTCTCTCAGACGTGACCGGAGTAGACCTTAAGGAAGAGTCCCAGCATGGAATGCGCTCCACATCACGGCGATGGCAGTTCGGTTCTTCTGGTGGTCGATGACTACCCGGAAAACCTGATCAGCATGTGTGCGCTTTTGCAGCGTGATGACTGGCAGGTGGTCACGGCCTCATCCGGCGTGGAAGCCCTCGAATTGTTGTTGCTGCATGAAGTCGACCTGGTGCTGCTGGATGTGATGATGCCGGGCATGGACGGCTTCGAAGTCGCCCGCTTGATGCGCGGCAGCCAGCGCACGCGCATGACCCCGATCATCTTTCTAAGTGCCAACGCCCAGTCGCCCGCTGCGGTGCTGGAAGGCTATGCCAGCGGCGCTATCGACTACCTGTTCAAACCCTTTGACCCGCACATTCTCAAGCCCAAGGTCCAGGCATTGCTGGAGCACCAACGTAATCGCCGGGCCCTTCAGCGTTTGAGTCATGACCTGGAATCCGCTCGCGCTTTTAATGCCTCGGTATTGGACAACGCCGCCGAAGGGATCCTGGTGGTGAGTGAGGAGGGCGTTATCGAGTACGCCAATCCGGCGATTTCGCGACTGCTTAATGCCACCATGGATGAATTGCAGGGGCAGCCGTATTTGAGCTTCCTGCAAAAACCTCATGTGCCTGCCTGGGCTGATTCTCAGATGTACGCCGCTTATCGCAAGGGCGAAATCTGGCGCCTGCACGACGCGCTGCTGCGTACCGGTCGTGGTCAGCAAGTGCCGGTGGCCTTGTCATGCGCGCCGTTGCCGGCCGAGCAGAAAGCCATGGTGGTGACGGTGCTGGACATGTCCGAAGTGCGCCACCTGCATCAGCAGTTGGAGTTCCAGGCCGTGACGGACCCGCTGACCGGGCTGCTGAACCGGCGCGGTTTCTATCAGACGGTGGAAAACACCCTGTCGCGCAGCGAGCGTAGCGACCAATCGTTGGTGTTGCTGTACCTGGACCTGGACGGCTTCAAGCGGGTCAACGACTCCCTCGGGCATGATGCCGGCGATCGCGTGCTGCGCTGGGTGTCGGAGCAGCTACAGGGCTGCCTGCGCTCCTACGACATTATCGGGCGCATGGGCGGGGATGAATTTACCGCGCTGCTGGAGCTTGAGTTTCCGGAGCAGGCAGCGAAAATTTCGGAAAAGCTGATCGAGCGAGTGTCCGTTTGTCAGCAAGTCGACGGTTTGGATGTCATGCTCGGCGTCAGCATCGGCATTGCGACGTTCCCGGACTGCGCCTCGGATCTGTCTGGCCTGTTGCGCGCGGCCGACATCGCCATGTACGAAGCCAAGCGTGCGGGGCGTCAGCAATATCGTTATTACGACCAGGAAATGAACGGTCGTGCGCGCTCGCGCCTCATGCTTGAAGACAGCGTGCGTACCGCGATTCAAAACAAGGATTTCACGCTGGTCTACCAGCCTCAGGTCTCCCTGGCAGACGGGCGTCTGCGTGGCGTCGAGGCGTTGTTGCGCTGGCAGCACCCCAGCGTCGGCGATGTATCGCCGGGGCTGTTTTTGCCGTTGTTGGAAGAAGCACGGCTGATCAGCCAATTGAGCGCATGGATTTACCATCAGGTCGCCGCCCAGCGTCAGGCGTGGCACAGCACCTTTGATGATGAGTTGGTGCTGAGCGTGAGCTTGAGTGCCAGTCAGTTCAATGCGCCTAACCTGGCTAACCAACTGCAGCAGGTGATAGAGCGGCATGGGTTGCAGGCCTGGCAGTTGGAGGTGGAAATCGGTGAGGAATGCCTGATGAGCAATTTGGAGGAGGCCACCAAGCAGCTCAAGTTACTGCGCAGAATCGGCGTGCGCATCGCGCTGGATGATTTCGGCTCGGGGCAGTGCTCTCTGGCGCATCTGCGCGATTTGGAATTCGACACCCTCAAACTCGATTCGCAACTGGTCGCGCGCTTGCCGGGCTCGTTACGGGATGCGGCGATGGCGCGCAGCATTATCGAGCTGTGCGGCCATTTTGACGTGCTGGTGGTGGCCGAGGGGGTGGAAACTCAGGAGCAAGCCCACTGGCTCAAGGCGCATGGTTGTTCGTTTATCCAGGGGCCGTGGGCGGCGCAGCCCTTGATCGCCGAGGACATCGCCAACTGGTCCCGCGCCCGCCTGCGCTGAATTCGCTACACTGGCGCCCATTCGAACCTGTTGCAGACCTCAATGACCGCGCTGAAATACCTCCAGGCCTACCCGCCCGCTCTCCAGGAACAAGTGCGCCAACTGATCGCCAAGGACCAGTTGGGTGCTTACTTGGAGCAGCGTTACCCCGAACGTCATGCGGTGCAGAGCGACAAGGCCTTGTACGCCTATGCCCTGGCCTTGAAGCAGGAACACCTGCGCAACGCGCCGGCCATCGACAAAGTGCTGTTCGATAACCGCCTGGACCTGACCCATCGCGCCCTCGGGCTGCACACAACGATTTCCCGGGTGCAGGGCGGCAACCTCAAATCCAAGAAAGAGATCCGTATTGCCTCGCTGTTCAAAGAGGCGCCGCCGGAGTTTCTGCGCATGATCGTGGTGCACGAGCTGGCGCATTTTAAGGAATCGGACCACAACAAGGCGTTCTATAAACTCTGCGACTACATGATGCCGGGCTACCACCAGGTGGAATTCGACCTGCGGGTGTACCTCACGTATCGCGACCTGCAGGGCAAACCCTGACCGCACAAGGCGATCGACCATGGATGTGAGCAAGACCAAAAGCAGTTTCTACCGCCGCCTGTACGTGGCGTACTTGATCGACAGCGGGCTGGCCAGCAGCGTCCCGGCGCTGACCGATGCCACCGGCATGCCCCGGCGCACGGCGCAGGACACGATTGCGGCATTGGCCGACCTGGATATCGTGTGTGAATTCGAGCAGCAAGACGGCGCACGCAATCATGCCGGGCACTATCGGATTCGTGACTGGGGCGCGATTGATCGGCGCTGGATCGAGGCCAATCTCGACCAGATCAAGCGGGTATTGGATTATCCCTGAGCCTGTGGCGTGCCCGCCAAAGAAGGCCCGCGCTTATAACGCCTTGTGCATACCGATATGGGGGATGTCATCTTCCAGATATTCCTCTCCCGCCACCACAAACCCGTATTTCCCGTAATACCCCTGCAAATGTGCTTGGGCCGACAGGAAAATCGGCGTCTCTGGCCAGATGTCATCAATGCGCTTGAGGGCTTCTTCCATCATCAGGTGGCCCAGCCCGGTGCCCCGTGCCACCGGCGCGACGATCACGCGGCCGACCACCACGTCGCCGCCCTGGGATTGCGGGTCCAGCAGCCGCAGGTAGGCAACCAGCTCGTCGCCGTTCCAGGCCATCAGGTGGTGTGTATCGCCCGCCAGGTCTTGCCCGTCGATGTCCTGATACACGCATTTCTGTTCCACAACGAAGACTTCGCTGCGCAAACGCAGGATGGCGTACAGCTGTTCCTTGCCCAGGTCAGTGTGGTGTTTGCAGACCCAATCGACTGTCATGGTGTGTTCCCAGGTAAATGTCTGTTCTGGATAGTAAGCGCGGCGGGCAAAGGTGTCTAAATCAACTATTTTTGTGAATGAAATCAAATAGCCATCATCGAGTGCGTTCGCCGCCCGTTTCTTTGTGTAATCTTCAGCTACTGTTAGATCCTCAGGCATTGCCTGAACCCAGGCCCCCGCCTGCCCGCCAAGGACTTTGAGCATGCTGCGACTCTCTCGTGCCGTTGCGTTGATTGGAGTGTTTTTGCTGGCGGCGCCTGCGTTCGCGGAGCGTCTGCGTCTGGTCGCCGATGCCTGGCCACCCTTTACCGACGCGACCTTGATCAATGGCGGGCTGGCCACCGATATCGTCAGCACGGCGCTGGCCCGCGCGGGCTATGCCAGTGACTTCGAACAAGTGCCGTGGGCCAGGGCGCTGAAGGGCATTGGCGATGGACGCTATGACGTGCTGATCAATGCCTGGTATGACGATGCCCGCACACACCTGGGGCAGTTCTCCGGTGAATACCTGCTTAACCGTGTGCGTTTTATCAAGCGCCGCGATGACCCTATCGAGTTTCAGAACCTTCAACAGCTGCACGACTACCCCATCGCCGTGGTGCGCGGGTACGCCTATTCAGCGGCGTTCGATACAGACATGCAGCTACAGAAAGTGCCTGTGCATAACTTCGCCATGGCCGTGCGCATGCTGGCGGCGCAACGGGTGCGGCTGACGGTGGAGGACGAGTATGTGGCGCGTTATTACCTCGCGCGTGAATCGGCCCGGGTGCGTGATGTGTTGGAGTTCTTGCCCAAGCCGTTGAGCGAAAACAGCCTGCATATCCTGGTGAGCCTGAAGAACCCGGCGCATGAGCAGATTGTGGCCAACTTCGACCGTGAGATCGCCAGGATGAAGGCCGATGGCAGCTACGCGCGGTTGATGAAGCTGCACGGCATGTGATCAGTGCGTGCCGGCAGAGAGCGTGCCCGCCAGGGGTCAGGCGTTGGCGGTGTCTTTGATCAAATGCGCGGCCAGTGTGCGCAGCGGCCCCAGTTGCCGGCAAATCAGCGCCAGTTGTGTCTGCACCAGTCGTTGCCCCTCATCGATCTCATCCGGCATCTGCTCCAGCTCGGCGGCCAGGGCTTCCTCGGCGTCGCTTTGGATCGCAATGGGCTGTTTATTGGCCAGCCCGGTGGCGATCTCATCAATGCTCGCTGCCAGGTTTTTACCCGCGCCGTCGATCAAGTGTTCGCGTACGTCGGCCGGCAATAGCGTCTCGCGGTGCGCACCGAGCCCCGACAGATAACTGAGCAAGGTATGGGACAGCACCAGGAAGCGGAAGCCCACGTCCGCCTCCTTACGGAAATGCCCCGGCTCCATCAGCATGTTGGCCAGGGTGGTAGACAGCGCGGCGTCGGCGTTGTGCGCGTTGCGGCGGGCCAGGCGGTAGGCCAGGTCGTCGCTTTTGCCGGCGGCATACTGCTGCATGATCTGGCGCAGGTAGATGCTGTTGCAGGTCAGGGTGTTGGCCAGCACCTTGTTCAAGCGCCGGCCTTGCCAGTCCGGCAGGAACAGGAACACCGCGAGGCCCGCGATCAGGCTGCCGATCAAGGTGTCGAACAGGCGCGGCAAAAACAGCCCGTAGCCGTCGCCCACCTGGTTGAAGCAGAACAGCACCATCAGGGTGATCGCGGCCGTGGCCAGGGTGTAACGCGTGGTGCGGTTGATAAAGAACACCAGGCCTGCGGCAATGGCGAACATCGATTGCACCAGGGGGCTCGGGAACAGGTCGAACAGCGCCCAGGCCACGGTGAGGCCGATGGCGGTGCCGATGATCCGCTGGCCGAGCTTGCGCCGTGTCGCGCCGTAGTTGGGCTGGCACACAAACAGCGTGGTGAGGATGATCCAGTAACCCTGGGAGGCGTGGATCACATGCAAGGTGCCGTAGCCGATGGTCAGCGCCAGGGACAGGCGCAGGGCGTGGCGAAACAGCAGTGAGGTGGGCGTGAGCTGGGTGCGCAGGCGCGTCCACATTTCTTTAAGGTTGCGCGGTGCGCGGTCCAGCAGGTTGCTGTCGGTGGCATCGGCCAGGGCGTCGGGGTTGCTGGCGTCGCCGAGCAGGCGGTCGAGGGTGGACAGGTTGGCGGCCAGGGCGCGCAACGAACGCAGGAGGCCGCGCCAGGCCGGGTTGCTCTGGATGCGCAGGTGCTCCAGGGAGGCGTTCAGGTCGCTGAGGGCCTGGGCGAAGCTGTCGTCATAGATGAACGGCTGGCGCAACTGGATCGATTCGGCCAGGGCCTGGCAGGCCTTGCCCTGCTGGCGTAGCAGGCGCTGGCAGCGGAACAGCACGTCGCTGTGGAAGAACGCGTCGGCCAGGGCGTTGTAAGGGTAGTGGGAGGAACTGGCACGTTCGTGGATGTCCTGGGCCAGGAAGTAGAGCTTGAGGTAGCGGCTGACTTTGGAGCCTGGCCGGCCATTGCCCACGCGGTGCAGGATGATTTCCTTCGCGGCATTCAACGCCGCCACCACCCGGCCGTTTTGCTGGGCCAGTTCCAGGCGGCGCGCTTCGACGTCCAGTTGGCGGATCGGTTCGAACAGTGAGGATTTGAGTTTGAGGTAACGCCCCAACTCACGGAACAAACGCGCCAGGCTCTGCTGCACCGGCTGGTTGGAAAACAGCGCCTGCCACAGCACCGACAGTGCGCCGTACCAGGCGGCGCCGGCCACCAGCAGCAGCGGCTCGTGCCAGAAATCACTGACCGCGCCACCGCGCTGGTCCACGCCGATCATGGTGTAGACCGACAGAATCAACGTGGCGGAAGCAATCGCGCCATAGCGCTCGCCCAAGGCGCCGAGCATGGTCAGGGCGAAGGTCGCCAGGGCCAGGGAGATGGCGAACACCCACGGGTAGGGGAACAGCAGCTCCACCGACAGCGCGGCAATGCTGAAACACACCAGCGTCACGGCCAGGGCGTTGAGGCGGCCTTGCCAACTGTCGTCGGTCTCGGCCAGGGCGCTGGCGATAATCCCCAGGAACAGTGGGATCAGCAGCGTCATTTCATCCTGATACCAGCACAGCGCCATGCTGCCGGTGAGGGCGATGAACACCCGAATGCTGTAACTGAATTTATCCAGCGCCCACAGGCGCCGCATGGACTGCTTGAACGAGGTCGATGACATGAAGTCTGGAGTCTTCCGGGACGATGCCGCTAAATTGAGCCATCAGTGACGCCACGGCAAGGGTGGTGATCACATCTGAGCGCAAATTTTTCCAGGCACACCGGCCCTCCCACATGTGACCGAGTGCATCCTTCAGACGTATTGCGCCGCCGCGTAGCCCGAGGCCCACGCCCACTGGAAGTTGAACCCGCCCAGGTGGCCGGTCACATCCAGCACCTCGCCGATAAAGTACAAACCGGGGCTCTTCAGCGATTCCATGGTCTTGGACGACACTTCCCGCGTGTCCACCCCACCCAGCGTCACCTCGGCCGTGCGATAACCCTCGGTGCCTGCCGGCACCAGTTGCCAGCCCCCGAGTTTTTGCGCGATATCGGCAATTTCGGCGTGGGTGTATTGCTTCATCGGCTTGGACACAAACCAGGTCTCGGCCAGCAGGTTGGCCATCTTCTTGGTAAAGATTTCACCCAGCAGGGTTTTCAGTTCGCTGTTGGGGCGCTCGGCCTGTTGCTGTTGCAGCCAGGTGTGGGCGTCGTGGTCGGGCAGCAGATTGATTTCAACCGTGTCGCCGGATTCCCAGTAAGAGGAAATCTGCAGGATCGCCGGGCCGCTGAGGCCACGGTGGGTAAACAGAATGTTCTCGCGAAAGCTCTGGCCGTTGCAGCTGACCAGGCAGTCCACGGACGTGCCCGACAACTCGGCGCACAGCTCCTTGAGCTGATCGGTGATGGTGAACGGCACCAGCCCTGCCCGGGTCGGCAGCAGTTCGTGGCCGAATTGCCGGGCCACCTGGTAGCCGAAACCGGTCGCGCCCAGGGTCGGAATCGACAAGCCACCAGTGGCGATCACCAGGGATTCACAGCGCAGCTCACCCAGGGTGGTCTGCAACTGATAGCCGTTTTCCAGCCTGGCGATTTCCTCGACGGCGGTGTCCAGGTGCAGGCTCACGCCGGTCTGGATGCACTCGTCGAGGAGCATGCCGAGGATGTCGCTGGACTTGTTATCGCAGAACAGTTGGCCGAGTTTCTTCTCGTGGTACGGCACGCCGTGCTTGGTCACCAGCCCGATAAAGTCCCATTGGGTGTAACGGGCCAGCGCCGATTTGCAGAAGTGCGCGTTGTGCGACAGGAAGTTGGCCGGCTCGGTGTACAGGTTGGTGAAATTGCAGCGGCCACCGCCGGACATCAGGATCTTTTTACCGGCCTTGTTCGCGTGGTCGATCAACATCACCTTGCGCCCACGCCCGGCGGCGGTCAGCGCGCACATCAAGCCTGCGGCGCCGGCGCCAATGATCACAACTTCGGTCGAGCGCACAGCGAGGTCCTCATACAAATTCTGATTTCAAAGACAGTCAACGGTGGGAGGGGGCAAGTCGCACCGCCCCTCCCACACCGGATCTGCGATAGATGCGCAGATCGTGTGTTACAGGATCCGCACGCGCAGCGAACGGCCTTTGATCTTGCCGTCATTCAAACGCTGCAGTGCCTGCTTGGCGATGCCGCGTTCCACGGCCACGAAGGCCTGGAAGTCAAAGATCGCGATCTTGCCGACCTGGGCACCGGGGATGCCGGCATCGCCGGTCAGCGCGCCAAGGATGTCGCCTGGACGAACCTTGTCTTTACGCCCGGCGGCGATACACAGGGTGCTCATGACCGGCAGCAGCGGGCCACCGCTTTGCGGCTTGAGGTTGTCCAACTGGTCCCAGTTCAGCGGCGACTTCTGCAGTTGCTCGATGGCCTGGGCGCGGTGCGCTTCGGACGGTGCTACCAGGCTGATGGCGATGCCAGTCTCACCGGCGCGGCCCGTACGGCCGACACGGTGGATGTGGATTTCCGAGTCGCGGGCCAACTCGACGTTGATCACCATGTCCAGCGAGTCGATGTCCAGGCCACGGGCAGCGACGTCAGTGGCTACCAGCACCGAGGTACTGCGGTTGGCGAACATCGCCAGCACCTGGTCACGGTCGCGCTGTTCCAGGTCGCCATGCAGGCCAACGGCGGAAATGCCCTTGGACGTCAGGTGATCCACGGTTTCCTGCACTTGCTGCTTGGTAAAGCAGAACGCCACGCAGGAGGCCGGGCGGAAGTGCGCCAGGACCTTGGTCACCGCTTCCATGCGCTCTTCTGGCGAGATCTCGTAAAAGCGCTGCTCGATCTGGTCGTCGGAGTGGAACGCTTCGGCCTTCACTTGTTGCGGCGCGCGCATGAACTTGGACGCCAGTTGCTTGATGCTCACCGGGTACGTGGCCGAGAACAGCAGGGTCTGGCGGCGTGGCGGGGTCTTGCTGATGATGTCTTCGATGGCGTCGTAAAAGCCCATGTCGAGCATGCGGTCGGCTTCGTCGAGAATCAGCGTATTCAAGCCGTCGAGCACCAGCGAACCCTTGCGCAGGTGTTGCTGGATGCGGCCCGGCGTGCCGACGATTACGTGGGCGCCGTGTTCCAGCGAGGCGATCTGTGGCCCGAGGGACACGCCGCCGCACAGGGTCAATACCTTGATGTTGTCTTCGGCGCGGGCCAGGCGACGGATTTCCTTGGCGACCTGGTCGGCCAGCTCACGGGTGGGGCACATGACCAGCGCCTGGCAGCCGAAGTAACGCGGGTTGATCGGGTTCAACAGGCCGATACCGAATGCAGCGGTTTTGCCGCTGCCGGTCTTGGCCTGGGCAATCAGGTCCAGCCCTTTGAGGATCACCGGCAAGCTTTGCGCCTGGATCTGCGTCATCTCGACATAACCCAGCGAGTCGAGGTTAGCCAGCATGGCGGCGGACAGGGGCAAAGTATTAAAAGCGGTGGCGATCGTAGTCACGGGACTGGCTCTGCAAAACAAAATGTCGCGCAGTGTAGCAGGCCCCCTTGGGTTTCTTTGTATGTTCTCGACGAGGAGTAGGGGGCCAGCGGCAAGTTATCAGCGGCAAGCCCCAGGCTTGAAGCTTACAAGTTGAAGCGTGCAGCTGCTTCAATGCTCAATATGCTGCTCCGGGCTGGCCGCGCGTTTGCCGTCTTTTGGCGACAGTTGCAGGAAGATCGCCGCCGCCAGCATCGCCATGATGCCCACCGTGAGGAAGGTCAGTTGGAAGGCGCCGAGCACGGTGCTCACGCCGTCATTGCCGGACTCCGCCGTAAAGCCGCCGAGCAGCGCGCCGGCACAGGCCACGCCCAGGCTCAGGGACAGTTGCGCCACCACCGACAGCAAACTGTTGCCGCTGCTGGCCTGGGCGTCGTCGAGGTCGATCAGGGTCACGGTATTCATCGCGGTAAATTGCAGGGAGTTGATCGCCCCCAGCACCGCCAGCATCGCTAACAGCAACGGGTAGGGCGTGTGCTCGCTGACCAGCCCCATGCTCGCCAGCATGATCCCCAGCGCCAAGGTGTTGCCGGTGAGCACCACACGGTAACCCAGGCGCTCGATCAGCGGCCGCGCCACGGACTTGGCGAGCATCGCCGCCGCCGCCAGGGGCAGCATGCTCATGCCGGCCTCCGAGGGCGAATAACCCAACGCCACCTGCAGCAGCAGCGGCACCAGGAACGGCAGCGCGCCGCTGCCCAGGCGGGCGAACAGGTTGCCCAGAATGCCCACGGCAAACGTGCGCGTCTTGAACAGCGCCGGCGAGAACAGCGGGTTGTCGATATGCCCGGCGCGCAGCCAGTACGCGGCCAGGCACGCCAGCCCACCGAACAGCAGCAACATCACCCGCAAGTGCGGCAGGTGCAGTTCGCCCAGACCCTCCATGGCGATGGTGATCAGCACCATCGCCGCGCCAAACAGTAGGAAGCCCGCGCCATCGAAGCGCGTGCGTTCGCTGCCGCGAAGGTCGGGGATGAATTTCCACACGGCGTAGCAACCGATCATGCCCACTGGCAGGTTGATCAGGAAGATCCAGTGCCAGGTCAGGTATTGCACCATCCAGCCACCCGTGGTCGGGCCGAGCAACGGACCGAGCAGGCCGGGGATGGTGATGAAGCCCATGATCCGTACCAGTTCGGAGCGGGGGTAGGCGCGCAGCACCACAAGTCGCCCGACCGGCAGCATCAACGCGCCGCCCAGGCCCTGGACCACCCTTGCGCCCACCAGCATGGTCAAGCTGCTGGACAGGGCGCACAGCAAGGAGCCGATGCTGAACAGCATGATCGCGCTAAAGAAGATTTTTTTGGTGCCGAAGCGGTCGGCGATCCAGCCTGATGCCGGTATCAGCAAGGCGACGGTGAGCATGTAGGCGATGATCACCCCTTGCATGCGCAGCGGGTTTTCCGCGAGGTCCTGGGCCATCGCCGGCAGTGCCGTATTCAGGATCGTCCCATCCAGCGACTGCATGAAGAAGGCAATCGCCACCACCCAGGGCAGCCAGCGGGCGGTCTTGGCATCGAGCGGGGCGTTCGGCATGGGATCCCTTTGTTAGCAAGCTATGTGTTGGCGATTATGCGCCATTCGTCCCGCCTTTTCCCACTGGCGGTTCGTCTAATTCCGACAGCGCCGCGTGCTCGCCCACCAGGAAATTCAATAGCGCGCGGTGCACCGCCAAGGCCGCTTCGCGGGACTCCAGATCAAGCAGATGGCCAGTGTGTTCGGCCACGGCGAAGCTGCTGCGCCCCACGTAGCTTTTGAACAACAGGGCCTCGGCGGCTGGGGTGTATTCATCCAGGCTGCCGTTGAGGAAGTGCACTGGCGTTTCGATCTGGCGCAGCGCCGGCAGGTAGTTGCCATCCCCCATCGCCAGCACCTGGTGGATGTGGAAGCGGGCCTGGCGATATTCGGTGGTGGCCATGTTGGACAGGTGGCGGTGGTTATTGCGCTTGAGCCGTGGCGACAGGTATTTGCCGACCGTCTCGTTGAGCAGATGGCCGACAGCGGATTTGTCGTCGGCCTCGATCAGCACACGCACGCGCTCCACGTAGTCGAGCATCGCCTGATTGAGGTTCGGCGCCAGCGCCATCACCACCGAGCTCTCGATCGACGGCGGGTTGTGCGCCAGGGTCAGCAGTGTCGAGATGCCGCCCCAGGAGGCCGATACCAAGTGGTTGACCTCAAAGCGCTCCACCAGCGCGCGCAGCATCTGCACTTCGTCGTCCTTGGTCACCAGCTCCAGGTCGATGTTGTATTCGCGGGAATAGCCGGAGAAGGGCAAATCGAACAGCAGCACATTGAAATGCTCGGCCAGGCATTTGCTGGTGCGGGCGAAGGAACGCGTGGTGGACAGTGCGCCATTGACCATCAGCACCGTCTTCTTTTGCGGGTCGTGGCCCAGTCTCTCCACGTGAACGTTGTAGTGCTTGAACAGCTTTTCTATGACAAAACTTCCATGGTTCATGTCAACGCTCCAGCTTGCCTAATCCAGGCAAGGTCGTGCATCACGTGCGGGCACGCGGGTTGAATGGCGTTACGCCGCTAGCCTTTATAAAGGGGAATCTGGAGCGGGACAACAGGCCCAATGACCAACGGGTGGAGTCAGCGAAGGTTCGTCGGGGGCGATGGGAATCGCCTGTAGGCGGTGGAGCGCCTACAGGCGAAACAGGGTCAGAGGGTCAATGTAAGGCGCTTGACCAAGGCCCCCGGCAATAAGTTGGACGCGGTGTTGCGTTGCCCGTAGGTGCTGGCCGACAGCAACAGCTCTCGCTCAGCGGTCAGGGCCTCCAATTGCGAACCGAGCAAGCTGTACACGCTGTCATCAAAACGCATGGTGCTGACCGGCGCCTTGATCTCGCCGTCTTCGACCCAGAACGTGGCAAAGCGCGTCATGCCGGTCAGGCGTGCGGCCGGCAGGTCGGAGTAGTTCAGGTACCACAGGTTGCTGATGTACAGCCCGGTGCCCAGTTGCTTGAGGATATCGGCCTGGGCCAGGTTGCCCGCCGCCATCTGCAGGGCGCTGGGGGATTCGTCGCCGCTGGCGCCGTTGGCACTGAGGCCGTATTCGGCGGCGCTGCGTGAGTTCACCAGTTGGCCGTCGGCCTTGCCGGCGTTGATCAGCGTGACATCACTGCGTGGGTAGCCCTCCGTGGAGAACGCCTGGCTCAACGACCCGCTGATCTGCTCGGTCACCGTCACCAGCGGGCTCAGCTGTTGCTCTGCGGCGTACAGGCGTTGCAGCGAACTGCCTTTGCTGGCGATGGCCTGGGCGGAGAACCCGCCCCAGGTGATGATGCTGATGATTTCTTCCAGCGCGGCCGGTGCCAGGTAGGCGCGGTATTGTCCGGGCGGCAAGGGGTGCAGCGGGCGGTCGAGAAACGTCAGTTGCTCGCGCGCCTGCTGCAGGCGCGCGGCGAACTCGGCGCTGTCCCAGGTGTGCCCGGCGTAGCTGGCTTTAACGGCTTCGCCATTGGCGTGGAACAGGCTGAAGTCGAAGTTGAAGCTATTGGCCTGGTGCCAGCCGAATGCGCCTGATGAACTGGCGAACCCACGGCTGATCGGGCCGGCCGCGTAGATGCCGACCAGATCGACACCGTCTGCCGCTTCGCTGATGGCATCCAGCACTGTGGTGATGTCGGGCAACGGCCGGGCCTGTTCGTTGTTGCTCTGCCAGGCGGTGGGGTTGAGCAACAGGTAGGGGTCTTGGGGCAGCAAGGGCAAGGTCTCGCGCAGTTGCTGCAAACCTGCGGCGAGGCGCTGGCGGTCCAGCTCGGGTTCGCCGGCCAGGGTGATGCCGAGGTCGGCGTGGCGCCCGTCGTTGATCAGCTTGAGGGTGAGGCTGGCCTGTTGCACCTGTCCGGCCTGGCGCACCTTGGCATGGTTGAACCGCACGAACTCGGACGCTTCGGCCGCGTAGCCCAGATGAAACTGCTCGTTGTCGGTGATGGCGTGCTTGAGCCAGTCCACCAGTGCCTTGAATGTGTTCATCAGGCATCTCCCCCGAATACGTCGACGTTGCTGAACACACAGGCCGGCGAGGCGTGGCCCACGCGGATGACCTGGTTGGGTTCGCCCTTGCCGCAGTTCGGCGTGCCCAACACCTGGAAGGTGCTGGCGTCGCCCACGGCGCTGAGGTTGCGCCAGAACTGGGCGGAAATCGCCCGATAGTTGGGGTTCTTCACCACGCCTTTGAGTTCACCGTTTTCGATCAACTGGCCCCATTCGCAGCCGAACTGGAATTTGTTGCGCGCGTCATCAATGGACCACGAACGGTTGGTCGACATCAGGATGCCGTGTTCGATGCCGCCCACCAGTTGCGCGAAGCTTTTGTCACCCGCTTCGATATTCAGGTTGGCCATGCGGTCGATCGGTGGACGGTTCCAACTGCTGGCGCGGCTGTTGGCCACGCCGCTCATGCCTGCGCGAAATTGCGACAGCGCCCCGCCCAGCGGCTTGAGCAGCAGCCCTTCGCGAATCAGGAACTGTTTGCTGGCAGGGGTGCCGTCGTCGTCATGGCTGTAGCTGGCGAGTTGCTCGGGGATGTCCGGGTCGAAGGTCACGTTGAGCAGCTCGGAGCCGTATTGCAGATGGCCGAAGTCGCTGGCCTTCACAAAACTGGTGCCGGCGTAGTTGCGCTCGTCACCGAGGATGCGGTCCAGCTCCAGCGGGTGGCCAATGGACTCGTGGATCTGCAGGATCATCTGGTCGGGCATCAGCAGCAGGTCGCGCGGGCCTTGGGGCGTGTTCGGCGCCAGCAGCAGTTGCAGGGCTTCGTCGGCCACCCGTGGCGCGGCACCGATCAGGCCGAAGCGGCTGATCACATTAAAACCGCCTTGCTGGCCGAAGTTCGTGCCGCCGAGGGTGCGGGTCTGGCTGTCGTTGCCGTCAAAAGCAGTGACGTTGACGCCGGGGAACACGAAGCGCTGGGCCTGGCGCAGTTCGGCGCCGGCGCTGTTGAGGTAGATCTGCTCGACGTGGGTCAGGCCCAGGCTCACGTCCCAACTGACCAGGCGCTCATCCTTGGGCACGGCCGCGCACTCGTCGCCCAGCAGTTGGTAGCAGTCGCTCAAGGATGGGAAGGGCTGGTCGAGGTCGGGCGACAGGTAGTCGGCGACGTCGCTGGACACGGGTTGCTCGCGCAGGTCGAGCAGGGCGTGGGGCAAAATCCGCCGGGCTTGCTGTTCAGCACGCTCAAGGGCGGCTTGCAGGCCGGACAGGGAAATATCGTGGGTTGCAGCGTAGGCTTCCACGCCGTTGAGGCGCACGGTGAGCATGGCGCCCTCATCGTGACTCAGGTGCGGTGGTTCTGCGACGTTCTTGCGTACCGACAGGTACTGGCCGGATTCGCGTACGTAGCGCAGGGAAAAGAAATCGGCGCGAGTGCGCAGGGCACTGAAGTGCTGTTTGAGTGTGGCGTGGTGGTCGAACATGGGGCCTTCCTTGTGGGCGGCTCAGCGCGGGCAGGCAAACAGAGTAGGCCTGGGCTGGGGAGCGATCAAGGAGAGGTGATTCTTTGTGGCAAGTGCCCCTTGTGGCGAGCGGGCTTGCCCCGCGTTGGGCTGCGCAGCGGCCCCAAAAATCTTGGGAGCGCTACGCACTTCAACGCGGGGCAAGCCCGCTCACCACATGGTTTAGCGTTATTGCGCCATTGGCCCCACTTCACGCATCGGCTTGCCACGCACCGGTGCATCGCCGGCGACGTAGTAGTCGGCGGTGCTGCGCGGCAGCGGCTTGCGGCCACGGATCTTGTCGGCGATTTTCTCGGCGATCATGATCGTTGGCGCGTTCAGATTGCCGGTGGTGATGATCGGCATGATCGAGGCATCGACCACGCGCAGGCCTTGCATGCCATGCACGCGACCTTCGCCGTCGACTACTGCCATCTCGTCGGTGCCCATCTTGCACGAGCAGGACGGGTGGAACGCGGTCTCGGCGTGTTCCCGGATGAACGTGTCGAGTTGCTCATCGGTCTGCACTTCGATACCTGGGCTGATTTCTCGGCCACGGTATTGATCGAGCGCCGGCTGCTGCATGATTTCGCGGGTCAGGCGGATGCCGTCACGAAACTCCTGCCAGTCCTGTTCGCTGGCCATGTAGTTGAAGAGGATGCTCGGGTAGTCCCGTGGGTTCTTCGACTTCAACTGCACGCGGCCACGGCTTGGCGAGCGCATGGAACCCATGTGCGCCTGGAAGCCATGTTCTTTCACACCGTTGCTGCCGTTGTAGTTAATCGCAACCGGCAGGAAGTGGTACTGGATGTTCGGCCACTCGAATTCTTCGCGGGTGCGGATAAAACCGCCCGCTTCGAACTGGTTGCTGGCGCCGATGCCGGTGCCGTTGAACAGCCATTCGGCACCGATGGCCGGCTGGTTGTACCAGAGCAGCGAAGGGTACAGCGACACCGGCTGGGTGCATGCGTATTGCAGGTACAACTCAAGGTGATCCTGCAGGTTTTCGCCGACGCCAGGCAGGTCGTGGACCACCGGGATGTCGAGGCTTTCGAGCAGTTTGGCCGGGCCTACGCCGGAGCGTTGCAGCAATTGCGGCGAAGCGATTGCGCCGCTGCACACCAGCACTTCTTTGCGGGCACGGGCTTCAACGCGCTCTTCGGCCGCGCCGATCAGGTAACGCACACCGACGGCACGCTTGCCTTCGAACAACACTTTGTCGGTGAGGGCGTGGGTGACGATGGTCAGCGTGGAGCGCTTTTTGGCGGTGTCCAGGTAACCGCGAGCGGTGCTGGCGCGACGGCCGTTCGGCGTGACGGTACGGTCCATCGGGCCGAAGCCTTCTTGCTGGTAACCGTTCAAGTCTTCGGTACGCGGATAACCGGCCTGCACGCCGGCTTCGACCATGGCGTGGAACAGCGGGTTGTTGCCCGCTTTAGGCGTGGTCACGCTGACCGGGCCATCGCCGCCGTGCCAATCGTTAGGGCCGATGTCGCGGGTTTCGGCTTTACGGAAGTACGGCAGGCAGTCGAGGTAGGCCCAGTCTTCCAGACCTGGCAGCTTGGCCCAGTTGTCGTAGTCCATGGCGTTGCCACGGATGTAGCACATGCCGTTGATCAGCGAGGAACCGCCCAGGCCCTTGCCGCGCCCGCACTCCATGCGGCGGCCGTTCATGTGCGGCTCTGGATCGGTCTCGTAGGCCCAGTTGTAGCGACGGCCTTGCAGCGGGAACGCCAGCGCAGCGGGCATCTGGGTACGGAAGTCGAGACGGTAGTCGGGGCCGCCGGCTTCCAGCAGCAAAACGGTGACGCCTTCGTCTTCGGTCAGACGGGTCGCTAAGGTGTTGCCCGCAGAACCTGCGCCAACAATGATGTAGTCGTATTCTTGAGTCATCTGTACTCCGGGGGAGCTGCAAGCTCCAAGCTTCAAGCTGCAAGAAAAAGCAGCGAGCGGTGTGGATGAGAGAGGCGGCAAACGCCAACTGCTTTTACGTGCAGCTTGACGCTTGCCGCTAAAGGCTCATCAGAAGACGGATGCGTAATCGCCCAGCTCGACTTGCACGGACTTGATACGCGTGAAGTTATTCAGCGAGCTGATCCCGTTCTCACGGCCAACACCCGACTGCTTGTAGCCACCGACCGGCATTTTGGCGTCGGACTCGCCCCAGGCGTTGATCCAGCAGATACCGGCTTCCAGTTGATGAATCACGCGGTGCGCGCGGTTCAGGTCTTTGGTGACCAGGCCGGCGGCCAGGCCGAAGTCGGTGTCGTTGGCGCGGCGGATCACTTCTTCTTCGGTCTCGTAGGTGAGGATGCTCATCACCGGGCCGAAGATTTCCTCACGCACGATCACCATGTCGTCGGTGCAATCGGTGAACACAGTCGGTGCCACGAAGGCGCCTTTGGCGAAGTCGCCTTCAGTCAGGCGGTCGCCGCCGCAGAGCAGGCGCGCACCTTGCTCTTTGCCTTTGGCGATGTAGCCCAGCACGCTTTCCATGTGGGCGAAGCTGACCAGCGGGCCGAAGTTGGTGTTTTCGTCTTCCGGGTTACCGATGCGGATGCGTGCGACACGCTCGACGATCTTGGCTTCGAACGCGGCTTGCAGGTGCTTGGGCACAAACACGCGGGTGCCGTTGGTGCAGACCTGGCCGGAGCTGTAGAAGTTGGCCATCATCGCGGTATCGGCGGCGCGGTCGAGGTCGGCGTCGTCGAAAATGATCAGCGGCGACTTGCCACCCAGCTCCATGGTCACGTCTTTGAGCGAGGAGCTCGACGCGCTGGCCATGACTTTCTTGCCGGTGTCGGTGCCGCCGGTGAACGAGACTTTCTCGATGCGCGGGTGCTCGGTCAGCCAGGTGCCGACTTCACGGCCGCTGCCGGTCAATACGTTGAACACGCCTGCGGGAACGCCGGCTTCGGTGTAGATCTCGGCCAGTTTCAGGGTGGTCAGCGAGGTGACTTCGCTGGGCTTGAAGATCATCGCGTTGCCCGCGGCCAGGGCCGGCGCGGATTTCCACAGGGCGATCTGGATCGGGTAGTTCCACGCGCCGATACCGGCCACCACGCCCAGCGGCTCGCGGCGGGTGTAGACAAACGAAGTGTCGCGCAGCGGAATCTGTTCGCCTTCGATGGCTGGCACCAGGCCTGCGTAGTATTCCAGCACGTCGGCGCCGGTGACGATGTCGACGTACTTGGTTTCGGAGAAGGCTTTACCGGTGTCCAGGGTTTCCAGGGCAGCCAGTTCATCATTGCGTTCGCGCAGGATGTCGACGGCACGACGCAGGATGCGCGAACGCTCCATGGCGGTCATGGCAGCCCAGATTTTCTGGCCTTTTTCAGCGCTGACCACGGCACGTTCAACGTCTTCTTTCGTTGCGCGTTGCACTTGGGCGAGAACTTCACCGTTAGCCGGGTTGATGGCTTCGAAGGTGGCATCGCTGCCAGCGTCGCTGTAGCCGCCGTCAATGTAGAGTTTTTGCAGGTCGAAACGGGCCATAAAGTCCTCGCAAGTGCATAAGTGGTTGGCGTTACCCGCCGCAAAGTGGGCCATGAGGGTGTGGCAACACTGAGCGGCAGACGTTCAGGGGTTGAGCGTTTATAAGGGCTCTAACTCACCTGCTTGGCCAATTGGAAATCCATGTATTCGTAAGCGATGCGCTGCGCCTGTTCGGTGTCGAAAGCGTCTCCCGACAGGGCGCCGCGCAACCACAAGCCGTCGATCAGGGCCGCCAGGCCTCGGGCTGCGCTGCGTGCTTCAGGCGGCGGCAGCACCCGGCGGAACTGAAAACACAGGTTGGAATACAGGCGTTGATCGTTGATCCGCTGCAACCTGTGCAAAGACGGGTGGTGCATGCTGGTGGCCCAAAAGGCCAGCCAGGTTTTCATTGCCGGGCCATTGACCTGGCTGGCGTCGAAGTTGCCGGCGACGATCACCTGAAGGTGAGCGCGTGGGCTGTCATCGTTCAACGCTTTTCGACGATCGTTGACGTTCTCCATCAGCACGCTCATCAAGTACTGCATCGTCGCTGCGATCAGGCCGTTCTTGTCCCGAAAGTAGTGACTGATGATGCCGTTCGAGACGCCGGCCAAACGGGCGATCAGCGCAATGCTGGCATCTCCCATCCCGACCTGATCGATGGCCGTCATCGTGGCGTCGATCAACTGCTGGCGGCGTATGGGTTGCATACCGACCTTGGGCATGTAGCACCTCTCCTTAGGCCTGCCGAGGGGCGATGAACGCCCGTCGACTTGGAGGCCAGTCTATTTTGTTTTGATTGAACGTTCAATCAACAAAGAATAAGCTCTGCGACAAATCGTCGCTGCTGTCAGGTTTTTCCTACCTGCAGACGGCGACATCTGACACCTGGAAAACCGCTGAAACGCCCCATGTACCGCTTCGGTGGGGGTCAGTGATTTTCGGGGTGTCTTTATAACACCCGTCCGTCGACTGCCGAAAAATCGATGGTCTGGGATAACCGTTGCCTTGTGTTTCTCTCTCGCACTGCCCGGAGCATCTGCGCCATGAGTTCTGCCTCTCTTATAAAGACCCCACCGGAAAAGGTACGGGTCAACGGTTGGGTGTTCTACACCTCCACCGCGCTGATTCTGTTGCTGACGGCCATTCTGATCATTGCCCCGCAGGAGGCCGGGCGCCTGCTCGGCGTCGCCCAGGCCTGGCTGTCGAAAAGCTTCGGCTGGTACTACATGGTGGTCATCGCCGCCTACCTGGTGTTCGTGGTCGGCCTGGCGTTTTCGTCCTACGGCAAGCTCAAGCTGGGTTCCAAGGACGACACCCCGGATTTCAGCTACGGCGCCTGGGCCGGCATGCTGTTCTCGTCGGGCATCGGCATCTCGTTGTTGTACTTCGGTGCGTCGGAGCCGCTGGATCACTATTTCAACCCGCCCGAAGGCGCAGCGGCCAGCAATGGCGCAGCGCGCCAGGCGTTGCAACTGACGTTCCTGCACTGGGGCCTGCATGGCTGGGCGATCTACGCATTGGTCGGCCTGGCCGTGGCCTACTTTGCGTATCGCCATAACCAGCCGCTGGCCTTGCGTTCGGCGCTGTACCCGCTGGTGGGCGAGCGTTGGGTCAAGGGCGCGGCCGGCCACGCGGTGGACGGTTTCGGCATGTTCGTCACGCTGTTGGGCCTGGTGACCAACCTGGGGATCGGCGCGATGCAGGTGTCGTCCGGTTTGGAAAACCTGTTCGGCATGGCGCACAGCAATACCAACCTGCTGATCGTGATCATCGTGATGAGCACCGTGGCGACCATCGCAGCCGTGTCGGGTGTGGAGAACGGTATTCGCCGCTTGTCCAACCTCAACATCGTGCTGTTCAGCGGCTTGCTGATCTTTGTGCTGCTGTTCGGCCCGACCCTGCACCTGCTCAATGGCCTGGTGCAGAACACCGGTGATTACCTCAACGGCATCGTGCTGAAAACCTTCGACCTCTATGTGTACGAGGGCGATGGCGACAAAACCGAACGCTGGATGGGCCTGTGGACCTTGTTCTACTGGGCCTGGTGGATTTCCTGGGCGCCATTTGTGGGCATGTTCATCGCACGTATTTCCCGTGGGCGCACGGTGCGTGAACTGGTGGCCGGCGTCTTGCTGATCCCGCTGGGCTTCACCCTGGCCTGGCTGTCGATCTTCGGAAACTCGGCGCTGGACCTGGTGCTCAACCACGGTGCCGTGGAGTTGGGCAAGACGGCGTTGGAGCAGCCGTCCATGGCGATCTACCAATTGCTGGAGCACTACCCGGCGTCGAAAATCGTCATTGGTGTGTCGATCTTCGTCGGTTTCGTGCTGTTTCTGACCCCGGCGGATTCCGGCGCGGTGATGATGGCCAACCTTTCGTGCAAAGGCGGCAACGTGGACGAAGATGCGCCGCACTGGTTGCGGATCTTCTGGTCGGCGGTGATCACGCTGGTGACCATCGGCCTGCTGTTTGCCGGCAACTTTGAAGCCATGCAAACCATGGTGGTGCTCGCGGGTCTGCCGTTCTCGGTGGTGCTGATTGTGTTTATGTTCGGTCTGCACAAGGCGATGCGCCAGGACGTGGCCATCGAACAGGAGCAGGCGCAGTTGGCTGAACGCGGGCGTCGTGGTTTCAGCGAGCGCTTGACGGCCCTGGACCTGCAACCGAGCCAGGCCACCGTGCAGCGTTTTATGGACAAGCACGTAACGCCGGCGCTGGAAGAGGCCGCGACGGCGTTGCGTGATCAGGGCCTGGACGTGCAGACGCTGTTGGGCAAATCCAAGCGCTGCATTGGCGTGCGTATCGAAATGGAGGAGGGCAACCCGTTTGTCTACGAAGTGAGCCTGGATGCTTACTCGGCAGCGCCGAACGACATGCCTGAAGAAGAGCGCACCCGCTATTACCGTGCCGAGGTGTACCTGCACAACGGGCCTCAAGAGTACGACCTGATGGGCTTCGCCCAGGCGCAGATTACCCGGGACGTGCTCGATCAGTTTGAAAGCCATCGGCAGCTCCTTGGCCGTGTCTATAGCTGATGGTTGCAACGAGCGGCGCCTTCACCCGCGCCGTTTGGTTAATCTGCATACAGATCAAAACCTGTGTACGGGCCAGCCCGCACACAGGTTTGCTTCGCGGTGCGGCTTAACCCAGGTTCTTGCCCAGCAGGGCATGGTAGAGCTCAGTGTCCCCTAGAATGCCGACCACTTTGTTGTTGTCGTGCAACACCAACTTGTTCCCCGTCTGGTAACGAATCTGCAATGCATCGCGCATGCCGATATTCGAATCCACCAGCGTCGGCACGCGACCCAAACCTTCCATTGCTTGCCCTGGCGCCCAGTTCTGCAGGTTCATCACCACGCCATTCTGCCGCGCGCCCTGGATAGTGTTGCCTTCGGCCAGGTCCAGCCACGAGTCGCCGCCCGGATCCAGGCACACCGAACCGTTGACCCGCGTGCAGTTGTCCAGCGTGCGCATCAGGCTGCGGCCGCACAACACGTTCAGCGGGTTGGTGTGGGCGACGAAGGTGCGCACATAGTCGTCCGCCGGGTTCAGCACGATCTCTTCCGGCACGCTGTACTGGATGATCTTGCCGTCTTTCATGATCGCAATACGGCTGCCCAGCTTGAGCGCCTCGTCGAGGTCGTGGCTCACGAACACGATGGTCTTGCTCAGCTTGCGTTGCAGCTCCAGCAACTCGTCCTGCAAACCCTGGCGAATCAGCGGGTCGAGGGCCGAGAAGGGTTCGTCCATCAGCAGGATGTCGGCGTCCATCGCCAACGCACGGGCCAGGCCCACGCGCTGCTGCATGCCGCCGGACAGTTCATCGGGCTTCTTGTTACGCCACTGGGTCAGGCCCACCAGCTCAAGTTTCTCGTCCACCAGCTTGCGTCGTTCTTTCTCGGGGCGGCCCTGCATTTCCAGGCCGAAGCTGATGTTCTCGCGCACCGTCAGCCAAGGCATCAGGGCGAACTTCTGGAACACCATGGCGATGCGCTTGGTGCGCATCATTTTCAGCTCGGCGGGTGTGCAGGAGGCGATGTCGATCTGGCGACCTTCATGCTCCACAAACAGTTGGCCGCGGCTCACGGTGTTGAGGCCGTTGATGCAGCGCAGCAAGCTTGACTTGCCGGAGCCCGAGAGGCCCATCAGCACGCAGATCTCGCCTTTCTCGATGTCCAGGCTGGCGTTTTCAACGCCGACGATCTGCCCGGTCTTTTTCAGAATCTCGTTACGGCTCATGCCCTGGTCCAGCAGCTTGAGCGCTTCGCGTGGGTCTTTTGAGAAGATCACGTCGACCTTGTCGAATCGGATAATGCTCATGCATCACCCCCTACTTTAGCGTCGGGTTGTTTGCAGATGCGGTCGAGCATGATGGCCAGCAACACGATCGCCAGGCCCGCTTCAAAGCCCAGGGCGATGTCGGCGGTGTTCAGCGCGTTGACCACCGGCTTGCCGAGGCCATCGGCGCCCACCAGCGCGGCGATCACCACCATCGACAACGACAGCATGATGCATTGGGTAATGCCGGCGGCGATGCTCGGCATGGCGTGGGGCAACTCAATGCGCGAGAGCAACTGACGGCGCGAGCAGCCAAAGGCCTTGCCGGCGTCCATCAACTCTTGCGGTACATCGCGGATACCCAGGTAGGTCAGGCGGATAGGCGCGGCAATCGCGAACACCACCGTGGAAATCAGCCCAGGCACTACACCCAGCCCGAAGAGGGTCAGGGTCGGGATGAGGTAGACGAAGGTCGGTACGGTCTGCATCAGATCGAGCACCGGCCGCATCATGGTGAAGAACATCGGCTTGTGCGCGGCAACAATGCCCAGCGGCACGCCGATGACCACGCAGACCAGGGTGGCGAACAGCACCTGCGCCAGGGTCTCCATGGTTTCCTGCCAGTACCCCAGGTTGAGGATCAGCAGGAAGGAGGCAATGACAAAAACAGTCAGTCCCCATTTACGTTGAATAAAGTGAGCCAGCAGCGCAATCAGACCGATCAATGCCAGCGGATTGAACCAGGTCAGCGCAAACGTCACGCCGTGGATCATCGTTTCCAGTGTCGATGCGATTGCGTCGAAATAGTTGGCGCCGTGTTGGGTCAACCATTCAACGAAGGCAGCGATGTACTGGCCTAGTGGGATTTTCTGTTCAGTCAGCATGGTAGTGAATGTCCACATGCGAAGAGGGAAACGTCCCGGGCCAGCGCACCAGCCCGGGGTCAGCGGAGTTACTTGTCGAGGTACGCTTTGACGGCGGCAAGGCCGGGTTGGCCGTCCACGGTGGTGACACCGGCGAGCCAGGTGTCGAGCACTTGCGGGTTCTTTTTCAGCCAGGCCTTGGCGGCGGCGTCGGGCTTCATCTTGTCGTCCAGGACGTTACCCATCAGGGTGCTTTCCATGTTCAAGGTGAAGACCAGGTTCTTCAGCAGTTGGCCAACGTTGCTGCATTCCTGGGTGTAGCCCTTGCGCACGTTGGTGTAGATGGTGGCCTGGCCGTAGTTGGGGCCGAACGAGTCGTCACCACCGGTCAGGTACTTCATCTTGAAGCGGGTGTTCATCGGGTGCGGTTCCCAGCCGAGGAACACGATGGCCTGGTCGCGCTTGGTGGCGCGTTCAACCTGGGAGAGCATGCCGGCTTCGCTGGACTCGACCACCTTGAAACCGGCGGTTTTGAGGCCGAAGGCGTCTTTGTCGATCAGTGTCTGGATGGTGCGGTTGCCGTCGTTACCCGGCTCGATGCCGTAGATCTTGCCGCCCAGCTCATCCTTGAATTTGGCGATATCGGCGAAGTCTTTCAGGCCTTTGTTGTACAGCGCTTCAGGGACTGCCAGGGTGTACTTGGCGTTCTCGAGGTTAGCGCGCACGGTTTCCACGGTGCCGGCATCACGGTACGGCTTGATGTCGTTTTCCATGGTCGGCATCCAGTTGCCGAGGAAGATGTCCATGTTCTTGCCGTCGGCCAGGGACTTGTAGGTCACTGGTACCGAAATCATCGTGGTGCGCGGCTTGTAGCCCAGGCCCTTGAGGATTTCGCTGGTGGTCGCGGTGGTGACGGTGATATCGGTCCAGCCGACATCGGAGAAGTTGACGGTCTTGCACTGTTCCGGTTCTGCGGCGTGTGCCATGACTGGCAAACTCAGCATGGCGGCCAACAACAACGAGGGTGAACCTTTCATCTGGGTAGACTCCTGTGTTTTTTCTGGCGGCATTCGCCGCGCTTTATAAGTGTTGCGGTTGGAGCGTGCGACGACAGCTCTGCCACGGTGCCTTGCAAACGAGTCGAGACTGATCATGTACCAGTGAAAATCTGACGCCTACAGGGTGCGTCGTATCCAGTACAGGGAGGGTCGTATCCAGTGTCGGTGACGTCGCTTACAGGTTTTTACCAGGGTAAAACCACAGGTTTTGCCCTTCTGCACCGCAAAAAACGGCCAAAACAGGCGTTCGCACGCAAGCGACGCTGGTGAGCATGGGTGCGTCGGTGTGAGACGCCGTGACGGGCAACAAAAACTGGATGATGCCGCCATCTGGGCGATCTGAGCGTAGCAGCTCGTTCAAGCCCGGCCCGTGCTTATCGAGGAGTTCCACGTTAATGGCTATCAGCGTTTTCGACCTGTTCAAGATCGGCATCGGGCCTTCGAGTTCTCACACCGTGGGCCCCATGCGTGCCGCGGCGTTGTTCGTTCAAGGCTTGCGTGAACGTGAATTGTTGGAGCAGGTGCGACGCGTTGAAGTTCAGCTGTACGGCTCGTTGTCGGCCACCGGCATCGGCCACGGCAGCGACACTGCCACCATCATGGGCCTGATGGGCGAGTGGCCGGACGCGATCGATCCGTCGCAAATCGGCGTGCGCATTCACACCCTGCGCGAAACCGACACCCTGCTGCTGGACGGGCGCTTGCCCGTGCCGTTCGTGTGGGCCCGGGACATGCGCCTGCTCGACGAAAACCTGCCCTTTCACCCCAACGCCATGACCCTGGTGGTGTTCGGTGATGACGGCGAACTGCGCCGCGACACCTACTACTCCGTCGGTGGCGGTTTTGTGGTGGATGAAGCCCAGGCCCAAAGCGGCGTGGCGGACATGGACCGCACCGTACTGCCCTATGACTTTTCCAGCGCCGCCGAGCTGTTGCAACTGTGCAAGACCCATAACCTGCGCGTCGCCGAATTGATGCTGGCCAACGAAAAAGTCTGGCGCTCCGAAGAAGATATCCGCAGCGGCCTGATGAAACTCTGGCACGCCATGCAGGACTGCGTGGAGCAGGGCCTCAAACACGAAGGCATCCTGCCCGGCGGCCTGAACGTACGCCGTCGCGCCGCCAAGTTGCACCGCAGTCTGCAGGAGCTGAACAAACCCAACGTGATCGGCTCGACCTTGAGCGCCATGGAATGGGTCAACCTGTTCGCCCTGGCGGTCAACGAAGAAAATGCCGCCGGTGGGCGCATGGTCACCGCACCGACCAATGGCGCGGCGGGGATCATCCCGGCGGTGCTGCACTATTTCATGAAGTTCAGCGAAGAAGTCACCGAAGCCAACGTGGTCGACTATCTGCTTGGCGCCGCGGCAGTGGGCATCCTGTGCAAAAAGAACGCGTCGATCTCCGGTGCCGAAGTCGGTTGCCAGGGTGAGGTGGGTTCTGCATGCGCGATGGCTGCGGCAGGGCTCGCGGAGATCCTCGGCGCCACGCCGGAACAACTGTGCAACGCCGCCGAAATCGGTCTGGAGCATAACCTCGGCCTGACCTGCGATCCGGTGGGCGGGCTGGTGCAAGTGCCGTGCATCGAGCGCAATGCGATTGCAGCGGTCAAGGCGATCAACGCCGCGCAAATGGCCCTGCGTGGCGACGGTCAGCACTTTATCTCGCTGGATCGGGTGATCCGCACGATGCGCGATACCGGAGCGGATATGCATGACAAGTACAAAGAGACTTCGCGGGGCGGCTTGGCGGTCAGCGCAGTCGAGTGCTGAGGCCGGGTCGCCTGCATCGGGGGGCGTGCCCCCCGATGGCTGAGATCGGGTCAGAACTGCTCATAAAGTGAACACTCAAACCAAAAGCGCCACCTTTTGGCGCGTCGCAAACAGATAAGTAGCTTGCGAACGATTTGCCCTCGATCACGCGTCCCCCGTGCGTTGGGTGACAGACTTATCCCACACCCCTCAAAGCGCCTTCCCACAAGTGCTACCGATCTGCTCACGGCTCAGGCAGACCTGCTCTCACATCGTTTTCAGGCTATATCCCGCACTTCCTGCGCGGGCTTATATAGACGCATCAACAGGTCGTTTTCAGGATTTATTGAATACGTATTCAATTTCAGGCACGGCATTTGCTCTATCCATTCAAAGCCTCTCCTCGTTATGGACGAGGAGTGCAATAACAAGAGCCTCGCCTGAGGCCATTACCCGCTTTGTGTGAGGAGATTACCGCGATGACGTCGTTCAACTCAGGGGCCCAACCCCAGAACCGTGCGCCTCAATCCATCGGCTTTTTGCTGCTGGACAATTTCACGCTGATTTCCCTGGCGTCGGCAGTGGAACCACTGCGCATGGCGAACCAGCTGTCCGGCCGCGAGTTGTATCGCTGGACCACCCTGAGCGTGGATGGCAACCAAGTCTGGGCCAGCGACGGTCTGCAAATCACTCCCGATGCTTCCATGCACAAAGCTCCGGCCCTGGACACCGTGATTGTGTGCGGCGGCGTGGGTATCCAGCGCACCGTGACCCGTGAGCACGTGTCATGGCTGCAAAGCCAGGCGCGCCAGTCCCGTCGTCTTGGCGCCGTGTGCACCGGCAGTTGGGCTCTGGCCTGCGCCGGCCTGCTCGATGGCTTCGATTGCAGCGTGCACTGGGAATGCCTGGCCTCGATGCAGGAAGCCTTCCCGCGTGTGGCCATGAGCACACGCCTGTTCACCCTCGACCGCAACCGCTTTACCAGCTCGGGCGGCACCGCGCCGCTGGACATGATGCTGCACCTGATCAGCCGCGATCACGGCCGTGAGCTGTCGGCCGCCATCTCCGAGATGTTTGTGTACGAGCGCATCCGCAACGAACAGGACCACCAGCGCGTGCCGCTCAAACACATGCTCGGCACCAATCAGCCGAAGCTGCAGGAGATCGTGGCGCTGATGGAAGCCAACCTGGAAGAACCGATCGACCTGGATGAATTGGCAGTGTACGTCGCCGTGTCGCGCCGCCAGCTGGAGCGCCTGTTCCAGAAATACCTGCACTGCTCACCATCGCGCTACTACCTCAAGCTGCGCCTGATTCGTGCACGGCAACTGCTCAAGCAAACGCCGATGTCGATCATTGAAGTGGCGTCGGTGTGCGGGTTTGTCTCCACGCCGCACTTCTCCAAGTGCTACCGCGAGTACTTCGGCATCCCGCCACGGGATGAGCGCGTAGGTTCCAACACCACCCAGCAAGTGGCGATGATGCCGATTCCGCAGGCTCTGGTGCTGGCGCCGTTGGCCGGGCCGATGTCGGCGTTGAGCCAGGCGCGCAACGAGTCGACGTTTGCCAGCGTCAGGCTTTAAACCGCATTGACTGCATCGGGGGCAAGCCCCCGATAGCGGTCTATCAGGCGCCCGAGTTCTGCTTGAACTGCATCAGCGCCGGCAACAGCTGCTTGTCGATTGCCTGACGCACCGCCGGCAAAATCGTCGCGCTGCCGCTGTACATTTTTTCCACCATGCCTTTGAGCGCCTTGGCCCGTGCTTCGCTCAAGCCGCGCACGGCGCACTCGCAGGCCTGTTCGGCGCTGGCGCCGCTGGACACTTCAAAACCCAACGAGCGCAGTTGGTCCAACAGGTCATTCTGGTCAATCAAATCCGCATGCATCATGACGTTTATCCTGGTGAGGGGAGCGGGGTCTGACCTGGATTCTGGTAGCCGCTCAGGCACGCGGCAAGGGCAGAATGCACGAATGCCTCAGATGGCTATGAGCGTGTCGTTTTCGGGCCATGCACCGTCCTCGGTTATCGGCACACTGAACTCAGCCACACAGCTTGATGGTTTGGTCACCCTCGGGATGTACAGCTCACACAAGGCACCTCTGCCTCGATCCAGTCACGGCTGGATCGGGGCTTTTTTCGCTTATTTTTTGACCGGCAAACCGATCACGCGGCCAAGCAGGGCGGGTCTGGGCAGGTTCACCTGTGCGGCGCTGATCGCTGCGATTTTTTCCAGCGTAGCCGCAGCGAACGGTGCCGCATGCGGGCCCGCCAGGTCGACATGCAACAGCATCTGCTCATTGCCGGCCAGTTCCTTCTCGTCACCTGCCAGGTGCAGGCTGTGATAAAGGTGCAGGCGCTTGGCGTCGTGGGCGATCAGTTGGGTGTGCACCTCAACCTCGGCGCCCAGCTTCACTTCGTGCAGGTAGTTCAGGTGCAGCTCCAGGGTGAACAGCGAGTGGCCACTGGCTTCGCGGTTGTCGCTGTCCAGGCCCAGGGTGTCCATCAGCGCGTCGGTCGCGTAGCTGAAAATCAGCAAATAGAACGCGTCGCGCAGATGGCCGTTGTAGTCGACCCAGGCGGGCTGGACTTGGGTGGTGTAGGTGGTCAATGCAGGCATGTTGGGTATCCGTTATTCGGCGAAGGTCATGCCGTGTCTGGCCTTGGTGGTTTTCACCGCCTCCAGCACCGCCAACAGGCAATCATCACGGTAGCGCTCCAGCGCCGAAATGCTGTGTGTGCCCAACTGATCACGGGTGCCGTCGACCACATCATCGATCAGTTTGTCGGTCAGTTCCGGTGCCGGCAGGTAGGTCCACGGCAACTGCAGCGCGGGGCCGAACTGTGCCATGAAGTGCCGCATACCCGCATCACCGCCCGCCAGGGTGTAGGTGAGGAAAGTGCCCATGAACGACCAGCGCAACCCGGCGCCAAAGCGAATCGCATCATCGATTTCACCGGTGGTGGCCACGCCGTCATTCACCAGGTGCAGCGCCTCGCGCCATAGCGCTTCGAGCAGGCGATCGGCGATAAACCCAGGGACTTCCTTGCGCACATGCAACGCACGCATGCCGAGGGATTCATACACCTTGATTGCGGCCTGGATCGCCTCGGGCGCGGTTTTCTTACCGCCCACCACTTCCACCAACGGCAGCAGGTACACCGGGTTGAACGGGTGCCCAACCACGCAGCGCTCCGGGTGGGTGGAGCCCTCGTAGAACTCACTCGGCAGCAGGCCCGAAGTGCTCGAACCGATCAATGCATTCGGCTTGGCCGCTGCGCTGATCTTGCTGTGCAGTTCAAGTTTCAGATCCAGGCGTTCCGGGGCGCTTTCCTGGATGAAGTCGGCGTCTTTCACGCAGGCTTCGATGGTGCTGACAAAGCGTAGGCGGTCCTGGGACGCGCCCGGCGCCAGGCCCTGTTTCTCCAGGGCACCCCAGGCGTTGGCGACGCGTTTGCGCAGCGCCGCTTCAGCGCCGGGCGCCGGGTCCCAGGCGACCACATCCAGGCCGTGGGCGAGGGCGCGGGATACCCAGCCGCTGCCGATGACGCCGCTGCCGAGGGCGGCGAAGGTTTTGATTTCGGTGATAAAGCTCATGGGCGACGTTCCTAAGGGGGAGGTGTTTTTTCTGCAGGAGTCAGGTGGTGTTTCAGGCAATCAGCCGCGCTGGGTCAGGCCCATCTTGATTCGCCCTTCGGCGGGGGTCATGACCCGTGCGCCCAGGCGGCTGAGGATTTCGCTGGCGCGTTCCACCAGTTGACCGTTGGTGGCGAGCACGCCTTTGTCCAGCCACAGGTTGTCCTCCAGACCGACCCGCACGTTGCCGCCCAGCAGCACCGCTTGCGCCGCCATCGGCATTTGCATGCGGCCGATGCCAAAACCAGCCCACACTGCGTCGGCAGGCAGATTGTCGACCATGGCTTTCATGGTGGTGGTGTCGGCCGGCGCGCCCCACGGGATGCCCAGGCACAGCTGGAACAGCGGGTTGTCGAGCAGACCTTCCTTGATCATTTGCTTGGCGAACCACAGGTGGCCGGTGTCGAAAATTTCCAGCTCGGCCTTCACGCCCAGTTCCTGGATGCGCCTGGCGCCGGCCCGCAACTGCGCCGGTGTGGACACGTAAATGGTGTCGCCATCGCCGAAGTTCAGAGTGCCGCAGTCCAGGGTGCAGATTTCCGGCAGCAGTTCTTCGACGTGGGCCAGGCGGGTCAACGGGCCGACGAGGTCGGTGTTGGGGCCGAATTCCATGGGGTTCTCGCCGCCGCCGATCTCCAGGTCACCGCCCATGCCGGCGGTGAGGTTGACGATGATGTCGACGTCGGCCTCGCGGATGCGCTCCATCACTTCGCGGTACAGGGCCACGTCGCGGCTGAATTTGCCGGTGTGCGGGTCACGCACGTGGCAGTGCACCACCGTGGCCCCGGCCTTGGCCGCTTCAACGGCCGCCGCCGCGATCTGTTTGGGGGTGACCGGCACGTGCGGGCTTCTGGCGGTGGTGTCGCCAGCACCGGTGAGTGCGCAGGTGATGATGACGTCGTGGTTCATGGGACAGGTTCCTTACAGGCGTAGTGATGCCGTCCGCAGCCGCTGTCGGCTGCGAAGCGGTGAATGAACAGGGGTTATTTGGCGGTGAGTTGCAGGTTGGCGGCCGCGGGTTTGCCGTCGAAGGTAGTCACCCCTTCCAGCCAGCGTGCCTGGTCTTGCGGGTGATCCTTGAGCCACTGTTTGGCCGATTCCAGAGCGTCCTTGTGATCGAGCAGCGGTTGCATCATCCGGCTCTCGTCGGCGGCGGTGAACGTCAGGTTGGTCAGCAGTTTGTGCACGTTGGGGCACTGTTCGGCGTAGTTTGGCGCGGTGACGCTCCACACCGTGGCCATGCCTTCGTTCGGGCCCAGGGCATCGTCGCTGCCGCTGAGGTAGGTCATGGCGATGTTGACGTTCATCGGGTGCGGCGCCCAGCCGAAGAACACCACGGCTTCCTTGCGCCGCACGGCGCGATCGACGGCGGCCAGCATGCCGGCTTCGCTGGACTCCACCAGTTGGAACTTGCCCAGGCCGAACTGGTTCTTGGCGATCATCGCCTTGATTTGCGTATTGGCACCCGAGCCTGGCTCGATGCCATAGATCTTGCCGCCCAGTTCTTTTTCAAACTTGGCGATGTCGGCGAAGGTTTTCAGGCCCTTGTCCGCCAGGTAGGTGGGCACGGCGAGGGTGGCGCGGGCGTCTTCCAGGCTTGGTTTGTCGAGGACCTTGACTTGCCCGGCGTCGACGAACGGCGTGATGGTCTGGGTCATCAGCGGGTTCCAGTAGCCCAGGAACATATCCAGGCGCGCGTCGCGGATGCCGGCGAAGATGATCTGCTGGGAGGCGCTGGTTTGTTTGGTCTTGTAGCCGAGGCCGTCGAGCAACACTTGGGTCATGGCGCTGGTGGCGATGACATCGGTCCAGTTCACCACGCCCATGCGCACGTTCTGGCAGGAGGCCGCGTCGGCCGCCAGGACGTTAGTGCTCAAGATGGCGCTGGCGCTGAGTACGAGCACGCAGCGGTTGATCAGTCGGTTCATGGTGGATCCCTCGGCAGGTCGTTATTGTGGGGTCCGGCGTCTTTGTGCGCCGTGAGGCCAAGTTACGCAAGCCGGCGGGCGACAAAACGCACGGCGGCGACCCGCTCTTGCACTGGCGCGACCTGCCCCCTTGAATCCGCTTCTGAACGGGAGTATCACAGTGCCACGCTGCCCGTGCGACGAGAGCGCCACCATGTCCCAGGATTTCTACTTTTTGCTGATGCCGGGCTTCTCGGCCATCGGCTTTATTTCCGCGCTGGAGCCGCTGCGGGTGGCCAATCGCTTCCGTGGCGAACTGTATCGCTGGCACGTGCTGAGTGCCGATGGCGGGGCGGTACTGGCGAGCAATGGCATGTCGGTCAATGCCGACGCCGCGCTGGAACCCTTGAAAAAGGGCGCGACCTTACTGGTGGTGGCCGGTTTCGAACCGTTGCAGTGCGCCACTCCCGCCCTGGAACACTGGTTGCGTCGCCTCGACCATGAAGGCGTGACGCTCGGCGCCATAGACACCGGCGCCTGCGTGCTGGCGCAAGCCGGGCTGCTCGACGGCCACCGCCTGACCCTGCACTGGGAAGCCATCGACGCCTTCAAAGAGTCCTATCCTCACCTCACCGTGACCCAGGAACTGTTCGAGATCGACCGCCGCCGCATCACCTGCGCCGGTGGCACCGCGTCCATCGACCTGATGCTCGACCTGATCGCCCAGGCCCACGGCCCGGAGCTGGCGATTCAGGTGTCCGAGCAGTTCGTGCTTGGCCGCATTCGCCCGCGCAAAGACCACCAGCGCATGCAGATCGCCACACGCTACGGCATCAACAACAAGAAGCTGGTGCAGGTAATCGGCGAGATGGAACAGCACACCGAACCGCCACTGAGCACGTTGGCCCTGGCCGAGGCGATCAAGGTCACCCGGCGCCAGTTGGAGCGCCTGTTTCGCCTGCACTTGAACGACACACCGAGCAACTTCTACCTCGGCCTGCGCCTGGAAAAAGCCCGGCAACTGCTCAGGCAGAGCGACCTGAGTGTGCTGGAGGTGAGTATTGCCTGCGGGTTTGAATCGCCGTCGTACTTTACCCGCAGCTATCGCACGCGGTTTGCCAAGTGTCCGCGCGAGGATCGGCGACGGGAGGTGGTTTGACGGGCAATTATAGTTAATTATACTCACGACTATAATTTATAGTGCTTTCCATAATTGAGTATAAATCCATGTCCAAGCAGAGCGGCTTCGTATTCCGCCGGCCCATCCTGGCAAAAAGCATTGCCGACGGCCTGGTGGGGGCGGGCATCCAGGATTTTACCTCCGGCCTGTTTCTCGCGGCGCCGAGGCGTACGGGCAAAAGTACGTTTTTGCGTGAAGACCTGATCCCGGAGTGTCAGCTTCGAGGCTGGCTGAGCGTGTATGTCGACCTGTGGGCTGACAAAGAGCAGGACCCAGCCGAGTTGATCGCCAGCGCGATTGCCGCAGCGCTGGTGCCCTATGAAAAGGGCATTCGCAAGCTGGCAAAGAACATCGGGATCGATAAATTAAGCTTCCTGCGGACCCTGTCCTGGGACTTCAGCAAGCCGCAATTGCCGGTGGGCGCGACATTGACCCAGGCCTTGGAGCTGCTGCACCGCGCGGCGGAAAAACCGGTGGTCCTGGTGATTGACGAAGCGCAGCACGCCTTGACCAGCGAGGCCGGCATCAACGCGATGTTCGCCCTGAAGGCCGCCCGCGATCAGCTCAATCAAGGGCGCGACGAGGACGGCAGCGGGTTGCATCTGGTGTTCACCGGCTCCAATCGCGACAAGCTTGCCCACTTGGTCCTGGGCAAAAGCCAGCCGTTCTTTGGCTCCAGCATCACGCCATTTCCACTGTTGGGCCGCGAGTTTACCCAGGCCTACACCGCGCACCTCAATGCGCATTTGGCGCAGACCAACCAATTCAACGCGGCTGATATCGATGAGGCGTTCGAGCTGGTAGGGCGTCGCCCCGAGATGCTGCGCACCATCATTGGTGAAGTGGCGTTGGAGTTGGGGGAGGCCGGCAACCTTGGCCAACTGCTGCACAGTCGCGCCGAGTTGCTGCGTGCCGGTGTGTGGACCGAGTTCGAAAGCGCCTGGAACGCGTTGACCATCCCACAGCGCGCGGTGTTGCAGGTGATGGTGGAGCGTTCGCAACACAACGAACCGTTCGCGCCGTTCACCGACGCTACCCTCACGGCGGTCGGCAAGGCCTTGGAGGACATGGGCAGCGACGTGGTGCCGGGCACCCAGACCATTCAGGCGTGCATCGATGCGCTGCGCGACAAGGAACTGGTGTGGAAGTCGAGCCGGGGCGGGTATGCCCTGGAAGACAAGTCATTTGGGGATTGGCTGCTGCACAAGCGCTGAAGGGCGCCGCAGATCGGCTGTGGCGGTGCTTATTTTTTGAGCAGTGCCGAACAGGCGGCTTTGTAAGCCTCGTGCTGGTATTTGTTCAGGGTCGCGGGCAGATCGAAGGCGTGTTTTTTGTACTGCGCATTGAGGGTCTGCGGCGACAGCAAGGTCACTTCAACGCCATCTAGAAGCTGAAACACCCCTTCAATCTTGAACGTGGTCGGGCCACCGGCGAACTCGCCTTTCTTGCTGCGCTTTTTGATGGCGATGCGGGTGATGGCGTTGGCCTGCACAAAGGCCTTCACCTGGGCGGCGAAGGCTTTGACGTTGGCCGCTTCATCGTCGTCGCCCAGGGCGATTTTCTTGGTGGCCAGGGCGACGTGCGTCAGCGCCTGGTTGTCCAGGGAGGCGACGGCGATGATGGCTTCGCTGCCTTTGATTTCGATGCCGCAGATAGTCATGAATGGCCTTGGTTCAGGTTAAAAGTGACGGGATTGTCGCTTATTCCTGACCAATCGACTCCAAAAACTCCGACCGCTCGTCACTCATCCGCGCCAGGCAATCATTTTGCGCAATCGCGTAGGCCTTGGTGCCGGTGACCGCCGGGAAGGTGTCCACCGCGCAATCGGCGTCACGCAGTTTTTCCCATTTCTGCTGGGCGTCCTTCAGACGAGCGGTAATGTCCGCCAGCTTGGTTTTGTCGTGCCCATAGGTCGAACCCATGCGTTCGAGCAACGCTTGATAGTTATCCTTGAGCAATTGCTCGGCGGTGGTTTTGTTGTAGGTGGCGCATTCCAGGGTTTGTTTGTCGTTTTCGATGCCATCGCACGGGGTGCTGTCGGTGTCTTCAGCCGCGTGGACGCCGGTTGCGATGAGTGCCAAAGCCAGGAAAATCGATTTCATTGCGCCTTCTCATATCAGGTGATGGCCGAATTCTGGCTCAAGCGTAAGACAAAGAACAGTCGCCAGTCAGACCAGTCTTAACACCCTTTGTCGCGGATTGACGCTTTCGGCAATTCCCCTGTCGTTTTTGCACCCGGCTCTGTCGGCCCCTGGGCATATGCTGGCCCCAAAGCGCCGGCAGACGATTCGGCGCATGAATCGCCAATAAGGGGACGCCTGATGAGCCCAGCCGAGTTGCACGCCGACAGCATCGTTATCGACGGGCTGATTATTGCCAAGTGGAATCGCGAGCTGTTCGAGGACATGCGCAAAGGTGGCCTGACTGCCGCCAACTGCACCGTGTCGGTGTGGGAAGGGTTCCAGGCCACGATCAATAACATCGTTGCCAGCCAGACCTTGATCCGTGAAAACAGCGACCTGGTGATCCCGGTCAAAACCACCGCCGACATCCATCGCGCCAAGGCGCAGGGCAAGACCGGCATCATCTTCGGCTTCCAGAACGCCCATGCCTTCGAAGACCAGCTCGGCTACGTCGAGATCTTCAAGCAGCTCGGCGTCGGTGTGGTGCAGATGTGCTACAACACCCAGAACCTGGTCGGCACTGGCTGCTATGAGCGTGACGGCGGCCTGTCGGGCTTTGGCCGCGAGATCGTCGGCGAGATGAACCGCGTCGGCATCATGTGCGACCTGTCCCACGTCGGCTCCAAGACCAGCGAAGAAGTCATCCTCGAATCGAAAAAGCCGGTGTGCTACTCCCATTGCCTGCCGTCCGGCCTGAAAGAACACCCGCGCAACAAGTCCGATGAAGAACTCAAGTTCATTGCCGACCATGGCGGGTTTGTCGGTGTGACCATGTTCGCGCCGTTCCTGGCCAAGGGCATTGACTCGACTATCGACGACTACGCCGAAGCCATCGAATACACCATGAACATCGTCGGCGAAGACGCCATTGGTATCGGCACCGACTTCACTCAGGGTCATGGCCAGGATTTCTTCGAAATGCTGACCCATGACAAGGGCTATGCCCGCCGTCTGACCAGCTTCGGCAAGATCATCAACCCGCTGGGCATCCGCACCGTGGGCGAGTTCCCCAACCTCACCGAGACCCTGCTCAAGCGCGGCCACAGCGAACGCGTGGTGCGCAAGATCATGGGCGAGAACTGGGTCAACGTCCTCAAAGACGTCTGGGGCGAATAAGCCGGCGCAACCGCATCTTTTCCCCCGGCCGTCCGTGCCGGGGCATACCTGAGAATTTTCTGGAGTTAAGTTTCCATGGCCAAGATCGCCCCGCAATTGCCAATCGAAGTCGACAGCGAAACCGGTGTCTGGACCTCCGACGCCCTGCCGATGCTGTACGTGCCGCGCCATTTCTTCGTCAACAACCACATGGGCATCGAAGAAGTACTGGGCGTCGACGCCTATGCCGAGATCCTCTACAAGGCCGGCTACAAATCCGCCTGGCACTGGTGTGAAAAAGAAGCCGAGTGCCACGGCCTGGAAGGCGTCGCGGTGTTCGAACACTACATGAAGCGCCTGTCGCAACGCGGCTGGGGCCTGTTCAAGATCCAGGACATCGACCTCGACAAAGGCACCGCCAGCGTCACGCTTGAGCACTCGGCATTCGTCTATGTGTACGGCAAGGTCGGGCGCAAGGTCGACTACATGTTCACCGGCTGGTTTGCCGGTGCCATGGACCAGATCCTGGAAGCCCGTGGCAGCAAGATCCGCACCGTCGCCGAACAAGTCTACGGAGGCTCCGAAGAGGGCTTTGATTCTGGTTTGTTCACCGTCAAGCCGTTGTAAGCCGAGGACCGTGCCATGGCTTTCGAAGCAATGTTCCAGCCGATTCAGATCGGCAAACTGACTATCCGCAACCGCGTACTCAGTACTGCCCACGCCGAGGTGTATGCCACCGACGGCGGCATGACCACTGACCGCTATGTGAAGTACTACGAAGAGAAAGCCAAGGGCGGCATTGGCCTGGCGATCTGCGGCGGCTCCTCGGTGGTGGCCATCGACAGCCCGCAGGAATGGTGGAGTTCGGTGAACCTGTCCACCGACCGCATCATCCCGCACTTCCAGAACCTGGCCGACGCCATGCACAAGCATGGCGCCAAGATCATGATCCAGATTACCCACATGGGCCGCCGCTCGCGTTGGGACGGCTTCAACTGGCCGACCCTGATGTCGCCCTCCGGCGTGCGTGAGCCGGTGCACCGTGCCACGTGCAAGACCATTGAGCCTGAAGAGATCTGGCGCGTGATCGGCAACTACGCCCAGGCTGCGCGCCGGGCCAAGGCCGGTGGCCTGGACGGCGTGGAACTGTCGGCGGTGCACCAGCACATGATCGACCAGTTCTGGAGCCCGCGGGTCAACAAGCGTACTGACGAATGGGGCGGCAGCTTCGAGGGCCGCATGAAGTTCGGCCTGGAAGTGCTCAAGGCCGTGCGCGCCGAAGTGGGTGATGACTTCTGCGTGGGCATGCGCCTGTGCGGTGACGAGTTCCACCCGGACGGCCTGTCCCACGAGGACATGAAGCAGATCGCCAAGTACTACGACGACACCGGCATGCTCGACTTCATCGGCGTGGTGGGTTCAGGCTGCGACACGCACAACACCCTGGCCAACGTGATCCCGAACATGAGCTACCCGCCGGAGCCGTTCCTGCACCTGGCGGCCGGTATCAAGGAAGTGGTCAAGGTCCCGGTGCTGCACGCGCAGAACATCAAGGACCCGAACCAGGCCACGCGTATTCTGGAAGGCGGCTATGTGGACATGGTCGGCATGACCCGTGCCCACATCGCTGACCCGCACCTGATCGCCAAGATCAAGATGGGCCAGATCGACCAGATCAAGCAATGCGTCGGCGCCAACTACTGCATCGACCGTCAGTACCAGGGGCTGGATGTGCTGTGCATCCAGAACGCGGCCACCTCCCGTGAATACATGGGCGTGCCGCACATCATCGAAAAATCCACCGGGCCCAAACGCAAAGTCGTGGTGGTCGGTGCCGGCCCTGCGGGGATGGAAGCCGCGCGCGTGGCGGCCGAACGCGGCCACGACGTGACCCTGCTGGAGAAAAAAGAATTTATCGGCGGGCAAATCACCACCGCGTCCAAAGCGCCGCAGCGCGACCAGATCGCCGGCATCACCCGCTGGTTCCAACTGGAGCTGGCGCGGTTGAAAGTCGACCTGCGCCTGGGCGTGGCGGCCGATGCCGAAACCATCCTGGACCTGCGTCCTGACGTGGTCGTGCTGGCGGTCGGCGGGCATCCGTTTATCGAGCAGAACGAACACTGGGGCGCCGCTGAAGGCCTGGTGGTCAGTAGTTGGGATGTGCTCGACGGCAAAGTCGCGCCGGGCAAGAACGTGCTGGTCTACGACACCATCTGCGAATTCACCGGCATGTCGGTGGCCGACTTCCTGGCCGACAAAGGCTGCCAGGTGGAAATCGTCACCGATGACATCAAGCCGGGCGTTGCGATCGGCGGTACGTCGTTCCCGACGTACTACCGCAGCATGTACCCCAAAGAAGTGATCATGACCGGCGACATGATGCTGGAGAAGGTCTACCGCGAGGGCGACAAGCTGGTGGCGGTGCTGGAGAACGAATACACCGGCGCCAAGGAAGAGCGTGTGGTGGACCAGGTGGTGGTCGAGAACGGTGTGCGTCCGGACGAGGCCATTTACTACGGGCTCAAGGAAGGTTCGCGCAACAAGGGCCAGATCGACGTCGAAGCGCTGTTCGCGATCAAGCCGCAGCCGTGCTTGAGCGAAGCGGGCGAGGGCTACTTGCTGTTCCGCATCGGTGACTGTGTGGCGCAGCGTAATACCCACGCTGCCATCTATGACGCCCTGCGCCTTTGCAAGGATTTTTAAGAACAGTCGCGAGCGACAAGCTTCAAGCAGCAAGAAAGAGCAATGGGTGACCGGCTTTGACTTGCCGCTTGTAGCTTAAAACTTGCCGCTTGAGGTCGCCTCAATGTTGAACACCTTGCTGCCTATTCTCTTGTTTGCCGCCTTGGGGCTCGCTGTCCTCGGCGCGCTGCGTCGCGTCAACATGTGGCGCCGTGGCCGCGCGTCCAAAGTCGATCTGCTGGGCGGCCTGCTGGCCATGCCCAAGCGCTACATGGTCGATTTGCACCACGTGGTCGCCCGCGACAAATACATTGCCAACACCCATGTCGCCACGGCGCTGGGCTTTGTGCTGTCTGCATTGCTGGCGATTCTGGTGCACGGCTTTGGCCTGCAGAACCGGATCCTCGGCTATGCCTTGCTGCTGGCGTCGGTGCTGATGTTTGTCGGTGCCACCTTTGTCTACCTGCGTCGGCGCAACCCTCCTTCGCGCCTGTCCAAGGGCCCCTGGATGCGCCTGCCGAAAAGCCTGATGGCGTTCTCGGTGAGTTTTTTCCTGGTGACGT
Source organism: Pseudomonas sp. FP2309 (assembly GCF_030687575.1). NCBI lineage: Bacteria > Pseudomonadati > Pseudomonadota > Gammaproteobacteria > Pseudomonadales > Pseudomonadaceae > Pseudomonas > Pseudomonas sp. FP2309. The sequence goes on along the minus strand of NZ_CP117439.1, from coordinate 5,170,911 downwards.
TGCCGGTGGCCGGGCTTCTGCCGGCGGACTTCGGCGGCTGGCTGCTGGCCGCGCTGTTGAGCGTAGGCGTGCTGTGGGGCGTGTCCGAAATGTTCTTCGGCATGACCTGGGGCGGCCCGATGAAACACGCCTTCGCCGGCGCCCTGCACCTGGCCTGGCACCGCCGCGCCGAACGCTTCGGCGGTGGCCGTTCCACCGGCTTGAAGCCGCTGGACCTGACCGACAAAAGCGCGCCCCTGGGCGTGGAAAAACCCAAGGATTTCACCTGGAACCAACTGCTCGGCTTCGACGCCTGCGTGCAGTGCGGCAAGTGCGAAGCGGCGTGCCCTGCGTTTGCTGCCGGGCAGCCGTTGAACCCGAAAAAACTGATTCAGGACATGGTCGTCGGCCTGGCGGGCGGCACCGATGCCAAGTTCGCCGGTAGTCCTTACCCTGGCAAAGCCATTGGCGAACACGGCGGCAACCCGCACCAGCCTATCGTTAACGGCCTGGTGGACGCGGAGACCCTGTGGTCGTGCACCACCTGCCGCGCCTGTGTGGAAGAGTGCCCGATGATGATCGAGCACGTGGACGCCATCGTCGACATGCGCCGCCACCTCACCCTGGAAAAAGGTGCCACGCCGAACAAGGGCGCCGAAGTCCTCGAAAACCTGATCGCCACCGACAACCCGGGTGGTTTCGCACCGGGCGGTCGCCTCAACTGGGCGGCGGACCTGAACTTGCCGTTGCTCAGCGACACAGGCAGTACCGACGTGCTGTTCTGGGTTGGCGACGGCGCGTTCGACATGCGCAACCAGCGCACCCTGCGCGCGTTCGTCAAAGTGCTGAAGGCGGCCAAGGTCGACTTCGCCGTACTCGGTCTCGAAGAGCGCGACAGCGGCGACGTGGCGCGGCGCCTGGGCGATGAAGCGACGTTCCAGCTGCTGGCCACGCGCAATATCCAGACCCTGGCCAAGTACAGCTTCAAACGCATCGTCACCTGCGATCCGCACAGTTTCCATGTGTTGAAAAACGAGTACGGCGCCTTCAACGGCAACTACCGTGTGCAGCACCACAGCACCTTCATGGCCGAGCTGATTGGCGACGGCGCCCTGAACCTGGGCCAGCACAAAGGCAACAGCGTGACCTATCACGACCCGTGCTATCTGGGCCGCTACAACGGCGAGTACGAAGCGCCGCGCCAAGTGCTGCGCGCGCTGGGCATCGAGGTCAAGGAGATGCAACGCTCGGGCTTCCGTTCGCGCTGTTGCGGCGGCGGCGGCGGTGCGCCGATCACCGACATCCCCGGCAAACAGCGGATCCCGGACATGCGCATGGATGACATTCGCGAAACCGGCGCCGAGCTGGTGGCCGTGGGCTGCCCCCAATGCACCGCGATGCTTGAAGGTGTGGTCGAGCCCCGGCCGTTGATCAAGGACATTGCCGAGTTGGTGGCCGACGCATTGCTCGAAGAGGCCGCGCCGGTCAAAACCCCGATCACACGCCCTGCCCAACAAACGCCTGCGGAGGTGCACTGATGAGCGACATTATCCGCCGCGACCCCCGTGCCGAATGGATCGCCCGTAACCGCCTGCACCCACTGCATGCGGCCATGCAACCGGTGCAACACAGCTGGATGGGGCCTCACGGCGTTGTCCGCAAAAACGTCCATGGCGTCGGTTTTATCGGCCCCAACGGCATCAAGCGTATCGACCGCAGCGGCGCCCAGCAGGGCGGCGCGGCCAAGCGCAGCGCGGCGGTGCAGGTGCAGTTGCCGCTGCATCAGGTGCCGGCGCCGGCGTTCTATATCAACGTGGTGCCCGACATGGTCGGCGGCCGCTTGAGCAGTCACGACCGTGACCTGCTCGGCCTGGCGCGGCAGCTGGCCGGCGACGACGGTGCGGTGCTGGCGGTGGTGTTCGGCGAACACAAAGAGAGCGCGTTTGCCACCGCCGGTGTCGACCGCTTGCTGGTGCTGGATGGCGCCGAGTTCGAGGGTTATTCACCAGAGCAACGTGTGCACGGCCTGCGGGCTGTGGATAACCAATTCAACCCGCGCCACTGGTTGCTGCCTGACAGCCGCAGTGGCGGTGGTGAGCTGGGGCGGCGTTTTGCCGCCAGCCTTAAGGAGCGTCCGGCCACGCGGGTGTGGCAGATCAAGGGCGATGAATGCATCGGCCGCGCCGGTGCGGGTCAGGAAGATTTGGCGCGGCCGTTGCCGCGCCTGATCCTCGCCGCGGTGGAATGTGCCGAACCGGTCAGCGACACGCGCCATGAAGTCTTGCCCGTGGAGTTATCCACAGGCCTGGCGCGCAGCCTGCCGCGTATCGAAGACCTCGGCGCGGTGGCGGTGGACCCGGCAGCGATTCCGATGGCCGAGGCGGAGTTTATTTTCTCCGGCGGCAACGGCGTGAAGGACTGGGCGCTGTTCCACCAGACCGCCGCCGCACTGGGCGCCACCGAAGGCGCGTCGCGGGTGGCGGTGGACGATGGTTTTATGGCGCGTGATCGCCAGGTCGGTGCCAGCGGCACCTGGGTGACCGCACGGGTGTATGTGGCCGTGGGGATTTCCGGGGCGATCCAGCACCTGCAAGGCATCGGTGCCTGCGACAAGGTGGTGGCGATCAACCTGGATCCGGGTTGCGACATGATCAAGCGTGCCGACCTGTCGGTGATCGGCGAAAGCGCCGCGATACTGCAAGCCTTGATCGATGCGGTCGAGGCCTACCGCAACGGCGCCAAGCGCGATGCGGCTTAAGCAAAGGATATGGCCATGACGACCAATGTAATCAGCCTCGTGTCCATCGGCGCCCACCCCACCTCCGGTCGCCCACGGCGCGCCGAGCAAGATGCGCGCGCGGTGGAACTGGGCCTGCAAATGGCTGGGGATAAGTTGCAGGTGCTGCACGCCGGCAACATCGCCGAGCCCACGTTGCGCAGCTACCTGGGCATGGGGCTGCCGCAACTGCATGTACTCGAACAACCGACCGGCGCCGATGCGCTGCCGGTGCTCAGTGACTACCTGCGCGACGCCGGTGCCCATGTGGTGCTCACCGGCAGTCAGGCGGAAACCGGCGAAGGTTCGGGCATGCTGCCGTTCCTGCTGGCCGAGCAACTGGGTTGGCCGCTGATTGTGGGCCTGGCCCAGGTGGAATCCATCGAGGCGGGCGTGGCCCATGTGCTGCAAGCCTTGCCGCGCGGTCAGCGGCGGCGCCTGAAGGTGCGTCTGCCGTTCGTGGCCACGGTGGATAACGCGGCGCCCAAGCCTCGGCAAAGCGCCTACGGCCCGGCGCAACGCGGTGAACTGGCGGCCCATGAAGTTGAAGTTGAACAAGACGAGTTATTCACAGCTGCGGTGCTGCAACCGGCCAAGCCCCGACCCAAGCGCCTCAAGGTGATCAAGGCCAAGAGCGGCGCCGACCGCATGAAAGCGGCCACGGCCAAAGCCAGTGGCGGCGGCGGGCAAGTGCTCAAGGGCCTCAGCCCGCAGGCGGGTGCCGAGGCGATCCTCAAGCTGCTGGTGGAAGAGGGTGTGGTGCGCTGATTTATCGTCGCCGGCCCCGCTGAGCCGAACGCCTGGAGGGGGCGGTGATGGCGGGGCTTGTTGAGGTGTAGCCGCTCACCGCAACGACCAGATCTCCTCCCCCAAAACCATTTTCAGTAAACAGGCTTCCCTCGAGGGCGCAGCCACAGGCTTACCCACAATCCCTGTTGACCCGTCTGTGGATAACCTGTTCGCGGTTGTCCACAACCCTTGCAGCTAAAGCCCTGCAGCCCTCTGTACGAAAAACAACCAAGCTAAATAACGGTTTTTGCTCGGGTTTTTCCGTTTATCCAGCCCGTCGGCCGCACCGACTTGCCCCCAAAGTCTGTTGGCGCTTCTGTGGATAAGATGTTTGCTGTCGCTTGCAGGCCTTATAAATAAAGGCGCTCAGAGTGTTGGTTAAAGTTTGATCAAATGCCTGCTTTTAACGACTTGATGGTGCGCAAAGCCTCGGTTTATGACGCTTTCAGCAGGTTTTCCACAGTGCCGTTGAAGTTGCCCCCAAAGTCTGTTGGTGCTTCTGTGGATAAGGTGTTCGCGCACAGCTGTAAGCCACGTCAACCGTGGGTTACGTGGGTTTGTTCAATAATTGATCAATCGTGCCGGAAACCGTGCAACTTGAATAAGTCACGGATTTTCTTCAGTTAATTTTGGGGGCGGGAAGCAGTTGCCCACAATTGCTGTGGGTGGCTCTGTGGATAAGTTGTTGGGCAACGGCTGGAGGGCAGGGTGATACAGGGTTGTCCGGGCTCTGGCTGTTTTTTGTACAGCCAAAACCCTGACAGTCGTAGCGTTACTCGTGAGCGGCGACGCCTTTGAGGTAAGGCGCGGGCGCTGCACCCAGGTTGCTGAGCATGCGCTCGCTGTACCAATCCACGAAGTTCACCACGCCGAACTCATACGTCTTGGAGTACGGGCCAGGTTGGTAGGCGGTGGAGTTGATGCCGCGCTGGTTCTCTTCGGCCAGGCGACGGTCCTGGTCGTTGGTGGCATCCCACACCTGGCGCATACGCTCCACGTCGTAGTCCACGCCTTCAACCGCGTCCTTGTGTACCAGCCACTTGGTGGTGACCATGGTTTCCTGGGCGCTGATCGGCCACACGGTGAACACAATGATGTGATCGCCCATGCAGTGGTTCCACGAGTGCGGCAGGTGCAGGATGCGCATCGAGCCCAGGTCCGGGTTCTTGATACGGCCCATGAGCTTGGCGCAACCTTGTTTGCCGTCCAGGGTCATCGACACAGTGCCTTTGAGCAGCGGCATGCGCACGATACGGTTACGCAGGCCGAAGCTGGCGTGGGCGTAAGGGATTTTTTCGGCATCCCAGGCAGCGGCGGAGGCGGCAACGTGGTCCTTGAACGCCTGATCGGCGCGTGGGTCGGTGACGTCGTCCCATTCCAGCAGGGTCTTCAACAGCTCCGGGTGCGACGCGTTGCAGTGGTAGCACTCACGGTTGTTTTCCAGCACCAGCTTCCAGTTGGCTTTTTCCATCAAGGTGGTTTGTACCGCCACCTTGGTGTTCTCCATGTCGTAGGGTTCCATGTAATGGTTCAGCGTCGACAGGAAATCGTCGATGGCCGGCGGGTTCTCGGCCAGGCTGATAAAGATGTAGCCGCCGGCGGTCTTCACGTTCACCGGCTTGAGGCCATACTGCTTCATGTCGAAGTCAGCGCCCATTTCGGTGCCGGCAAACAGCAGACGGCCGTCGAGCTCGTAGGTCCACTGGTGGTAGTGGCACACCAGCTTGGCGACTTTGCCTTTGTCGCTGGTGCACAAGCGCGAGCCACGGTGGCGGCACACGTTATGGAACGCATGCACCACGCCTTCGGCGCCACGGATCACGATGATCGGGTTCTTGCCCACTTGCAGGGTCAGGTAGTTGCCCTTGGTGGGGATCTCGCAGGTCATGCCGGCGATCAACCACTCTTTCTGGAAGATCTCCTGCATGTCGATATCAAACAGCCGTTCATCAGAGTAGAACGGCTGGGGCAGCGAAAAGGTGCGCTCGCGCTCTTGCAGCATTTGCGCGGTGGCCTTGCGTGCGGGTTCCAGCGGATCGCCCAAGCTTAAGGTTGCGGTGACGTCCATCGTATGTGTCCTCATGGCCATTCTGTGTGGCCGGCGAATAGTGGCTACGGTTGGTGCTATGCAAGGCGTAAAGAAAGCGTCTTTGTATGGAGCGAGTGTGGGGCCGACGGTGCGACGAACCTTATCCATGGGCGACATGGCCCAATCTGTTCCCGACGCGCAACCCCCTGTCGTTGGGGGCTGGTCGCGGTAAGTATGTGAATGTCGCAGATAGGTAAGTGGGTGGTTCTCGCGTTACGCAGAATCGCCACCATAAAGCCGAACATCGGCAGTGGAGAATCAGCATGTCCAATAGTTTCCTGAATCCAGTCACGACCCAGACCTGGGCCAATGGTCGGCACATCGTCCGTTGCGTCAAAGTCATCCAGGAAACCTGGGACGTGCGCACCTTTTGCTTCATGGCTGACCAGCCGATCCTGTTCTTTTTCAAGCCCGGGCAATTTGTCACCCTGGAGCTGGAAATCGAAGGCCAGCCGATCATGCGCTCGTACACCATTTCCAGCTCGCCTTCGGTGCCTTACAGCTTTTCTGTGACGATCAAGCGTGTGCCCGGCGGCAAAGTTTCCAACTGGCTGCACGACACTCTGCACGAAGGCCAGGAGTTGGCGGTGCACGGGCCGGTCGGGTTGTTCAACGCCATCGACTTCCCCAGCCCAAAGGTCCTGTACCTCAGCGGCGGCGTCGGCATCACGCCGGTGATGTCCATGGCGCGTTGGTTCTACGACACCAACGCCAATGTCGACATGACGTTTGTCCACAGCGCCCGCTCGCCCAAAGACATCATCTACCACCGCGAACTGGAGCATATGGCGTCGCGGATCGACAACTTCAGCCTGCACCTGATCTGCGAGAAGCATGGTCTGGGCGAGCCGTGGGCGGGGTATCGCGGTTACCTGAATCACAAGATGCTCGAATTGATGGTGCCCGACTTCCTTGAGCGCGAAGTGTTCTGCTGCGGTCCGACGCCGTACATGAGTGCAGTGAAGCGTCTGCTGGAAGCAGCGGGTTTCGATATGGCGCGCTATCACGAGGAGTCCTTCGGCGCCACGCCGCCGGAAGCGCGGGCCGACGCGGTGGAGCAAGCCGAGCAAGCGGCGGATGCGCCGGAAGTCGACCTGGCGGACCTGCATCAGGTGGAGTTCATTGCATCGGGCAAGAGCATTCGCGTGGCACCAGGCGAAACCGTGCATGCGGCGGCGGCCAAGCTGGGGCTGATGATTCCCAAAGCCTGCGGCATGGGCATCTGCGGGACGTGCAAGGTGATGAAGCTGGGCGGGGAGGTGGAAATGGAGCACAACGGCGGGATCACCGAGGAAGACGAAGCCGAGGGCTACATCCTGTCGTGCTGCAGCGTGCCGAAGGGTGATGTGCGTATCGAATTCTGACCACCGCTCGAAGCATCCATGTCCGAGTGCGATGCGACGCAGAGCGTCGCGGGCTGTATTCCCAGGCGGAGCGCGGGAACAATCTGTAGCCCACCGCTCGTTCCCATGCTCCGCGTGGGAATGCCTCCTGGGACGCTCCGCGTCCGGCTATCGGTGGCAATCGGCCATGTCCGAGTGCGGTGCGACGCAGAGCGTCGCTGGCTGTATTCCCACGCGGAGCGCGGGAACAATCTGTAGCCCACCGCTCGTTCCCATGCTCTGCGTGGGAACGCCTCCTGGGACGCTCCGCGTCCGGCGATCTTGGCAAGCATCCATTTCCATGTCCGGTGCAACGCAGAGCGTCGCGGGCTGTATTCCCACGCGGAGCGCGGGAACAATCTGTAGCCCACCGCTCGTTCCCATGCTCCGCGTGGGAATGCCTCCTGGGACGCTCCGCGTCCGGCGATCTTGGCAAGCATCCATTTCCATGTCCGGTGCAACGCAGAGCGTCGCGGGCTGTATTCCCACGCGGAGCATGGGAACAATCTGTAGCCCGCCACTCGTTCCCACGCTCCGCGTGGGAATGCCTCCTGGGACGCTCCGCGTCCGGCGATCTTGGCAAGCGTCCATGTCCGTGTCCGAGTGCGGTGCGACGCAGAGCGTCGCTGGCTGTATTCCCACGCGGAGCGCGGGAACAATCTGTAGCCCACCGCTCGTTCCCATGCTCCGCGTGGGAATGCCTCCTGGGACGCTCCGCGTCCGGCGATCGGTGGCAAGCGTCCATGTCCGTGTACGATGCAACGCAGAGCGTCGCGGGCTGTATTCCCACGCGGAGCATGGGAACAATCTGTAGGTCCGCCGCTCGTTCCCACGCTCCGCGTGGGAATGCCTCTTGGGACGCTCCGCGTCCCGCCTCGGTGCAAGCGCGCATCAGAACCAGGGCTGAATCTCTATAAGCCCCTTCATTCCTGCATAGTTGCGCGCACTTGAGTACCGCCAGTGCTCGGCGAGATCTACATACCCTCGCTTGACCGGGTTGTGATGGATGTAATCAAGCTTTTGCCGCATGACGGCCTCGCTGTAGACCAGTTCGGCATGTGACCCTTCCTGCCAAAGTTGATAGGCACGATCTTTCTTGTGTGCGCGTTTGCTGAAACGCAAACGCTGCAAAACACGCTCTGCGCCCCTGGTCTGTAGGTCGTCAATGATGGTGCGGGCGGTGAAGGATTTGAATTGGCTGACACACTTGCCCAGGTCAGGTGCCTGGGCAACGAAATGCAAGTGGTTTTCGAGGATGACGTAGCCATAAAGGTTTAAGTCTGTGTGGCGTTGTTGATAACGCCAGCACTCCAGGAGATGTCCCACGATGTAATCGCGGGTAAACAGCGGGAGCCATTCCAGAACGGTACAGGTCAGAAAGTGCGGCTTTTCGGGCTCTGTGATGGCGTAGCGGCTTCTGCCCATGGGTAGGTCCCTGAATCGGGGGGAGGCTTGGACGCGGAGCGTCCTGGGAATGATCGGCGTCGGAGGTCATGAGTCTCCGAGGCGAGCGTTAACGGTTACTGGACGTAACTATGCACAACGAAGTGCTGGCCTGGTGCTGTCAGTTCAGAGGCTTTGTCGTAGATTCGCAGCGTCCTCGATGGCTGCGGATAGTGTCGTCGCTTTGCAGGGTGGTGCCGTTGCTTTGATATTCCATGGGTTTGGCTCTCTTCTGGATTTCCGTTTCCAGCCGACTGGTTCGGCAGGCGGTTATCCCGAAAGAAGGCCACTGCAGCGGCCTTTTCCTTTCGGGCTCCAAGAGGCTAGTCAATGAAAACACAGTGCGCTGCTGGCAGAAATATCAAATGACAGACTCGGCAATCCGCCAGTGTTCGCCAGGTTCAAGCGCCCATCACTTCCCGAATATCAGCCGCTAATTCTCTTACCCGCTCTTCCTCGGTATCCCACGCACACATAAACCGTGCCCCACCCTTACCGATGAAGGTGTAGAAGCGCCAGCCTTTGGCCGTCAGCGCCGCGATGGCCGGTTCCGACAGTTGCAGGAATACGCCGTTGGCCTGCACCGGGAACATCAATTCCACGCCGGGAATATCCGCCACCAGGCTGCTCAGCAGCTGTGCGCAGTGGTTGGCGTGGCGGGCGTGCTTGAGCCAGGCGTCGTTTTCCAGCAGGCCCACCCACGGAGCCGACAAAAAGCGCATTTTCGAGGCCAGCTGGCCAGCCTGTTTGCAGCGGTAATCGAAGTCTTCGGCCAGTTTATGGTTGAAGAACAGAATCGCCTCACCCACCGCCATGCCGTTCTTGGTGCCGCCAAAGCACAACACGTCGACACCGGCTTTCCAGGTCAGGTCGGCCGGCGAGCAGCCGAGGAACGCGCAGGCGTTGGAGAAGCGCGCGCCGTCCATGTGCAGGTTCAGGCCCAGTTCTTTGCAGGTGGCGCTGATCGCACGGATTTCTTCCGGGGTGTACACGCTGCCGACTTCAGTGGCCTGGGTCAGGGTCACTACGCGCGGCTTGGGGTAGTGGATGTCCTGGCGCTTGAGCGCGATCTCACGGATTGATTCGGGGGTCAGCTTGCCGTTTTCGGTGCGGGCGGTGAGCAGCTTGGAACCGTTGGAGAAAAACTCCGGCGCGCCGCATTCGTCGGTTTCAACGTGAGCGGTCTCCGAGCAAATCACGCTATGGTAGCTCTGGCACAAAGACGACAGCGCCAGTGAGTTGGCCGCCGTGCCGTTGAAGGCGAAGAACACTTCGCAGTCGGTTTCGAACAGGTTGCGGAAACCGTCGGCGGCGCGGTGGGTCCATTCGTCATCGCCATAGGCGCGCTGGTGGCCCTGGTTGGCTTGTTCCATGGCGGCCCAGGCTTCCGGACAGATGCCCGAATAGTTGTCGCTGGCGAATTGTTGGCTCTTGTCAGTCATGGCCCATTCCTGTGGTCGATGTTGGTGCGCACTTTAACCAAGATTGTGAGGGGCGCGCACGCGCTGTAAATGCAAAGTCAGTGGGGAATTATGCACGGTACTGCAACGATGCCTGTCGGACGCGTCCGTGATGGCGCGCTGGATCTGCTCAAGTGGCTGGCGTTGCTGAGCATGCTGCTGGACCACCTGCGCTATGTCGGCTTGAGCCTGGATGGCCTGTACGTACCGGGGCGCCTGGCGTTCCCATGGTTTTGCCTGGCGATTGCGGCAAACCTGCACCGCGCCAGGCACGCGGCCGTCAGCGGGCACTGGCGTTACCTGGGCTGGCTGCTGCTGTTCAGCGTGATCAGCGAAGTGCCGTATCGGTTGTTTATCGAGGATGCCGATACGTTGAATGTATTGCCAACCTTGGCGCTGGGGCTGCTGGTTGCGCGAGGCTGGCAGCAAAAAGCGTTGATTGATCGGGGATTGGCGTTAATCGCCGTAGTGACGGGCGCCGTATTTTCGGCCCAACTGATGTTCGGATTTTTCGGTGTATTGCTGCCGTTGGCCCTGCTGCTGGTGTTCAGTCGGCCGTGGTATTTCAGTGTGTTGCCTGGAGGGGTCTGTGTGGCCGCCAACCAATGGCAAATCCTGCTCAATAGCGGCACGCCTGTAGCGCTGTTGGGGTTGGGCGCGTGCCTGATCGCGCCATTGGCGGGATTGGTCTTATTGCGACACGCCAAAAATGTCTCGCCACCGCCGATGCGCCGCTGGGCGTATGCCTTATACCCACTGCATTTCATCCTGCTGCTGCTGGTCCGCCGAATCATCGCCTGACCCCGGCCACATTTATTTCGCATCTCTCAACCAATGTCGTAAACGCACCTTTGCGTGGCGTGCGCAGGCATTTGATCTACCAGCGCCAGCCCTACCATCGCATCAAAGGGCCCTGCGACGGGCCTCAACAATACGAAAGGCTGGGAGAGACGCGATGTTCAGCAAGAAAGACCAGATCCAGGGTTATGACGATGCACTGCTGGCGGCGATGAATGCCGAGGAGCAGCGTCAGGAAGATCATATCGAGCTGATCGCGTCAGAGAACTACACCAGCAAACGTGTGATGGAAGCGCAAGGCAGCGGCCTCACCAACAAATACGCCGAAGGTTACCCAGGCAAGCGCTACTACGGCGGTTGCGAGCACGTGGACAAGGTTGAAGCCCTGGCCATCGAACGCGCCAAGCAGCTGTTCGGCGCCGATTACGCCAACGTGCAACCGCACTCCGGTTCGTCCGCCAACAGCGCGGTGTACCTGGCGCTGATCAACGCAGGCGACACCATCCTGGGCATGAGCCTGGCCCACGGCGGTCACCTGACCCACGGCGCCAAAGTGTCGTCCTCGGGCAAGCTGTACAACGCGGTGCAATACGGCATCAACACCGACACCGGCCTGATCGACTACGACGAGGTCGAGCGCCTGGCCGTTGAGCACAAGCCGAAGATGGTTGTGGCCGGTTTTTCCGCCTACTCCAAGACCCTGGATTTTCCGCGTTTTCGCGCAATCGCAGACAAGGTGGGCGCGCTGCTGTTCGTCGACATGGCCCACGTCGCCGGTCTGGTGGCTGCCGGTCTGTACCCGAACCCGCTGCCGTACGCCGATGTGGTCACCACCACCACCCACAAGACCCTGCGCGGTCCACGTGGCGGGCTGATCCTGGCCAAGGCCAACGAAGCCATTGAAAAGAAACTCAACGCCGCCGTATTCCCTGGCGCCCAGGGCGGCCCGCTGATGCACGTCATCGCCGGCAAGGCGGTGTGCTTCAAGGAAGCGCTGGAGCCGGGTTTCAAGGCGTATCAGCAACAGGTGATCGATAACGCCCAGGCGATGGCCAGCGTATTTATCAAACGCGGCTACGATGTAGTGTCCGGCGGCACCGATAACCACCTGTTCCTGGTCAGCCTGATCCGTCAGGGCCTGACCGGCAAAGAGGCGGACGCTGCGCTGGGGCGCGCCCACATCACCGTCAACAAGAACGCCGTGCCGAATGACCCGCAGTCGCCATTCGTGACCTCGGGCCTGCGCATCGGCACCCCAGCGGTGACCACGCGTGGTTTCAAAGTACCGCAGTGCATCGAACTGGCCGGCTGGATCTGCGACATCCTCGACAACCTCGGCGACGCCGATGTGGAGGCCAACGTCGCCAAGCATGTGTCTGCCCTGTGCGCTGATTTCCCGGTTTATCGCTGAGTGCGGTTTTTGGAGTAATGACTATGCAACGCTACTCGGGCTTCGGCCTCTTCAAGCACTCCCTCAGCCATCACGAAAACTGGCAGAAGATGTGGCGCACGCCGACCCCGAAAAAGGTCTACGACGTGGTCATCGTCGGCGGTGGCGGGCATGGTCTGGCGACGGCTTACTACTTGGCCAAAGAACATGGCATCACCAATGTGGCCGTGGTCGAGAAGGGCTGGCTGGGCGGCGGTAACACCGCGCGCAACACCACCATCGTGCGATCCAACTACCTGTGGGATGAGTCGGCGCACCTGTATGAACACGCGATGAAGCTGTGGGAAGGCCTGTCCCAGGACCTCAACTACAACGTGATGTTCTCCCAGCGTGGCGTGTACAACCTGTGCCACACCCTGCAAGACATCCGTGATTCCGAGCGTCGCGTGAGTGCCAACCGCCTCAACGGCGTGGATGGCGAGCTGCTCAACGCCAAGCAAGTGGCCGACGAGATTCCGTACCTGGACTGCTCGAAGAACACCCGCTACCCGGTGCTCGGCGCCACCGTGCAACGTCGCGGCGGCGTGGCCCGTCACGATGCCGTGGCCTGGGGCTTTGCCCGCGCCGCCGACGCCCTCGGTGTGGACTTGATCCAGCAGACCGAAGTGATCGGCTTCCGCAAGGAAAACGGCGTGTGCATCGGCGTGGAAACCAACAAAGGCTTCATCGGCGCCAAACGCGTCGGTGTGGTCACGGCCGGTAACTCCGGGCACATGGCATCGCTGGCGGGCTTCCGCCTGCCGATCGAATCCCACCCGCTGCAAGCGTTGGTCTCTGAACCGATCAAGCCGATTATCGACAGCGTGATCATGTCCAACGCCGTGCACGGTTACATCAGCCAGTCCGACAAGGGCGACTTGGTGATCGGCGCCGGTATCGACGGCTACAACGGCTACGGCCAGCGCGGTTCGTACCCGGTGATCGAGCACACCATCCAGGCCATCGTCGAGATGTTCCCCGTGCTGTCGCGCGTGCGCATGAACCGTCAGTGGGGCGGCATCGTCGACACCACGCCGGACGCGTGCCCGATCATCTCCAAGACCCCGGTGCCGAACATGTTCTTCAACTGCGGTTGGGGTACCGGTGGCTTCAAGGCCACCCCAGGTTCAGGCAACGTATTTGCCGCGAGCCTCGCCAAGGGTGAAATGCACCCATTGGCTGCACCTTTCTCCATCGACCGTTTCCACAACGGTGCGTTGATCGACGAACACGGCGCTGCGGCTGTCGCCCACTAACAGGAGAAATTCCTATGTTGCATATCTTCTGTCCTCACTGTGGCGAACTGCGCTCCGAAGAGGAATTCCACGCGTCCGGCCAAGCGCATATCCCGCGCCCGCTGGACCCGAATGCCTGCACCGACGAGCAGTGGGGCGACTACATGTTTTTCCGCGATAACCCGCGCGGCCTGCATCACGAGCTGTGGATTCATGCCGCCGGTTGCCGTCAGTATTTCAACGCCACCCGCGACACTGTGACCTACGAAATTCTTGAAACCTACAAGATCGGTGAGAAGCCTCAGTTCACCGCCAAGGCCTCTGGAGAGAAGGTATGAGCCAGATCAATCGCCTGTCCAACGGTGGCCGGATCGACCGTAATAAAGTCCTGACCTTCAGCTTCAACGGCCAGAGCTACAAGGGTTTTGAAGGCGACACCCTGGCCGCAGCCCTGCTGGCCAACGGCGTCGACATCATTGGCCGCAGCTTCAAATATTCGCGCCCACGCGGCATCTTCGCCGCCGGTGCCGAAGAGCCGAACGCTGTGCTGCAGATCGGCGCCACCGAAGCCACCCAGATCCCCAACGTGCGCGCCACGCAACAGGCGCTGTACCAAGGCCTGGTCGCCACCAGCACCAATGGCTGGCCGAGCGTCAACAACGACATGATGGGGATTCTCGGCAAGGTCGGCGGCAAGCTTATGCCGCCGGGCTTCTACTACAAAACTTTCATGTACCCGCAATCGTTCTGGATGACGTACGAGAAGTACATCCGTAAGGCCGCAGGCCTGGGCCGCTCGCCGACCGAGAACGACCCGGACACCTATGACAACTTCAACCGTCACTGCGACGTGCTGGTGGTGGGCGCAGGCCCTGCCGGCCTGGCGGCGGCATTGGCGGCTGCGCGCAGCGGAGCCCGTGTGATCATCGCCGATGAGCAGGAAGAGTTCGGCGGTTCGCTGCTCGATTCCCGCGAAAGCCTCGACGGCAAACCGGCGACCGAGTGGGTCGCCAGCGTCATCGCCGAATTGAAAAGCCTGCCGGACGTGGTGCTGCTGCCTCGCGCCACCGTTAACGGCTATCACGACCATAACTTCCTGACCATTCACGAGCGTCTCACCGATCACCTCGGTGACCGTGCGCCGATCGGTGTGGTGCGTCAGCGTATCCACCGTGTGCGCGCCAAGCGTGTGGTGCTGGCCACCGGTGCGTGCGAGCGTCCGCTGGTGTACGGCAACAACGATGTGCCGGGCAACATGCTGGCCGGTGCGGTTTCCACCTACGTGCGCCGTTATGGCGTGGCGCCGGGCAAGAAGCTGGTGCTGTCGACCAACAACGACCACGCCTACCGCGTTGCGCTGGACTGGTTCGATGCCGGTCTGCAGGTGGTGGCCGTGGCCGACGTACGTCACAACCCGCGCGGCGCGCTGGTGGAAGAAGCCCGTGCCAAAGGCATTCGTATCCTCACTGGCAGCGCCGTGGTCGAGGCCCGTGGCAGCAAGCACGTGACGGCCGCCCGCGTGGCCGCGATCGATGTCAAAGCGCACAAAGTCACCAGCCCCGGCGAATGGCTGGACTGCGACCTCGTGGCCAGTTCCGGCGGCTACAGCCCGGTGGTCCACTTGGCCTCGCACTTGGGTGGCAAGCCGATCTGGCGTGAAGACATCCTCGGTTTCGTGCCGGGTGAAGCACCACAGAAACGCGTGTGCGTCGGGGGTATCAACGGTGTCTACGGCCTTGGCGATTCCCTGGCCGATGGTTTCGAAGGCGGCGTGCGCGCAGCCAGCGAAGCCGGTTTTGCCCCCGTGGAAGGCACCTTGCCAAAGGCCTTGAGCCGTCTGGAAGAGCCTACGCTGGCGATCTACCAGGTGCCGCACGACAAGCCGACTGCACGGGCGCCGAAGCAATTCGTCGACCTGCAGAACGACGTCACCGCTGCCGCCATCGAACTGGCGACCCGCGAAGGTTTCGAGTCGGTTGAACACGTCAAACGCTACACCGCGCTGGGTTTTGGTACCGACCAGGGCAAGCTGGGCAACGTCAACGGCCTGGCCATTGCCGCCCGCTCGCTGAACGTGACCATCCCGCAGATGGGCACCACCATGTTCCGTCCCAACTACACGCCGGTGACCTTCGGTGCGGTGGCGGGCCGTCACTGTGGGCACATCTTCGAACCGGTACGCTACACCGCGCTGCACGCCTGGCACGTCAAGAACGGCGCCGAGTTTGAAGACGTCGGCCAGTGGAAACGTCCGTGGTACTTCCCTCGTAACGGTGAAGACCTGCACGCCGCCGTCAAACGCGAGTGCCTGGCGGTGCGTGACAGCGTCGGCCTGCTGGATGCGTCCACCCTCGGCAAGATCGACATTCAAGGCCCGGATGCCCGCGAGTTCCTCAACCGCATCTACACCAACGCCTGGACCAAGCTCGATGTGGGCAAGGCGCGTTACGGCCTGATGTGCAAGGAAGACGGCATGGTCTTCGACGACGGCGTAACCGCCTGTCTGGCCGATAACCACTTCCTGATGACCACCACCACCGGCGGCGCGGCTCGCGTTCTGCAGTGGCTGGAAATCTACCAACAGACCGAATGGCCAGACCTCAAGGTGTACTTCACCTCGGTCACCGACCACTGGGCCACCATGACCCTGTCCGGCCCCAACAGCCGCAAGCTGCTGGCGGAAGTCACCGACATCGACCTGGACAAGGACGGCTTCCCGTTCATGACCTGGAAAGAAGGCCTGGTGGGCGGGGTGCCGGCGCGGGTGTTCCGGATTTCGTTTACCGGTGAGCTGTCGTACGAAGTCAACGTGCAGGCCGATTACGCCATGGGCGTGCTGGAAAAAATCGTCGAGGCCGGCAAGCAGTACAACCTGACCCCGTACGGCACCGAAACCATGCACGTGCTGCGGGCCGAGAAGGGCTTCATCATCGTCGGTCAGGACACCGACGGCTCGATGACCCCGGACGACCTGAACATGGGCTGGTGCGTAGGCCGTACCAAGCCGTTCTCATGGATCGGCTGGCGCGGGATGAACCGTGAAGATTGCGTGCGCGAAGAGCGTAAGCAACTGGTGGGCCTCAAGCCGGTCGATCCAAACGTATGGCTGCCCGAGGGCGCGCAGTTGGTGTTCGATCCGAAGCAAACGATCCCGATGAAGATGGTCGGTCACGTCACCTCAAGTTATGCGCACAACTCCCTGGGCTACTCGTTTGCCATGGGCGTGGTTAAAGGCGGCTTGAAGCGCATCGGCGAGCGGGTGTTCTCACCGCAGGCCGACGGCAGTGTGATCGAGGCCGAGATTGTGTCTTCGGTGTTCTTCGATCCAAAGGGTGATCGCCAGAACATCTGATGGACCGAGTCGCCTGCATCCGGGGCTTGCCCCCGATGCAGGCCAGAACAGTCACCCCAGAATTCAGAACAGGTGCTCCATGACAGCAGCCAACGTATACCAACAACGCCCAACCACAGGGGCCAAGGCCGAGTCGTCGCTGCATCATGCCGACCTCGCCAGCCTGGTCGGCAAGGGTCGCAAGAACGCCGGCGTCACCGTGCGTGAAAAGAAACTCCTCGGCCACCTGACCATTCGTGGCGATGGCCACGATGCAGCGTTCGCCGCCGGCGTGCACAAGGCCCTGGGCATCGAGCTGCCTGGCGCTCTGACCGTCATCGTCAAGGGTGAAACCAGCCTGCAATGGCTCGGCCCGGATGAGTGGCTGTTAATCGTGCCGAGTGGTGAAGAGTTCGCCGCCGAGCAGAACCTGCGTGCCGCTCTGGGTGACTTGCACATCCAGATCGTCAACGTCAGTGGCGGCCAGCAGATCCTCGAACTCAGCGGCCCGAACGTGCGTGACGTGCTGATGAAGTCCACCAGCTACGACGTCCACCCCAACAACTTCCCGGTGGGCAAGGCGGTGGGCACGGTGTTCGCCAAATCGCAACTGGTGATCCGCCACACCGCCGAAGACACGTGGGAGCTGTTGATCCGTCGCAGCTTCTCGGATTACTGGTGGTTGTGGTTGCAGGACGCTTCGGCCGAGTTCGGTCTGAGTGTCGTCGCACAATGATCGTTCCCACGCTCGGCGTGGGAATGCATTCCGGGACGCTCGGCGTCCCAAGAGCGGACGCAGAGCGTCCATGGCGGCATGCCCACGCAGAGCGTGGGAACGATCAGCCTGAGGAGTGACCCATGAGCCGCGCACCTGATACATGGATTTTGACTGCCGACTGCCCCAGCGTGCTCGGCACGGTGGATGCGGTCACCCGCTACCTGTTCGAGCAGGGTTGCTACGTCACCGAACACCATTCGTTCGACGACCGCCTCTCCGGCCGGTTTTTCATTCGGGTGGAATTCCGTCAGCCCGATGGCTTTGACGAACAGGCTTTCCGCGATGGCCTGGCCGCGCGCGGCGAGGCCTTTGGGATGATCTTCGAGCTGACGGCGCCGAACTACCGGCCAAAAGTGGTGATCATGGTCTCCAAGGCCGATCACTGCCTGAATGACCTGCTGTACCGTCAGCGCATCGGCCAGCTATCGATGGACGTGGTCGCGGTGGTGTCCAACCACCCCGATCTGAAACCTTTGGCCGACTGGCACCAGATTCCCTACTACCATTTCCCCCTCGACCCTAACGACAAACCGTCCCAGGAGCGTCAAGTGTGGCAAGTGGTGGAAGACACCGGCGCGGAACTGGTGATCCTTGCGCGTTACATGCAAGTGCTGTCGCCGGAGCTGTGCCGCAAGCTCGACGGCAAGGCCATCAATATTCACCACTCGTTGCTGCCGGGTTTCAAGGGCGCCAAGCCCTATCACCAGGCCTACAACAAGGGGGTGAAACTGGTGGGCGCCACGGCGCACTACATCAACAACGACTTGGATGAAGGCCCGATCATCGCCCAAGGCGTGGAAGTGGTGGATCACAGCCACTATCCCGAGGACTTGATTGCCAAGGGGCGGGATATCGAAGGGCTGACATTGGCGCGTGCGGTTGGGTATCACATTGAGCGGCGGGTGTTTCTGAACGCCAATCGCACCGTCGTTCTTTAGATCGCTATCGCCGGCAATCCAGCCCCCACATGTGCAATGCATGGCTCTGTGGGAACCGGACGGCCCGCGATGAGGCGATCAGCAGCAACACAAGAAACAGCATCTGTACCCGAGCACTTAACGCGCTGCCTGCCTGGGCGACGCGGTTCCATAAAAACAACAGCGAGGTGAAAGCATGTCTGGTAATCGTGGTGTCGTGTATCTCGGCAACGGCAAGGTCGAAGTACAGAAAATCGACTATCCCAAAATGCAGGACCCCCGTGGCAGGAAGATCGAGCACGGCGTCATCCTGCGCGTGGTCTCCACCAACATCTGCGGCTCCGACCAACACATGGTGCGCGGCCGCACCACTGCCCAGACCGGCCTGGTGCTCGGTCACGAGATCACTGGTGAAGTGATCGAGAAGGGCAGCGACGTCGAAAACCTGAAGATCGGCGATCTGGTGTCTGTTCCCTTCAACGTCGCGTGCGGCCGCTGCCGTTCGTGCAAAGAGCAACACACCGGCGTATGTCTCACCGTCAACCCGGCCCGTGCCGGTGGCGCCTACGGCTATGTCGACATGGGCGACTGGACCGGCGGCCAGGCCGAATACGTGCTGGTACCGTACGCCGACTTCAACCTGCTCAAACTGCCGGACCGCGACAAGGCCATGGAGAAAATCCGTGACCTGACCTGCCTCTCCGACATTCTCCCAACCGGTTACCACGGCGCCGTCACCGCCGGCGTTGGCCCTGGCAGCACCGTGTACATCGCAGGTGCCGGCCCAGTCGGCCTGGCCGCTGCCGCGTCAGCACGTTTGCTGGGCGCAGCCGTGGTGATCATCGGCGACGTCAACTCCATCCGCTTGGCCCACGCCAAGGCGCAAGGGTTTGAAATCGTCGACCTTTCCACCGACACTCCGCTGCACGAACAAATCGCCGCACTGCTCGGCGAGCCGGAAGTGGATTGCGCGGTTGACTGCGTAGGGTTTGAAGCACGCGGCCACGGCCACGATGGCGTCAAGGCCGAAGCGCCGGCCACCGTGCTCAACTCGCTGATGGGTGTTGTGCGCGTCGCCGGCAAAATCGGTATCCCCGGCCTGTACGTGACCGAAGACCCAGGTGCCGTCGATGCGGCGGCAAAAATGGGCAGCCTGAGCATCCGTTTCGGCCTGGGCTGGGCCAAATCCCACAGCTTCCACACCGGGCAGACCCCAGTGATGAAGTACAACCGCCAACTGATGCAGGCGATCATGTGGGACCGTATCAACATTGCCGAAATCGTCGGTGTGCAGGTCATCAGCCTGGACGACGCGCCACGTGGCTATGGCGAGTTCGATGCGGGCGTGCCGAAGAAGTTTGTAATTGATCCGCATAAGTTGTTCAGCGCGGCGTAAGCGCCGGGCAAATGAAAAGGGCGACCTGCGGGTCGTCCTTTTATTGGTCGTTTATTAGAAACCAACTGATGATCAAACCTGCAACGGCGAGGACGGTGACGATTGTCGGTATGACCATCCAGTACTTAAGGTGCCGGGGAATTTTTTCAACGTCCTCAACCAGTACCAAATGCCTCCATTGACATATCTTTGGAATCAGAATAATGAGCGCCATGGCAAATACGCGTGCCGGTCTGCCTTCAAAAGGTCCCCGTCGCACAATATTTCTATTCACGGCGATAAAGGTGCTGTACTTCACATAATGTTCTGCTGCGTCGAGCTTTTTGAACATGGCAGAAAATACGATCGGAAAGCTCAGTAGCAAGAGAAGGCTTGAGCCCAACACAAAATATTCCGAGTACATTCAATCCTCCGCCGTCTTGTAGAGAAATTTACCTGCAAATTCCCCTGTAGCGCTTCCAACCTTGCCTAAGGATAGTCTGAAGTAGGCCGCTATTTTTCGACTGCTGAGCCATAGGCGCTTTCAAAAAACGGCAGCCGTTCAAAACCGATCACGTCTGCCGCCTATTCCATCCATTTTTTCCGCTGAACGCTCCTCGCAGCAGCTATTTCCCTCATTACGGACGCACCTCTCCTGCGCTGGAGAGCAAATATCGACGCGCCATCCAAAGGTTCGACAGGGCGAACAGCGTCACCATCTGAGAAGTGTTTTTCACCAAGCCTCGGAAACGCACTTTCGTATAACCAAACTGACGCTTGATCACTCGAAATGGATGCTCAACCTTGGCGCGAACCTGGGCCTTGGCTTTCTCGATCTTGCGCATCGCTTTGTACAGCGCGCTGCGTTTACCGTGTTTTTTGTAGGTACTGCGCCGGGCTGCAATCTGCCAGATGACGTGGCGTCCCGCATGCTCTTCGCGCTTCTCGACACCGGTATAGCCTGCATCGGCGCAGACCACGTTCTCAGCACCGTGTAGCAGTTTGTCGACTTGGGTTATGTCCGCGACGTTGGCCGCAGTGACCACCACGCTGTGCACCAGCCCTGACTCATCGTCGACACCAATGTGAGCTTTGGCACCGAAGTAATACTGGTTACCTTTCTTGGTTTGATGCATCTCAGGGTCGCGTTTGCCGTCCTTGTTCTTGGTCGAACTGGGCGCATGAATCAGCGTGGCATCGACGATGGTGCCTTGTCGCAGCGACAAGCCACGGTCGCCCAGATAGCCATTGATCACGCCGAGAATACCAGCGGCCAACTCGTGCTTTTCCAGCAGGCGACGGAAGTTGAGGATGGTAGTTTCATCTGGGATCCGCTCCAGGCTCAGACCTGAAAACTGGCGCAAGATCGTCGTCTCGTACAGCGCTTCTTCCATCGCAGGATCGCTGTAACCGAACCAGTTCTGCATGAGATGAACCCGCAGCATCGCCATCAAAGGATAGGCCGGACGCCCCCCTTCGCCCGTCGGGTAATGAGGTTCGATCAGGGCAATCAAACCCTTCCAGGGTACGACACGATCCATCTCGATCAGGAACAATTCCTTGCGGGTCTGCTTGCGCTTACCGGCGTACTCGGCATCGGCGAAGGTCATTTGCTTCATTGAAAAGCTCGGCGATTGGTGTCCGGAGATTTTGCCAAATCAGGAAGTCTTTTTCAGGATTTCCCTAAGGCTAATCCACCTGCGGCACCGCCTACGAGTGCACATGCCAATGCGCCAGCGCCCGCTGTCGGGATGCCAAACACAATCATGCAGGCGGAGATACCGATGGGGATCCCAATCGATCCACCCACGGATGCACCACCAGCGCTAAACACCAACTTGGAACCTTCAACGTACTTTGCCTGAGTACATGCTTGCTCGCGTCCGGTAGAGCATGCCTCGGCTATCTCCAGCGTGGTCGCCCCAATATCCAGAGCAATCCCAATATAAGTGCCTTTCTTCAACATTTCTGAAGCCTTGACTACTCGTTTGACTGTCTCTTCATATCCTTGTATCCCCATGTATGGTACCGGGCCGAAGCCCCGGTCACCGTGCTCAACTCGGATGGATGTGGTTCGCGTGGCCGGTGATGTCGCTATTCGTAGTTGGATGAAGGCGACTAAGGGGCGCCCTTGTTTTGTCGCAGGTTAGACTTCTATAAAAAGCCAACTGATAAACATAGTCAGGGCTGATAGATGGGTTATGAGTGATGGCGTGACCATCCAGTATTTGAGGCGCCTTGGAATCTTTTCAACGTCCTTCGTGAATGCCAGATGTCTCCATTGAAATAAACTTGGCATAAGAATGACCATGGCCATGACATATAAGCGCACGTGCCTGCCTTCAAAGGGAAGACTGCACAGAGTCTGTCGAACCCCAACAATGTATGCGCTGTATTGCAGATGGTGTTCGGCTGCGTCGAGTTTATCGAACATGACATAAAAGTTGAGCGGGAGGCTGAGTAGCATGATGGCGCCTGAAAACATGCCGATAGATAACGGATCCATTTATTTTCCCCAACTTTTGTACAGAAATGTGCCCGCTTCTTTACCCAGGTTGCTCCCGGCCGAGCCTATGGCAAGTCCTCCGGCCGCGCCCCCTATGATTGCGCAGGCCAAGACCCCAGCGCCTGCTGTAGGTATGCCAAAAACAAGTGCGCAGGCACCGATCCCGATAGCCGCCCCGATCTTTCCTCCTGCGTATGCACTGCCAACGCCAAACACCAATTTGCCTCCTTCAACATACTTTGCCTGAGTACATGCTTGCTCGCGTCCGGTAGAGCATGCCTCGGCTATCTCCAGCGTGGTCGCCCCAATATCCAGAGCAATCCCAATATAAGTGCCTTTTTTCAACATTTCTGAAGCCTTGGCTACTCGTTTGACTGTCTCTTCGTACCCTCGAATTTCCCCATGTTGCCAATAGCTTTTAGTGAAAATCCCCAGCATCTTTTTAATCGAACCGTCGTTTCTCAGGCCCGTTCCCAACCGTGCCAATCCCGAAAGTTGACCATCCAGTCTCGCGAACAACGCGCTGCGTTTCACCAGAAACTCATCCCTTGCCGCCGTAGTCCCCTTGCGTAAGTACTGCTTATGCAGCTCGTCAATTTCCTTGAGCGTCTGCTCGATCTGCGCCAAGTGCTTGCTCCATGCGCTGCTGGCGCTGCCGATCCCAAGGGAGGCATGGGACATGATGGCTTGCATCTGATCGTAATTTTTGATCAAGAATTGATCAGCCGCGGAATGCGCCAGCAATGCCTGTTTTATGTTCTGTGCCGAGCGCATCAATCGTGCTTCCTCTGCGGTGCACGACGCTGTGTGCGCATCAGGAATGATCACCAACTGCCCCGGCAATACCACGACATTGCGAATGTGCTGGTTGAGGATGTCGAACTTGGTTTGGCGGGTTGGATTGAGCGAAAGGCTCAGTTTGAGCATCGGATAAAGCTGCGGCCGCTCGTTGATAAATGCATAGGCTCCCTGCATCGCGTACACCTCCAGAAACTGTGGCGCACGACTATATGAAGGCGCCGCAGGGGGCGTAAGCAGCGGTCAGGGGTGTTTGGAGTGTTTGGGAAATGGACTACGCAAGTACAGGGCGATGCCTACGCTTGTAGCTGTCGGGGGATCACATCCAGGCAATCACACCCGTCACGCAATGAAGTGGCGCAGAGCAGAGTAAGTCCTGGAGGGCGATGGTTCCGGGCCGAAGCTCTAGTCATGATGCTCAACTCGGGTGTGTGTGGGCGGTAAGATCGGTATTCCCAGTCAGGTGGAGCCTACTAAGGAACGTACTTGTTTTATCGCGGATTAAACTTCTATAAAAAGCCAACTGATAAACATGCCGATAAATGATATGCAGGTAATGAGGGGTGGTATGACCATCCAGTACTTGAGAGGCTTGGGTATTTTTTTAACGTCTTCAATAAGTACCAAACCTCTCCATTGAAGTACTTTTGGGATGAGAATAATAGTTGCCATGGCGAATACGCGTTGGGGCCGTCCTTCAAAGTCTGCATGGCGAAAGATATGTTTGTGCGCGACAAGATAGCTGCTGTATCGCACATAGTGTTCCGCAGCATCGAGCTTTTTGTACATGGCGCAAAAGATCAGTACGAAGCACAGTAGCATTAGAACGACCGAGCCAATGCCCAAATAGACCAAGACCATTTAGTTCCTCACAGTCTTATAGAGAAATTTGCCTGTGTTTTCCGCTAGTCCAATTCCCAGTGCACCGCCAGCAAGTCCGCCTGCTGTACCGCCGGCAATGGCACATGCTAAGGCTCCGGCGCCTGCCGTAGGTATTCCAAAAAAAATCATGCAGGCGCCGATGCCGACGGAAGCACCCAGTTTCCCTCCCAAGTAGGAGCCACCCACGCCAGCCACCAGCTTGCCTCCTTCAACGTACTTTGCCTGGGTACATGCTTGCTTGCGTCCGGTAGAACATGCCTCCTCTATCTCAAGCGCAGTCGCTCCGATATCCAGCGCGACACCGATGTAAGTCCCTTTTTTCAGTATCTGCGAAGCTTTGGCGATACGCTCGACTGTCTCTTCGTACCCTCGAATTTCCCCATGTTGCCAATAGCTTCTAGTGGAAATCCCCAGCATCTTTTTAATCGAACCGTCGGTTCTCAGGCCCGTTCCCAGCCGTGCCAATCCCGAAAGTTGACCATCCAGTCTCGCGAACAACGCGCTGCGTTTCACCAGAAACTCATCCCTTGCCGCCGTAGTCCCCTTGCGTAAGTACTGCTTATGCAGCTCGTCAATTTCCTTGAGCGTCTGCTCGATCTGCGCCAAGTGCTTGCTCCATGCGCTGCTGGCGCTGCCGATCCCAAGGGAGGCATGGGACATGATGGCTTGCATCTGATCGTAATTTTTGATCAAGAATTGATCAGCCGCGGAATGCGCCAGCAATGCCTGTTTTATGTTCTGTGCCGAGCGCATCAATCGTGCTTCCTCTGCGGTGCACGACGCTGTGTGCGCATCAGGAATGATCACCAACTGCCCCGGCAATACCACGACATTGCGGATGTGTTGGTTGAGAATATCGAACTTGGTTTGACTATGAGGGTTGAGCGAAAGGCTTAGTTTGAGCATCGGATAAAGCTGCGGCCGCTCGTTGATAAATGCATAGGCTCCCTGCATCGCGTACACCTCCAGAAACTGTGGCGCACGACTATATGAAGGCGCCGCAGGGGGCGTAAGCAGCGGTCAGGGGGGTTTGGAGTGTTTGGGAAATGGACTACGCAAGTACAGGGCGATGCCTACGCTTGTAGCTGTCGGCGGATCACATCCAGGCAATCACACCGCTCACATATTGGAGTCGCCCTGCGCAGGTCAATCCTGGACGCAGGGGATTAGTGGTGTTTGGGGAACGGGCGTCAGCGCGTGGCCAGCGCGCCTTGGTACACCGTCGGCCCCGTCGGCTGTTTGCTCACCGACCCGCCTTTGGCCTCCGAACTCACCATCAATTCCACCGGTTTGCTGATGGACGCCTGCTGGCGCGGGTTCAAACCGATGATGCCCTGGCCGTCTTCGGGCAAAAGCCCCAACGACACCGGCTTGCCGCCTTCGGGTATGGCCCACAGTTCCAGGCTTTGATCCGGTGCGGGTGTCGCGGTGGCGATGGGTTCAATTTGCAGGTAGTCCTTGTGCGCCATGACTTGCGCAGCCGGTTGCTGGGTCGTGGTCACCAGCGTGGCGGCGGACTCGACGTTGTCCTGGGTGTAGAACGCGCCGCCGAGACCGGCGATCACCGCTACAAAGACGCCGACAAACAGGCGCGGACGATTCCAGAAGGGAGGTTTTTGCTCAATCACTTGGGGGCGTGTGGCGCTCATAAAGCAGTTCCTGACAAGTTTTGGAGTCATTCCATGGACTCTGATCCTGCCATTGGGTTCCTGCGACGATCCGGAACAATGCACGGGATACCCAGTCCAACGCCTGCTCTCGCCCCTATATCCAGAGGTTGTTCCAATGAAGATTTCACGCGGTTTCGCCCTTTCCTGCCTCATGACCCTGGCGGCCGGCCCGGTGTTTGCCGCAGGGTTCAGCCTCGGCGATGCGGCCAATGCCATCTCCGGCATGCAGGGCGGCACCAACAAGGCCGCGGCCGCCGCACCGTCGTCCGAGACGGCCGGGCTGCTGGGCGCGCTGACCTCGCAACTCAACATCACCCCTGAACAGGCCGTTGGCGGTACCGGCGCGATGCTGGGCCTGGCGAAGAACAAACTCAGCGGCAACGACTATTCGCAACTGGGCAACAGCGTGCCGGGCCTCGACCAACTGTCGGGTAACAACGCATTGGGCAGCCTCGGCGCCTTGAGCGGGTTGCTTGGCCAGACCGGCGGCAGCAAGACCAGCGGCCTGGAGGGCCTGCTCGGCAACGTGAAAGACACCAATGACCTGAACACCGCGTTCAGCGCCTTGGGCATGGACAGCGGCATGATCGGTCAATTTGCCCCGGTGATCCTGCAGTACCTGGGCAGCCAGGGTGCCAACAGTTCGGTGTTGGGCAAACTGGCCCAAGCCTGGGGTACCGGCAGCTAAAGCGTCTCTGCGCGCAACTGCTCGATGCGCGCGTCTTTCTCGTTCCAGAGCTGGTTGACCCAGTTCTGGACGGTCTGGCGAAACGCCGGGTCGTTCTCGTAATCTCCTTGCCACAACGCCGGGTCCAGCTCACGGGTCCGGATGTCGATGATCACCTTCGGCACCGCGCCGCTGATCAAGTCCCAGAACCCCGGAATCTTCTGCTGCGGGTAAACCACGGTCACATCCAGAATCGCATCCAACTGCTCGCCCATCGCCGCCAGCACAAACGCCACGCCGCCCGCCTTGGGCTTGAGCAGCCGCCTGAATGGCGATGCTTGCTGCGTGTGCTTGGCTTCGCTGAACCGTGTCCCTTCCAGGTAATTGACCACCGTCACCGGCTGGCGCTTGAACAGCTCGCACGCCTGCTTGGTGATTTTCAGATCCTGCCCCGCCAACTCCGGGTGCCTGGCCAGGAACGCCTTGGTGTAGCGCTTCATGAACGGGTAATCCAGTGCCCACCACGCCAAGCCCAGGAACGGCACCCAGATCAGCTCTTTTTTCAGGAAGAATTTGAAGAACGGCGTGCGTCGGTTGAGGGCCTGGATCAGCGCCGGGATATCCACCCAGGATTGGTGGTTGCTGATGACCAGGTAGGAGGTGTCGCCTCGCAGGTCCTCGCCGCCGCGAATATCCCACTGGGTGGGAATGCACAGGGCGAAGATCAGTTTGTCGATCTCGGCCCAGGTTTCGGCGATCCACATCACCGCCCCTGACATGTAGTCGCGAAAGCGACCCGGCGCCACCAGCTTGAGCAGGGCGAACACCATCAAGGGGCCGATCAGGATCAGCGTATTGAGTAACAGCAGCAGGGTGACCAGACAGCCGGTGAGCAGGCGGCGCATAAGCAACTCTTGGAATCGTGTGGGCGGGCCATGATAAGAGAGCTGGGTCCAGAGGCCAAATCGCAAAGCGCCGGACGAATGTTTCACAATGTGCCGGTTATGCTGGGGCACTAACTTAGTACCGTGGTTGCGGTCTAGAATTCGCCTACTTAATTCAAGGAACCCTCCTACGTGAAATCTATCCTTGCCCTGCTCGCTCTCGCTGCGCTGCCTGTCATGGCCGCCGAACCGACCCTCTACGGTCGCTACGAATACATCCAGTTGCCGGAGATCGGCGAAACCTTCAAGGCCAAGATGGACACCGGCGCGCTGACCGCTTCGCTGTCGGCCCGCGATATCGAAACCTTCACCCGTGATGGCGACGACTGGGTGCGTTTCCGTCTCGGCGGCAAGGACGCCTCCAACAAGGTCTACGAACACAAAGTCTCGCGCATCAGCAAGATCAAGAGCCGCGCCGACGAAGACGACGAAAAAGACGAAGCCACCGTGGCCAAGCGCCCGGTGATCGACCTGGAAATGTGCCTCGGCGACGTCAAACGCACCGTAGAGGTCAACCTCACCGACCGCAGCGGCTTCAACTACCCGCTGCTGATCGGCGCCAAGGCCCTGCGTGAGTTCGGCGCTGCGGTAAACCCGGCCCGTCGGTACACTGCCGACAAACCGGACTGCTGACAGACCCCAAATGCCCCACATCCTGATTGTCGAAGACGAAGCGGCGATAGCCGATACGCTGATATTCGCCCTGCAAGGCGAAGGCTTCAGCACCACCTGGCTGAGTCTGGGCCAGGAGGCCCTGGCCCATCAGCGCCAGAGCCCGGCCGACCTGATCATCCTCGACATCGGCCTGCCCGACATCAGCGGTTTTGAAACCTGCAAGCAATTGCGCCGTTTCAGCGAGGTGCCGGTGATGTTTCTCAGCGCCCGGGATGGCGAGATTGATCGGGTGGTGGGGCTGGAGATCGGTGCCGACGATTATGTGGTCAAGCCGTTCAGCCCCCGGGAAGTGGCGGCGCGGGTCAAGGCCATCCTCAAGCGCGTAGGCCCCGGTGTGGTGACGGCAGTGTTCCAGGTGGACCTGGAACGCATGCAGATCACCTACCGCAGCCAACCGTTGAGCCTCACGCGCCATGAGTTCCGCCTGCTGCAAAGCCTGCTGGAACAACCCGAGCGTGTGTTCAGCCGCGAGCAATTACTGGATGCGGTGGGCGTGCCGGCGGACGCCGGGTACGAGCGCAATATCGACAGCCATATCAAAAGCCTGCGTAGCAAACTGCGCGCTGTGGCGGCGGACGCCGAGCCGATCCAGACCCATCGCGGCCTCGGTTACAGCTACAGCCCGAGCAGCAGCTGATGCGCCTGGGGCTGCGGATTTTCCTGGTGTATGCGCTGTTTATCGGCCTCACCGGTTACTTTGTGCTCAGCACGGTGATGAAGGAAATCCGCCCCGGTGTGCGTCAGTCCACCGAAGAAACCCTGGTGGACACCGCCAACCTGCTGGCCGAGATCCTGCGTGACGACGTAAAGCATCACACCCTGGGCCAAAGCCACTGGCCGCAGGTGCTCAAGGCGTATGGCAATCGCCAGCCGGGCGCGACCATCTGGGGCCTGCCGAAAAACCAGGTCAACCACCGTATCTACGTGACCGACGCCAAAGGCATCGTGTTGCTCGACTCCAGCGGCGAAGCGGTGGGGCAGGACTACTCCAAATGGAACGATGTATACCTGACCCTGCGCGGCGAGTACGGCGCGCGCTCCACCCGCAGCAACGCGCAGGACGCCACCTCGTCGGTGATGCACGTGGGCGCGCCGATCCGCGACAACGGCCAGATCATCGGCGTGGTCACCGTGGCCAAGCCCAACAGCTCGCTGCAGCCTTATGTCGACCGCACCGAGCGGCGCCTGCTGTGGTACGGCGCGGGGTTGGTGGTCCTCGGCTTGCTGCTGGGGGCGTTGTTGTCATGGTGGCTGAGCGTCGCATTAAGGCGGCTGACGGCTTATGCCGAGGCGGTCAGCGAAGGCCGTCGTGCCGAATTGCCCCATTACCGTGGCGGCGAGCTCAAGCAACTGTCCACCGCCGTGGAGCACATGCGCACGCAGCTGGAGGGCAAGGCGTACGTCGAACATTACGTGCACACCCTGACCCATGAATTGAAAAGCCCGCTGGCGGCGATTCGCGGGGCGGCGGAGCTGTTGCAGGGCGACATGACCCGCGAGCAGCAGCAGCGTTTTGTCGGCAATATCGACAGCGAAAGCGCGCGCCTGCAGCAGTTGATTGAACGCCTGCTGAACCTGGCCCAGGTGGAGCAACGCCAGGGCCTGGAAGAACAGACGAGCATCGCGCTGGGCGCGCTGGTCGACGAGGTGCTCAACGCCCAATGTGCACGCATTGAAGGCGCCGGCCTGCATGTCGAGCAGGCCATTGGCACGGATGTGAAGGTGTTCGGCGAGCCGTTCCTGTTGCGCCAGGCCCTGGGTAACCTGCTGGAAAACGCCCTGGACTTCACGCCACCCGGCGGCGTGTTGAGGTTCAGCGCTCACACGCAGCACAACGATGTGCAGGTGAGCCTGTTCAACGAGGCGGCGGCGATTCCCGATTACGCCCTGCCGCGCTTGAGCGAGCGTTTTTATTCACTGCCACGCCCGGCGAGCGGGCGCAAAAGCACCGGCCTTGGCCTCAACTTTGTCGAGGAAGTGATGAAACTGCACGGCGGCGCGTTGCAGATCGGCAACGTACCGGGCGGCGTGCAGGTGGTGCTGCATCTCCACACAGTCTCCACATTCCCCACATAAACCCCCCACATGCGCGGCCCACTCTCTCTGCATCAAAACAGGGAGAGACCCATGAACCGCAGCCTGCTTTTCAAACTTGGCGCGATTGCGCTGCTGATCCTGCTGTTGCTGATTCCGTTGCTGATGATCAACGGCATCATCACCGACCGCCAGCAACTGCGCGACGGTGTGCTGATGGACATCGCGCGCAGCTCCAGTTACGCCCAGCGCCTCACCGGGCCGGTGATGGTGGTGCCGTATCGCAAGACCGTGCGCGAGTGGAAGCTCAATGAAAAGCTCAACAAGCGCTACGAAGAAACCCGTGAAGTGCGCGGCCGTCTGTATTTCCTGCCGGAGCGCTTTGAGCTCGACGGCAAGGTCCAGACCGAACTGCGTGCACGGGGCATTTACCAGGCCCGTCTGTTTCACGCCGACAACCGCATCAGCGGGCGTTTTGTGCTGCCCGAACAATGGGGCATCACCGACAACTACGCCGATTACCGCTTTGAACCGGCCTTTCTGGCGGTGGGCATCAGTGATATCCGCGGCATCGAAAACGCCCTGAAGCTCGAACTGGGCAGCCAGCGTCTGGAGTTCTCGCCGGGCAGCCAGGTGGGCTGGCTGGGCGAGGGTGTACACGTCGAGTTGCCTGCGCAGGACAACAAGAAACCCGCGGCCATGGACTTCGCCTTTGACCTGCGCCTGCAAGGTACCGAGCAACTGCAGGTGGTGCCGGTGGGCAAGACCAGCCAAGTGTCCCTGGCGTCCAACTGGCCGCACCCCAGCTTCGTCGGCAACTTCCTGCCGGCGCAGCGCGAGGTCACCGACACGGGCTTCACCGCCCGCTGGCAGACCTCGTTTTTCTCCACCAACCTGGAAGAAGCCCTGCGCGGCTGCCTGTCCGAAAGCAGCTGTGAAGACTTCAACAGCCGCAGCTTTGGCGTGAACTTCATCGACCCGGTGGACCAGTACCTCAAGAGTGACCGCGCGATCAAATACGCGCTGCTGTTCATCGCCCTGACCTTTGCCGGTTTCTTCCTGTTCGAAGTGCTCAAGAGCCTGGCGGTTCACCCGATTCAATACGCTCTGGTGGGGGTCGCGCTGGCGTTTTTCTACCTGCTGCTGTTGTCGTTGTCCGAGCACCTGGGCTTTGCGTTGGCCTACCTGATATCGGCCAGTGCCTGCGTGCTGTTGATTGGCTTTTACGTGTGCCATGTGCTGCGCAGCGTGGCCCACGGCCTGGGCTTTTCGATAGGGTTGGCGGCGCTGTATGGCTTGTTGTACGGGTTGTTGAGTGCCGAGGATTACGCCCTGCTGATGGGCTCGCTGCTGCTGTTCGGCCTGCTGGGCACGGTGATGGTGCTGACGCGTAAGTTGGATTGGTATGGGGTGGGCAAGCGCAAAGGGACTGAGCCGTTGGTGTTCGATCTGGAGGCGGTGCAATGATTGGGTTGCGTGAGGATCGGCAGGAGCGGGCGCGATTGGTGGGCAATATCAACGCGCTATTTCCGGTGTGGCAAAGGGCTGTTGTGATGAACGGAGCCGGTTATGACGAGCCCGCTCGCCACACAGAGTCCATTCACCACAACAAGTGGGCTCATTACAGGCCAGCTACGCCATCGCTCAGGCCGGTGGCTGGGTCTGCTGCATCGAAGGCCGCTGGCTGACCTCGGCGTACCAGGCGGCAAGCTGGGGGTTGGCCAGGCGCCAGTGCATGTCCGGGTGGCGAAAGTCCAGGTAACCCAGGGCGCAGGCCACGCTGATGGCGGCGATGTCGAAGTGGCTAGTCAGCTCGGCAATTGCGTCCTGCTCCAGCTCGGCAAGGGTGCGGTTGATCTTGTTGCGCTGTTCGTCGAGCCACGGGGCCCAGTGTTTTTCCAACGGGCGCAGGGCGGTTTCGTAACGCACCAGCACGGCGGCATCCAGAATGCCGTCGGCCATCGAGGCCAGGGTCAGGCGCCGCCAGCGCGCCGAGCCGTCGCGCGGGATCAGCGGGTTGCCGACATGCTGGTGGTCGAAGTAATCGAGGATCACCCGGCTGTCGTGCAGCACGCTGCCGTCGGGCAGGCGCAGGGCGGGGATCTTGCCTACGGGGTTGTCTTGCACCAGCTGCGCATCGGGGTTTACCGGGGTCGGCATGCAGCCGTGCAGGGTCACGCGGTCGTGCTGGCCGGTTTCAAGCAACAGCACGCGGACTTTGCGCACAAAGGGCGATGCGGGGTTGTGAAACAGGGTCATGCTGGGAGCAGACATGGGCATTCCTCCAAAGGGGCTGCGCTAATCTATCTCACCGCTTGAGCAAGGCCCAAGCGCCGATGACGGCGGGGATGCCCAAACCGAGCCAACTGAGCGAATCCCACAGCCCGTCCCCCAACAGCGCCGCAAACAATCCGGTGGCACTCAGCAGGCCAATGCCCAGCGGCAGGCCAAACACCTTCCAGAAATTCGATTGACGCGGCCTCATGCCCTGGCCGCCTTACGTCGTACGATCCACAGGTAAACCCCGCTGCCGAGCACGATGATGGTCAGCACATCCAACACGGCCCAGAGGATCTTCATCGGCATGCCGCCGTAGTCACCGAAGTGCAGCGGCTGGGACATGCCCATGGCGTCCATGTACCACGGCCGTTCGGCGATGGCGGTGACGGCCAGGGTGCCGGCGTCGATCAGCACCGGAGTGAGCAGGTGCGAGGTCAGGTGGGTGCTGCCTTTCATGAACACCGCATAGTGGTGTTCGCTGGAAAAGCGTGTTCCGGGGAAGGCGATAAAGTCTGGCTGCATACCGGGCGCAGCCTTGGCCGCGATGTGCAGCAACTCGGTGGCCGGTGCGAGCCGGATCAAGGGCGGGGCGTTTTTGTAGGGTTCGATCAGGGCGCTGAGGCTGTCCTGGCGCCACGCGGCGATGATCAGGTCGGCGCAGGCGCTGATCACGCCTGTCACGCCCACTACCAACGCCCAGGTCAGGGTGACCACACCGATCAGGTTATGCAGGTCGAGCCAGCGCAGGCGGGTGGACTTGTCCTGGCGCACCGTGGCGAACTTCAACCGGCGCATGAACGGCAGGTACAACACCGTGCCGGAGACAATCGCGAGCACAAACAGGATGCCCATGAACGCCAGCAGCAACTTGCCCGGCAACCCGGCAAACATATCCACATGCAGGCGCAGCAGGAACAGGGTGAAACCGCCATTGGCCGACGGCATTTGCACCGCTTCGCCGGTGCGCGCATCGAGCATGAAGGTATGGGACGAATTGGGCTCGGTGCCGGCGGTGGCCGCCATGATTGCGATCACGCCGTTCTTGTCGTCCTCGTCCCAGGCCAGGTACTGCATGGCATCGCCGGGGCGATGGGCCCGGGCTTTGGCGACCAGTTGCTCCAGGTTGAGCTGCGGCGTATCGGCGGGCATCTGCGCCAGCGTCGGCTCGTTACCCAGCAGATGGTCGATCTCGTGGTGAAACACCAGTGGCAGGCCGGTGAGGGCGAGCAGCAGCAGGAACACCGTGCAGATCAGGCTGGTCCAGGTGTGGATAAAGGACCAGCGGCGGATGGTTTTGCTTTTCATGTTCTCGCCTTCAGACACACCAAAGCCGCCCCATCGGGCGGCCTGGTGGTTAACTCAGCCGGTTACCACTGATACGTGGCGCTGGCGACGACGCTGCGTTGGTCACCGAAGTAGCAGTAATTGCCATCGCAGGTGGACAGGTAATCCTTGTTGAACAGGTTCGTGGCGTTCACTTTCACGGATGCACCCTTGAGGCTGTTGTCCAGGCGGCCGAGGTCATAGTGCACGGCACCGTCGAACACGGTGTAGGCGTTGGCCTTGCCCAGCCAGGTGTTGGCCTGGTCGCCGTAGGTGTTGCCGGTATAGCGGGCGCCGAAGCCGATGCCAAAGCCGTCGAGCACGCCGGTGTGCCAGGTGTAGTCGGTCCACAGGGAGGCTTGCTGGTTAGGCATCAGTTGCAGGCGGTTGCCCTTGTAGATGCCTTTTTGTACCTCGGATTTGGCCAGGGTGTAGGCGGCGATGACCTTGAGGTTGTCGGTCACGTCGGATACCGCTTCCAGTTCCAGGCCTTTAACTTTTACTTCGCCGGTCTGGCTGTTGATTTGCTGGCCCCCTGGGCCGAGAGTGGTCACCTGCACGTTCTTCTGGGTCAGGTCGTAGACCGCCGCGCTCAGCAGCGTATTGGATCCGGGTGGCTGGTACTTGACGCCCATTTCCCATTGCTTGCCTTCGGTCGGTTTAAACGTGGTGAGCGCGTTTGTATCGGCATTGCTCGCTGGTTGGAACGACTCGGCATAGGACAAGTAAGGCACGAAGCCCGAGTCGAACACATAGCTGAGCGCCGCGTTGCCGCTGAAGTGTTTGATGCGGTCAGTGTTGGTCGCATCGCTGTCGTTGAAGTAGGTAGTGCCCTGATGCACCCAGTCTTCACGACCACCCAGCGTCAAGCGCCAATTGTCCAGGGCCATCTGGTCTTGGACGTAGAGGCCGGTTTGTACGGTTTTCTGGTTGTAGTCGTAAAAAGGTCGGACATTGGTCGGGCGCAGGGTGGGCTGGGTATTGATCGGGTTGAAGATATTGGTGCCTGAAGCCGTGCCGAATATTGCCCGATAGGACGTATCGGTACGTTGGTGATCCAGGCCGAGCAACAGCGTGTGGATGATGTCGCCGGTGGCAAAGTCAGCCTGGAAGTTGTTGTCCACGGCGAATTGGCTGATGTCCTCGTCAACGTTGGTGGTCGAGCGACTGATGTTGCCCGCCGCGTCCGCTGGTGAGAACGCGTAGGAGCCTACGGTCAACTGCTGGAACGACAGATCCGACTTGGTGTAGCGCAAGTTTTGCTTGAACTGCCACGTATCGTTGAAGCGATGCTCAAAAGCATAGCCCAGCGCGTAGTAGGTACGGTCGTAGTATTCGTAGTCCGGGTCGCCCAGGTTCTTGTGATGGGATACCTCGCCCAGGGGCGATTTGATCTTGGTGCCCTGGATCGGCAGGAACTGGCTGGTGGTACCGGTATCGTCGCGGGTGAACTGCGATAGAAAGGTCAGCTTGGTGTCCGGGTCGATGTTCCAGGTCAGGCTGGGGGCGATGTTGTAGCGCTTGTTGTCGATGTGGTCGACCTGGGTGCCGGCATCGCGCACCACGCCGCTGAGGCCGTAGAGGAACTGGCCTTCATCGTCGATTTTGCCGGTGCTGGCGAAGTTGATCTGGCGGTAGTTGTCACTGCCGTATTGCACCTGGACGGCACTGCTCTGTTCTTCACTGGGACGGCGGCTGACCATGTCCAGCAGGCCGCCCGGTGGTGTCTGACCGTACACCGACGAGGCCGGGCCACGCAGCAGGGCGAGGCGGTCGAGGTTCCAGGTTTCGGCTTTCGGGTTGGCATACACGCCGCGCGGCAGTGGCAGGCCATCGAGGAACTGGGTCGGTTCGAAACCGCGCACGCGCATCCAGTCGTAACGGGTGTCGCTGCCATAGCTGGCGGAGACGATGCCGGGCATGTACTTCACCGCGTCATCCAGGTTCTGCACGTTGCGGTCCTGCATCTGCTCGCGGGTAGCGACGGAAATCGAGCGCGGTGCTTCCACCAGCGCGGTGTCGGTCTTGGTGCCGGCGGCGGTGCGTTTGGCCAGGTAGCCGTCCACCGGACCCCAGGCGCTTTCGGTGTCGCCCTGACCAATGATATTGGTCTGCGGCAGGGCGACGACACCCTCAGGAATCGCCACCAGGGTAAACGTCCCGGCGCTGCTCTGTTCCAGTTGCAACCCGGTGCCACGCAGTGCCTCACGCAAGGCGCCCTGCGCATCGAACTGGCCTTGCACCGGTGCCGAGGTCTTGCCCGACGCCAGCGCCGGGTTGAGGGTCAATGCCAGGCCGGCCTGGCTGGCGATCTGGTTCAGGGTGCTCGCCAGGGGGGCCGCCGGCAGGTTGTAGGCGCGCACGCTGGACGCCTGCTCTGCGGCGAACAGCGAGGTGCTGGCCAACGGGGCGCTGAAGGCAATGGCCACGGCTAACAGGCTGGGGCGCAACAAAGTGTCTAGCGAACGGGACATGGGGCGGCTCCTGAATGGAAATATTTCTCAATTGCCTAGGTGCCGAACGAGAATCGAAAAGTGATAGGGCCAGGTGAAAATATTTTTGTGGTGTGTTTCTGATCGTTCCCACGCTCGCGTGGGAACGCCTCTTGTGACGCTCTGCGTCACGCTTTGGACGCAGAGCGTCCCGTGCTGCATTCCCACGCGGAGCGTTGGAACGATCAAACAAAAGTGATAGGGCGGGGTGAAAATATTTTGTGGTGTGTTTCTGATCGTTCCCACGCTCTGCGCGGGAATGCCTCTTGTGACGCTCTGCGTCACGCTTTGGACGCAGAGCGTCCCGTGCTGCATTCCCACGCGGAGCGTTGGAACGATCAAACAAAAGTGATAGGGCGGGGTGAACATATTGTTGTGGTGTGTTTCTGATCGTTCCCACGCTCTGCGTGGGAATGCCTCTTGTGACGCTCTGCGTCACGCTTTGGACGCAGAGCGTCCCGTGCTGCGTTGCCACGCGGAGCGTTGGAACGATCAAACACCTGGAACCTTAAGGCTTGGCAATCACGGTCACCCACCACGGCGTGTGCTGCTCGATCTGCACCGGCAGGGTCGGCAGCAACGCGTTAAGCGCCAGGCTGGTGTCGTGCAGCGGGAAGCTGCCGGTGATGCGCAGGTCGGCCACGTCTTTATCCACACCCAGGTAACCGGTGCGGTAACGGCCAAGTTCCTTGATGACGTCTCCCAGGCGGGCGTTGTCGACCACCAGCATGCCGCGCGTCCAGGCGTCGGTGGCGGGGGTGACGGCAAGCGCAGGGCCAAGGCCATCGCTGCGCATCAGCACTTGCTGGCCTTGCTTGAAAATCTGTTCCTGATGCACTGCCTGCGGTTGTGCCGCCACCGCCGATTGCAGGACGCTCAAGCGCGTGGCGTCGTCTTCGCGCTTGACGATGAACCGTGTGCCCAGCGCCCGCAGGCTGCCGTCGCGGGTTTGTACATAGAACGGGCGCGCATCGTTGTGGCCGGTTTCGACGAGGATTTCGCCTTCCTGCAACACGATCAGCCGGCGTTTTTCATCGAAACGCACGTCGATGGCGCTGTGGGTGTTGAGGTTGATCTGTGTGCCATCCGCCAGGTTCAGCGTGCGTTGCTCGCCGGTGGCGGTGCGCTGATCGGCCAGCCAATAGTGGATCGGCAGGTAGCGTTCGCCGGCAAACAACGCCAAGCCGCACACCAGCGCGATACTCGCCAGGCCGCTGCCGAGCTTGCGCACGCGCTGGCGAATGCCTTCGCGCGACTGCAACAACGCCACGCGCGCCGGGCCCGAGGCCACGCTGAAGCGCTGGTCGAGCATGCCCAGCTGGCGCCAGGCGCGGGCGTGTTCCTCGTGACTGGCCAGCCATTTGCTGAACTCTTCGCGTTCCACCGCGCTGCCATCTCCCGAATCGAGGGATAACTGCCAGGCAATCGCGGCGTCCAGCACGCGGGCCGAGACCGGCTTGGCACCGATCACGCTCATGAAGGCTCGCCATACAGCGCGATGTAGCACTGGCGAATGCCCTGGGCCAGATACTGGCGCACACGGGGCACCGACACGCCCAGGCGCTCGGCGATTTCGGCGTGGCCCAGGCCGTCGAGGCGGTTGTAGAGGAAGGCGGCGCGGGCCTTGCTCGACAGCTTGCCGAGCAGACGGTCGATGGCCTTGAGGTCTTCGAGGATCAGTTGCTGTTGTTCCGGGGAGGGGTGTTCGCTTTCCGGGATCAGCATCAGCTCAGTGAGGTAGGCCTGTTCCAGGGCCGCGCGGCGGAAGTAGTCGAACAATAATCCCTTGGCGATCGCCACCAGAAACGCCCGTGGCTCACGGGGCGCGCGCAGCTCGTCGCGGCCCAGCAAACGCATGAACGTGTCCTGGCTCAGGTCTTCGGCGCGGCTCGGGCAGGCCACGTTGCGCCGTAGCCAGGCCAACAGCCAGCCGCGATGGTCGCGATACAACGCGCCAACAAGCTCACTGTGTGGGTTCTGGACCGACGACAAGGCATCACCGAATAAACAGGAAGTGTAAACTAACGAGAATTATTCGCGATTGTGTCAGAGGCGTCGGGTGCGCGCAATTGGCGTCTGTCGGGTTGAAGGCTTAATGACATCTGCTTGAACGATCGGCTCTCCCTGATGACGACAGGGTTCTGTCGGTGAGGGGGGAGAAGGGAAGGGGCAAGCCTGCGCACCACAGCAACCGGCCCCCCTCAATAAAGCCAATGGACTGCGCTCCTTAGAAAGACGGCGCCTGTTTGCGCCGTTTCCACTGGCTCAAGCGGGCTTGCAGCGCGTGAGGCGTGTCTATGTGTTGCGAACGCGCGCGGCTGAACAGGATAAGCATCAGCTCTGCCGTCGCCAGGGCATCGGCGCTGGCGTGGTGGCGCTCACCCACTTGCAGGTGGAAGTGATTGATCCAGTCATCCAGCCCGGCTTCGCGAATGTGCGCTTCAGGACAGAGCAGCGGGGCAAGGTCGGCCACGTCCAGGAACGGGTGGGTCAGGCGATAACCCAGGCTGTCCTTGAGTGCGCGGCCCAGCATGTGTTGGTCGAACGGTGCATGAAAGGCCAGCAATGGGCTGTCGCCGACAAACGTCATGAAGTCCAACAGCGCTTCGACCGGGTCGCTGCCGGCCGCAATCGCGCTGGGCCCCAGGCCGTGGATCAGCACGCTGGGGCTGAGCTTGGTGGCGCTGCGTTGCAGGGTGCGTTCGAACAGCTGGGAAAAATCCACCGCGCCGTCTTCGATCACTACCGCGCCGATCGACAGCACCTGATCGCGGTTGAGGTTCAGGCCGCTGGTTTCCAGGTCCACCACCACCCAGCGTTGGCTGCGCAGCGTGTTGTCGCCCAAGGCCGCAGGCTTGATCAGTTGCTCCAGGCGCCGCTGTTGCGCCGCGTCCAGGCCGGGCTTGGATGCACGCAACCAACCGAACAGGCTCACAGTTGGTACCGCAGGGTCAGGCTGCTTTGCAGGCGTTGGGCCTGGCGCAGGGATTCGCGCAGGATGCGTCGGTCCAAATGGTTGAGGCTGTCGGGGTCGACGCGGTTGGAATACGGCTGGTTCTCGCGGGTTTGCAACTGGTGCTGCTGCATGCGCGTCTGCTGGATAAAGTGGTACGCCTCTTCATAGGCCGCGCCGTCCAGCGGTTCGATCACTTCCTTGACCACCAACTGGCGCAGGCGCTCCAGCGTGTTATTGGCGTGGATACCATTGGCCAGGGCCAGCAGGCGTGCGCCGTCGACAAACGGGGTAAGGCCCTGCACTTTAAGGTCCAGGGTGGCTTTTTCACCGCCTTTGCGCGTCAGCACAAATTCGCGGAAACGCCCCACCGGCGGGCGCTGGCGCAAGGCGTTCTCGGCAAGCATGCGCTGGAACAATCGGTTGTCCGCCACTTGATCCAGAATGCCTTGGCGCAATTGCTCGCAGCCCTGCTCGTCACCCCACACCACGCGCAGGTCGAAATAGATGCTCGAACCCAGCAGGTTCTCCGGCGTCGCCTCGCGAATGAACGCCGCAAAGCGCCGCGCCCATTCCGCCCGCGACAGGCACAGCTCGGGGTTGCCGGCCATGATGTTGCCTTTGCACAGGCTGAACCCGCACAAGGCCAGACTCTGGTTGATCTGCTGCGCCAGGGGCAGCAGACGCGCGCGGATCTCGGCGGCTTCAACGGCGTCCCTGGCGTCGAACAGAATGCCGTTGTCCTGATCGGTGTAGAGGGTCTGTTCGCGACGGCCTTCGCTGCCGAAACACAACCAGCTGAACGCCACGCCGGGGTCGCCTTTTTCGGCGAGGCTCAGTTCGATTACCCGGCACACGGTGTGGTCGTTGAGCAGCGTAATAATGTGGGTGATCTGGGTGGACGACGCGCCATGGGCCAGCATGCGTTCGACCAACTGGCCGATCTCGCCGCGAAGCGCCACCAGGTTTTCCACCCGCGGCGCGTTGCGGATGGTGCGGGCCAGGTGCACCAGATCCACACGTTGCAGGGAAAACAAGTCGCGCTCGGACACCACGCCGCACAGGCGCTGGTCCTTGACCAGGCACACGTGGGCGATATGCCGTTCGGTCATGGCGATGGCGGCGTCGAAAGCGCTGTGGTCCGGGGTCAGAAAAAACGGCGCTTGGGTCATGTGCGCGGCGATGCCCTGGCTGAAATCGCTCACGCCATCGGCCACTACATGCCGCAGGTCACGCAGGGTGAAGATCCCCAGGGGCGCCTTGTGGCTGTCGACGATCACAATGCTGCCCACCTGTTGCTCATGCATCAGCGTCACCGCTTCGCGCAATGGCGTATCCGGGCTGCAGGTGACCGGGTGGCGCATGGCCAATTCGCCCAGGCGCGTATTCAACGAATATTGGGTGCCGAGGGTCTCCACGGCTTTTTGCTGCACTTGTTGGTTAACCTGGTCCAGCAGGCTGCTGACGCCGCGCAGGGAAAAGTCGCGAAACGGGCTGGAGAGGGCGAACAGTTTGATAAAGGCCGGTTTGTTCAGTTGCAGGCAGAAGGTATCTTCGGCGGCCTTGTGCTCGGTGCGGGTGGCGCGTTCACCGAGCAGCGCGGCGAGAGGGAAGCACTCTCCGGTGGTGATTTCGAAAGTGGTTTCTGCCGAGTCCGGCCGTTCGCCAACGACGCGCCCTTGCTTGACGATATAAAAGTGCTCCACCGGGCCGCCTGACGGTTTGAGAATGCTCTCGCCGGGGCCGAAGAAGCGTAATTGGCACTGCTCGACCAGAAACGCCAGGTGGGCGTTTTCCATTTGGTTGAACGGCGGGAAGCGTTGCAGGAACTGCAACGTGCCATGGATGTTCTGCAATACCGCAGTTTTCCCCGCCTCGGCGAAGGCATCAGCTTTACTCATAACAGTGACCGCAGTGTTTTTGTCGTTATCGTCCTGCATGGTCGACTCCTACGCGTTGGGTGCCCATTGGACGTAAGTCTAGGTCGATGAAAATGGCCTCAGACTAGGGAAAAACCTTACATGAATATCGTCCAAACCCCGTAGAACGCCCACTAGGCAAACTTTCCGACGAAGTGCACATTGATCGCCGTTTCACAGATGTCTGACGAGTGTGCTGGGAGAGTGATGAGAACCGCCGAGAGCCGTATGTCCGACCACGATATTTTGAGTGACGCCGAGCGCGAGGCGCTGAGCGCTGTGATGCTGGAACCTGATTTACCGCCGCAACGGGTGCTGATCGTCGATGACGATAAAGACGCACGGGAACTGCTGGCGGAGATCCTGGGGCTGGACGGTATTCGCTGCATGACCGCCGACAGTGGGGAGAGGGCTTGGGAGCTGTTGAACTCCAGCAGCTCGATTGGTTTGTTGATCACCGACTTGCGCATGCAGCCGAGCAGCGGTTTGGAGCTGATCCGCAAGGTGCGCGAATCCATCCGTGCAGCGTTGCCGATCATCATCATGTCGGGCGATGCCGAAGCGCCGGATGTGATTGATGCGATGCATTTGAGCGTGGTGGACTTTTTGCTCAAACCGATCGATAGCGTGAAGCTGGCGAAGCTGGTCAAGAAGGAGTTGGGGATGGATTCCTGATCGTTGCGGCGTAGCTACAGGTCACCGATGGAAACAGGACGGGACACCTCAACGAAAAAAGCCCTGATCTCACGATCAGGGCTTTTTCATTTACAGGCCGTTTTTAGCCTTGAACTCGCGACGCCTGCGGTGCAAGACCGGCTCGGTGTAGCCGTTGGGCTGTTTGGTGCCTTCAATCACCAGCTCCACCGCTGCCTGGAACGCGATGTTGCTGTCGAAATCCGGTGCCAATGGGCGGTACAACGCATCCCCGGCATTCTGACGGTCCACCACCGGCGCCATGCGCTTGAGGCTTTCCATCACCTGTTCTTGAGTGACGATGCCGTGGCGCAACCAATTGGCAATGTGCTGGCTGGAGATGCGCAGGGTGGCGCGGTCTTCCATCAGGCCGACGTCGTTGATGTCCGGCACTTTCGAGCACCCCACACCCTGGTCGATCCAGCGGACCACATAGCCGAGGATGCCCTGGGCATTGTTGTCCAGTTCGTTGCGGATCTCTTCTTCGGACCAATCGGTGTTGCTGGCCAGAGGAATGGTCAGGATGTCGTCGACCGAGGCGCGTTCGCGCTTGGCCAGTTCGGCCTGGCGCGCGAACACGTCGACCTTGTGATAGTGCAGCGCATGCAGCGCGGCGGCGGTGGG
This sequence comes from Pseudomonas sp. FP2309, assembly GCF_030687575.1. Classification (NCBI taxonomy): domain Bacteria; kingdom Pseudomonadati; phylum Pseudomonadota; class Gammaproteobacteria; order Pseudomonadales; family Pseudomonadaceae; genus Pseudomonas; species Pseudomonas sp. FP2309. The sequence continues at coordinate 5,128,670 of NZ_CP117439.1, read as the reverse complement.
CGACGGCACCCAGGCGGTGTTGGCGCCGGCCAGTGGGTGGGCGATTTTCTGCTCGAGCATCGCCGCCATCAGGTCGGGCATTGCCCACATGCCTTTACCGATCTGTGCACGGCCTTGCAGGCCGGTGCTCAAACCAATATCGACGTTCCAGTTTTCGTAGGCGCCGATCCATTTTTCCGCCTTCATCGCGGCCTTGCGCACCATCGCGCCGGCTTCCATGGAGGTGTGGATCTCATCGCCGGTGCGGTCGAGGAAGCCGGTGTTGATAAACACCACGCGTTCGCTGGCGGCCTTGATGCAGGCCTTGAGGTTGACCGTGGTGCGGCGTTCCTCGTCCATGATCCCGACTTTGAGGGTGTTGCGCGGCAGATTCAGCACGTCTTCGATGCGGCCGAACAGCTCGTTGGTGAACGCGGCTTCTTCAGGGCCGTGCATCTTCGGCTTCACGATGTACACCGAACCGGTGCGGCTGTTCTTGCGGCTGCTGTTGCCGTTGAGGCTGTGGATCGCCGCCAGGCTGGTGAGCAGGCCGTCAAGGATGCCTTCGGGTACTTCGTTGCCGTCTTTGTCGAGAATCGCATCGATGGTCATCAGGTGACCAACGTTGCGTACGAACAACAGCGAACGACCGTGCAGGGTGACGTCCTGACCATTCACGCCGGTGTAGACGCGGTCCGGGTTCATGGTGCGGGTGAAGGTCTTGCCGCCCTTGGCCACTTCTTCAGCCAGGTCGCCCTTCATCAGGCCGAGCCAATTGCGGTAGATCACCACTTTGTCATCGGCATCGACAGCGGCGACGGAGTCTTCGCAGTCCATGATGGTGGTCAGCGCGGCTTCCATCAGCACATCTTTGACGCCAGCGGCGTCGGTCTGGCCGACCGGGGTGTTGGCGTCGATCTGGATCTCGAAGTGCAGGCCGTTGTGTTTGAGCAGGATCGCGATCGGCTCGGCGGCCGGGCCCTGGAAACCGATCAACTGGGCATCGTCACGCAGGCCGCTGTTGCTGCCGCCTTTGAGGCTGACGATCAGCTTGCCGTCGACGATCTTGTAACCGGTGGACTCGACGTGGCTGCCGGCGCTGAGCGGAGCGGCTTCGTCAAGGAAGGCACGGGCGAAGGCGATGACCTTGTCGCCACGCACTTTGTTGTAGCCGCGGCCCTTTTCGGCGCCGTCGGCTTCGCTGATGGCATCGGTGCCATACAGTGCGTCATACAGCGAGCCCCAACGCGCATTGGAGGCGTTGAGGGCGAAGCGGGCGTTCATCACCGGCACCACCAACTGCGGGCCGGCCATGCGGGCAATCTCGTCATCGACGTTTTGAGTCGAGGCCTGGAAGTCTGCGGCTTCTGGCAGCAGGTATCCGATGTCTTGCAGGAAGGCTTTGTAGGCCACCGGGTCATGGGCCTGGCCCGCGTGGGTCTGGTGCCAGGTATCGATCCGCGCCTGGAAATCGTCGCGTTTGGCGAGCAGGGCTTTGTTCTTCGGGGCCAGGTCGTGGATGACCTTGTCGGCGCCGGCCCAGAACTGGTCGGCAGTGATGCCGGTACCGGGAATGGCTTCGTTGTTCACGAAGTCGAACAGGACTTTGGCGACCTGCAGGCCACCGACTTGAACGTGTTCAGTCATCTCTTGCCTCACTCTGCGGAGCTTATGCGCTGATTCAGATTTTCATTATGTAGTGCACGGTTGGGCATACTACATGATGCCTGGTGGTTGTGAAAATTAGACTAAATACGTCGTTTAGCGACCCACTTTGGTCGTACGGTCACAGCGGAGAACGGGATGTTCTCAAAAAACTATTGGATTGTTCCAGATAAAAATAAAAATGGTACACGATTTGTTTTCGAGGGCCCTCGGGTCCACCTTGTAGATTGAATTCCAGAGGGCTTCGCCATGGACCATCTTGTACTCACAATTATCGCCGCCGACAAACCCGGCCTGGTTGAACGCATCGCGCAGAACATCGCCGCTCACGGCGGTAACTGGCTGGAAAGCCGCATGGCCCATATGGCCGGGCAGTTTGCCGGGATCCTGCGGGTCAGCGTGCCGACGGAGAATCGTCAGGCATTGGTAGGGGCGCTGGAAGACTTATCCACACACGGCATTCGGGTGCTGGTGGGTGAGGGCAGCAGCGGGCAGGCGTCGACCTCCAAATCCATCGTAATGACGCTGGTGGGCAATGACCGCGCGGGCATCGTGCGGGAAATCACCGCGCTGTTGAGCAAGCAGGGGGTCAACCTGGAGCGCCTGAGCACCGATGTGCGGCCGGCGCCGATGAGCGGTGATCCGCTGTTCAATGCCGAGGCCTTATTGCAGGTGCCGGCAACCTTGTCCCTGGATAAGTTGCAGGAAGCCCTGGAAACCCTGGCCGACGATTTGATGGTGGAGCTGCGCAACGAGGAGTGATTTGCCCACAGGGTTATGCATGGAAATCTTGCATGGGCCTGTGGATAACCTGTAGAGACCCGGCGCAGGGCCACGCCAGCCGTGGCTTTGCACGAACTGAGCAAAAAACGAGCAGTTTCAAAGGCTTGTGCACAAATGGCGGGGATCAGGTTGTGGATAACCTTGGGGTGAATGTCTGCAAGCCACGCGCGCCGTGGCTTGCAGAGGTTTGTGCGTTATTTGATCAGCGTTTTCGCACGGTCAGCCAGGCGTCCACGCTGTAGACCGCCAGCCCGACCCAGATAAACGCGAAGGCCAGCAACGTGCTCGGCGCCAGGTGTTCACCGAACAGCAGCACGGCTTCGAGCAACACCAGGGTCGGCGCCACGTACTGCAAAAAGCCCAGGGCTGTGTAGGGCAAATGCCGCGCGGCGGCGTTGAAGCATACCAACGGGATCAGCGTGACCGGGCCTGCGGCCACCAACCACCAGGCTTCGGTGGTGCTCCAGAATTCAAGCTGGGCACTGTGGGCGCTTGGGTTGAACAGCAACCACGCCACGGCAATCGGCACCAGCATCCAGGTTTCCACCACCAGCCCGGGCAGTGCCTTGACCGGCGCCTGCTTGCGAATCAAACCGTAGAAACCAAAGGTCAGCGCCAACACCAGCGACACCCACGGCAAGCTGCCCACCTGCCACACCTGTTGCGCCACGCCCACCGCAGCCAGCCCGACGGCGACCCATTGCAGGCGGCGCAGGCGTTCGCCGAGCAGCAGCATGCCCAGCAGTACGTTTACCAGCGGGTTGATGTAATAACCCAGGCTCGCTTCGAGCATGCGCCCGCTGTTCACCGACCACACATAGGTCAGCCAGTTACCCGCAATCAATGAGCCACTCAAGGCCAGAATCGCCAGGCGCCTGGGGTTGTCACGCAGCTCACGGAACCAGCCGGGGTGTTTCCATACCATCAACAGCAGCGCGCCGAACAACGCCGACCACAGCACGCGGTGCACGATGATTTCGGCGGCGGGTACGCTGGCGATGGCTTTGAAGTAGAGCGGGAACAGACCCCAGATGACGTAGGCGCTCAGGCCCATGATGTACCCCTTGCGGGGGTTGGCGGCGTGCATTGCAGAATCCTTGCTTAGGCAGCTAACAAAGCGCGATTGTAAGGATATTTGTCACGCAATGGGACCTGCTTTATGGGGACGGCAGCGAGCCTGCTCCCCATAAAACCAATGCGGTCAGAAGAGTTTCAGCGGTTCTTCGTTGAGCGCCGACAGTTGCTCGCGCAACGCCAACACCTGGTCGCCCCAATAGCGCTCGCTGCCGAACCACGGGAAGCTGTGGGGGAACGCCGGGTCGTCCCAGCGCCGGGCCAGCCAGGCGCTGTAGTGCATCAGGCGCAGGGCGCGCAGCGGTTCGATCAAGGCCAGTTCGCGCGGGTCAAAGTCGTGGAACTCTTGATAGCCGTCCATCAATTCCGACAGCTGGCCCAGGCATTCCTGACGGTCGCCGGCGAGCATCATCCACAGGTCCTGTACGGCGGGGCCCATGCGGCAGTCATCCAGGTCGACGATATGAAACATCTCGTCGCGGCACATCATGTTGCCAGGGTGGCAATCGCCATGCATGCGGATGTTCTTGTGCGGTGTGGCCTTGTACACCTCTTCGACGCGCTTGAGCAGGTCGCGGGCCACCGACTCGTAGGCCGGCAGCAGGCTCTTGGGAATAAAGTTGCCTTCGAGCAGGGTGTTCAGGGAGTCGTGACCGAAGTTCTTCACGCCCAAGGCTTCGCGGTGTTCGAACGCACGGGTGGAACCCACCGCATGCAAGCGGCCGAGCAATTGCCCGAGGCGATACAGTTGGTCGAGATTGCCCGGCTCCGGCGCGCGGCCGCCACGACGGGGAAACAGGGTGAAGCGAAAGCCTGCGTGTTCGAACAGGCTTTCGCCGTTGTGGATAAGGGGTGCGACTACCGGCACGTCGCATTCGGCCAGTTCGAAGGTGAAGCGGTGTTCTTCAAGAATCGCTTCGTTGGTCCAGCGCTGGGGACGATAGAACTTGGCGATCAGCGGTTCACCGTCTTCGATGCCCACCTGATACACGCGGTTTTCGTAGCTGTTGAGCGCCAGCACGCGAGCATCGCTGAGGAACCCGATGCTTTCGACGGCGTCGAGTACCAGATCAGGGGTAAGTGTTTCAAACGGATGGGCCATGCGAACTCCTGCGCGCAGCAGGGCGCCGCGTCCGGCCGGGTATGGTAACGCACACGGCTTGCGATAGGGGGGCGACTTGAGTATCACCATCGGGGTAAGCCCCTCCCACATGGGTGGGCGGGTCTTGCCCCGATGGCGGTCAGTCAGGCGCCCACAATCCCGCCATCATCGCGCCGAATCGCCATCACCGAGGAGCGCGGTTTGCCATTGGGCAGGTGCTCCGGCCAGGTCGAACCACCGGTTTCGCCGGGGTGTTGAATCCCCACAAACAGCGTTTTTTGATCCGGCGAGAAGCTGATCCCTGTCACCTCACAGGCCACTGGTCCCACCATGAATCGACGAATTTCCCCGGTGACCGGGTCGGCGCACAGCATCTGGTTATTGCCCATGCCGGCGAAGTCGCCTGCGTTGCTGTAGTCGCCGTCAGTGAGAATCCACAGGCGCCCGGCCTTGTCGAAACCCAGGCCGTCGGGGCTGTTGAACATGTTCTGCGGGTTGATGTTGGACGAGCCGCCCTTGGGCTTGCCGGCGTGAATGCCGGGGTTGCCGGCCACCACAAACAGGTCCCAACTGAAGTCGGCGGCGCCGTGGTCATCGGCATTGGCCTTCCAGCGCAGGATCTGGCCGTAGACGTTCTTCTCCCGTGGGTTGGGGCCGCCCACCGGTTGGCCGTCTTCGCCGCGTTTGGCGTTGTTGGTCAGGGTGCAGTAGACCTGGCCGTCGGTGGGGCTGACCACGATCCATTCCGGGCGGTCCATGCGTGTGGCCTTGACCACGCTGGCGGCCAGGCGCGCGTGGATCAACACTTCGGCCTGGCTGGCGAAACCGCTGGCGGCATCGATGCCGTTTTTGCCATGGGTCAACTCCACCCACTGGCCTTTGCCCTTCGGATGATCGGCGTCGCCGTCGCCCGCGTCGAAGATCGCCACATATAAGGTGCCGTGGTCGAGCAGGTCTTTGTTGGCCTTGGGGTTTTTGTGGTTGATCTTGTCGCGGCTGACGAACTTGTAGATGAACTCGCCGCGTTCGTCATCGCCCATGTACACCACGGCGCGGCCATCACGGGTTTCGGCAAGCGCCGCGTTCTCGTGTTTGAAACGGCCCAGGGCGGTGCGTTTGACCGGGGTGGATTGCGGGTCGAACGGGTCGATTTCCACTACCCAGCCATGTCGATTGAGTTCGTTCGGGTTCTTGGCCATGTCGAAACGCGGGTCGTGCAGGTGCCAGTTGATGTCCTTGCTGGCCGCCACCACGCCGTAGCGTTTTTGCCCGGCATCGAAGGTTTGCTGTGGGTTGCTGCTGCCGAAGCAGTCGGTGAAGTTCTCTTCACATGTCAGATAAGTGCCCCACGGCGTCTTGCCATTGGCGCAGTTCTGGAACGTGCCGAGGGCTTTTTTGCCGGACGTGTCGGCGCTGGTTTTCAGCCAGTCGTGACCGGCGGCGGGGCCGCTCAGGCGGATCGGCGAGTTGCCGTGAATGCGCCGGTTGTAGCGCGAGTCCTGGACGAACTGCCAGGTGTCGCCCTTGCGCCGGATTTCGATCACCGACACGCCTTCGCTGGCCTGGGCCTTGCGCACATCTTCGGCTGATTGCGGTGCGCCGCCGTGGGCGTAGAGGTAGCGGTAGTTGGTGTATTCGTTGTTGATCGCCATCAGCGCGCGGTTGTCGTCACCGGGGAAGGCAAACAGGCTCATGCCGTCGTTGTTGTCGCCGAACTGCTGCTCCTGGGCCTTGGCCGTGCCGTTGCCGGACGGGTCGAAGGCCGGCGCGTTCTTGTGCAGTGGCTGGCCCCAACTGATCAGCACCGAGGCGCTGTAGCCTGGCGGCAGGGTGATGGTGTCGCTGGTGGCGGCGGCGATGCTGGTGAAACCCAGCAGCGGGCTGGCGGACGCGGCATTTACGGCCAGGGCGCTGCGGCTGAGCAGGTTGCCGCCCAGGAACATCGCCGCGCCGCACAGTGCACCGGCGCCGATAAAGCGACGGCGGGTCAGGCCGACCATTTGTTCGAGGTCGGTGGCTTGGTTCTCTTCTAATAGGTTCATCTCAGGCTCCTTGAGTGCTTTTTGCCAACACCTTAAGCAGCCGTTGTGACGAAACTGTTGCAGTTTGAAGGCTCAGGCGCCGAGGCAGCCAATCAGACGGGCGTGCCGAGCAGCACATGGCTGGGTGCGAATTGCACCCGGATTGCCTGGCCCTCGGCGGTACCCAGGGCCGTGAGCGCCTCGGGCTGCGCCAGCGCGTATAGAACCAGACCGTTGGGCAGGTTGATGCGCACTTCGCTGGGACCATCGTCCGCATCGAAAATCGCCGCGACGGTGCCGCTCAAGCAATTGTGTCCAAGTGTTGCAGTTGCCAGCGGCGCGAGCAGTTCCAGCCAGCCGGCCTTGATCAAGGCGACCACTTCCACGCCCGGCTCCAGCTCCAGCCGTTGCGTGCTGTCGTGGGTGATTTGCGCGGTGAGCACCAGCCCGTCCGCCAGTTGCAGATGGATCAAGTCGTTGCGGCCATGGCGTTCAATCGCGCTGACCTGGCCATGCAACTGGTTGCGTGCGCTGGTACGCAGCATCAAGCGGCCGAGCAGGTGGAAGTCACTGGTGGCGTCGTCCGAGCCCAGCACTTGTGCTTGCAGCACTTGCAGGCGTTGGTAAAGGCGCAGCACTCGTTCACCTTCGGCGGTGAGCCTGGCACCGCCACCGCCTTTGCCGCCGACACTGCGTTCCACCAGGGGTTTTTGCGCGAGGTTGTTCAGCTCATCGATGGCGTCCCAGGCGGCCTTGTAACTCAGGCCGGCGCTTTTGGCGGCGCGCGTGATGGAGCCCTGCTCGCAGATATGGGCGAGCAAGGCGATGCGCTGGGGGCGGCGCACTATATGTTGGCTCAGAGAGGTCGGGAGTGACATGGGCATACGCTGTGTGGGAATGAGCGGACGTTGCGGCTGCGAGGCACCGGAGTCAAGTGCCGGGCTTGGGCGTGCGGGCCACGCAGTACACGTCCACTTGCCGCGCGCCGGCGTTGATCAACAGCCGCGCCAGGCTGTGGGCGGTGGCCCCGGTGGTGAGTACGTCGTCCACCAAGGCCACGTGACGCCCTTGCACTTGCGCGTCGGCGGTCAGGGCAAACGCGCCGAGCAAGTTGTGCTTGCGGGTCTTGGCGTCGAGGGCTTGTTGCGCCAGGGTTTCGCGGGGACGTAACAGCACGTGCTCATCACAGGGGATGTTCAGGTCGGTGCTGAGCCAGCGTGCCAGCATCAGCGCCTGGTTGTAGCCGCGTTCGCGCAGACGCTTGGCGGCCATGGGCACCGGCAGCAGGGCGTCCGGGCGGGTAAGTGCCGTGTTATCAAAACGATGTTGCAGGTGGTGCCCCAGTAGGCGCCCCAGCATGCGTCCCAGGGGCCAGCGTGCCTGGTGCTTGAAGCGGCTGATCAGGCTGTCGACGGGAAAACTGTAGGTCCAGGGCGCGATCACCTGGGTAAACGCCGGCGGCTGCCGCTGGCACTGGCCGCAGATCAGGCCGTCCAGCGGTAAGGGCAGGGCGCAGACTTCGCAGTGTTCCATCAGCCAGGGCAATTCGGTTTCGCAGGCATTGCACACCGAATCGTCGGTTTCCGTGGGTTCATCGCAGATCAAGCAGGTCTGAGTGTTTTTTGACCAGATGTAAACTTCGTGTTTGTGCCTTGGTTGACAGTGCATGAATCTTCCTTAAATATGCCGAGCATCCGTGTCGCGCCTGTGGGTATTGCCCTTCCCGCAGCGCATGTCAAAGCATAATCAAGGAATCGCCCATGAGCGCCAGCACCACTGCCACCCTGCGTCACGATTGGTCCCTGGCCGAAGTCAAAGCACTGTTCGTGCAGCCGTTCAATGACCTGTTGTTCCAGGCGCAGACCGTGCACCGCGCGCATTTCGATGCCAACCGCGTGCAGGTGTCGACCCTGCTGTCGATCAAGACCGGCGCCTGCCCGGAAGATTGCAAATATTGTCCGCAGTCGGGCCACTACAACACGGGCCTGGAAAAAGAAAAACTGATGGAAGTGCAGAAGGTCCTCGAAGAGGCCGCTCGCGCCAAAGCCATTGGCTCCACGCGCTTCTGCATGGGCGCGGCGTGGAAGCACCCGTCGGCCAAAGACATGCCCTACGTGCTGGAGATGGTCAAAGGCGTGAAGGCCATGGGTCTGGAAACCTGCATGACCCTGGGGCGTCTCGACCAGGATCAGACCGACGCCCTGGCCCAGGCCGGCCTCGACTACTACAACCACAACCTCGACACCTCGCCGGAGTTCTACGGCAGCATCATCACCACCCGTACCTACAGCGAGCGCCTGCAAACCCTGGCCTATGTGCGTGATTCGGGGATGAAGATCTGCTCCGGCGGCATCCTCGGCATGGGCGAATCCCTCGATGACCGCGCCAACCTGCTGATCCAACTGGCCAACCTGCCGGAGCACCCCGAGTCGGTGCCGATCAACATGCTGGTGAAGGTGGCCGGTACGCCGCTGGAAAACGCCGAAGACATCGACCCGTTTGACTTTATCCGCATGCTGGCGGTGGCGCGCATCCTGATGCCGCAGTCCCACGTGCGCCTGTCGGCCGGTCGTGAAGCGATGAATGAGCAGATGCAGGCCCTGGCGTTTTTTGCCGGCGCCAACTCGATCTTCTACGGCGACAAACTGCTGACTACCGCCAACCCGCAGGCCGACAAGGACATGCAGCTGTTTTCGCGCCTGGGCATCCTGCCGGAAGCCCGTGAAGAGCACGCCGATGAAGTGCATCAGGCGGCGATCGAGCAGGCGCTGGTGGAGCACAAGAGCAGCGAGCAGTTCTATAACGCGGCGGTGTGACTGAAATGAGCTCCAGCTGTGGGAGGGGCGTGTTCGCGAGATAAGGTATATCGGCATCCGATGTGCTGACTGATCCACCGCATTCGCGAGCGCGCCGCACCTGCATTTTTGACCGCGTCCAACTTGAGCTACCGAGGCCTGCATGTCTTTTGATCTCGCCGCGCGCCTCGCTGCCCGCCGTGCCGAACACCTTTACCGCAAGCGCCCGCTGCTCCAGAGCCCCCAAGGCCCGGAAGTGGTGGTCGACGGCCAACCGCTGTTGGCGTTCTGCAATAACGATTACCTGGGCCTGGCCAACCACCCGCAGGTGATCGAAGCCTGGCGCGCCGGTGCGGCCCGCTGGGGCGTGGGCGGCGGCGCATCGCACCTGGTGGTCGGCCACGCCACGCCGCACCATGAGCTGGAAGAAGCCCTGGCCGACCTGACCGGTCGCCCGCGTGCCTTGTTGTTTACCACCGGCTACATGGCCAACCTCGGCGCGGTCACAGCGTTGGTGGGGCAGGGGGACACGGTGCTGGAAGACCGTCTTAACCATGCCTCCTTGCTGGACGCGGGCTTGCTGTCCGGGGCGCGGTTCAATCGCTACCTGCATAACGACGCGGCCAGCCTGGCCAAGCGCCTGGAAAAAGCCATGGGCAACACGTTGGTGGTCACCGATGGCGTGTTCAGCATGGACGGCGACCTCGCCGACCTGCCCGCGCTGGCCCGTGAAACCAAGGCCAAAGGCGCCTGGTTGATGGTCGATGACGCCCATGGTTTTGGTCCGTTGGGCGCCAGCGGGGGCGGGATCGTCGAGCATTTCGGTTTGAGCCAGGAGGACGTGCCGGTATTGGTCGGCACCCTGGGCAAAGCGTTTGGTACTGCCGGCGCGTTTGTGGCGGGCAGTGAAGACCTGATCGAAAGCCTGATCCAGTTCGCCCGCCCGTATATCTACACCACCAGTCAGCCGCCGGCCCTGGCTTGCGCCACGCTCAAAAGCCTGGCGCTGCTGCGCACCGAGCATTGGCGGCGTGAACATCTCAGTGGGCTGATCCGCCAGTTCCGGCGGGGGGCCGAGCAGTTGGGGCTGGACTTGATGGACAGCTTTACGCCGATCCAGCCGATCCTGATCGGCGACAGCGCCAAGGCGGTGCGTTTGTCCCAGCGACTGCGGGAGCGCGGTGTGATGGTGACAGCGATCCGCCCGCCCACCGTGCCCGCCGGCAGCGCACGTTTGCGCGTGACGTTGACGGCCGCCCACAGCGCGGCGCAGGTGCAGCTACTGTTAAACGCGCTGGAAGCCTGTTTTCGCCTGGAGCCCGACCATGCGTGACCGACTGATATTGCTGCCCGGCTGGGGCCTGGGTGTATCGCCGCTGGAACCACTGTCGGCGGCGTTGCGGGGCTTGGATGAGCGCTTGCAGGTGCAGATCGAGCCGTTGCCCGTACTGGATTCCAGCGACCTGAATGAGTGGCTCGACGAGCTTGACGCCACGCTGCCGGACAACGCCTGGCTGGGTGGCTGGTCCCTGGGCGGGATGCTGGCCTCGGAGTTGGCCGCGCGGCGCGGGGAGCGTTGCTGTGGCCTGCTGACCCTGGCGAGCAACCCGTGTTTCGTGGCCCATGACGCCTGGCCGAGCGCGATGCCCGCCGACACCTTTGATGCGTTTCTCGCCGGTTGCAATGCCGACTCCCACGTCACTCTCAAGCGCTTTGGGCTGTTGTGCGCCAAGGGCGGCGCAGACCCGCGCGGGCTCTCGCGGTTGTTGGTCAGCGGCGCGCCCCATACCGCGCCCGGCCTATTGATGAGCGGCCTTGAACTGCTCGCGCAATTGGACACCCGCGACGCCTTGCTGGCTTATCGCGGCCCGCAGTTGCACCTGTTCGCGGGGATGGACGGGTTGGTGCCCGCCGAAGCCGCCGCTGACCTGCTGGCACTGTTGCCTGATGTTGAAATCGGCCTGATCGAACAGGCCGGTCACGCGTTTCTTCTGGAAGACCCCCACGGTGTGGCGGGGGCCATCCAGGCTTTTTTGCATGAGTGTGCCGATGACTGATTTATCCCATCCCGCCTTGCCGGGCGGCTTGCCGGACAAGCGCCACGTGGCTGCGTCCTTCTCGCGCGCGGCGGCCAGTTACGACAGCGTGGCCCAATTGCAGCGGGCAGTGGGGCACGAACTGTTGTCGCGCCTGCCATCTGCCTGCGCGCCACACCGCTGGCTGGATATGGGCTGCGGCACGGGGTATTTCAGCCGTGCGTTGGCTGCACGCTGGCCGGCGAGCCAAGGCGTGGCACTGGATATTGCCGAGGGCATGCTCAACCACGCGCGACCTTCAGGCGGTGCGCGGCACTTCATTGCCGGCGATGCGGAACGTTTGCCGCTGAAAGCGGATGGCTTTGAGCTGCTCTTCTCCAGCCTGGCGGTGCAATGGTGTTCGAACTTCGAGGCCGTGCTCAGCGAGGCTTATCGAGTGCTGCAACCAGGCGGCGTATTGGCTTTCGCCAGTTTGTGCGTGGGCACCCTGGATGAGCTGCGTGAGAGCTGGCGCGCCGTGGACGGCCTGGTGCACGTCAACCGCTTTCGCACCTTCGAGGCTTACCAGCAACTGTGCGCGGCCAGCGGTTTGCGTGTGGTCAGCCTGGAACGCCGGCCCCATGTGTTGCATTACCCGGATGTGCGCAGCCTGACCCATGAATTGAAAGCCCTGGGTGCGCACAATCTCAATCCTGGACGCCCCGGTGGGTTGACCGGCCGTGCGCGAGTTGCCGCCTTGCTGCAAGCCTATGAGCAGTTCCGCCAGGTCCAAGGCCTGCCGGCGACTTACCAGGTGGTGTACGCCGTACTGGAGAAACCGCTATGAGCGCCGCTTATTTCATCACCGGCACTGACACCGATGTCGGCAAAACCACAGTCGCTGCGGGCCTGTTGCATGCGGCGCGCCAGGCCGGCAAAAGCACGGCGGCCGGCAAACCGGTGGCGTCCGGTTGCACGGTCACGCCCAAGGGGTTGCGCAACGCCGATGCCCTGGCGCTGCTGGCGCAGTGCTCATTGCCGTTGAGTTACGCCGAGGTCAACCCGGTGGCGTTCGAGCCGGCCATCGCCCCGCATTTGGCGGCGCGGGAGGCGGGCGTGTCGCTGACGGTGCAGTCGTTGCTTAAACCCATGCAACAGATTCTGGCGCGCCGGGCGGATTTCACCCTGATTGAGGGCGCGGGCGGTTGGCGCGTGCCCTTGGCCGATCAGGCCAACCTGTCGGATCTGGCCATGGCGCTCAAATTGCCGGTGATCCTGGTGGTCGGCGTGCGCCTGGGGTGTATCAGTCATGCGTTGCTCACCGCTGAAGCCATCGCACGGGACGGTTTGCAGTTGGCGGGATGGGTGGCCAATATCATCGACCCCAAGACCTCCCGTCTGGAGGAAAACCTGGCAACCCTCGCCGAACGGTTGCCCGCACCCTGTCTGGGACGTGTTCCCAAACTCAAGCACGCCGGGGCTGAAGCCGTGGCGCCGTACTTGCTGCTGGACCTGCTTGACTGATTTTGGCTATCGCCAAGGCATTGTGCCATTAGTGTTTTTGACGGGCCTTTTGCCACGATCTCTGTTTCAATCACAGCTCACGATTCTCTAAAGGCAGGCTTAGCCATGGAAATCTCTGGAAGCAGCGCGTTTTATTCGGGCCTGAATACCATTCAGTCCGGGCAAAGCCGTGTCGACCAGGCCGCCGGCAAGATCGCCAGTGCCGCCACCAGCCAACCTTCGGATGCGCAGAATGATCGCCTGCAGGCGGTCAATCGCGGTCAGCCGACCAACTCCGCCAGCAATATGGTGGAACTGGCCGAAGGCAAATTTCAGGTCGAACTGGGCGTTAAAGTCGCCAAGGCGTCGGATGAAATGCTGGGCACCCTGATCGATACCTACGCTTAACCCTTTCTGCTGATTCCCGGCTTCGTCCTGAAGCCGGTCGCGCCTGCGCAAACCTACATTTTCTGTTTACCCCTTGTGGCTCCACGCCGCAGGCCTCGTCGCGCCTGCCATTGACGCGCGTCATGACAAACGGCATCCGGACGACGCTTGACATCCCCAGGTCGTAAACGTATGTTTCAAACACCTGTTTGACCGCCACAATAAATTCCACGCGGTTGTTCATCCCAGCTACATCAGCAGAGGTTTATCGCTATGCCTGACTACAAGGCCCCCTTGCGTGATATTCGCTTCGTTCGTGACGAACTGCTCGGTTATGACGCGCACTATCAGAGCCTGCCTGCTTGCCAGGACGCCACCCCGGATATGGTTGACGCCATCCTCGAGGAGGGCGCCAAGTTTTGTGAGCAAGTGCTGGCACCGTTGAACCGTGTGGGCGACATCGAAGGGTGCACCTGGAGTGAGTCAGGCGTTAAGACCCCGACGGGTTTCAAAGAGGCCTACAAGCAATTCGTCGAAGGCGGCTGGCCGAGCCTGGCCCACGACGTGGAGCACGGTGGCCAAGGCCTGCCGGAATCCCTGGGCCTGGCCGTGAGCGAAATGGTCGGCGAAGCCAACTGGTCTTGGGGCATGTACCCAGGCCTGTCCCACGGCGCGATGAACACCATCTCCGAGCACGGCACCCCGGAGCAGCAGGCCGCTTACCTGACCAAGCTGGTGTCGGGCGAGTGGACCGGCACCATGTGCCTGACCGAGCCGCACTGTGGCACCGACCTGGGCATGCTGCGCACCAAGGCCGAGCCTCAGGCCGATGGTTCCTACAAAGTATCCGGCACCAAAATCTTTATCTCGGCCGGTGAGCACGACATGGCTGACAACATCGTCCACATCGTGCTGGCCCGCCTGCCGGACGCGCCGGCCGGCACCAAAGGTATCTCGCTGTTTATCGTGCCCAAGTTCATCCCGAACGCAGACGGTTCGATCGGTGCGCGCAACGCGGTGAACTGCGGTTCCCTGGAACACAAGATGGGGATCCACGGCAACGCCACCTGCGTGATGAACTTCGACGCGGCCACCGGTTACCTGATCGGCCCGGCGAACAAAGGCCTGAACTGCATGTTCACCTTTATGAACACCGCTCGCCTGGGCACCGCATTGCAAGGCCTGGCCCACGCCGAGATCGGCTTCCAGGGCGGTTTGAAATACGCTCGCGATCGCCTGCAAATGCGCTCCCTGACTGGCCCGAAAGCGCCGGAAAAAGCGGCTGACCCAATCATCGTGCACCCTGACGTGCGCCGTATGCTGCTGACCATGAAAGCCTTCGCCGAAGGCAACCGTGCGATGGTGTACTTCACCGCCAAGCAAGTGGACATCGTCAAGTACGGCACCGACGACGAGGCCAAGAAGCAAGCAGACGGTCTGCTGGCATTCATGACCCCGATCGCCAAGGCGTTCATGACCGAAGTCGGTTTTGAGTCCGCCAACCATGGCGTGCAGATCTACGGCGGCCACGGTTTCATCGCCGAGTGGGGCATGGAGCAAAACGTTCGCGACAGCCGCATTTCGATGCTGTACGAAGGCACCACCGGCATCCAGGCGCTGGACCTGCTCGGCCGTAAAGTGCTGATGACCCAGGGCGAAGCGCTCAAGGGCTTCACCAAGATCGTGCACAAGTTCTGCCAGGCCAACGAAGGCAACGAAGCCGTCAAGGAATTCGTCGCACCGTTGGCGGCACTGAACAAAGAATGGGGCGAGTTGACCATGAAGGTCGGCATGGCCGCGATGAAGGACCGCGAAGAAGTCGGTGCCGCCTCGGTGGATTACCTGATGTACTCCGGTTACGCGTGCCTGGCTTACTTCTGGGCCGACATGGCACGCCTGGCAGCCGAAAAACTGGCAGCCGGCACAGGCGAAGAAGCGTTCTACACCGCCAAGCTGCAGACCGCGCGCTTCTACTTCCAGCGCATCCTGCCGCGTACCCGTACCCACGTGGCAACCATGCTGTCGGGCGCCAATAACCTGATGGACATGAAAGAAGAAGACTTCGGCCTGGCTTACTAAGCCTTACCGGGTTCTCACTGAAACCGCCGCTCTCTTTCGGGAGCGGCGGTTTTTTGTGGGCGTCAGCCTGGCACTCAAGGTGTCGGCGTATAGGGCGTGCCGTCGCAATACACGTTGCCCGGCAATACGCCCCTGACCGCTATGGCCACCGTTGAAGATCGAAGCAGTTGACCGGTGTTATTTGGCATCCAATAGCTGAAATACATCACGCCCCTGCCGATCACTCCCATGCTGGTCGAATAGGGCACATTCACGGTAAGACCCAGGGTTGGCGCGTCGGCTGACAATACGACAGCGACCGTCACAGGTGGAACGATGAGGTTTGAACCATCGTCCTGCCGGCTCAATGCGCAGCTCAGCGTCAGCGTTTTACCGGCAATCAGAAGCACCGAAGGGGGGATAAACACCGTAATGAAACGATTTGTATAGGCCGTGTCCAAGGGTTGCGGCGAGCTGCAGTTGAGGTTGCCCTCCGCGTTCAGGTTCTGCACCCGCGGCGGCGGGAGCGTCATCAGGGCCGTCAGGTTGAAGATCAGGGCTCTGACAGGACCGTTGAAGACTACCCCGCCGCTGGTGATTCTGAACCCCACCTGAGCTGGCGTATCCGTGGTGGGGGCAGTCGGAAGTACAGCCTGTATTTGCGCCGTGTTGACGATAAACCTTAACGGTAGCGGTTGCCCCGCATAAGTCAGCGGTGCCGTTACGGCTGCGCCCGAGAGGGTCACGGTCACCGTGTCGCCGATTTGCAAATTGTCGACGTTGTCCAGCCACACCTCCATCCCTCCCAATCCGCTTTTTAGGATATCGGCCTGGGTCACGGTATTGTCCGGCGCGATCGCCTGTGTCACCCGTGGGATAGAGATGTTCGCCGGGGTGATCCGTACGGCCACTTTGACCTCAAGAATCAACGAGTCCCGGTCGCGGCAGCCCGCCTGGTCGATGATGCGGTAAGTCAATTGCCGCAAACCATTGCCTCGTGCACGGATAATGGCCGCCGACACAGGGATCAGGCGCTCGGCCGGTACATCAGGCAACGTAATGGGTGGGGTGTAGGGCACTTGCATGTGACTGTCGGTGTGGCCGTAGTAGAACACGCCGCGCAATTTGGTCCGGTTATTGATCTGTACATGTTCCGGAATTCTGAACAGCACCGGGTCATTGTTGGCCAGGTACTCATCGGTGATCAGCGGTGTCGCCAGATTCGCCGGCAGCAGGGGGCGCGGTGGTGTGATGGACAGATAGCCAAAAGGCGATCTTTTCTGGACGCGCAAGGACGTGCTGGTGGTTGCACGCGACACGTTGTCACCGTCTTCCAGAATGTAGGTGAGCCGATAGTCGCCCTCACTCCCCACCAGGCGGCGTGGCACGAGGACCTCGAACTCCCCGACGGGATAGGCCGGCAGTTGGTGGTAGGACAGCACTTGGTATTCCGCCGGTGGGGGCAGCTCCGCGTACACCCTGATGATGGGGCGGGAGCCGGGAGGGCCGGGCTGCGGCTGGGGCGGAATTCGAATGCGCAAGTCACCGGCTGCGGCTGTCAACGGGACAAGGCCGTCTGTATCGGGGATGGCGTCCACCACGATCAGTGGTGGCAACCGGGGGATGGCGTTACGGATCAAGAACAGTGAACTTGCACGCACCAGATCGTTGATTGAGGCGTCCATGGAAAACGCTCCCGGATGGTTGAAGGAAATTTCCTCGTCCCGACGGCTCACTGGGCGTTGTTTGGATTAAACACAGCAAACCTTGTGACGGATACTGTCAGAACTGACAGTGCGCTGGGGCTGCCTGATGCTTGGCTTTTCTCGGGACCTGTTGTGCGAGGTAAAAAACCAGAGCGTGGCACTCAGGGATTGGCCCAACCGGCCGTTAAAGTAGTGGCATAGTGATACATGTCAGACAGCTTGTGGTTAACTGTTGGCATGAAGGCATAGTGCTACTACCTTTCTGCGGGTCGGAGTTTTACCCTTGTCACGCGTGTCCGCTGTACGTTTCAGTCATTTCCTTCCTTCGTTACTGCTGTTGCTGGCGGGGCTCTCGGCTGCGTACGTCAAAGACCTCAGCGTGTTCTTCACCTCGTTGTTCAATGTGTTGCCGACTCTGGTGTTGCTGCTCGGCGGTTCTTACTGCGCTGTGTACCGGCGCCAGCGTGAGCTGTTCTTGATGATCACGGTGTACATCGCCTATTTCCTGCTGGATACCCAGACCGATTTCTACCGCGACAATGGCCGCGTACGCGAAGACGCGGCGGTGGTGTTTCATTTGTGCTGCCTGTTATTGCCCCTGCTGTTCAGCATCTATGCACTGTGGCAGGAGAAGACCCACCTGTTCCGCGACTTCGTGGCCCGCTGCGCCGTGTTGCTGGCCATCGGCAGCGTTGCGTTGGCCCTGGAGCAGAGTTACCCGGAGGCCGTGCTGAACTGGTTGGCGGAGATCCGCTGGCCGGCGTTGCATGGCAGGTGGATGAGCCTGATCCAGTTGTCGTACCCGATGTTTTTGATCGGCTTCCTCACCCTGGCGGCGCAGTATTGGTACCAGCCGCGCCCGTTGCATGCGGCGCAACTGGTGGGACTGCTGGGGGTGTTTTGGATGTTGCCGCAGACGTTCATCCTGCCGTTCACCCTCAACATCATGTGCAGCCAGGTGATGCTGATGATCGCCGCCGGCGTGGCCCATGAGGCCTATCAAATGGCGTTCCGCGATGAGCTGACCGGCCTGCCTGGGCGTCGTGCACTCAATGAGCGCATGCAGCGCCTGGGGCGCAATTACGTACTGGCGATGAGCGACGTTGATCACTTCAAACGCTTCAACGATACCCATGGCCACGACGTCGGCGACCAGGTATTGCGGCTGGTGGCGAGCAAACTGTCCAAGGTCAACGGCGGCGGGCGCGCCTATCGCTACGGTGGTGAAGAGTTCGCCGTGGTGTTTGCCGGCAAGACCCTGGATGAGTGCATGCCGCACTTGGAAGAAATCCGCGAGATCATTGCCAACTACGACATCAAGCTGCGCAACGCCGATCGGCCCCAGGATGATCAACAAGGCCGTCAGCGCCGGGCCGCCAGCGGCGCGTCGAGTGTGTCGGTGACGGTCAGCATCGGCGTGGCCGAGCGTCAGGTCGACCAGCGTACGCCCGAAGAGGTGCTCAAATCCGCCGACCAGGCGCTGTATGCCGCCAAGGGCGCGGGCCGCAACTGTGTGGTCGCCGCCGGGCAAACACGCCGTGGCGCGGTGCGCATGCAGAGCGCTGCCGGTTGAGTGATGGCGCTGTATTCAGCGCTTCTACAGTGATTGTTCGGGGCGCTGGCCGGCAGTAGGTTGAGGTATCTGCCGCCGGAGACATGACCATGCCTGAGTACAAAGCTCCCTTGCGCGACATGCGCTTTCTGATCGACAACGTGTTTGATTTTCACGGCCACTACGCCTCGCTTGGCGCCACCGACGCCAGCCCGGACATGGTCAGCGCGATCCTTGAAGAAGGCGCGAAATTTTGCGAAAACGTGCTCTCCCCGCTTAACCGCAGCGGCGACGAAGAAGGCTGCCATTTCGACAATGGCGTCGTCACCACGCCTAAAGGGTTCAAGGCGGCGTTCGCCCACTACGTCGAAGGCGGCTGGCACGGCGTCGCGGCGGACCCGGCCTACGGTGGCCAGGGCTTGCCGCAATCGTTGGGGCTGGTGCTCAGTGAAATGATCGGCTCCAGCAACACGTCCTGGGGCATGTACCCCGGCCTGACTCACGGCGCCATGTCGGCGATCCACGCCCACGGCACCGCTGAACAAAAAGACACGTACCTGGGCAAACTCACCGCTGGTGAATGGACCGGCACCATGTGCCTGACCGAAGCCCACTGCGGCACCGACCTGGGCCTGATCAAAACCCGCGCCGTGCCCCAGGCTGACGGCAGTTATGCGGTCACCGGCAGCAAGATCTTCATCTCGGCCGGCGAGCACGACCTGAGTGCGAATATCATCCATCTGGTGCTGGCCAAGCTGCCGGATGCACCGGCTGGGACCAAGGGCATTTCCCTGTTTATCGTGCCCAAGTTCCATGCCGACTCCGGTGAGCGCAACGCGGTGCAGTGCGGCTCGATCGAACACAAAATGGGCATCAAGGCCTCGGCCACCTGCGTGCTGAACTTTGACGGCGCCAAGGGCTTCTTGATTGGCGAGGTCAACAAAGGCCTCAACTGCATGTTCACCATGATGAATCACGCGCGTCTGGGCACCGGCATGCAGGGCCTGTGCAATGGCGAAGCGAGCTTTCAGGGCGCAGTCAAATACGCCAGCGACCGCCTGCAAATGCGCTCGCTGACCGGCGCCAAGGCCCCGGACAAAGCCGCCGACCCGATCATCGTGCACGCCGACGTGCGTCGCATGCTGCTGACCATGAAAGCCTTCAACGAAGGCAATCGCGCGTTGGCCTACTTCACTGCGCAACTGCTCGACACGGCGCACTTGAGCAGCGACCCCGCGCAACGCCAGGAGGCCGAGGACCTGTTGGCGTTTCTCACGCCGATCTGCAAAGCCTTTATGACCGACACCGGGCTGGAGGTGACCAACCACGGCATGCAGGTGTTCGGCGGCCATGGCTATATTCGCGAATGGGGCATGGAGCAATTGGTGCGTGATGCGCGGATTGCACCGATCTATGAGGGCACCAATGGCATCCAGGCCCTCGACCTGCTGGGGCGCAAGGTGCTGGGCAGCCAGGGCAAGCTGCTGCGCGGGTTCACTAAAATCGTGCATAAGTTCTGTGCGGCCAATACCGAGCATCCACAGCTCAATGCCTACGTGGCACAGCTCAATCAACTGAATCAGGAATGGGGCGCGCTGACCACCCAAGTCGGTATGGCCGCGATGAAAAACCCTGACGAAGTGGGCGCGGCGGCGGTGGATTACTTGATGTACAGCGGTTATGTGATCCTCGCCTACCTGTGGTTGCGCATGGCGATGGCCGCGCAGGAGCATGACGATGTCGAGTTTGCCAAGGCCAAACTGGCCACCTGCGAGTTCTACTTCAAGCGCCTGTTACCGCGTACTGCCAGCCATCGCGCGGCCGTGGAGGCGGGCAGCGAATGCCTGATGAGTCTGCCTGCGGAGGCCTTTGGACTCTGATGACTTAAAAATACCGATCAGTCACAAGTGGACCCTATGTGTCGGAAAAGTTGTTCGGGTACACTCGGGGCCTGTAAAACCGATCCTATCGAATCACTTTTCACGTTCTCACGAGGTTTGCCATGGCTGATTACAAAGCGCCGTTGCGTGATATGCGCTTCGTCCTCAACGAAGTATTTGAGGTTGCCAACACTTGGGCCCAATTGCCTTCGTTGGCAGACACGGTTGACGCCGAAACCGTTGAAGCGATCCTCGAAGAGGCCGGTAAAGTCACCGCCAAGTCCATTGCTCCCCTCAGCCGAGGCGGCGATGAGCAGGGTTGCCGTTGGGACAACACGGCGGTGTTTACCCCCGACGGTTATCCACAGGCCTACAAAACCTACGCCGAAGGCGGCTGGGTCGGCGTAGGCGGCGACCCGGTGTTCGGCGGCATGGGCATGCCCAAGGCAGTGTCGGCGCAGGTTGAAGAGATGATCAACTCCTCCAGCCTGGCGTTCGGTCTGTACCCGATGCTGACCTCCGGTGCCTGTGTGTCGATCGCGACCCACGCCAGCGACGCACTCAAGGCGGCCTACCTGCCGAAGATGTATTCCGGTGAGTGGGCCGGCTCCATGTGCCTGACCGAGGCCCATGCCGGCACCGACCTGGGGATGATCCGCACCAAGGCCGAGCCTCAGGCGGATGGCACCTACACGATCAGCGGGACCAAAATCTTTATCACCGGTGGCGAGCACGATCTCACCGAGAACATCATCCACCTGGTATTGGCCAAGCTGCCGGATGCGCCGGCCGGTCCCAAGGGCATCTCGCTGTTCCTGGTGCCCAAGTTCATGGTCAACGCCGATGGCAGCCTGGGCGCGCGTAACCCGGTGAGCTGCGGCTCTATCGAACACAAGATGGGCATCCAGGCCTCCGCGACCTGCGTGATGAACTTCGACGCCGCCGTGGGTTACCTGGTGGGTGAGCCCAACCGTGGGTTGGCGGCGATGTTCACCATGATGAATTACGAGCGCCTGGGAGTGGGTATTCAGGGCTTGGCGTCGGGCGAGCGTTCTTACCAGAACGCCATCGAGTATGCGCGTGACCGCCTGCAAAGCCGTGCGCCGACCGGTGCCCAGGCCAAGGACAAGGCCGCCGACCCGATCATCGTCCACCCGGACGTGCGCCGCATGCTGCTGACCATGAAAGCTTCGAACGAGGGCGGTCGGGCGTTTTCCACGTATGTGGCGACCCAACTGGACATCGCCAAGTTCAGCGAAGACGCGGCAGCCCGTGAGCGTGCCGACAACCTGGTGGCATTGCTGACGCCGGTGGCCAAGGCGTTCCTCAGCGACCTGGGCCTGGAAACCACGGTGCTCGGCCAGCAGATATTTGGCGGCCACGGCTATATTCGCGAATGGGGCCAGGAGCAACTGGTGCGCGATGTGCGCATCACCCAGATCTACGAAGGCACCAACGGCATTCAGGCCCTGGATTTGATGGGGCGCAAGATCGTCGGCAGCGGCGGTGCTTTCTATACCTTGTTTGCCGACGAAATCCGCCAGTTCATCGCTGACGCGGGTCCTGAGTCAGCCGAGTTCACCCAGCCGCTGAGCGTTGCGGTGGATAACCTGGATGAACTGACTGCCTGGGTACTCGATCGTGCCAAGACCAATCCAAATGAGATCGGTGCGGCCTCGGTGGAGTATTTGCACGCGTTTGGTTACATGGCCTACGCCTACATGTGGGCACGCATGGCCAAGGCGGCGTTGGGCAAGGAGGCCGAGGAAGATTTCTACGCCAGCAAGCTGGGCACTGCACGCTTCTACTTTGCACGGTTGCTGCCACGTATTCACTCCCTGAGTGCTTCGGTAAAAGCCGGTAGCGAATCGCTGTTTTTGCTGGATGAGGCCCTGTTTTAAAGGCTTGGAGGGCTTGTAAGCAATCTCTTACATGACGTGCTGCTAATCGTCCTCTATCGCCACATTGGATCCACGGATAATCTACTTCACATGGACGTCGCGCAGGAAGCGCAAAGCAACAACACGGACACGTAGGATTCTGCCAGGAAGGCGGAGTGAAATGGATGTCAGGGAAACAGTCTGCAAAGCCCCGCTTCGGCGGGGTTTTCTTTTGCCTGCGAAAAAGTCAGGCGGGCGCCTGAGGCGCATTCATCACGTCTTCCAACAAGGCGCGCAGCAACGCCAGTGTCGCCTGTTGGCGCTGCACATCGCGGCAGACCAGGCCGACCTTCAGCGGCACCCTTGGCTCACTCAGGGGTTTCCACAGCAGCAACTGGCTATTGTGTTCATCCTGGGACCGCCCCGGCAGCACGGTCGCCAATTTGCTATTGGGCAGGCTGTCGAGAATCCCCACCATGGTATTGAGCTCCGCCTGCACCTGGGGACGCCGGCCAAGGTTGGCGAGTTGGCCCTGCCAGATCTGTCGGATCTGAAACTCTTCTCCCAGCAGCAACATCGGCAATTCAGCGGCCTGTTTCAGCGAGACTTTCTTGAACTCGCGCAGCGGGTGATCCTCGGGGATGACCACCTTCAGCTCATCCTCATACAGCAACACCCCGTGTAACCCTGGCTGACGGGGCGGCAGATAGCTGATGCCAATGTCCAGCGAGCCGTTGAGCAACCGCCTTTCGATTTCCAGCCCGGTCAATTCGTAGATCTGCACCACCAGGTGTGGCTGGGCCTTGCGCACGCGTTCGAGCATCTGCGGGACCAGGCTGGTGTGGACGGTTTGCAGCACGCCGATGGCCAAGGTGCGCAATGCCTGGCCCTTGAAGTTGCGCAACGCCTCGACTGCCTGCTGCATGCCATCAATCAAGGGCAACGCGTGGTTGTACAGCGTGTGGGCTGCCAAGGTCGGCAACAGGCGTTTGCTGCTGCGTTCGAAAAGGCTCACATCCAGGTTTTGCTCCAGATGGCGGATCTGTTGCGACAAGGCCGGTTGGGAGATCGACAGACGTTCAGCGGCACGGCCCACGTGGCCCTCTTCATACACAGCGACGAAATAACGCAGTTGCTTGAAATCCATAAGTCTTTCTTATCGAAAAAGCTGGAAAATCGAAATGGCCCGTGGCCCCCGAGACGCCTAGTCTAGCGCCTATTCGCAGGGCTTACAGGGCCAGATCGGTCAATGAACAGTGTTTGTGTTGATAGCGTTTACATAGGAAATTCAAACAATGCACAGGCGGTGTTCGCACCAGGCTCATTTGCTATCGGGGGCGATCTGTGAACCTGTTCAGCAAACGTCGGCCCGCGCCAAGCCTGGATGATCTGCTTATGGACACCACCGTCGAGCGGTCCAGCGAGTGCCTGATGCCCACGGTGGCCCGACCACCCCACGTGTTCGTACGCGGTCAGGGTTCCTGGCTGTGGGACAGCGACGACCGTGCCTATTTGGACTTCAGCCAAGGCAACGGCGCCAATAGCCTCGGGCACAGCCCGCAGGTATTGATCAAGGCGCTGAGCGAGCAGACCCTGGCACTGATCAACCCCGGCATGGGCTTGTATAACCGTACTCAACTTAACCTCGTCGACCGCCTGTGCCACCGCACCGGCAGCGATCAGGCCTACTTGCTCAACAGTGGCGCGGAGGCCTGTGAAGCGGCGATCAAGCTGGCGCGCAAGTGGGGCCAGCTGCATCGTGGCGGCGCTTATCGCATCATCAGTGCCGGTAACGGCTGCCATGGCCGCAGTTTCGCCGCGCTGGCCGCGTCGGCGAGCACCCTGGAAAACCGTTTCGAGCCGCAACTGCCTGGTTTCAGCCACGTGCCCTTCAACGACCTGCCGGCCCTGCACGCAGCGGTTGACGCGCAAACCGTCGCGATCATGCTTGAGCCGA
Source organism: Pseudomonas sp. FP2309 (assembly GCF_030687575.1). NCBI lineage: Bacteria > Pseudomonadati > Pseudomonadota > Gammaproteobacteria > Pseudomonadales > Pseudomonadaceae > Pseudomonas > Pseudomonas sp. FP2309. Next base: position 5,104,313 of record NZ_CP117439.1, on the reverse strand, counting down.
TCCAGGGCGCCGGCGTGTTTCCTGCGACCGAGCACTACCTCAAGGGCGTCGAGCATTTGTGCCGGGAGCTGGGCATTCTGTTGATCCTCGACGAAGTAAAAACCGGCCTCGGTCGTTGCGGCACGCTGCTCGCCGAGCAACAGTACGGTGTGCATGCCGACATCATCGCGCTGGGTAAAGGCCTGGGCGGCGGTGTACCGCTGGCGGCATTGCTGGCGCGGGGCAAGGCATGCTGTTTTGACCTCGGTGAGCTGGAAGGCACCCACCATGGCAACGCGCTGATGGCTTCGGCCGGTGCGGCGGTGGTGGACTCGGTGCTGGAGCACGGTTTTCTGGAGCATGTGCGCGAGTCTGGCGCTCACCTCGGCGAAGGCCTGGCTCGCCTGGCCTACCGCTATGGTCACGGTGAATTACGCGGCCAGGGCCTGATGTGGGGGCTGACGTTGTCGGATGATTCTGCCGACGCGGTAGTAAAAGCCGCGCTGCATGAAGGCCTGATCCTGACAGCCGCGCAACCCGACTGCCTGCGCTTCACCCCGGCGCTCACCGTGAGCCAAAGCAACATCGACGAAATGCTGCTGCGCCTGGCCCGCGCCTTCTCCCGCGTGCGCACTGCGCAATTGCAGTGCCGCAAGGGCATCGCCGTTTAACCCCTATTCCTGAACCGTCTCGCGGTATACGCGGCGCCTCCAGCCTGACTCTTTTGGCTGGGGGCGTTTTTTTGTCTGCCGCAGAAGGATGGCGCAATGCCAGAATCCACTGAACCCTCACGAAGCCCAAAGGTCGATTAGCTACACGGCTCAAACGAGCCGATTTTTCGGAGCTGACCCATGGATATCATTCGTATCATTATCGCCATCCTGCTGCCGCCACTGGGTGTGTTCCTGCAAGTAGGCTTCGGCGGCGCGTTCTGGCTGAATATTCTGCTGACCTTGTGCGGTTACTTCCCGGGCATCATCCACGCGGTATACATCATCGCCAAGCGCTGAGGCCCTAGCTTTTTGCGATGAGCCGTGAGTTGCGCTCATTGCGAAAGGCCAGTTGCTCGATGGTCTGGGTGGCGTGTTCGGCGTCTTCCCGCGCTTGCAGAATAATGCCGTGCTGCTCGGACTTGCTGCACACGGGGTCGGCATTGCTGGCGTCGCCGGTGAGCATGAAGGCTTGGCAGCGGCAGCCGCCGAAGTCCTTTTCCTTTTCATCGCATGAGCGGCACGGCTCGGGCATCCAGTCGTAGCCGCGAAAGCGGTTAAAGCCAAACGAGTCGTACCAGATGTGCTGCATGCTGTGGTCGCGCACATTGGGAAACTGCACCGGCATCTGTCGGGCGCCGTGGCAGGGCAGGGCGGTGCCGTCCGGTGTGACGGTCAGAAAAATGCTGCCCCAGCCGTTCATGCAGGCTTTTGGGCGCTCCTCGTAGTAGTCCGGTGTCACGAAGATCAGCTTGCACGGATGCCCCTCGGCTTCGAGCCTGGCGCGGTATTCGTTGGTGATCCGTTCGGCGCGTACCAGTTGCTCCCTGGTGGGCAGCAACCCCACGCGGTTGAGTTGCGCCCAACCGTAGAACTGGCACGTGGCAAGCTCGACAAAATCCGCTTCCAGGGCGATGCACAGCTCGATGATGCGGTCGATTTTGTCGATATTGTGCCGATGGGTGACGAAGTTCAGCACCATCGGATAGCCGTGGGCCTTGACTGCACGGGCCATCTCCAGCTTCTGCGCAAAGGCTTTTTTCGAGCCGGCCAGCAGGTTGTTCACCTGTTCGTCGCTGGCCTGAAAGCTGATCTGGATATGGTCCAGCCCGGCTTTCTTGAAATCGCTGATTTTCTGCTCGGTCAGGCCGATACCGGAGGTGATCAGGTTGGTGTAGAACCCCAGTTTGCGCGCCTCGGCGATCAACTCCGCGAGGTCCTGGCGCACCAGCGGTTCACCGCCGGAAAACCCCAACTGCGCGGCACCCATTTCTCGGGCCTCGCGAAAGACCTTGATCCACTGCTCGGTGCTCAGCTCCTTGCCCTGCTCGGCGAAATCCAGCGGGTTGGAGCAATACGGGCACTGCAGCGGACAGCGGTAGGTCAACTCCGCCAACAGCCACAGCGGCAGGCCGACGGCCGGTTTTTCAGGCAAGGGTGATCCAGTGCTCAGCACGGGCGACCTCCATGAATTGCTCGATGTCGTCAGCGAGCTCAGGTACACCGGGGAATTGTTGATCCAGCTCGGCGATGATCGCGGCCACGTCGCGCTCGCCATCGATCAAGCCACCGATCAACGCAGCGCTGTCATTGAGCTTGATCATGCCTTCGGGGTAGAGCAGCACGTGGCCTTTTTGCGCCGGCTCGTATTGGTAGCGATAGCCCTGGCGCCAGGTCGGTGTTCTGCTGCGATCAAAGCTCATAGGGTGATCCCTTTATGCCAGACCCGCTGCTCGGTCACGCTGTGATAGGGCGGGCGTTTGAGTTCGTAGGCCATGCTCATGGCGTCCAGCATGCTCCACAGGATGTCCAGTTTGAACTGCAGGATCTCCAGCATGCGTTCCTGACCGGCACGGGTGGTGTAGTGCTGCAGTGTAATGGCCAGCCCGTGCTCTACGTCGCGTCGGGCCTGGCCCAGGCGGGTGCGGAAGTACTCGTAACCGGTGGGGTCGATCCACGGGTAATGCTGGGGCCAGCTGTCGAGGCGCGATTGGTGGATCTGCGGCGCGAACAATTCGGTCAGTGAGCTGCTGGCGGCTTCCTGCCAACTGGCGCGACGGGCGAAGTTGACATAGGCATCCACCGCAAACCGTACGCCGGGCAGTACCAGTTCCTGGGAGCGCAGTTGGTCCGGGTCGAGGCCGACCGCTTGGCCCAGGCGCAGCCAGGCTTCGATGCCGCCGTCTTCACCGGGCGCGCCATCGTGGTCGAGCAAGCGCTGGATCCACTCGCGTCGGATCTCGCGGTCCGGGCAGTTGGCCAGGATCGCGGCGTCCTTCAGCGGGATGTTCACCTGATAGTAGAAGCGGTTGGCGACCCAGCCCTGGATCTGCTCGCGGCTGGCGCGGCCTTCATACATCGCCACGTGGTAAGGGTGATGGATATGGTAGAAGGCGCCCTTGGCCCGCAAGGCGGCTTCGAATTCGGCGGGCGTCAATGGTGTGTCAGTCATCGGGGTTGCTCCTACAATTCAAGGCTCATGCCGTCGTAAGCCACTTCGACATTGCGCCGTACCAGTTCCGCCCGCTCGGGGGAATCTTCATCGAGGATCGGGTTGGTATTGTTGATGTGGATAAGCACCTTGCGCTGCCGTGGCAGTTGCTCCAACACTTCGAGCATGCCGCCGGGGCCGTTCTGGGCCAGGTGGCCCATCTCGCGACCGGTGCGGGTGCCGACGCCACGGCGTTGCATTTCATCGTCATCCCACATGGTGCCGTCCACCAGCAGGCAGTCGCTGCCGGCCATGATTTCCAGCAGCGGCGCATCGACCTTGCCCAGGCCTGGGGCGTAGAACAGTGTGCCGCCGGTGCGCAGGTCTTCGACGATCAAGCCGATGTTGTCGCCTGGGTGCGGGTCGAAGCGGTGCGGTGAATAGGGGGGCGCGGCACTGCGCAGTGGCAATGGGGTGAAGCGCAGGTTCGGGCAGGCCGGGATGGTGAAGCAGGTGTCCAGTTCGATACGGTTCCAGGCCAGGCCGCCGTTCCAGTGGGTGAGCATGGTGAACAGCGGGAAACCGGTGCTCAGGTCTTCATGAACCATGTCGGTGCACCACACCTGGTGCGGGCAGCCTTCGCGCAGGCTCAGCAAACCGGTGGTGTGGTCGATCTGGCTGTCCATCAGGATGATCGCGCTGATGCCGGTGTCGCGCAGGGCGCGGCCGGGTTGCATCGGCGCAAAGCCTTGGAGTTGCGCACGGATATCCGGAGAGGCATTGCACAGCACCCAATGGACGCCATCGTCGGAAATGGCAATGGACGACTGGGTACGCGCTTGCGCACGCAGGCTGCCATCACGAAAACCTGCGCAGTTCACGCAGTTGCAGTTCCACTGTGGGAAGCCACCGCCGGCGGCGGAACCTAGAATCTGGACAAACATGATTGCTCCATCACGCAAAGCTCAAAACAAAAACGCCCCGGGCGAACCGAGGCGTTGTATTACCCAGCGGATTAACGGCTGGCGAAGTACATGGTGACTTCGAAGCCGATGCGCAGATCAGTGTAAGCAGGTTTGGACCAAGTCATATTCTTACTCCTACGAAGGGATGGGACGTTTACTACCAAGTAATACATATAGTCCACCTCCAGTCGGAGATGTTCAGATGTGTGCGTGGGAATGTTACTTAATTCTGAGCAAGTTAGCGCTGTCTCGATGGAAAAAGCCTGTTGCAGCGTTGGCAATGATCCGCCGACAACGGCTATGCGTTCGCAGTGCGCGGGCCATTAGCCAGCCAGTGCCAGCCGCCTTTGGCGTCCTTCAGTTGCTGCGCCGCGAGTTGCATGGCCTCAGGGCGACGGCTCAGGATCAATTGCTGAAGCTGCGCCAGGTAGCCCGACGAATGGCCTGCCACGTGCGCGTGCCACAGCAGTTCGGCGCCTTGAGCGATCGGCAGGGTCTGGGCCGAGAATTGCTGCGCCAGTGCCTCATTGCCTGACGCCCCTCGGCTGCTGATCAACGTCGGCACTTGCGCCACAAAGGCCTGCAGATGCTCAACGAGCCCTTCAAGGGGCGCGCTGGGGGACTGAATGCCAAACAGCAGGCCGGTTTGCCCATTGATCTGTCGGATACCGCTGAATACGGCGTAGCCCAACTGCAACTCGACCCGCAGACGTGTGTAGAACGGGTCCTGGAGCAGATGGCCGAGCAAGCGCCATGTGGCTTCGTCTTCCAGGGATGCACTGGGCGTTGGGCAGAACAACAGCAACGCCGCTTCGGTGGCATCCACGTTTAGCTCATGCCACCGCCGTTGACCGTCAAAGGCGTGAGGCGTGCTTTCGAAGCTCTCAGGTAGGCCCGGCAGGCGGGCGGCGGCCGTCTTGATCAGCGCTTCACACGCGGCGGGCAAACCCAGGCCAAGGCCGTGCCAGCGTGCGGTGGTCCAGGAGGCGGGCTGCGCGCCGGTCTCGACAGTGTCGGCGATGCAGCACGCGGGCAACGCCTTGAGCAGTTCGCGGATGGCGATCATTGGCGTGGCAGCGGGTGACGTCCCCTGGGGCTGATTCAGGTGCTGGGCCAAGGCTTCAAGGACAGCAGGCATTGGCTCATGCAGCCCGATCATCTTCACAAGCATCCCCTTGCCCGCTGTTTCGAAAGACAATTCGACGCCTGCCTGGCGCGCGTTCGCACACAGCGCTTGCAAGGTGCTTTCCAGTCCGACGGGCGCTGCTGAATCAAATTGCCAGTTCAGGTACAGCGCACCTTCGTCGCTGTCGTCCGCCAAGGCCTGGCTGAACTTCAACGCTGATGCGTCTCGGCGTCCCCGCGACCGGTCCTGAGCAAAGGTGCGCAAGCCACGGTGGGCGCTGGTCTGGCCACGAATCAAACCGGCACGTCCTGCCTTGACCGGTGGACGCAGGAACGGGTTGTTCGGCGGCAACTGCCAAGGGTGCCGGGAGGGCGGTAATTGGAGCGAGTCAAGCAGGGCCTTGAGCGCAGCGACGCCTTGTTCCGAAAGGTCTTCGCTGTCGTTTCGGGCCAACGCCAACGCGCCCTGGACCTGTTGTTGGCGTGCGTTCAGCAGGGCGAATTCTTCGCGCAGTGGCGTCCAGTCACTGTGTGCGAAAAAGCTCAGCCAGTCGTGCAACAACGCCTCGATCTGCGTAGCCGATTGGTCTTTTGTACTGAGCGTAAAGTCGATATCCAGCAGCGCTTGCCCCGCAAAGTGGTACAGCACGGACGCCTGCACTGTACGGGCCAGCCCGCGTCTGTTCAGCTCGGCGAGCAGCCCGCCGGCCGCCGGGGCGTTGAGCCAGGTACAGAGGAAGTTCAATGCTTCAGGCGACGCGTCACAGGTGATGACGTGGTGCAGATGGGAGTCGGCGCGGTGTTGATAACGGCGTGCCTGGCCCTGCATCAACGCCGGTGCAGGCGCCTGAGGGTACAGAGGCCCCGAGTCCAGTTGCTCGCTGAACCGCTTTGCCAGCGCTTCGAGTTGTTCCAGCGACTGCGGGCCGGCCAGGCTCAAGGTCATCTGCCCGCTCTGATAGAACCGCGTATGAAAGGCCCGCAGCGCCTGCTGAAAGTCCTCACGCTCCACTGGCAGGCTGTCACGGTTGCCTGCGTGGAAGCCGCGCAGCGGATGATCTGCCGCCAAGCCCTGAAGCACAGCGACCTGCTGCTGAGCCTTGGCATCATGGGACCAGGCGACCCACTCCGCATGCAGTACTTCGCGCTCGCGCAATTGGTCGTCCTCGGCCAGGCGCGGATGGGCCAGCATGTCCGCCAAGCGTTCCAGGCCCTCGGAGAAGGTCGGTACAGACAGTTCAAAAAAGAAGTCGGTGGTGCGTTCGCGGGTGCTGGCATTCACCTGGCCACCGTGACGTCTCACGTAGGCCATCAGCCCATCGTCCGTGGGAAAACGTCGGGTGCCGAGAAACAACAAATGCTCAAGGAAATGCGCCAGCCCCGGCCACGCCAGCGGCACGTCATGGCTGCCGGCAGCCACCCGCAACGCCGCAGCGCAACGCTTCAAGCGGGGGGCGTGGCGCAGGGTGACGCGCAAGCCGTTGGCCAGGGTCAGATGAAGGGGATGAGGGTGGACCGGCGCAGGCATGGGCACTTCCAGAACGTAGGAGGCGGCTATGCTAGCAAACCCTTTGGGTCAGGGCTTGCTCAGCGCGCCGTACAGCTCGGGGCGGCGGTCTTGCAGGTAATGGTTGGCCGCGCGCGCGTTGAGGATCGCTTGGCGATCCAGTGTGCCGACAATCAAGGCCTCATCCAGGCCGGCCTGGGCGATGCGTTGGCCATCCGGTGCGGCAATGCTGCTTTGTCCGCAATAGTGGATGTCGCCTTCGTGCCCGCAATAGTTGGCGTAGGCCACGTAGCACTGGTTCTCAAAGGCCCGCGCCCGCACGGTCACGTCCGCAACAAAGTCGAACGGCACCATATTGGCGGTGGGCACCAGGATCAGTTCGGCACCGGCCAGGGCCAGGCGCCGCGTGTTCTCCGGGAACTCCAGGTCGTAGCAGATCAGGAACCCCAGTTTCCAACCGTTGAGCTCCACCAACGGGAGGTGATCATCGCCGGCGCTGAACATCGAGTGATCCAGGTCGCCAAACAGGTGGCTCTTGCGGTAATTGCACAGGCGCTGGCCTTGGGCGTCGATCAACTGCACCGCGTTGTAGATCTGCCCATCGTCCGCGCGCTCCGGGTAGCCATACACAATCGCCACCCCGGCGGTTCGCGCGATCTCGGCGATGGTGTGTGCAGACTCGCCATCCTGCGCCTCAGCCAGGGCACCGACCGCTTCGGCCCCGATGTTGTAGCCGGTGAGGAACATTTCCGGCAGCACCAGCACGTCGGCATCGGTTGCCTCGTGCGCGAGCTGGTGCAGGCGCTTGAGATTGGCCGCCACATCCAGCGGCAGCGGCGGGCATTGGTACAGGGCGACACGCATGGCGAACTCCTTAATCAGCCAGGGCGATCGGCCCGATTTCGTCGAATACGTCACCGGGTCCTGGGTTCTCGGCGTGGGTGCTGCCGCCGAAGTGAGTCATGATGCCCCATACCGCGTTCAATGAGGTTTGCACCGCGCCTTCGACCCAGGCCGGAGTCCAGGACACGTCGTCGCCGGCGATAAAAATCCCACGTTGTTCGGCGGGCATGTCCTTCTGCATGAAATGCGCATACATGCGCTGGTTGTAGCGATAGTGGCCGGGCAACGCGCCCTTGAAGGCGCCGAGGAAGTGCGGGTCGGCTTCCCAGGAGACGGTGATCGGGTCCCCGATGATGCGCGCCTTGAGGTCAACTTTCGGGTAAATCTTTTTCAGCGCGTCGAGGGCCAGCTTCACGCGTTTATCAATCGGCTGCGGCAGCATTTTCAACGCGTCGCTCATCCACGAGTAGGAGAGGCAGATCACGCCCGGCTTGTCGTCGCCATTGTCGAACAGGTAGGTGCCACGGGTGAGGCGGTCGGTGAGGGTCATGCTCATCAGATCGCGGCCGGTTTCCGGGTCTTTGTCTTTCCAGAACGGACGGTCGACCATCACGAAGGTTTTCGACGATTGCATATAGCGCGTGCGGTCCAGGGCCATCCACATCTTTTGCGAGAACAGGGTTTCGTCGCATTCGATCTGGGTGGTCAGCAGCCAGCTTTGGCAGGTGGTCAGCACGGCGGCATATTCGCGGGTGTCGCCATAGTTGTCGGTGACCGCGAAACGCCCATCCGCGGCGTGGGCAATGCGCTTGACCCCGGCCCGAGGTGCGCCGCTGTGCAGCGAGCTGAGGCTGGTCCCGGCCGGCCAGTGGGCGCAACGCTCAGGAACATGGCGCCAGATCCCCATGGGCACTTGCGCCACGCCACCTACCACCAAGTGCTGGTGGTCATCGCAGTTAGTCATCACCACGCGGAAAATTTCCAGCATCGAGTTCGGGAAGTCCGAGTCCCAGCCGCCGGTGCCGAAGCCGACCTGGCCGAACACTTCACGGTGGTGGAACGACAGTTTGGCGAAGGCCTTGGAGGTGGCGACGAAATCGTAAAAGGTGCGGTCGTCCCACAGGGGGACCAGTTTGTTCCACAGGGCTTTGAGGCGGGGTACATCGCGGTCGCGGATGGCTTGCTGGATATCGCCGAACTGGGAGCCCGCTTCCAGGGCGTCGGCCCAGGCGTCAGCCACTTCCTGGAACAGCGCAGGCAAGTCGGCCAGTTTTTGTGCGTAGTGGGTCTGGCCTTCGAGGTCGATCACCGTGCTGCCGGAGGCCGGGGTGAGCGGGTTGGGGAACGGTTTGGTGTCCAGGCCGAGCTTGTCCACATAGTGGTAAAAGGCGGTGGAGGAAACCGGGAAACGCATGCCACCCAGTTCGGCGATGATGCCTTCGGCGCCTTCAAAGGCCTGGGAGCGCAGGCGGCCGCCCATCTTCGAGGCTTCGTACACCACGGGTTTGAGGCCCAGTTTCATCAGCTCGTAGGCGGCCACCAGCCCGGCGATCCCGGCACCGACGATGGCCACTTCGGCGCCATGGTGTTCGGCGGGGATGCTGCCCAGCCCGGCCGGGTGCTCGATCCAGTCATCGAAGGCGAACGGGAAGTCCGGGCCGAAGATGGTGATGGGTTTTTTACCGTCTGCAGGGTGGCGATTGTTTTTGTTGAATGTATTCATGGCTGACCTGGCTGGAAACTCGGCGGGGCACGACCCGCTGAGTATAGGAAAAGATGGCAGCCAGTTTAGGGGGCGTAGCGTCCGTTAATAAGACGCAAAGTGTCGTCGAAATGAATTGTTTTTAGTCACAGTGACGAGCTTGACGGTCAGATTGGCTGGCCACGGTCCAGTTTGTTACTGAGGATGATCGACGTGGTGGTCTTCTCCACGCCGTCGACACTGCCGATCTGGTCCAGCAACTGGTCCAGTTGCTCCGGCGAATCGGTGCGCAGCCAGGCCACGTAATCGAATTCGCCGCTGACCGCGCACAGTTGCTGCACCTGGGCCATGGCGCTGAGCCTGCGCAGCACTTCTTTGCCCGAGCGCGGTTGCACGGTGATGCCCACATAGGCCTGCAAACCGCCGTCCGCCACGCGCTGGCCAAGGCGCACGCCATAACCGGTGATCACCTGGGTTTTTTCCAGGCGCGCCAGGCGCGACGTCACGGTGGTGCGCGCAATGCCCAACTGTCGAGCGAGCATGGCCACGCTCTCGCGGGCATTGATCTGTAGCGCGGCGATCAACTGACGATCGATTTCATCGAGTACAGGCAAGTGAGACTCCGTGACGGGCGGCAATGGCCACGCATGTTACAGGCTTGCATCGGCCAGCAGGCAACGGGCAAACAGCTGCGGGACCGGCAGGTGACGTTGGCTGTAGCGGCTCAGCAGGATGATCTCGCGGTAAAACGTCAGACTGCCGAGCGGGATTATCCTGACCTCCGGCGAGCGCTCCAGCCACAGACCGGCCTGGGGAATCAGCGACACACCCAGGCCACATTCCACCATTTTGACGATGGCCTCCAACTCGTCCAGCTCCAGTGCCACCTGCACATCCAGCTTCTGTTCCCGCAGAAAACGGCTCACCAGCCGACCGCCAAACGACGCGCGGTCATAGCGCACGTGAGGCTGGGTGCTGAGCAGCCGCACAGGATCGTCGCCCTTCAAGGCGTGCGGCACGATCAGCACGAACGGCTCCTTGCGCAGCACCTGCACCCGCAGATCCTTGGGCAGGTCGAAGGGCGGGCGAATGATGATCGCCGAATCCAACTCGCCAGCATCGACCTGGCTCAGCAGCTCCAGAGACACGCCGGGCACCAGTTTGCATTCGACCGTTGGCGCCGCCTGGCGTAAACGCACCAGGGCCTGGGGCAACAACCCGGTCTGCGCCGTGGAGATAGCGCCCACTTTCAACTCGCCCCGGTATTCATTGGCGTCCACCGGCATCGCCATGCGATTGAAGGTTTCGAGGATTTCCTTGGCCAAGGGCAGCGCGCGTACACCCGCCGCATTCAACGTGGCCTGACGCCCGGTCCGGTCAAACAACTGCACACCCAGCGCCTGCTCCAACTGCCGGATTTGCGCACTGACCGCCGACTGCGTCAGCCCGATATGCATGCCCGCGGCTGCAAACGTGCCATGGCGGGTTACCGCGATAAAGGTCTTTAATTCGCGCAGCATGGGCGCCTCGATTCATCGAAATTATTTGTGCTCGGCGCAAAAACTATCGTCTTTTCATCAGCCTGAGCAAGGCTAAACTCCTAGTACCTGATGAACCTTGAGGTTGACCTGATGACACTTGCGCCTTTCCACCTGGCAATCCCGGTATTCGACCTCGCGGCTGCGCGGCACTTCTATGGTGAGGTCTTCGGACTGGAGGAGGGACGTTCCAGTGAACACTGGGTCGATTTCAACTTCTTCGGCCACCAACTGGTGATCCACGCACACCCGAAAACCGCCTCCCAGCAAGCCGCCCACACCAACGCCGTCGACGGCCACGACGTGCCCGTGCCGCATTTTGGCGTGGTGCTGGGCTGGGACGACTGGCACGCCCTGGCGGAGCGTTTGCAGGCGCGAGAGACGAAATTCGTGCTGGAGCCGCATATCCGCTTCAAGGGAGAGGTGGGAGAGCAGGCGACGTTGTTCTTGTTTGATCCCTGTGGGAACGCGCTGGAGTTCAAGGCGTTCAGGGATATCGGGCAGTTGTTTGCCAAGTGAGGGGGCGTCAGGTGGCCGGTGAGTCGATGGACTTGCCAACTCAAATGCGGCCAATCGAGCGGTTTATGGGGCAGACATACAAAAGCCGCGCAATGCGCGGCTTTGGAGTTGGTGGGCCCACACGGACTTGAACCGTGGACCAAAGGATTATGAGTCCTCTGCTCTGACCAACTGAGCTATAGGCCCTTAACAGGCCGCGGATTATAACGATGGTTTGATCGCTGTGCTATCCGAAAAATCCTCAATGCGCCTGCGAAGAAACGTAGCGGCAAAAAGTTCGGGCGGTAGCGGCAGGCTGACGATGTAGCCTTGCATCTGTTCGCAGCCTTCAGCGGCCAGGAAGGCTTGTTGTGCCGGGTTTTCCACGCCTTCGGCAATGATGGTGAATTGCATGCTGTGACCGAGGGCGATGATGGCGCGCACGATAGCGGCGTCGTGGGGGTCGTCGGGCAGGCCGCGGACGAAGGATTGGTCGATCTTGAGGAAGTCCAGCGGCAGGCGCTTGAGGTAGCTGAGGGACGAATACCCGGTGCCGAAGTCGTCGATCGCCAGTTGTACGCCCAGGCGTTTGAGTTGGTGCAGTACCTCCAATGCTTCCTCTGCCTGGCTCATGATGAAGTTTTCGGTGATCTCCAGTTGCAGACAGCCAGGTTCGAGTTGGTAGTCGCGCAGCAGTTGTTCTATGCGGTTCAGCAGGCCGGGTTGGCGCAGTTGTGCGCCGGCCAGGTTGACCGACAGCGGGCCGAAGTCAGCAAAGGTGCTTTGCCAGGCGTGCAGTTGTCGACAGGCCTGTTCGAGTACCCAGTCGCCAATCTGCAGGATCATGCCGTTCTCTTCGGCCAGGGCGATGAAGTGTTCGGGCGGCACTTCGCCGAAGGTCGGGTGGTGCCAGCGGATCAACGCTTCGGCGCCGATCAGGGCCTGGGTTTGCAGGCTCAATTTTGGCTGGTAATAAAGGCTCAGCTCCTCGCGCTCAAGGGCGCGACGCAGTTCATGCTCCAGTGCCACGCGCTCTTTGGCCTGGGTCGTGAGGTCGCGGGTATAGCATTCGACCCGGTTACGGCCCTTGGCTTTGGAGCGGTACATCGCGGCGTCGGCGTTTTTCACCAGGGTGGCCACGTCAGTGCCGTCCTGGGGGTACAGGCTGGTGCCGATGCTCGCGCTGATGAAGAACTCGTGCTCGCCCGCCTGGAAGGGCGGCGTGAAGCAGGTCAGCAGTTTATTGGCCAACTGCTCGGCGTCGCTGGCGTGTTGCAGGCCGGGCAGCAGAATGATGAACTCATCACCGCCCAGGCGCGCGACGGTGTCGATGTCCCGCAGTTGCTCCTTGAGGCGTACGGCGATGTCTTTGAGCAGCAGGTCGCCGATGGGGTGGCCAAGGCTGTCGTTGATGTGTTTGAAGCGGTCAAGGTCGAGAAACAGCACCGCGCCTTGTTTGCCGGTTTCTTGATGACCATTGAGGGCGGCCTGCAACCGGCTTTCAAACAGGGTGCGGTTGGGCAGGCCAGTCAATGGATCGTGGTGGGCCTGGTAGTCCAGGCGTGCCTGGGCCAGCTTGAGGCTTGAAATATCGGCGAACACCGCCACGAAATGCGTGATCAGTTGCTCGCGGTTGCGCACGACACTGATAGTCAGCCAACTGGGGTAAAGCTCGCCGTTTTTACGCCGGTTGGAGATCTCGCCTTGCCAATGGCCCAGGGCCGTCAATTGGTGCCACATCGCTGCGTAGAAGGCGCTGTCATGCAGGCCGGAGGCAAGCAGACGCGGCGTTTGCCCAAGGGCTTCGGCTTCGCTGTAGCCAGTGATCTCGCTGAAGGCGCGGTTGACGGCGCTGATGTTCTGCCGAGTGTCGGTGATCAGTACGCCTTCGGCGGTGCTCTCGAAGACGGTCGCGGCCTGCTGCAGCTTCTCCTGCATCAATTGGCGTTCGGTAATGTCGCGGGCGATGGTGAGCATGCAGTCATCGTCGCCGATGGGCAGCGGGCGGCTGGATAACTCGCAGAGCCGTATCTGTCCGTCGGCGCGTCGGATATGGCAGATGAAGTCGCGGACGAAGCCGTCGCGGTGCATCAAATCCAGCATATGCCTGCGTTCATTGAGGTCGACCCAAATGCCCAGGTCCAGGGATGACTGATCTAAAGAGGTGGTGCCGGGATAGCCGGTGATGCGACTGAAGCCGTCATTCACCTCAATCAGCAGGCCATCGCGCTGGCGGCTCAGCAGAAGGCCATCGGGAGAGGCGTGGAACGCTTTGGCGAATTTTTCTTCCGAGGTTTGCAGCAGTTGCTGGGTTTCCTTGAGCTGGGTGATATCACGCACCACGACTACGACGGCTTCGACGGCGTCGAGTTGGAATGGCTCGGTGGAGACCAGCCCGGTAAAGGCTTGGCCGTTGCTGCGCCGAAAGGGCATTTCCAGGTTGCGAATGCTGGTGGTCTGCAACCGTTGCAGCAGGTCGGGGCCTATATCGTCGATGCCCCAGATATTGAGCTCGGTCGCGGTTTTGCCGATCACCTCTTCGGCGGTCAGGCCGATCTGGTCCTCGAATGCTTTGTTCACCTCCAGCAGGCAGCCGTCGCAGAGGCGCGCGATCGCCAGAATGTCCGGGCATTGCTGGAACACCGAGGCAAATTTCTGCTCGGACAGTTGCAGTGCCTCTTCGGTGCGCTTGGCTTCGCTGATATCAATCATCAAGCCGCGCAATACGGGCTCATGGCCGTGTTCGATCAGGCTGACGATGTCGCGCACCCACAGGCAGCGGCCGTCGGCGGTTATCACTCGATAATCAATGCTGTGGTCGCGGTTGGCGCGGGTTTCACGGTAGCAATAGGCTTCGGTACGGATCAGGTCGGCGGGGTGAATGATGTTGCGCCAGAACCCTGGAATCAGCCAATGGGCGCGCGGGTAACCGAGCAGGTCCTCAGCGTGGGGTGACACATAGCTGTAGGTGAAATCGGTGATGCTGGCTTCCCAGGCAATAGCCGACAGGCTCTCCACCAGGCCGCGGTAGTGGTATTCACTGCTGCGGAGTTCTTGCTCAAGGGCGACGCGGCGGGAAATTTCGGAGCTGAGCCGGCGATTGATCCGAATTACGATGGCCAATACGGTGCTCAACAGCAGCACGGCGGGCAGGCCGTAGAGCAACAGGTCGCTCCAGAAGGTACGGTGATCGGTGGCGCTGCCTACCCAGTGTTGCTGGATCGCATTGATTTCGGTCGGGCTGAGGTCGGCCAGGACTTTGTCCAGGATACCCACCAGCATCTTGTCGTCCCGGGGGACACCCATCGCCAATTGATAGCGGTAAGGTGTTTCACCACTGACGTAAAGGCCGTCGAGCTTGAGTTCACGCAGGCTCCAGACGCTGGATGCCAGGTCGCTGACCACGGCGTCCACTTCGCCGGTTGCCAGGGCTTGCAGTGTGGAGCTGATATTAGGCAAGGCCACCAGGTTGAGGTCTGGGTGGTGGCTGCGCAGCAACTCGTGGGGTGCATAGTTTTCCACCACGGCAATCTTCAGCCCATAAAGGCCTTTGAGGTTGCGCGGCCGAGCACCGCCTTCGTGGGCAAGGATCACCATCGGGAAGTCGATATAAGGCCGGGTGAAGGCCAGGTAGTTCTGGCGTTCGGGGGTCGACATGACACTGGGGATGAGGTCGAGCTGATTGTCGCGTGCCATTTCCAGGACGGCGCCCCAGCTTGGCGGCTCAATCAGCTTGATCCGCACGCCCAGCCGGTCCTGGATCAGGCGCACATAGTCCGCCGATAAACCTTGGTAACGGCCACTTTCATCGCGGTATTCAAAGGGGGGCCACGAGGCATCCACCCCAAGGCTCAGCTCCTGATGGTCCGCCAGCCAGCTACGCTCATCATCGGAAAGAGTCAACGCGCCAGCCGTTGCGGTCCAGGTCAGCAGCGACAGCAGTATCACGGTCGGCAATCTGGGCATAACGGTCTCGTTATGGCACGGGGAATGTCACGAGTGTAGACGGGCATTTCGGGGGAGGGGTGTTGCGCGGTGGTTAATCTGTAGAAAGCAATCTGCACATAGCAAAACCCCCGGCCTGGGCCGGGGGTTCTGGGATCACTCGTCGAGGAAGGAGCGCAGATGCTCGCTTCGCGTCGGGTGGCGCAACTTGCGCAACGCCTTGGCTTCGATCTGACGGATCCGCTCACGGGTCACGTCAAACTGTTTACCAACCTCCTCAAGGGTGTGGTCGGTATTCATGTCGATGCCGAAACGCATGCGCAGTACCTTGGCTTCACGGGCAGTGAGGCCGGAGAGTACGTCGCGAGTCGCTTCTTTAAGGCTCTCAACGGTGGCGACATCGATCGGCGACTGCATGGTCGAGTCTTCGATGAAGTCACCCAGGTGGGAGTCTTCGTCATCACCGATCGGGGTTTCCATGGAGATCGGCTCTTTAGCGATCTTCAATACCTTGCGGATTTTATCCTCAGGCATTTCCATGCGTTCGCCCAGCTCTTCCGGGGTCGGCTCGCGACCCATTTCCTGCAACATCTGCCGGGAAATACGGTTGAGTTTGTTGATGGTCTCGATCATGTGCACCGGAATACGGATGGTGCGGGCCTGGTCGGCGATCGAGCGAGTGATCGCCTGACGGATCCACCAGGTGGCATAAGTCGAGAACTTGTAGCCGCGACGGTATTCGAACTTGTCCACAGCCTTCATCAAGCCGATGTTGCCTTCCTGGATCAGGTCGAGGAATTGCAGGCCACGGTTGGTGTACTTCTTGGCGATGGAGATCACCAGACGCAAGTTCGCTTCAACCATCTCTTTCTTCGCGCGGCGGGCTTTGGCCTCACCGATCGACATGCGACGGTTGATGTCCTTGATCTCGGCAATCGTCAGACCGGTCTCGGTCTCAAGTGCAGTCAGCTTCTGCTGGCAACGGATGATGTCCGGCTGCAGGCGACCAATAGCTTCGGCGTATTTCGCCTTGCCCTTGGCCAGAGCGTCGCTCCAGCTTTCGTCAACTTCATTGCCCGGGAACTGGCGCAGGAAGTCGGTACGCGGCATGCGCGCATCACGGACGCAGAGCTGCATGATTGCACGCTCTTGTGCACGCAAACGCTCAAGGGCGCTACGAACACGTTCAACCAGGCCTTCGAATTGCTTCGGTACAAGCTTGATCGGCATGAACAGCTCAGCCAGCGCCAGCAGTTCGGCGATTGCCTGCTTGTTGGCGCGACCGTGCTTTTTCAGAGCCTTGCGGGTGATTTCCATTTGATCGGAAACCGCACCGAAACGCTGGGCAGCGATGACCGGATCCGGACCGCTTTCGACTTCTTCTTCGTCGTCGGTGCTGGCTTCAGCATCGTCGTCATCGGTATCGTCGTCCGCTTTCGCGGCTTTCGGATCGACAGGCGGCGGCACTTCGGCGGCAGGTGGCGCAATGCCGTCGTCCGGGTCGATATAACCGCTCAAGACGTCGGACAGGCGGCCACCTTCGGTGGTGACGCGAGTGTACTCGGAGAGAATGTGGTCAACCGTGCCAGGGAAGTGCGCAATTGCGCCCATCACTTCACGGATACCCTCTTCAATACGCTTGGCGATTTCGATCTCGCCTTCGCGTGTCAGCAACTCGACGGTACCCATTTCACGCATATACATGCGCACAGGGTCAGTCGTGCGACCGATGTCGGTCTCCACCGCGGCCAACGCAGCAGCGGCTTCTTCAGCGGCTGCCTCGTCGGTATCGGCGTCGGCCAACATAAGGGCGTCCGCATCCGGAGCACTCTCGTGTACGGGGATCCCCATGTCGTTAATCATGCGGATGATGTCTTCCACCTGCTCTGGATCTGAAATATCCTCGGGCAGGTGATCGTTGACCTCTGCGTAAGTCAGATACTTCTGCTCACGACCGAGGGTGATCAACTCTTTGATACGAGACTGCTGTTGCGCTTTTCCGGACATAACACCCTATCCACTGAAGGTCTTGGCGGGCAAAAAACAAGCCGAGGATTATACCCGAGCTATGACCTCACACGCCAGCTGAGGTCGGGTTTGATGCGGAAACATTCTGTTTTAAGAGGTCGCGCATCTGTTTTGCTATCTGAATTTGCTCTTCAGCCGACAATCCCGGCTGTCTTGCTCTCTTGATGAGTTCATCGAGGGTCTGTGTGTGCTGACCCGCGGACAACCTAGTAATGGTGTCTAAAAACTGTTGTTCAAGGTTGTCGCCGTCAATTAGCCATTCCTTTTCCGCGAGTGCTTTCAACAAGCGTCCTTGTTCGGTGCCGTGCCAGCGAGCCATCAGCTGAATAGAGTTTAGCTTAGGATTTTTCTGCACCGCCTCGATCAGCGCGATGAGCACTTGAGCGTAGGTGTTGCTCTCGTTGGCAAAATGATCGGCACTTTCAACCTTTCCCGCCAATTGCGGGTGGTGAATGAGCGTGCGCAGGGCAATCAGCGTCGGGGCTTCGACCGCAACCGGTGTACGAGGTGCGTACGCGTCATCGCGATCACCGCGCTTGCCGTTCTTGTTCCAGGGTTTTTTATCCCACTTCTTGCCGCCTGCTCCGGGTTTTTTCGGTGTCCATTCCTGCTGGGGCGCATAGGCCTCCTGCGGTTGATGGAAGTCGGCGTAGTCCGGCATGGCGTCGTAATCCATGCCCGGATCGTAGGCCGGGGGCGCATTCTGGGGGGCGCTGTGTACCAGCTGGCTGACGGCTTCGCCGCTCAATCCGGTGATTTCCAGCAGGCGTTGACGCATAAGCGTGCGCAGGTTTGCGCCGGGCACCTTGTCGATCAGCGGCGCGGCGAGGGTGGCCATGTGGGCCTTGCCTTCGAGGGAGCGTGGGTCGGCTTCTTCGGTCAGTTGCTGGAAGAAATAGTCCGCCAGCGGCTGCGCGTGTTGATTGATCCGCGCGCGAAATGCGTCAGTACCCTCGGAGCGCACCAAGGTGTCCGGGTCTTCGCCTTCGGGCAGGAACAGAAAGCGCGCGCGGCGCCCATCCTGCAGGCTCGACAGCGTGGCTTCGAGGGCGCGCCAGGCGGCATTGCGGCCGGCCTGGTCGCCGTCGAAGCAGAACAAAACGCTGGGCACTACGCGAAACAGGCGCTTCAAATGTTCTTCGCTGGTGGCGGTGCCGAGGGTCGCTACCGCGTTGCGCAAGCCCTGCTGGGCGAGGGCGATCACGTCCATGTAGCCCTCAACCACGATTATTTCATCAAGGTTGCGGTTGTTCTTGCGTGCTTCGAACAGGCCGTAGAGTTCCTGGCCCTTATGGAATACCGGGGTTTCCGGCGAGTTGAGGTACTTGGGCTTGTCGTCCCCCAATACCCGGCCGCCGAAAGCGATGATGCGGCCACGGCTGTCGCGGATCGGGAACATCACGCGGTCGCGGAAGCGGTCGTAGCGCTTGCCGGTCTCGGCGTTCTCTACCAGGAGGCCTGCGTCGATCATGGCTTTTTGCTGGAGTGTGTCGCTGCTCAGGTGTTTGTACAGGTTGTCCCAGCCGGGCGGGGCGAAGCCCAGGCCGAAGTCGCGCGCGATTTCACCGGTGAGGCCGCGGCCCTTCAGGTAGTCGACGGCGGCCTTGCGCTGTGGATGGCTTTTAAGTGCCTGACGATAAAACTCAGCAGCGGCGGTCAGCAGTGGGTACAGCGGCGAATCGGTGGGTTGCCGGGGTTTGTGTGGTCGGCCACTTTCTTCGCGAGGGATTTCCATGCCGGCGGCTTTCGCCAGTTCCTCGACGGCCTGGGGAAAGTCCAGGTTGTCGTGGTCCATGATAAAGCCGAGGGCATTGCCGCCCGCGCCACAACCGAAGCAATAGTAGAACTGCTTGTCGGGGCTGACGCTGAACGATGGGGTTTTTTCCTTGTGGAACGGGCAGCAGGCGGTGTAGTTCTTGCCGGCTTTCTTCATTTGCAGGCGCGAGCTGACAACATCGACGATGTCGGTGCGGTTCAGAAGGTCGTCAATAAAGCTCTGGGGAATTAGCCCGGCCATGGCGTTCTCGTCATCACTGCGTGTAAATGAGGGCCCGTAAAAAGCTCAGGCGCACGTATCGAATGGCTCGACCATCAATCGTCTGCTTGAGCTGTCTGGAAGTGTATCTGCCGAACATTCGCTGACGTTAGTTTCTATCAGTGTTCGACGAAGAAAAGTTGCCCTGGTCTCCGGTCTTGGCCTGTGGGCGGCCTCGGAAGCTCATTGGTGGGCACAGCCGACACCGTGGGTCGTCTGCTTGAAGAATAGGCGTGCTCGTCAGTAGCCTTGTTAGGCTCGTCAGAAGAGACGTGCACCGCTGGCAGAAAGCCAGTCCTGACGTGTGGAGCAGGTTGTCTCGGTCGCGTGTGCGGCTTCGACGTTGAAACATCAAGCGATATACGCAAATGCCAATAGCCCGGCTGAGGGCCGGGCTTGGCAGAAGCTTGCTACGAACGTCTGTGTATTAGTACAGACGAACGGCGCGGCGCTGTTCGCGCTGAACTTTCTTAGCGTGACGCTTAACAGCGGCTGCTGCCTTACGCTTACGCTCAGAAGTTGGCTTCTCGTAAAATTCGCGGCTACGAACTTCAGCCAGTACACCGGCTTTTTCGCAGGAGCGCTTGAAACGACGCAGAGCTACGTCGAAGGGTTCGTTCTCTTTAACTTTGACGGCTGGCATCCAGAGCTACCTTCTTTCATTACCGGGATCAACGTTCTCGTCGCAAAAAATTCGCGGCTGAGGTCGTCGGTTTTTAAGGGTTGCGGATGTTAACCCCTCATTGGCCGGAATGCAAAGCCTCTGATCGAAAACCGCTAGTCGGGAGGGGGAGTGGCGACTATTATGCGCGCCTTCGAATTTAGCCTCTACAAGGCGCAAACCCATGCTAGTACTGGGACTTGAAACCTCCTGCGACGAAACCGGTGTCGCACTTTACGACAGTGAACGCGGGCTTTTGGCCGATGCGCTGTTCAGTCAGATCGACCTGCATCGCGCCTATGGCGGCGTGGTGCCGGAGCTGGCCAGCCGCGATCACGTCAAGCGCATGCTGCCGTTGATCCGCCAGGTGCTGGATGAGGCCGGCTGCGTGCCGACCGAGATCGATGCCATCGCCTATACCGCCGGCCCCGGATTGGTCGGAGCCCTTCTGGTTGGGGCCTCTTGCGCCCAGGCACTGGCTTTTGCCTGGGGCATTCCGGCCCTGGGCGTGCACCACATGGAAGGCCATTTATTGGCGCCCATGCTGGAAAAAACGCCGCCTCAGTTCCCGTTCGTCGCTTTGTTGGTATCGGGCGGTCATACGCAGCTGGTTCAGGTCGATGGGATCGGTCAATACACGCTGTTGGGCGAGTCCCTAGACGACGCCGCCGGCGAGGCATTCGACAAGACGGCGAAGATGATGGGCCTCAATTATCCCGGTGGCCCGGAAATCGCGCGCCTCGCCGAAAAAGGCGTTGCCGGCCGCTTCACCTTCCCGCGTCCGATGTGCGATCGGCCTGGCCTGATGTTCAGCTTCAGCGGTTTGAAAACCTCCGCGCTCAATGCCTGGCAGCAAAGCGTCAGCGCCGGGGACGACAGTGATCAAGCCCGTTGCGACATCGCGCTGGCGTTCCAGCAGGCGGTGGTGGAGACTTTGACCATCAAGTGCAAGCGCGCCCTGAAACAGGCGGGCATGCAGCGTCTGGTGATCGCTGGCGGCGTCAGTGCGAACAAAGCCTTGCGTGCCTCCCTGGAGACAATGCTCGGCGACATGAAAGGCGATGTGTTTTATGCGCGCCCTGAGTTCTGCACCGACAATGGCGCGATGATCGCCTATGCCGGCTGTCAGCGTCTGCAGGCCGGCCAGCACGAAAGCCTGGCGATCAGCGTGCAGGCGCGCTGGCCGATGGAGCAGTTGTCACCGTTGTAGGGTGTGACGTGAGCCGCGCTCATCGAGGGTATTTAAAAATGCCGTTCGCGCCCGGCAAACAGGTCGCGTAGATTGCCGCGGTGACGCCAGACGATCAGCAGTGTCAGCACGCTCATCGGCAGCAGCGCGGCCGGTTCCTGCCAGGCCAGCAGCGGCAGGGTCAGCGGTGTGGCGATCAGCGCCGCCAGCGAGCTGGTGCGGGTCAGGTAGAACGTCAGCAGCCACGTAAAAACGGCCAGTAACGCCGCCGGTGGGTAGATCCCCAGCAGCATGCCGGCCGCCGTCGCGACGCCTTTACCGCCGCGAAAGCGGAAGTACAACGGAAACAGATGGCCCAGGACGGCGCATACGCCTACCCAGGCCTGCTGTTGCAGGGGAAGACCGGCGAGGCTGGCGATCAGCACGGGCAGCAGGCCCTTGCAGACATCACCCAGCAACGTCAGTACGGCCAGTTTCTTGCCGGCCAGACGCAACATATTGGTAGCGCCGGCATTGCCGGAGCCACTCATTCGCGGGTCGGGGTTTCCCGTCAGGCGGCTGAGCAAAATGGCGAAGGACAGCGAGCCGAGCAGGTAGGCGAGAATCGCCAGTGACCAAAACATGCTAACTATTCCGGGCGAGGACGCCCTGATTCTAACGGGGCATCGCGCCCTTGTCGTGCTGCGGAGAAGAGCTTGGACAGAGTGTTTATCGAAGGCCTGGAAGTCGACACCGTGATCGGGGCCTACGACTGGGAGCGCGGAATCCGTCAATGTCTGCGCCTGGACCTGAGCTTCGCCTGGGACAACCGTCCGGCTGCGGCCGGCGACGACCTCACCCTGGCCCTGGATTACGCCAGCGTGTCCGCGCGTATCCAGGCCTTTGCCGAGCAATCCCAATATCAACTTGTGGAAACCTTCGCTGAGCGTCTTGCCCAGGTGCTCATGAATGAATTCCAGATTCCCTGGTTGCACCTTAAGCTGACCAAGCCCGGCGCCGTGCCGGCTGCCAAGGGCGTGGGCGTGGAGATCGAGCGCGGATGTCGCTGACTCAGGTTTATCTTGGCCTCGGTAGCAATATCGAGCGCGAGCACCATTTGCAGGCCGGCCTCGACGCACTGGCGAGTTTCCTGACGGATGTGCGTTGCTCTGCGGTGTTTGAAAGCCAGCCGGTGGGCATCAAAAGCGGGCCGTTTTTCAATTTGGTGGTGTCGGCGTATACCGAGCTGCCGTTGATGGAGCTGGACCGGCGTCTCAAGTTTATTGAGGCCGACAATGGCCGTTATGCGCCAGACCGCAAGGGCCTGCCGTTGGATATCGACGTGCTGTTGTACGGCGATTGGGTGGGTAACTTCGATGGCTTGATTCTGCCGCGCGCAGAGATTCTGAAAAACGCCTTTGTGTTGTGGCCGTTGTCGATGATGGCGCCGGACCGTGTGCATCCCGAGGCAGGCAAGACAATGGCCGAGTTGTGGCGCGATGCACAGATCGATCAAGTGCTGGCGCCTGTTGCCTTTGAGTGGCAGGGCCAGCAACTGACGCCCGACGCGCTCCTATAGGGTGCGTTGTTCTTTGTAGGCTTTCAGTGCCTTGAGCCGCTCACGCTTGAGCGCCTCGCCCAGTTCAGGCCCCTTGAAGCCCTTCTCCAGCAAGGGCGCCACGGTCACTGCACGGGCTGCTTGCGCCGCGCCGCGTAAGTAATCGGCCTGTGGATAACTTCTTTGTTCCAGGCCTTTGCGGCCTCGAGCGTCCATTTCGCAGCTCACCACAAACTCTTCAAAACGCTGGGGCCTGCGGTACACATCAAAACTCTGCAGTAATTCCAGCAATGTCGATGCTCTGAGCTCCAGGGCACGATGCCCGTGAGTGTGATACTGGCCGACCAGCAGAGCCAGTTCCTGGCAGTCCCTTGGCACTTTGAAGCGCTCATTGACGGCCTTGATCAGCTTCAAACCGGCATGTTCGTGGGCAATATGCTGCGGCAACTTATCCACAGGCGTCAGGCCTTTGCCGAGGTCGTGCAGCAGGCAGGCCCAGCGAACGGTCAACGGCTGTTTATGCAGGGCCGCTTGTTCGAGCACGCTCAGGGTGTGCACGCCGGTGTCGATCTCCGGGTGGTGGGCCTCAGGCTGCGGTACGCCGAACAGCGCATCGACTTCCGGCATCAATGTGTTCAGTGCGTCGCAGTCCCGAAGTACCCTGATAAACACCTGAGGCTGATCTTCCATCAGGGCGCGGGAAATTTCCTTCCAGCTTCGCTCTGGCGTCAGTGCTTCCAGTTCGCCGGAGTGGCTGAGCTGGCGCATCAAGTCGAGGGTTTCCGGTGCCACCGCAAAACCCAGATGGGCATAGCGCGCGGCAAAGCGTGCAACACGCAGCACTCGCAGGGGATCTTCGGCGAACGCGGGAGAAACGTGGCGCAGAATGCGTGTTTCAAGATCACGTTGGCCGTGATAAGGATCGGTCAGGTTGCCCTCATCGTCTT
Source organism: Pseudomonas sp. FP2309 (assembly GCF_030687575.1). Taxonomy (NCBI): domain Bacteria; kingdom Pseudomonadati; phylum Pseudomonadota; class Gammaproteobacteria; order Pseudomonadales; family Pseudomonadaceae; genus Pseudomonas; species Pseudomonas sp. FP2309. The sequence continues at coordinate 5,080,673 of NZ_CP117439.1, read as the reverse complement.
CGGCCATCGCGTTGATGGTCAGGTCGCGACGAATCAGGTCTTCTTCCAGCGTGACCTCGGGACTGGCATGAAACACAAAGCCGCCGTAGCCTCGCCCACTCTTGCGTTCTGTGCGGGCCAGGGCGTATTCGTCGCCGTTTTTAGGGTCCAGGAAAACCGGGAAGTCCGCGCCTACAGGCTTGTAGCCCTTGGCGAGCATCTCTTCGGCGCTTGCGCCGACAACCACGCGGTCGATATCGGTGACCTTGATGCCCAGCAGGCGGTCACGCACGGCACCGCCGACTTTGTAGATTTTCATGAAAAAGCCTCCGTTAGCGGCACAGGATACCGCCTGTGCCCGACCAATGGAGGCTTCTGTTTTTCAGAGGTGAACGACGGCGAGGTCCAAGCGCCCGTAGTCGTTGTCGTTGTGATCGCTGCGCGGCGGTACGTGGTGGGTTTTCATCACTTGGTCGCCCTGCAGGGTTTCCAGGTGGATATCGAAACCCCACAGCCGATGCAGGTGCTTGAGCACTTCCTCGGTGGAGTCGCCCAGAGGTTTGCGGTCGTGCTGCTGATGACGCAGGGTCAGCGAGCGGTCGCCTCGCACATCGATGCTGTAGATCTGCACGTTGGGTTCGCGGTTACCCAGGTTGTATTGCGCCGCGAGGGTTTCGCGGATGGTGCGGTAGCCGGGTTCGTCGTGGATGGCCGGCACGACCAGATCGTCCTTAAGGTCGTCATCCAGGATGCTGAACAGCTTGAGATCGCGAATTACCTTGGGTGACAGGTACTGCAGGATGAAACTCTCGTCCTTGAAGCTGCTCATGGCGAATTTGATGGTGGAAAGCCAATCGCTGCCGGCGATTTCCGGGAACCAGCGACGGTCTTCCTCGGTGGGGTGTTCGCACATGCGCCGAATGTCGCGGTACATGGCAAAGCCCAGTGCGTAAGGGTTGATACCGCTGTAATAGGGGCTGTCGAAGCCGGGCTGGAACACCACGCTCGTATGTGAGGTAAGAAATTCCATCATGAAGCCATCGGTGACCAAGCCTTCGTCATACAGGTCGTTCATCAGGGTGTAATGCCAGAACGTCGCCCAGCCTTCGTTCATCACCTGGGTCTGGCGCTGTGGATAAAAGTACTGGGCAATCTTACGCACGATGCGCACGATTTCGCGCTGCCATGGCTCCAGCAACGGCGCGTGTTTTTCCAGAAAATACAGGATGTTTTCCTGGGGTTCGGCGGGGAAGCGTGCATTGTCCTTGTCGCTGTTCTTGTCGGCCCGCTTGGGGATGGTGCGCCAGAGATCGTTGATCTGTTTCTGCAGGTGCTCTTCGCGTTCCTTCTGACGCAGGCGTTCTTCCTCGGCCGAAATGGGGTAGGGGCGTTTGTAGCGGTCGACCCCGTAGTTCATCAGGGCATGGCAGGAGTCGAGCAAGTCCTCCACCGCGTCGATACCGTGGCGCTCTTCGCACTGCATGATGTACTGCTTGGCGAATACCAGGTAGTCGATGATCGAACTGGCATCGGTCCAGGTGCGGAACAGGTAGTTGCCCTTGAAAAAACTGTTATGCCCATAGCAGGCATGGGCCACCACCAGCGCCTGCATGCAGATGGTGTTTTCCTCCATCAGGTAGGCGATGCACGGGTCGGAGTTGATCACGATCTCGTAGGCCAGGCCCATCTGGCCGCGGCTATAGGACTTTTCGGTGCTGAGGAAGTGTTTGCCATAGGACCAGTGGTGGTAACCCAGCGGCATGCCGACTGAGGCATATGCATCCATCATTTGCTCGGCCGTGATCACTTCAATCTGGTTGGGGTAGGTATCCAGGGCATAACCGGCCGCGATGCGGCTGATTTCCCGGTCATAGGCCTGGATCAGTTCAAAGGTCCATTCGGAACCGGTGGAGATGGGTTGGCGCTTAGTCTCTTTTTTGGCGGTCATGTCACTAACCTGCGCTGGAAGAGTTCACGGAAGACCGGATAGATATCGCCGGCCGAGACCAGTTGCTGTTGGGCGAACGTATCGGCAAAGGCTTCGCCGATGCGCTCGTATTCAAACCACAGGGCCTGGTGCTCACGAGGGGTAATTTCAACGTAGGTGTAGTACTGCACAAATGGCATGATCTGGTTGATCAGGATGTCGCGGCAGATCGGCGAGTCGTCGTTCCAGTTGTCGCCGTCGGAGGCCTGGGCGGCGTAGATGTTCCACTCGTTGGCCGGGTAGCGTTCGGCCATGATCTCCTGCATCAGCTTCAGTGCGCTGGATACGATGGTGCCGCCGGTTTCCCGTGAATAAAAGAACTCCTCTTCATCTACCTCTCGGGCACTGGTGTGATGGCGGATGAACACGACATCGATCTTGTCGTAGTTCCGCTTCAGAAACAGGTACAGCAGGATAAAGAAGCGCTTGGCGATATCCTTGGTGGCCTGGGTCATGGAGCCGGACACATCCATCAGGCAGAACATTACCGCCTTGGAGCTGGGGTTGGGCTGTTTGACCAGCAGATTGTATTTAAGGTCGAAGGTATCGAGGAAAGGCACGCGACGAATACGCGCGCTGAGTTTCTCGATTTCCGCCTCGATTTCCTGAATATCACCGAAGTTATCCGGCTCTTCGCGCTTTAAACGCTCCAACTCCTCCTTGGCCGCCTTGAGCTTTGCGCGACTGCTGCCCGAGAGGGCGATACGCCGTGCATGGGCCGAGCGCAGGGTGCGGATGATATTGATACGCGAGGGGTTGCCCTCGTTGCTGATCCCGGCGCGAACGGTCTTGAAGGTGTCGGTTCCAGTCAGGTTGCGTTTGACCAAGTTGGGCAGTTCCAGGTCCTCGAACATGAATTCGAGGAATTCTTCCTGGGTGATCTGGAACACGAACTCGTCCATGCCTTCGCCGGAGTTACCCGCCTTGCCCGGGCCTTTGCCACCGCCGCCGCCTTGGGGACGCTGGATATGTTCGCCGGTCGTGAACTCCTTGTTGCCGGGGTGTACGACGGTCTGCTTGCCGCCTCTGCCGTGGTGCAGGACCGGTTCATCGATATCCCGTCCGGGAATGCTGATTTGCTCGCCATGCTCCATGTCGGTGATGGAGCGGCGGCTGACGGCCTCTTCTACGGCCTTTTTGATGTGGTCACGGTAACGCCGCAGGAAACGCTGGCGGTTTACCGTGCTCTTGTTCTTGCCATTGAGGCGTCGGTCGATCACATAGCTCATAGGCCCCTCCGGGGAGCTTCAAGTCGTAAGCGTCAAGCTGCAAGAGAGGGCCCGCTGATTTTTGAATCAGTGGCTTTACCCTTGCAGCTTGTCGCTAGAAGCTTGCAGCTGCTTTTCTCACTGCGATTTCCGGACCCGTAGGTACCATTCCGACAGAAGCCGTACCTGTTTGTCGGTGTAGCCACGCTCGACCATTCGTGTGACGAAGTCGTTGTGTTTTTGCTGATCCTCCTTGCTGGCCTTGGCGTTGAAGCTGATGACGGGCAGCAGGTCTTCGGTGTTGGAGAACATTTTCTTCTCGATGACCACCCGCAGCTTCTCGTAGCTGAGCCAGGTCGGGTTTTTACCGTTGTTGTTGGCACGGGCGCGCAGCACGAAGTTGACGATCTCGTTGCGGAAATCCTTCGGATTACTGATGCCAGCCGGTTTTTCGATCTTCTCCAGTTCTTCGTTAAGAGCCACGCGGTTGAGAATTTCGCCGGTTTCCGGGTCGCGGTATTCCTGGTCCTGGATCCAGAAGTCGGCGTACAGCACGTAGCGATCGAAGATGTTTTGGCCGTATTCGCTGTAGGACTCCAGGTACGCAGTCTGGATTTCCTTGCCGATGAACTCGATATAGCGCGGTGCCAGGTATTCCTTGAGGAAGCGCAGGTAGCGCTCGCGGGTTTCGGCCTGGAACTGCTCCTGTTCGATCTGCTGCTCCAGCACATAGAGCAGGTGCACCGGGTTGGCGGCGATCTCGTGGGGGTCGAAGTTAAAGACTTTGGACAGGATCTTGAATGCGAACCGAGTGGACAACCCGTTCATGCCCTCGTCCACGCCTGCGGTGTCGCGGTACTCCTGGATCGACTTGGCCTTGGGGTCGGTGTCCTTGAGGTTTTCGCCGTCATACACACGCATCTTGGAATAGATGTTCGAGTTTTCGGGCTCCTTGAGGCGCGACAGGACCGTGAACTGGGCGAGCATCTTCAGGGTGTCGGGCGCGCAATGGGCCTTGGCCAGAGAGCTGTTGAACAGCAGCTTGTCGTAGATCTTGATCTCATCGCTGACCCGCAGGCAGTACGGCACCTTGACGATGTAGATCCGGTCGATAAACGCTTCGTTGTTCTTGTTGTTGCGGAAGGTGTGCCACTCCGACTCGTTGGAGTGGGCCAGCAGAATCCCGGTGAATGGGATCGCGCCCAGGCCCTCGGTGCTGTTGTAGTTGCCTTCCTGAGTGGCAGTGAGCAGCGGGTGCAGCACCTTGATCGGTGCCTTGAACATCTCGACGAACTCCATCAGGCCCTGGTTGGCCCGGCACAGTGCGCCCGAGTAGCTGTAGGCGTCGGCGTCGTTCTGTGGGAATTCTTCGAGCTTGCGGATATCGACCTTGCCCACCAGCGCCGAAATATCCTGGTTGTTCTCATCCCCCGGTTCGGTCTTGGCCACGCCGATCTGGTTGAGGATGGAGGGATAGAGTTTCACCACGCGGAATTGGCTGATATCGCCGCCGAACTCGGCCAGTCGCTTGGTAGCCCAGGGCGACATGATGGTATTGAGGTAGCGCCGCGGGATGCCGAAGTCTTCTTCGAGGATTGCGCCATCTTCCGTGGCGTTGAACAGGCCCAGGGGCGACTCGAAGACCGGTGAGCCCTTAATGGCATAGAAGGGTACTTTCTCGATCAGTTGTTTCAGCTTTTCAGCCAGGGACGACTTGCCGCCGCCGACGGGGCCGAGCAGGTAGAGGATCTGTTTCTTCTCTTCCAGGCCTTGGGCGGCATGGCGGAAGTAGGAAACGATCTGGTCGATGCATTCTTCCATGCCGTGGAAGTCTTCAAAGGCCGGATAGCGGCGGATCACCTTGTTGGAAAAGATTCGCGACAGGCGCGAGTTATTCGAGGTGTCCACCAGCTGTGGCTCGCCAATCGCCAGTAGCAGGCGTTCGGCGGCAGATGCGTAGGTGCTGCGGTCCTTTTTGCACAGCTCGAGATACTCTTGAAGTGTGAGTTCCTCCTGCTGCGTGGACTCGAAGCGTTGTTGGAAGTGGCTAAAGATACTCATGACGTCGTCACCTCGCTCGATACGTGGAGCCGACGCCGGATCTATCAGTCGATGCTGGCAACCATTGACGAACGCCAATGGCTGTTTCCCCCCAGAACACCCTAAACGCTACCGATGACCCGCACGCCGGTGTACCGGCTCTCCCCTGATTCGGATGGCCTGCGCTTAAGGATAGTTCGGAATCGGGGAGGTCAAGGCGCGATACGTAATAAGTTTGGCCGCGCCGTTCGTCAGAAACGGCGCGAGCCCAAGCATCACGTGGGGTAGCGGGGTGTGAAAAAAATTATTGCGAATCGCCAGTGGAAATTTCTGCAGGATAGGTCGCACGCCACAGTTCAAAACCACCGTCCAGGCTATAGACGTCGGAGAAGCCCTGGCTGACCAGATAGGCCGCTGCACTTTGGCTGGAGTTACCGTGGTAGCACGCCACAATCACTGGCGCGTCGAGGTCGGCGGCGCTGATGAAGTCAGCGATGTTGACGTTGTCCAGATGCCGGGCGCCGGTGATGTGGGCCGCCGAGTACGTCGGCTGGTCACGGATATCAACCACCACGGCACCTTGCTCGCGCAGGGCCAGGGCTTGTTCGGGAGGGATACGTTTGAATTCGCTCATGGCGGGCTCCTTGGCGTGGTGGCAAGCGGCATCTAGCGCTTGGCGGCAGCCGGCAGTGTAACGGGAAGTGTGGGTTCGCACCGACAGCTATGGCGCTCGCCGGAGTCGATGTTCATCAGGGTCATGGCGCCGCCCCATACGCAGCCGGTGTCGAGTGCAAACACGCCAGGCTCCTCGCAGCGACCTTCCAGAGCCGCCCAGTGGCCGAAGATGATCTTCGTGTCACGGGTCTTGCGCTCTTTGTGGGCGAACCACGGTTTGTAGCCTGGCAGGGCGGTGTCTGCGCCTTCCTTGCTCTTGAGGTCCAGCTTGCCTTCGGCGGTGCAGAAGCGCATGCGCGTGAAGTAGTTGGTGATCACCCGCAGCCGGGCAACGCCGATGAGGTCGTTGTCCCACTTCACTGGTTCGTTGCCGTACATGCCATCGAGGTAAGCGGTGTACAGGCTGTCGTCGGCCAGCGCGTGTTCGACCTCGGCGGCGCACTTGAGGGCTTTCTTCAAAGTCCACTGCGGCGGGATCCCCGCATGCACCAGCGCCATGTTGCGGCCTTCGTCGTAATGCATGATCTTTTGCCGGCGCAGCCAATCGAGCAGGTCTGCGCGATCAGGCGCTTCGAGGATCTCGCGCAGGGTGTCGCCTTTTTTAAGGCGTTCGATGTTATTCCCCGCCGCCAGCAGGTGCAGGTCGTGGTTGCCCAGTACGCAGACCAGGGAATCGCGCAGGTTATATAAGTAGCGCAGGGTTTCCAGCGACTCGGGGCCACGATTGACCAGGTCGCCGACCAACCACAGTCGATCGTTCGCCGGGTCGAAGGCCACGCGTTCAAGCAGGCACTTGAGGGGTTCCAGGCAGCCTTGCAGGTCGCCGACTGCATACGTCGCCATCAGTGCAGGGACCCCGGAACGGCGAGGCGGAACGGCGCGATGATCGCGTCGAACAGTTGGCCATCGGTGGCTTTCATCTGATACGACCCTTGCATGGTGCCGACCTTGGAGGTCATGACCGTACCGCTGCTGTAGGTGTGGCTGGCGCCAATGTCGATCAACGGTTGTTGGCCAACAACGCCTGCGCCGCGCACTTCTTCGACCTGACCATCACCGTCGGTGATGACCCAGTGGCGTGACAACAGCTTGGCGGGTACCAGCCCGTTGTTTTTCACCGTGACGGTGTAGGCAAAGGCGAAGCGATTGTGTTCGGGTTGCGATTGGTCCGCCAGGAAGCGGGTGACGACGCTGACGTCGATCTGGTAGCGAGGATCGGACATGCAAGAGGCCTTAAAAGCAAAAGCGGAGGACAGCAGATGCGGATCAGTCTAGGCCAAGAGGTGGGCACTAGGCCAGACATGTGTCCGGCCTGTACACGAGGTGATCAGTCGGCCGCGGGCGCAGGCTGAATGGCAAGCTGGTCGGCGAGGCGCACGAACGCGGCCAGGTCCAGTTGCTCGGGGCGCAGGCTGCCGTCGACACCGGCTGCTTCGATTTCAGCATTGCTCAACAGGGCCTTGAGCGTGTTGCGCAGGGTCTTGCGGCGTTGGTTGAACGCTTCGCGCACCACACGCTCCAGCAGTTTGTGGTCCTTGGCGGGGTGCGGCAACACGGCATGCGGCACCAGGCGCACGATGGCCGAGTCGACCTTCGGTGGCGGGTTGAATGCACCTGGACCAACGTTGAACAGGTGTTCGACGCGGCAGTGGTACTGAACCATGATCGACAAACGGCCCCAATCACCGCCCCCAGGGCCCGCGGCCAGACGTTCGACCACTTCTTTTTGCAGCATGAAGTGCATGTCGCGGATGATCCCTGCGTTGTTCAACAGGTGAAAAATCAGCGGTGTGGAGATGTTGTACGGCAGGTTGCCCACCACGCGCAGGCTGTTGGGCGCGGCGTTGAGGGTGTTGAAGTCGAACTTCAGTGCATCGCCCTGGTGCAGGTTGAAGTTGGATTTGCCGGCGAACTGCTGATTGAGGATTGGGATCAGGTCCTTGTCCAGTTCAACCACGTCCAACTGTCCACCGCTGGCCAGCAGGCCCTGGGTCAGTGCGCCCTGGCCCGGGCCGATTTCCAGCAGGCGGTCTTCGGGCTTGGCATGGATGGAGCGCAGGATCCGGTCGATCACGCCAGCGTCGTGCAGGAAGTTTTGCCCGAAACGCTTGCGCGCCCGGTGTTGGTAATGCTCGGTCATATACGGGTCTCGGCCATCTGATAGGCGGTTTCCAGGGCCACGTGCAGGCTGCCGGTATCGATCTTGCCGCTGCCTGCCAGGTCCAGGGCGGTGCCATGGTCGACGGAGGTACGGATGATCGGCAGGCCCAGTGTCACGTTGACGGCGGCGCCGAAGCCTTTGTATTTCAGCACCGGCAGCCCCTGGTCGTGGTACATCGCCAGCACTGCGTCGCAGTGCTCCAGATATTTGGGGGTAAACAGAGTGTCGGCAGGCAATGGGCCACGCAGGTCCATGCCTTCTTGGCGCAGACGCTCCAGGGTTGGTTCGATGATGTCGATTTCTTCATGGCCCAAATGACCGCCCTCACCGGCGTGGGGGTTAAGCCCACAGACCAGGATGCGCGGTTGGGCGATGCCGAATTTGTGTTGCAGGTCGGCATGCAGGATGCGCGTCACGCGCTCCAGGCGTTCGACGGTAATGGCGTCGGCAATCTCACGCAGTGGCAGATGCGTGGTCACCAGGGCGACTCGCAGGCCGCGCGTGGCCAGCATCATGACGACTTGAGCGGTATGGGTCAGTTCGGCGAGAAACTCGGTGTGGCCGGAAAAAGCGATGCCGGATTCGTTGATCACGCCTTTGTGTACCGGGGCGGTGATCATGCCGGCGAAGACGCCATCAATGCAGCCTTGGCCTGCGCGGGTCAGGGTTTCGAGCACGAACGCCGCGTTGGCCTTGTCCAGTTGCCCGGCAACCACCTTGGCCTGCAGCGGGGTGTCCCACACGTACAGGCTGCCGGCCGGTGCGGGCAGGTCGGGCCAATTTCCGGGCGCAGCGTCCAGCAAATTGACAGCCACGCCCAGCTGCGCGGCCCGCTCAAGGAGCAGGTCGCGGCTGGTAATGGCAATCAGGGGGTGTGGCTGGGCGTGCGAGGCGAGCAGCAGGCACAGGTCTGGGCCAATGCCGGCCGGCTCGCCGGGTGTTACCGCGAAACGCTGGGGTTTCACTGTACTGCCTGGTCGGTGCCTGTTTGCCCGGCGCCTGGCAGCTTGTTCTCGACGTAGGCTTCGTCACGGATCTGGCGCAACCACGTTTGCAGCTCTTCGTCGTATTTGCGGTTACGCAATACGTTGAGTGCCTGTTGCTCGCGGGCCTGGCTGGTGTTGTCGGTGGCGCGACGGCCAAGAACTTCCAGCACGTGCCAGCCATATTGAGTCTTGAACGGCTTGGACAGCACGCCTTGCGGCGTATCGGCCATCACTTGCTGGAACTCGGGAACCAGTGCTTTCGGGTCGATCCAGTTCAAGTCGCCGCCGTTGAGGGCTGAACCTGGGTCTTCGGAGAAGCTTTTGGCCAGGGTGGCGAAGTCTTCACCGCTTTCAATGCGGTCATAGATCTTCTGTGCCAGTTCCTTGGTTTGCGCTTCGGTACGGATTTCGCTCGGTTTGACCAGGATATGACGAACATGCACTTCGTCTTTCAGCGAGGTCTCGCCGCCGCGGCGCTCCAGCAGCTTCAGGATGATGAAACCACCTGGAGTGCGTGCCGGCTGGGTGATACCACCGACTTCCATGGCGCTCAGTTCGCGGTCGAACGGAGGTGGCAGTTGAGCGGCTTTACGCCAGCCCATGTCACCGCCTTCAAGGGCGTTGTCGCTGCCGGACTGGGCGATGGCCATTTGCGCGAAATCAGCACCGGCCTTCAGACGATCATAGATTGCCTTGGTTTTGGCAGCGGCGGCATTGAGCTGCTCGGAGTTGGCGCTGTCCGGGGTCGGAATCAGGATATTGGCCAGGTGCAGTTCTTCGGAAAGCTGCATCTTGCCAAGGTCCGACGCCAGGAAGTTCTTCACCTCCTGCTCGGACACCTGAACCCGCTCGGCCACACGGCGCTGACGCACACGGCTGATGATCATTTCGCGACGGATCTGGTCACGGGCGTCTTCATACGACAGGCCATCGCGAGCCAGGGCCGCGCGGAACTGATCGATGCTCATGTTGTTGCGCTGGGCAATAGTGCCGACGGCCTGGTTCAGTTCCTCGTCCGAAATACGGATGCCGGAACGATCACCGATCTGCAATTGCAGGTTTTCGACGATCAGACGTTCCAGCACCTGTTGGTCCAGGACGCTGGTCGGCGGCACGCCGCCGCCACGCTTGGCGATGGTCTGCTGAACTTCCTTGACCCGTTGGTCCAGTTGGCTCTGCATGATCACGTCGTTATCGACGATGGCCACCACTTTATCCAGCTGTTGAACCGCAGCGTGTGCCGATGCGGTCCCCAGGAACAGCGCGCCCAGTACGAGCGGGCGCAGACAATCAGAAAGCTTGGTCTTCACGTTCACGATAACCTTCAATGCCTTTGTCGAGGAAGCTCTCTACCTTGGCGCCGGTCAGGCCGCCGAGTCCTTTGAGGACGATTTGCAGGAAGAGCCCGTGGTCACCCTTTTCGTTAAGCGGGGCGATCTGGCTGTATTCGTCGTTGGAAACCCAGTAACGGTTGATGACGCGCAGTTTCCAGCAGCAGTTGTCGTACTCGAAACCACCAAAGGCTTCCAAGGTACGGTTGCGAGCGTAGTCATACTGCCAGCGGGTGATCAGATTCCACTGGGGAATGATCGGCCACATCATCGAGAAGTCGTGTTGCTGGATTTTGTAGTAATCCTTCACGAAGTTCGGATCACCCGGCTGACCATAGTCACCACCGAACTGCCATTTGCCGGTCAGCTGGTTGTAGACGACCTGGTCGTTACGATAGCGATAACCGACGTTGATGATCTTGTTCGGGTTGTCTTCCGGCTGGTAGTGAAGCATTGCGCTGCCGGAACGAGGGCTGTGCTCCTCGGTGTCCCAGTTGTAGTCGGCCGTGGCACGCCAGTCGCGGTTGAAACGGAACTCGTAGTCCAGGGCAACCGGCGATACATCGGACTGCGCGTCGGCGCGGTCGGCGGCCAGAACACCCGGCAATTGAACTTCACGATCCTTGAAGTACAGCGCCTGGCCCACGGCTACGCGTTGACGCTCGAAGCCGTTGTCTTCGATCCAGCGGCTGGTCACGCCCAGCGACAGCTTGTTCTCGTCGCCGATGCGGTCGGAACCGCTGAAGCGGTTGTCGCGGAACAGCGAGGCGTAGCTGAACGAGTATTCACTGCTGTCGAAGACCGGGATATCCGCCTGGTCCTTGTTCGGCACGTACAGGTAGAACGCACGCGGCTCAAGGGTCTGGCGATAGTCCTTGCCGAACCAGTTGGTGTTGCGATCGAAGTACAGACCGCTGTCGACACTGGCCACCGGAACCGCACGGTCCTGGGAGCTCTTGAAGGTGCCGCCCGCATACGGGGTGCCTGCCGCCACGGACGCAGCCTGGTCAGCAATGATCTGGTTCTTGCCGATGCTGTCCAGGTCCAAATCGTACTTGGTATAGACGTACTTGAGCTTCGGCGTTACGAAACCGTAGGTCGAGTTCATCGGGTATTCGACGGCTGGTGCTACGTTCAGGCGTGTGCCGTTGGCGCGGGTGAGGCCGCGGACAAAGGTGTCCAGTCGAGCCGATGCCACGCCGTCCTGGTCTTTAAACGTGCCGTTTTCCAGGTCGCGATTGAAGCGCACGGCTTCGGTCTCGTAGCTGAAATTCAGGCCGCCCGGATGGTAGGGCAGGGTGCCGTTGAAGGTGATCTGCGGCAGACGATCGTACGGCGTGACTTGGGAAATGGTCGCCAGTTGGTAAGCCTGAAGGTTCAGGCGTGCCCGGAAGGTGTCACCGCGATACGTCACGGAGCCCTGCTGGTTGACGTAATCGCGACTCTCGACGCCTTCCTGGTTGGACTTCAGGTCCTGGAAGAAGTAAGGGTCGCTGATCGTGGTGTAGTCGACCTGCGTCATTACACGCGAATCCAACCCGCCTTTGTGCTGCCAGTTGAGCATGTAGCGGGTTTTTTCGTAATCGGTCTGCAGCTTGCGTTCGTCGTTGTCGTCGTTCAGGTACGCGCCGCCGAACTGACCTTCGCTGGACTTGGTGAGGTAGCGGAATTCGCCTTCCATCATCATGCCGCGCTTGGTCATGTATTGCGGGTACAACGTAGCGTCGTAGTTCGGCGCCAGGTTGAAGTAGTACGGCGTGAGCAAGGTAAAGCCGGTTTCGCTGCCGGTGCTGAAGCTTGGCGGCAGGAAGCCGGACTGACGACGATCGTCGATCGGGAAATAGATGTAAGGGGTGTACAGGATCGGGATGTTCTTGATCCGCAACGTCGCGTTGGTCGCCGTACCGAAACCGGTGGCCGGGTTCAACGTAATGTTGTTGCCCTTGAGCTGCCAGGCGTTGCTGTCCGGCTCGCAGGTGGTGTACGTACCGTCCTTGAGACGGATGATCGCGTTTTCGGCGCGCTTGGCGTACAGCGCGTTACCGCGGATGCGCGACTTGTGCAGCACGTATTCGGCGTTGTCGATCTGCGCCGCACCGGTATCCAGCTGAACTTCGGCGTGGTCGCCGACGATCAGGGCGCCGTTATCGCGCAAGCGAACATTACCGTTCAGCTCGCCGCGGCTTTCGGCCTGATACAGGCTGGCTTCTTCAGATTCCAGCTGCATGCTGCCCTGGCGCATGACGACGTCACCGGCCAGGGTCGCGACTTGCTGTTCCTGCTCGTAACGAGAGGCTTTGGCGCCGATGAAGGTGGGCGCATCGCTCTTGTTCGTCTTGTCGTTCATGCCAGGACGAGTCGGCTCGATGTACGCACCGCCGCAATAAGGACCGGTTTCGGCCAGTTGGGCCGCGGTCAACTTATCACGAGGTACCCAGTCCAAGTGGCTGTAGTCGGCACTGCGCGAGCGCAGGCCACGGCCCTTGGATTCGGTGACCAGTGCGGTCTTGGGCTCGGCCGCGGCCGTGCCACCAGCGTCGGCCTGCGCCGTGCTGTTGGCCGAGCTGACGGCAGCGCCGTCATGCACCGGGCGCGGTGGCAACGGGGCTGCGGCGGTTTTCGGCGCGCAATCCCAGGCACCCGAAGCAGAGACTGTGCAGTCATACTGTTCCGCGGCGACCACGAATGAGGTGGCGAAGGGTTGCAAGGCCAGCAGACTGCCGGTTACCAGCAACGGAAATTTTCTACGAAACGCGGGGGATTTCAATGCCATCTTATTAGTCCGGGCTTCCTGCGTGCCATCTGCCCGCGGTTTGGGCCGCACGCCTCTCGATGGTCTGAAAAAGATGCGTGATAATAAAGCATGCCCCGCTTGACGGCTAGCGCCGTCGGAGACCCTTGTAATGCCCGAGCAAGATCTACGTTTACAACAGCTGGAAGTCTGGCTGGATGAGCAGTTGCCGATCCTTTTCAACGCTCAAGACTGGGGCCTCGTACCCCCGGCCACATTGACCGCGGCCAGCAGCGACGCGAGTTTCAGGCGTTACTTCCGCTGGGAAGGTGGCGGCCGGACTTTCGTGGTGATGGACGCTCCACCGCCCCAGGAAAACTGCAAACCCTTCGTCGATATCGCTCATTTATTGGCAAAGTCAGGCATAAATGTTCCAAAAATTTATGCAGAAGATTTGCCGCGCGGCTTTCTTTTGCTCAATGACCTGGGCACAAAAACCTACTTGGACGTGATCGACGAGCAAAATGCCGATCAATTGTTTGCCGATGCGATCGACGCGCTGCTGGCATTCCAGCAGTTGCCGATGGACGCACCGCTGCCCAGCTATGACGTCGCCTTGCTGCGCCGTGAGCTGGAGCTCTTCCCAGAGTGGTACGTGCGCAGGCATTTGGGTGTCGAGCTGGACGCACAGCAACAGGCATGCTGGCAGCGGGTCAGCGATCGCCTGATCGACAGCGCGCTGGCGCAGCCCAAAGTGCTGGTGCACCGCGACTACATGCCGCGCAACCTGATGATCAGCGAGCCGAACCCCGGCGTGCTGGATTTCCAGGACGCGGTCTATGGCCCGGTCACCTACGACATCACTTGCCTGTTCAAGGATGCCTTCCTCAGTTGGTCCCAGGCCCGTGTGCGCGAATGGCAGCGCGGTTATTGGGAGCGCGCTGCGGAACTGGGCATCCCGGTACAGCGCGACTTCGAAGACTTCCTGCGTGCCAGCGACCTGATGGGCGTGCAGCGTCACCTCAAGGTCATCGGCATTTTTGCGCGTATTTGCCACCGCGACGGTAAGCCACGCTACCTGGCAGACGTGCCGCGCTTCTTTGCTTATATAGAAGCGGTGCTGGCTGACCGCCCGGAGCTGAGTGACTTGGCTGAGTTGTTGAGCAGCCTGCGCCAATCCGCCGAGGCCACGGTATGAAGGCCATGATCCTGGCTGCCGGCAAAGGCGAGCGGATGCGTCCGCTCACCTTGCACACGCCCAAGCCGCTGGTGCAGGCCGGCGGTAAGCGCCTGATCGAGTATCACCTGGAGGCGCTGGCCAAGGCCGGCTTCAGCGATATTGTGATCAACCATGCCTGGCTCGGCCAGCAGATCGAAAACTACCTGGGCGACGGCGCGCAGTTTGGCCTGCGTATCCGGTATTCCCCTGAGGGCGAGCCGCTGGAAACCGGCGGCGGGATTTTCCAGGCCTTGCCGTTGCTGGGGGGCGAGCCGTTTCTGGTGGTCAATGGTGATATCTGGACCGACTACGACTTCGCTCGGCTCAAGCAACCGCTCAACGGCCTGGCGCACCTGGTGATGGTCGACAACCCCGCACATCACCCTTCGGGTGGAGATTTCCACCTCGATCAGGGTTTGCTTCATGATGCGGCGCCCGGTGCCGATAACCTGACCTTCAGTGGCATTTCAGTGCTCGACCCCAGGTTGTTCGAGGGGTGCAGCGCAGGTGCCTTCAAGCTGGCGCCGCTTTTACGGGCGGCGATGGCCAAAGGTCTGGTAACGGGGGAACACATGGCGGGACGCTGGATAGATGTCGGCACGCTGGAGCGCCTGGCGCAAGTCGAAACCCTGCTGACAGCGGGGCAGTAGCATGTTGTGGCCAGGGACGCTGATCGGCGCCGGGGCTGGCTTCGCCATTGCCAGTATTCCGGGGGCCTTGTTGGGTGCGCTGTTGGGGCAGGCGCTGGATCGTCGCCTGCAACTGCACAGCTGGGCGCAACTGCGTGAACGTCTGGGTGGGCGCCCGGCGTTGCGCAATGACGAATTGCTGTTTGTACTGCTGGGGCGCCTGGCCAAAAGCAACGGGCGGGTAGTGGATGGGCATATCCAGCAGGCGCGCCAGGAGATGCGTGCGCTGGACATGACCGAATCGGCTCAGCGCCGCGCGATCACGGCCTTCAACCGTGGCAAATCCGGCTCCGACCGCGTCCGCCGTTACCTGCGTGTGCTCAAGGCGCAGCCCCATGCCGCCGAAGGCGTGCTGCGCGCGTGCTGGCGGATGGTCTGGGCGGACGGCAGGGCCGATAACGCCGAGCGCGATCTGATCGAGCAATGGGGTAAATGGTTGGGCTGGACGCCGCAACAGCTCCAGGCTCTGGCGGCGGACTACACCCCGGAACGCAAGCCGCTGGTCAGCCGTGGTGCCAGTTATCAGGAGGCGATGCGCTTGCTCGGCGTAACGGCCACCACTGAGCCTTCGGTGATCAAACGCGCCTATCGCCGCCTGCTCAGTCGCCACCATCCGGACAAAGTGGCCGGCAGCGGCGCGAGCCCCGCGCAAGTGCTTGACGCCACTGAGCGCACCCGCGACCTGCACAACGCCTATGCGTTGATTCGCGAGCGCCGGGACTTTCGCTGATCAACGCAGGTTGATCGGTTTATCCGTTCAGTCTGTGCCGGCCTGCGGGCTCAACCAACCACGGACCCGCCGATACAACTGCTCCTGCTCGGCAGCACTGTTGCCGGGCAGTGACTTCAATGAAACCTGCTGATAGCCATCATTTTTCAAGCGTTTGGCCGCCTGGGCCCGTGCCAGGGCGTTTTTGCGTGCCAGGGCGTTGTCTTGATAGTAGATGTCGGCGGTCGGCAGTTTCAGGGCCGGGGCGAGTTGCTGCACGTCCGGGTGGCGTCCGTTGGGCGTCTGCGCCGCGACCATCACCAATTTTTGCACCTGAGACGGTTGTTTCTCGCTCAGATAACGCGCGGCCCACCAGGCTCCGGTGCCATGACCGACCAGCACCACGCTGCGTGCACTTTGAGTCTGGGCAAAGGCCACGGCGGCGTCGATACGATCGAAGATGCGTGACGCGTCGGTCTTGTCCTGCTCGTCTGCGCCCGGCACCACCGACGGGTCGGTGCCCTCGGCCTCTGCGCTGGCCGCTTGTTCGATCGGTTTGTCGGCGGTGCTTGCTTCTTTGCTGCTGGTGTCGACGGTGGCATTGGGTGCTTCCATCACCCGCGGCGGCAGTGTATCCACGCTCACGTCCGGCAGCGACAGGCTGAGGCTGCCCCAATGGGCGTCCGGCAATTTGCGCCGCAATGGGCCGATTGCTTGAGGCCAGTCAGCATTTTCACCGCGCCCAGGGACGATAATCACCACACCTTCGGGTTCGGCGCTGTTGGCCGGTTTCCACAGGGCGAGGAAGGAATCACTGCCAGCCTGCAGTTGTTGCTGTTCCTGCTGGGGAAGGGTGCGCTCCAGGGCGCTGGC
Organism: Pseudomonas sp. FP2309; assembly: GCF_030687575.1. Lineage (NCBI taxonomy): Bacteria > Pseudomonadati > Pseudomonadota > Gammaproteobacteria > Pseudomonadales > Pseudomonadaceae > Pseudomonas > Pseudomonas sp. FP2309. The sequence continues at coordinate 5,064,085 of NZ_CP117439.1, read as the reverse complement.
CTCTTCTTGGCTGCGTTCGGGTAAAGGCTGGCGTTCGACGGGTTTTTCGGCGGCCGGCTCAGGGGCATCAGCGGCCTGTACAGAAAAGGCACTGGTAAACAGCAGCGACAGGCACAATGCTGGCAGTGCCGAACGGTTTCGAAGTGGCATCGTTAGTTTCCGGCCAGAAAAGATTCCAGCAGCCTAATGGGTTGGTCAGTATTTGTCAGTGATGTGAGACGTGGATCATGGGTTTTCGCTGTCTGCTGGTTATCGGCTGTTTGTGCCTTGCCTTGATGGCAAACGCCGCCCCCACGCCTGCCTCGCCGCAGGCACAGCTCAATGCGCAGCAGCGCGACTGGCTGGCCCAGCACCCGGAACTGCGGGTGGGCGTGGTGTTGCAGGCGCCTTACGCGCAATACGACCGGCGCTTGCAACGCTTGTCCGGGGCCAATGTGGAATTGATGCAGTGGCTGGCCAAGGCGCTGAACATTGACCTGGTGTGGCGCAATTTTCCAAGCCAGGAGCAATTGGAAGCCGCCGTGCGCGACGACGAAGTGGACATCGCCCCAGGCCTGCAGCAAACCCCGGCCGGTTTACGCCTGTGGTTGTTCAGCGACCCGTATATGCGCGTGCCCCAGCGCATCGTTGGTATCCGTGAAGGCGCTGGTGCCGTGGAGCTGGAAAAGCTCGATGACCTATCTCGCGTTGCCGTGCGCATGCCCAGCGGCGTCGCCGATTATCTGCGCAGTACTTACCCCGGACTCAACCTGCAAGGCGTGCCCATGGAGCGCCAAGCGTTGCAATTGCTGGTGAGCCAGCAGGCGCGTTATGCCGTGGTGGATGAAGCGCAGTTAAGTCGATTATCCGGTGAGGCGGAGTTCGCCGGGCTGGCGGTGGTGGGGGATATCGGCCTGCCGCAATTGCTGCGCGTGGCTACGCGGCGGGACTGGCCGGAACTGGCCGGCATTATGGAAAGCGCCTTGCGCGCCATTCCCGCCCGTGACCTCGACCAACTGCACAACCGCTGGCTGCAACCCAAATACCCGCGGCTGACCGAATCCCCTGGTTTGTGGCAGAACCTCAGTCTGCTGCTGGGCCTGCTGCTGCTTGCCAGCCTGGCGATAGTGTTCTGGCAGCGCCGTCAGCAGCATGCGCTGGAACACAGCCTGTTGGCCGCCCGGGAAGAAAGTGCGGCCCGTGCGGCGGGTGCCGAGGCGTTGCGCCTGACCCAATTTTCCATCGATCAAAGCACCGTGGGCATCCTGTGGGTGAACTGGGACAGCCATGTGCGCTACGCCAACCTTGCCGCCGAAAACATGCTGGGTTACGGCCCCGGCGCACTGATCGAGCGGCCGCTGGTTGACCTCGACCCGACGCTGGACATGGACCGCTGGCTCAACCTGTGGAAGCGCGCGCGGGCCAGCGAAGAGGGTCCGCAGAATTTCGCCACCAATTGCCTGCGCGCCGATGGCAGCATCCTGCCGGCCAACGTGTCCTTGAGCTTTTTACGCTTTGCCGAGGCCGAGTACCTGGTGGTCTACCTGAATGACGTCACCGAACTGCGTCGCACCCTGGCCGCCTTGTTGCAAAGTGAAGCGCAACTGCGCGAGCTGTCCGCGCATCTGGAGACCGTGCGCGAAGAAGAAAAGGCGCGCATCGCCCGCGAGGTGCACGACGAGCTTGGGCAGATGCTCACCGTGCTCAAGCTGGAAACCTCCATGTGCGAACTGGCCTATGCGCAGTTGGACCCCGGCCTGCACGAGCGCTTGAACAGCATGAAGCGCCTGATCGCCCAATTGTTTCAATTGGTCCGGGATGTCGCCACCGCGCTGCGTCCACCGATTCTGGACGCCGGTATCGCCTCGGCCATCGAATGGCAGGCCCGCCGCTTCGAGGCCCGCACGCAAATCCCCTGCCTGGTGCAAGTGCCGGATAACCTGCCAACCCTGAGTGACGCCAAGGCTATCGGCCTGTTTCGTATCCTGCAGGAGGCGCTGACCAATGTGATGCGCCATGCCCAGGCGCATACTGTGGAACTGACCCTGGCCATCGAAGGCACGGATCTGCGGCTGACGATCAGTGACGACGGTGTGGGGTTCGTCCAGCCTGAAGGTCGCGCGGTCTCGTTCGGCCTGGTCGGCATGCGCGAGCGGGTGTTGATTATGGGCGGGCAGTTGAGCGTGCACAGTGAGTTGGGGGAGGGCACCACCCTGAGTGTGACGGTGCCGTTGGATGCATAACGATAAGAGGAAACCCCTGTGATCCGCGTACTGGTAGCCGAAGACCACACCATCGTTCGTGAAGGGATCAAGCAGTTGATCGGCCTGGCCAAAGACCTGCTCGTGGTGGGCGAGGCGAGTAATGGCGAGCAGTTGCTGGAGACCTTGCGTCACGTGCCGTGCGAGGTGGTATTGCTGGACATCTCGATGCCTGGCGTCAACGGCCTGGAAGCGATTGCGCGGATTCGCACGCTGAGCAACCCGCCGGCGATTCTGGTGCTGTCGATGCACGATGAGGCGCAAATGGCCGCCCGTGCCTTGAAGGTGGGCGCCGCGGGTTATGCGACCAAGGACAGTGACCCGGCGCTGCTGCTCACGGCGATTCGCAAGGTCGCGGCCGGCGGGCGGTATATCGACCCGGACCTGGCCGACCGCATGGTCTTCGAGGTCGGCCTCACCGATACCCGGCCCTTGCATTCGTTGCTCTCGGAGCGTGAGTTCTCGGTGTTCGAGCGCTTGGCCCAGGGCGCCAACGTCAACGACATCGCCCAGCAACTGGCGCTGAGCAGCAAGACCATCAGCACCCACAAGGCGCGCTTGATGCAAAAGCTCAACATCACCTCCCTGGCCGAACTGGTGAAGTACGCGATGGAGCACAAGCTTCTGTAGCGACATATCTATTAACGACACCCCACAAAACAGCGCTGCGCCCGTTCTTGAGGCTTGCAGCTCGCCGCTTGCGGTTGCCCTGTCCAGTGCCCGCCATTCGTGTAGGGCGATCCCTACACCAAACCTTCCATCCGGCTGATGCAATTCTCTCTTGGCTCCCGATTTCCGGGGCCTCGCCCCTGGACTACGCTTGTGCCACAGCAGTCCAAAACACAAAGGTGCGGGTATGAGCGAGGTGGATTCAAATGATGTACTGGTCAGCTTTCGTGGCGTGCAGAAGAGCTACGACGGCGAGAACCTGATCGTCAAAGACCTCAACCTGGAGATTCGCAAGGGCGAGTTCCTCACCCTGCTCGGGCCTTCCGGTTCGGGCAAGACCACCAGCCTGATGATGCTGGCCGGCTTTGAAACGCCGACCGCCGGGGAAATCCAGCTGGCCGGGCGCTCGATCAACAACGTGCCGCCGCACAAGCGCGACATCGGCATGGTGTTCCAGAACTATGCGTTGTTCCCGCACATGACCGTGGCCGAGAACCTGGCGTTCCCGCTGTCGGTACGCGGGTTGAGCAAGACCGACATCAGCGAGCGCGTCAAACGCGTGCTGAGCATGGTCCAGCTCGACGCGTTCGCCCAGCGCTACCCGGCGCAGTTGTCCGGCGGCCAGCAACAGCGCGTGGCGTTGGCCCGGGCGCTGGTGTTCGAACCGCAACTGGTGCTGATGGACGAACCTCTCGGCGCCCTCGACAAGCAACTGCGCGAACACATGCAGATGGAGATCAAGCACCTGCACCAGCGCCTGGGCGTGACGGTGGTGTACGTGACCCACGACCAGGGCGAAGCCTTGACCATGTCTGACCGGGTGGCGGTGTTTCACCAGGGCGAGATCCAGCAGATCGCCGCGCCACGGACCTTGTACGAAGAGCCGAAGAACACCTTTGTCGCCAATTTTATTGGCGAGAACAACCGCCTCAACGGTCGCCTGCACAGCCACACCGGCGACCGCTGCGTGGTGGAATTGGCGCGCGGAGAGAAAGTCGAGGCGCTGGCGGTGAATGTGGGGCAGCTCGGTGGCCCGGTGACGCTGTCGGTGCGCCCGGAGCGCGTCAGCCTCAATGGTTCCAGCGAAGCATGCGTCAATCGCTTTTCCGGGCGGGTGGCCGAATTTATCTACCTGGGCGACCACGTGCGTGTGCGCCTGGAAGTCTGCGGCAAGGCCGATTTTTTTGTGAAACAACCAATTGCTGAGCTGGATCCAGCCCTGGCCGTTGGCGACGTGGTACCGATTGGCTGGCAAGTCGAGCACGTTCGCGCACTCGACCCACTTCTAGAGGCGAATTAATCGCCCCCATGGCTTCACCAACCCTGCACGTGGAGAGAACAACAATGTTGAGTTCCTTGAAGTATTCCGTCCTGGCATTGAGCTTGATGGGCGCGACACAGGCCATGGCCGGCCCGGACCTGACCGTCGTGTCCTTTGGTGGCGCGAATAAGGCCGCCCAGGTCAAGGCCTTCTACGCACCGTGGGAAAGCGCGGGCAACGGCAAGATCGTCGCCGGCGAGTACAACGGCGAAATGGCCAAGGTCAAAGCCATGGTCGACACCAAGAGCGTGTCCTGGGACCTGGTGGAAGTTGAATCGCCGGAGCTGTCCCGTGGTTGCGACGAAGACATGTTCGAGCCGCTGGACCCGAAACTGTTCGGTGACAGCGCCAACTACGTGAAGGGCGCGATCCAGCCATGCGGCGTGGGTTTCTTCGTATGGTCGACGGTGCTGGCGTACAACGCCGATAAATTGGCTTCCGCCCCGACAAGCTGGGTGGATTTCTGGGACACCAAGAAATTCCCGGGCAAGCGCGGCCTGCGTAAAGGCGCCAAGTACACCCTGGAATTCGCACTGATGGCCGATGGCGTTGCGCCGAAGGACGTTTACAAAGTGCTGGCCGGCAAAGATGGCCAGGACCGTGCCTTCAAGAAACTTGACGAACTCAAACCGTCGATTCAATGGTGGGAAGCCGGCGCACAGCCGCCGCAATACCTCGCCTCGGGTGACGTTGTGATGAGCTCGGCCTACAACGGCCGCATCGCTGCCGTGCAAAAAGAAAGCAATCTCAAAGTGGTGTGGAACGGCGGCATCTATGACTTCGACGCCTGGGCCATTCCAAAAGGCCTGGCCAAAGACCGCGCCGAAGCCGCGAAGAAATTCATCGCCTTCTCGGTCGCGCCGCAGCAGCAGAAGACCTACTCGGAAAACATCGCTTACGGCCCGGCCAACACCCAAGCCGTACCGTTGCTGGCCAAGGACATCCTCAAGGACATGCCGACCACCCCGGAAAACATCGCCAACCAGGTGCAGATCGATGTGAGCTTCTGGGCGGATAACGGTGAGCAACTCGAGCAGCGCTTTAACTCGTGGGCCGCTAAATAACCCGCCTGCCGTGCTCGATGGGCGCTCCTTGTGAGCGGGTTTCTGTGGTGACCTGGCTTCTGTGCTGAGCAGGCTTGCATGGTGACCGGCTCCCGTGGTGAGCGGATTTATGTGGTGAGTAGATGTCTGTGGTGAGCGGGCTTGCCCCGCGCGGGACTGCGAAGCAGTGCCAAAAACCGCAGGCCTCTCCTGCTCACCACAGCCTCAGAGCCCAGGCACAGGTTTATCGTCATTTTTTTGTATTTCGGAGTTAGCCATGGCCATCGCCGTTCCCTCGAACGAGGTCAACAGCCCCACCCTCAAGCAGCGCCTGGCGCGTGCCGAGCGGCTCAATCGCTGGAAGGCCCAGGCCTTGATTGCGCCGCTGGTGCTGTTTTTGCTGCTGGTGTTCCTGGTGCCGATTGTCGCGTTATTGTTCAAGAGCGTCGGCAACGAGGAGGTGGTGGGCGGTTTGCCGCGTACCGTGGTGGCGGTGAAGGCCTGGGATGGCCGTGGCTTGCCGGGCGAACCGGTGTATCAGGCCCTCAGTGAGGACCTGGGCGAGGCTCGCAAAAAACAGACCTTGGGCGATCTGTCCAAACGCTTGAACATGGAACTGGCCGGCTATCGCAGCCTGCTGACCAAAACCGCGCGGGCGCTGCCGTTTACCGAAGCGCCGGCCTCTTATAAAGAAGCGCTGGAAAACCTCGACGAACGCTGGGGCGACCCGGCGTACTGGCAGGCGATCCGGCGCAATACCAGCAGCCTGACGCCGTACTATCTGCTGGCGGCCGTCGATCACCGTATCGACGACCTGGGCGAAATCGCCCCAGCCACCCCGGACCAGGCGATCTACCTGGATATTTTCGCCCGCACGTTCTGGATGGGCCTGGTAATCACCGCCATCTGCCTGCTGCTGGCGTACCCCCTGGCTTACCTGCTGGCTAACCTGCCGGCGCGTAAGAGCAATTTGCTGATGATTCTGGTGTTGTTGCCGTTCTGGACCTCGATCCTGGTGCGGGTCGCTGCGTGGATCGTGCTGCTGCAATCGGGCGGCTTGATCAACAGCGCGTTGATGGGCATGGGCCTGATCGACAAACCCATGGAGCTGGTGTTCAACCGCACCGGTGTCTACATCTCCATGGTGCATATCCTGCTGCCGTTCATGATCCTGCCGATCTACAGCGTGATGAAAGGCATCTCACCCACCTACATGCGTGCGGCGATTTCCCTGGGCTGCCACCCGTTCACCAGCTTCTGGCGCGTGTACTTCCCGCAGACCTACGCCGGCGTTGGCGCCGGTTGCCTGTTGGTGTTCATCCTGGCGATTGGTTACTACATCACCCCGGCCTTGCTGGGCAGCCCGAACGACCAGATGGTCAGCTACTTCGTGGCCTTCTACACCAACACCAGTATCAACTGGGGCATGGCGACAGCGCTGGGTGGCTTGCTGCTGCTGGCGACCGTGGTGCTGTACCTGATCTACAACCGACTGGTCGGCGCCAGCCGCCTGCGCCTGAGCTGAGGAGACCTTGCGATGCTGAGCCCTTATATGTCCCCCGTGGAACGGGTGTGGTTCTACAGCTTGCGGATCCTCTGCGGTCTGATCCTGTTGTTCCTGATCCTGCCCGTGCTGGTGATCATCCCGCTGTCGTTCAACAGCGGCAGCTTCCTGGTGTACCCGCTGCAAGGCTTCTCACTGCACTGGTATCAGGACTTCTTCGCCTCGGCCGAATGGATGCGTGCCCTGAAAAACAGCATCATCGTGGCCCCCGCGGCCACGGTGCTGGCCATGGTCTTCGGGACCCTGGCGGCGATCGGCCTGACCCGTGGCAATTTCCCCGGCAAGGCGCTGGTCATGGCCCTGGTAATTTCGCCCATGGTGGTGCCGGTGGTGATCATCGGTGTGGCCAGTTATCTGTTCTTTGCGCCGCTGGGCCTGGGTAACAGCTTCTTCTCGCTGATTGTGGTGCATGCCGTGCTCGGCGTGCCCTTCGTGATCATCACCGTGTCGGCGACGTTGCAAGGGTTCAACCATAACCTGGTGCGAGCCGCGGCCAGTCTGGGGGCTTCGCCATTGACCGCGTTTCGTCGAGTGACGTTGCCGCTGATTGCGCCCGGGGTGATTTCCGGGGCGCTGTTCGCCTTTGCCACCTCGTTCGATGAGGTGGTGGTGACGCTGTTCCTCGCCGGCCCCGAGCAAGCAACCCTGCCACGGCAGATGTTCAGCGGTATCCGCGAAAACCTCAGCCCGACGATCGCGGCAGCCGCGACCTTGCTGATTGCCTTCTCGGTGTTGCTGTTGCTGACCCTGGAATGGCTGCGTGGACGTAGCGAAAAACTGCGTACGGCCCAGGTCTAAAACCTGGAAGCGATCAAAATGTGGGAGGGCTAAGCCCCTTCCACAGTGGTTGTGTGGTGGGCCAGCAAGACCATTCAGCTTCTGAATGCTAGGCAACCTCAAATACCAAGCTACTCTTGTGCCAGCCCATTTCAGAATAAGAGGCCGCGCACATGAGTACTTCCTCATTCAAGATCGCCCACAAGCTGTTGACCGGCGCTGGCGCCATCGAGCAACTGGCCGCCGAACTCACCCGACTGGACGTAGATAACCCGCTGATTGTCACTGACGCGGTGCTGGTCAAATCCGGCACCGTGGCGCTGGCGCTTGAGCACCTGGGCGAGCGCAGTTACGAAATCTTCGACCGCGTGCTGCCCGACCCGGAAATCGCCATCGTCGAAGACTGCATGCAGGCCTACCGCGACGGCGGGCACGACGGCCTGATCGGTCTGGGCGGCGGCAGTGCCATCGACATCGCCAAGAGCGTGGCCGCCTATGCCGGGTACCACGGCGCGCTGGCGGACTTGTTCGGTGTCGACCAGGTGCCGCGCAAAGGCCCGCCGCTGATCGCCATTCCCACCACGGCCGGCACCGGCTCGGAGGTGACCAATGTGGCGATCCTCTCGGACAAGGTTGCGCAGTTGAAAAAGGGTATCGTCAGTGACTACCTGCTGCCGGACGTGGCGCTGATCAGCCCGCAAATGACCCTCACCTGCCCGCGCAGCGTCACCGCCGCCAGTGGCGTGGATGCGCTGGTGCATGCGATTGAAGCCTACCTGTCGCTGAATGCTTCGCCGATCACCGATGCCTTGGCCATTGGCGCGATCAAGCTCATTGCCAAGGCGCTTCCCAAGGCTTACGCCAACCCGGCCAACCTGCAGGCCCGCGACGATATGGCCACCGCCAGCCTGATGGCCGGCATGGCCTTCGGCAACGCCGGGGTGGGCGCGGTACATGCCTTGGCCTATCCGTTGGGCGGGCGTTTCAATATCGCCCATGGCGTCAGCAACGCGTTGTTGCTGCCCTATGTGATGCACTGGAACAAGCTGGCCTGTGTGGAACGCATGCAGGACATCGCCCAGGCCATGGGCGTCAACGTTGCCGGGCTGAGTGTCAATGAGGCGGCGGACCAGGCCGTCGAGGCCATGACGCGACTGTGTGCCGCAGTAGAGATCCCGGCAGGATTGCGCAGTTTCGGGATTGCCGAAGACGCGATCCCGGCCATGGCTGCCGAAGCTGCGGGGATCGAACGGCTGATGCGCAACAACCCGCGCAAGCTCAGCGTGGCGGATATCGAAAAAATCTACCGGGCCGCTTACTAGCCATTGAGACAGGTCACGGTGCGCAGGGCAAAGCATGAGGTATACAATGCGCGCCATCGTGATTTAGCTCAGAAAAGGTGCGTCATGCAGCCCTTCGTTATTGCCCCATCGATTCTCTCCGCCGATTTCGCCCGTCTGGGTGAGGAAGTGGATAACGTGTTGGCCGCCGGTGCCGACTTCGTGCACTTCGATGTCATGGACAACCACTACGTGCCCAACCTGACCATCGGTCCGATGGTCTGCGCGGCGCTGCGCAAATATGGCGTCACCGCGCCCATCGATGCGCATTTGATGGTCAGCCCGGTGGACCGCATCATCGGTGATTTCATCGACGCCGGCGCCACCTACATCACCTTCCACCCGGAAGCCTCGCTGCACGTCGACCGCACCCTGCAATTGATCCGCGAAGGCGGCTGCAAGGCGGGCCTGGTGTTCAACCCGGCCACCCCGCTGGACGTGCTCAAGTACGTGATGGACAAGGTCGACATGGTGCTGCTGATGAGCGTCAACCCAGGCTTCGGCGGGCAGAAATTCATTCCCGGTACCCTCGATAAACTACGAGAAGCCCGCGCGTTGATTGATGCATCGGGTCGTGATATCCGCCTGGAAATCGACGGTGGGGTCAACGTCAACAATATCCGTGAAATCGCCGCTGCCGGCGCCGACACGTTCGTCGCCGGTTCGGCGATCTTCAATGCACCGAACTATCAGGAGGTCATCGACAAGATGCGTGCCGAACTGGCCCTGGCGCGTCCATGAGCGGCTTTGAGCAGTTGTTCCCCGGCAAACTGCCACGGCTGGTGATGTTCGATCTGGACGGTACGTTGATCGACTCGGTGCCTGACCTGGCGGCAGCGGTGGATGAGATGCTGCTCAAACTGGGGCGCAAGCCTGCGGGGCTCGAGTCGGTACGCGACTGGGTCGGCAATGGCGCCCAGATGCTGGTGCGCCGGGCCCTGGCCAACCATATCGATGCTGACGGGGTCGATGAGCGTGAGGCCGAGCACGCCCTTGAGTTGTTCAACGCCGCGTACGAAGGCGGCCACGAACTGACCGTGGTTTACCCCGGCGTACGCGACACGCTCAAGTGGCTGAGCAAACAGGGCGTGGAAATGGCCCTGATCACCAACAAGCCGGAGCGTTTCGTCGCGCCGCTGTTGGATCAGATGAAAATCGGCCGGTATTTTCGCTGGATCATCGGTGGCGATACCCTGCCGCAGAAGAAACCTGATCCGGCGGCGCTGTTTTTTGTGATGAAAATGGCCAATATCCCGGCGTCTCAGTCGTTGTTCGTCGGCGATTCACGCAGCGATGTGCAGGCGGCCAAAGCCGCGGGCGTGCAGTGCGTAGCCTTGAGCTATGGCTACAACCACGGTCGGCCGATTGCCGAAGAGTCGCCGGCACTGGTGATTGATGACCTGCGACTGCTAATCCCCGGTTGCTTGGGAGCGGGCGCTGAGATAACGTTGCCCGATACCGATCCGTCCCCTTCTGGAAATCCCATCGTGGTGGTCACTCGCAAACTCTGGATGAAAGTCATCAAGGCCCTGGCCCGCTGGCGTTGGCGCGCCTGACTGATCCCGGCCGCGCTCCGCGGCACGTTTGCCTACCTGACTGTTAGACCCTCACACCACGAGGCACCTCATGATCCGCGAAGAATTCCTGCGTTTGGCCGCTGCCGGCTATAACCGTATTCCCCTGGCCTGCGAAACCCTGGCCGACTTCGACACACCGCTGTCGATCTACCTCAAACTGGCCGACGAGCCTAACTCCTATCTGTTGGAGTCGGTGCAGGGCGGCGAGAAGTGGGGGCGTTATTCGATCATCGGCCTGCCATGCCGCACTGTGATGCGGGTGCATGACCATCATGTGAGCATCACCCATGACGGCATCGAGATCGAAAGCCACGAGGTTGAAGACCCGCTGGCCTTTGTCGAAACCTTCAAGGCGCGCTACAACGTACCGACCATCCCCGGTCTGCCACGCTTCAATGGCGGCCTGGTGGGTTATTTCGGCTACGACTGCGTGCGTTATGTGGAAAAGCGCCTGGGCAAATGCCCGAACCCGGACCCGCTGGGGGTGCCGGACATTCTGCTGATGGTCTCCGATGCGGTGGTGGTGTTCGATAACCTTGCCGGCAAAATGCACGCGATTGTGCTGGCCGACCCGGCCCGGGCGGATGCCTTCGAGCAAGGCCAGGCGAGCCTTGAAGCGCTGCTGGAAAAACTGCGTCAGCCGATCACCCCGCGTCGTGGCCTGGACCTCAGCCGTCCACCGGCGGCCGACCCGATCTTTCGTTCAAGCTTTACCCAGGCTGACTACGAGCGCGCCGTGGACACCATCAAGGAATACATCCTCGCCGGCGACTGCATGCAGGTGGTGCCATCGCAACGGATGTCCATCGACTTCAAGGCCGCGCCTATCGATCTGTACCGGGCGCTGCGCTGCTTCAACCCGACGCCGTACATGTACTTCTTCAACTTTGGTGACTTTCACGTGGTGGGCAGTTCGCCGGAAGTGCTGGTGCGCGTCGAAGACAACCTGATCACCGTGCGCCCGATCGCCGGCACCCGCCCACGTGGCGCGACCGAAGAGGCCGACCTGGCGCTGGAAGAAGACCTGCTCAGCGACGACAAGGAAATCGCCGAGCACTTGATGCTGATCGACCTGGGCCGCAACGACACCGGCCGCGTCTCGGAAATCGGCTCGGTGAAATTGACCGAAAAGATGGTCATCGAGCGTTATTCCAACGTGATGCACATCGTGTCCAACGTCACCGGCGAACTGAAAGCCGGGTTGACCGCGATGGACGCGTTGCGCGCGATTCTGCCGGCCGGCACCTTGTCGGGTGCGCCGAAGATCCGTGCGATGGAAATCATCGACGAGCTGGAACCGGTCAAGCGCGGCGTCTACGGCGGCGCCGTGGGGTATTTCGCCTGGAACGGCAACATGGACACCGCCATTGCGATCCGCACGGCCGTGATCAAGGACGGGGAGCTGCACGTGCAGGCCGGTGGCGGGATTGTCGCCGACTCGGTGCCGGCCCTCGAATGGGAAGAAACCCTGAACAAGCGCCGCGCGATGTTCCGCGCCGTTGCGCTGGCTGAACAGACCCCCAATTCCTGAGGTTTCCCCCATGTTGCTGATGATCGATAACTACGACTCCTTTACCTACAACGTTGTGCAGTACCTGGGCGAACTGGGTGCCGAGGTCAAGGTGGTGCGCAACGACGAACTGAGCGTGGCCGAAATCGCTGCGCTGAACCCCGAGCGCATCGTGGTCTCGCCGGGCCCGTGCACGCCGACCGAGGCCGGTATTTCCCTTGAAGCCATCCGGTATTTCGCTGGCAAGCTGCCGATCCTGGGCGTTTGCCTGGGCCACCAGTCCATCGGCCAGGCGTTTGGCGGCGACGTGGTGCGCGCGCGTCAGGTGATGCACGGCAAGACCAGCCCGGTGTTCCATAAAGACCTGGGTGTGTTTCAGGCACTGAATAACCCGGTGACGGTGACGCGCTACCACTCGCTTGTGGTCAAGCGCGAAACCCTGCCGGACTGCCTGGAACTGACCGCGTGGACCCAGCTGGAAGATGGCTCGGTCGACGAAATCATGGGCCTGCGTCACAAGACACTGAATATCGAAGGGGTGCAATTTCACCCGGAGTCAATCCTCACCGAGCAGGGCTACGAGCTGTTCGCTAATTTTCTCAAGCAGAGCGGCGGCACGCGCTAAGGACTTTCCATGGATATCAAGACTGCCCTGAGCCGTATCGTCGGCCATCTGGACCTGACCACCGCTGAAATGAGCGACGTGATGCGCGAAATCATGACCGGTCAATGCACTGACGCGCAGATCGGCGCGTTCATGATGGCCATGCGCATGAAGAGCGAAAGCATCGATGAAATCGTCGGCGCCGTTTCGGTGATGCGCGAATTGGCGGACAAAGTTGAGCTCAAGACCCTCGACGGTGTGGTCGACGTGGTTGGCACCGGCGGTGACGGTGCGAATATCTTCAACGTGTCGACGGCGTCGTCGTTTGTGGTTGCGGCGGCGGGTTGCACCGTGGCCAAACACGGTAACCGTGCGGTGTCGGGCAAGAGCGGCAGCGCCGACCTGTTGGAAGCGGCGGGTATCTACCTGAACCTCACGCCGGTGCAGGTGGCGCGTTGCATCGATAACGTCGGCATCGGCTTCATGTTCGCCCAGTCGCACCACGGTGCAATGAAACACGCCGCCGGCCCGCGTAAAGACCTGGGTCTGCGTACCCTGTTCAACATGCTCGGCCCGCTTACGAATCCGGCCGGTGTGAAGCACCAGATCGTCGGAGTGTTCAGCCAGGCGCTGTGCCGGCCATTGGCCGAGGTGCTGCAACGCATGGGCAGCAAGCATGTGCTGGTGGTGCACTCCAAAGACGGCCTGGACGAGTTCAGTCTGGCCGCGCCGACCTTCGTGGCGGAGCTGAAGAATGACCAGATCACCGAGTACTGGGTCGAACCCGAAGACCTGGGCATGAAAAGCCAGAGCCTGCACGGTCTGGCGGTGGAAAGCCCGGCGGCGTCCCTGGAACTGATTCGTGATGCCTTGGGTCGACGCAAGACCGAGAACGGTCAAAAGGCAGCGGAGATGATTGTTCTGAATGCTGGCGCGGCACTTTACGCAGCCGACCATGCCTATAGTCTTAAAGAAGGTGTCGCATTGGCCCACGATGCACTGCACACCGGTCTGGCTCGCGAGAAGCTCGAAGAACTCGGAGCATTCACCGCCGTATTCAAGATGGAGAATGAAGGATGAGCGTGCCGACCGTTCTGGAAAAAATCCTTGCCCGCAAAGCCGAAGAGGTCGCCGAGCGCCGCGCGCGCGTGAGCCTCTCGGAGCTTGAAGCCCAAGCGAAAGCGGCCGATGCGCCGCGCGGTTTTGCCAATGCCCTGATCGCTCAGGCGAAAAAGAAGCAGCCGGCGGTGATTGCCGAGATTAAAAAGGCCTCGCCAAGCAAAGGCGTGATCCGCGAGAACTTTGTACCGGCTGAAATCGCGGCCAGCTATGAAAAGGGCGGCGCGACGTGCCTGTCGGTACTGACCGATATCGATTTCTTCCAGGGCTCCGACCTGTTCCTGCAACAGGCCCGCGCCGCGTGCAAGTTGCCGGTGATCCGCAAGGATTTCATGGTCGATCCGTACCAGATCGTCGAAGCCCGTGCGTTGGGTGCCGATTGCGTGTTGTTGATCGTCTCTGCCCTGGATGACGTGAAGATGGCCGAATTGGCCGCCGTGGCCAAAAGCGTCGGCCTGGATGTGTTGGTGGAAGTACACGACGGCGATGAGCTGGAGCGTGCGCTGAAAACCCTCGACACGCCGCTGGTGGGGGTCAACAACCGTAATTTGCATACTTTCGAAGTCAGCCTGGAAAACACCCTCGACCTGCTGCCGCGCATTCCACGCGACCGCCTGGTGATCACCGAGAGTGGCATCGTCAATCGCGCCGACGTGGAGTTGATGGAAATCAGCGACGTGTATTCGTTCCTGGTGGGCGAGACGTTCATGCGTGCCGAAAACCCGGGCGCCGAACTGCAACGTCTGTTCTTCCCGGAGCGTGGTGTGTCGGTCAGCGGTTCGACTCTGGACTGACCCGAATGTGGGAGAGGGCTTGCCCACGATTGCAGGGTTCCAGTCACTGCGTCTGTTGACTGATCCTCCGCTATCGGGCGCAAAGCCCCCTCCCACATTGTTCCCCGGATAGGTAGGCGTTCGATGACTCAGCCCGTAAAGATGACTGTCGAAGCAGGGCTCGCCGCCGAGCAGGCTTTGCTGGCGGCAGTGTGCGCAGGTGATCAGGCGTTCGGTCTGTTGTTCTGGCAGCCCAGCGATCAAGCCTTGGTCATGCCGCGTCGCCTCAGTCGCCTTCCCCATTTTGATAAGGCCAGCCAGCTCTCGGCTGACGCCGGTTGGCCGGTGCTGCTGCGCGAGACCGGTGGCGAGCCAGTGCCGCAGTCGGCCGCCACGGTGAATATCGCCCTGGTCTACGCACCGCCGCGCAGTGAAGGCGACCAGGGGCGTATCGAAACCGGTTACCAACGTTTATGTCAGCCGATCTGCGACTTGCTGATCGAGTTAGGCGGCGATGCCTCTGTGGGTGAAATCGATGGGGCGTTTTGCGACGGTCGCTATAACGTCAATCTCGATGGCCGCAAAATGGTCGGCACCGCCCAGCGCTGGCGGCAAAGCGGTGGGCGCCCGGTGGGGTTGGTGCACGGAGCGTTGTTGCTGGATAACGATCGCGAAGCGCTGATTGCCGCGGTCAACCGTTTTAATGAAGCGTGTGGTCTCGACCAGCGTGTGCGGGCCGACAGTCATATTGCCCTGCACGAAGTCTTCCCGGCGCCGGACGCCATTGGCCGGCTGGATACCTTGTACCGTCAGATGCTGGCCAGTTTCCTGCCGGTTTAACGGGTACCGAACACCACCATCGTCTTGCCTTTGACGTTCACCAGGTTGCGCTCTTCCAAGTCCTTGAGTACGCGGCCGACCATCTCCCTTGAGCAGCCAACAATGCGCCCGATTTCCTGGCGCGTGACTTTGATCTGCATGCCGTCGGGGTGAGTCATGGCGTCGGGTTGCTTGCACAATTCCAGCAGGCAGCGGGCTACGCGGCCGGTGACGTCGAAGAACGCCAGGTCGCCGACCTTGCGTGTGGTGTCGCGCAGACGCTGGGCGATCTGGCCGCTGAGGGCGTAGAGAATGTCGGGGTCATGTTGGGCCAGTTCGCGAAATTTGGTGTAGCTGATCTCGGCCACGTCGCATTCGACCTTGGCGCGCACCCAGGCGCTGCGTTCTTGTTCCTTGCCTGCTTGTTCAAACAACCCCAGCTCGCCAAAGAAGTCCCCGGTATTGAGGTAGGCGATGATCATTTCGCGACCGTCTTCGTCTTCGATCAGGATAGTGACCGACCCCTTGATAATGAAGAACAGCGTTTCGGAACGCTCGCCGGCACAGATGATGTTGTGCTTGGCCGGATAGCGCCGGCGCTGGCAATGCATCAGCAGCTTGTCGAGATTCTTAATCTTGGGTATGGGCGTAAAAGCAACCATGGTTGTATCCCGAAAAGGCGCGCGATGGGGTTGGAATTGTTGTACTCAGCGGTATCGGCATTGATACACGCTGTATGAAGGGTGGCAATGCGCCACTCATTTGGCGCCAGCTTACCAGACACATCCTGACTCGATTAGCGAATTTACCTGGCAAGCCTGGGTTATTGATCGCTTTGCCGGGAAATGCTGCCGCCAGTGGGCCCTGTGCTAAGCTGGCGACCCTTTTTTAGCAGTGGAGTCTGGGCGATGAAGGCACGCATCCAATGGGCGGGCGAAGCCATGTTCCTCGGTGAGTCGGGCAGTGGCCATGTTGTGGTCATGGATGGTCCGCCGGAAGCCGGTGGCCGCAACCTGGGCGTACGTCCGATGGAAATGCTCCTGCTTGGCGTAGGCGGTTGCAGCAATTTCGACGTGGTCAGCATCCTGAAAAAATCCCGCCAGGCCGTAGAAAGCTGCGAAGCCTTCCTGGAAGCCGAGCGCGCCACTGAAGATCCGAAGGTGTTCACCAAGATCCACATGCACTTCGTGGTGAAAGGGCGTGCGTTGAAGGAAGCGCAAGTCAAGCGCGCCATCGAACTGTCGGCCGAGAAGTACTGTTCGGCATCGATCATGCTCGGCGCGGCCGGCGTGGTGATCACCCATGATTACGAGATTATCGAACTGGGTTGATTGCCAATCCGCAGCTACAAAAAAGGGCGCTTGATAGCGCCCTTTTTTGTAGCTGCGGATTGGGTCAGATGCGGTAGGTACTTTTGGTCATGACCTTGGCCATCAGACTCATGCCGAATCTAACCGGCGCCGGAAAGCGAAAGCCGCCGGCATCCAATGCGCTTTCTGCGTGATGTTCTTCATCGATGCGCATTTGCTCGAGAATCGCCCGGGACTTTTCGTCTTCGACGGGCAATTGCTCAAGGTGCTCATCCAGGTGCTTGCACACTTGGTGTTCTGTCGCGGCGACGAAACCGAGGCTGACCTTGTCGCTGATCAGCCCCGCCGCCGCGCCAATGCCGAACGACAAACCATAAAACAGTGGGTTGAGTACGCTGGGATGGCTGCCCAGTTGGCGAATACGCTGTTCGCACCAGGCCAGGTGGTCGATTTCTTCCTCGGCGGCATGCTCCATAGCGGCGCGTACCTGCGGCAGCTTGGCGGTCAGGGCCTGGCCCTGGTAAAGCGCCTGGGCACACACTTCGCCGGTATGGTTGATGCGCATAAGGCCGGCGACATGACGGGTCTCTGTCTCGCTCATTTGTGCGTCAGGTTGCACGATGGCGGGCGACGGACGGTAGGGCTGGCCGCTGAAAGGCAACAATGTGCGCATGGCCGTGTCGGCTTGCAGCAACAGACGATCAATCGGCGAGTAGTGACGTTGGGTAGTCATGCTGACCTCCGGGAAGAATCTCGGCGGCCAGTTTACCGCAAGAGAGGGGGGAGCGTTTGCGCTGAGTCAAAGGCAGGGTGGGGCGCAGCCTGCGGCGCGCCGCACCCAAAGACCGGTCAGCCTGGTGGCCAGTTCATCTGGCGCTGACCCAGCACGTGCATATGGATGTGATAGACGGTTTGCCCGCCCAGTTCATTACAGTTCATGACGACTCGGAATCCTTCCTCGCAGCCGAGTTCAAGCGCCAGGCG
The DNA here is from genome assembly GCF_030687575.1 of Pseudomonas sp. FP2309. Classification (NCBI taxonomy): domain Bacteria; kingdom Pseudomonadati; phylum Pseudomonadota; class Gammaproteobacteria; order Pseudomonadales; family Pseudomonadaceae; genus Pseudomonas; species Pseudomonas sp. FP2309. The sequence goes on along the minus strand of NZ_CP117439.1, from coordinate 5,046,435 downwards.
CTGGGCCGTGAACAGGATATGCCCGGCCAGTGCCTTGTCTTCTTCCTTGAGGTCATTGAGGGTGCGGATTGGTTTCTTCGGGATCACCAGAAAATGTACCGGTGCCTGAGGGGCGATATCGTGGAAGGCCAGGACTTGGTCATCTTCGTAGATAATCTTGGCGGGTATTTCTCTGTTGATGATCTTGGTGAACAGAGTATCCACAGCTGTTTCTCCATTATGTACGTGCAGGGGGAGTGTACTCAGGCTATCAGCGCGGGCAATAGGCCTTGTTGATCGCGCCGGCGATCTTGCGGGTCAGCCAGCGTGGGCTCAAGCGCGGGCTGAAGGCCAGCCAACGGTTGCGGCGGCCGGGAATGATGATGGCTTTGTTTCGTTGCAGCGCTCGCACGGTATACAGCGCGACCTCTTCCGGGCTCATGAGCAGTTCGCTGCGGTCGAGCTTGGCGGTGTCCATTTGCGCGGTGCCAAAGAACGCGGTGCGGGTTGGGCCCGGGCACAGCACCGAGACCTTGATGCCGCAGCTTTTGAGCTCTTCGCGCAACCCTTCGGAGAAGTGCAGCACATACGCTTTGCTGGCGTAGTAGCTACTCATCCATGGGCCGGGTTGGAACGCCGCAATCGAGGCGACATTGAGGATCTGCCCGCCGCCGTGCAGCGCCATGGTGTTGCCCACTGCGTGGCACATACGGGTGAGAGCGAGGATATTGACTTCGATAAGGTCTTGCTCGGTCATCCAGTCCTGGGCCAGGAAAGGCCCGCTGGTACCGATGCCGGCGCAGTTGACCAGCAAGTCGATCTGTCGCTCGCCTTCCTCAAGCTCCAGCAGAAACCCGGACAAGCGCAGCGGCTCTCCCAGGTCGCAGGCGCGCAGTAGCACCTCGACGCCGAAGCGTTGAGTCAATTCGAGTGCAATGCTTTCCAACTGATCACGCTGGCGGGCTACCAAAATCAAGCTGCGGCCGCGACGGGCCAAGGCTTCGGCCAAGGCCAGGCCGATGCCGCTGGAGGCACCGGTGATCAGAGCGTAACGGGTCATGCCTTTCTCCATCGCAACGCCCCCATCAATGATAGAGGCATCACGGAGGGGGGCGTTTCTTTACTGTTCTTCCGGGGAGTCTACAGGTTCGGCCGCTTCGTCAGCACTTTGCGCGTCTTCTTCCTCAACGATCACGCTTTGGTCGGCGTCTTCGTCGGAGGTGATCGAGCTGCTTTCGTAGCTGCTGTCCACATTGGCTTCGAGTTGGTCCAGGTAGCCGTTCATACCCAGCGACACCACGACAATGAGTATCAGCGGGATGAACGCCAGCCACAGCCAGGCGAGGACCTTGACCGCAGTGCTGTTGCGCGGTGGTGGTGCGCCGTATTGGTTGGCGCCCGTATTACCCGGCAGCACCAGCAGCAGCAGTGGGAAAATGCTGTTCACCAGCGGAACCAGGTTCAGCAGGTACAACCAGCCTGACCAGCCCAGGTCGTGCAAACGTTGCACACCGATTTGAACGCTGACCACAACCAGCGCAACGAACAGCGCCAAACCCAGCAGAGAACCGAGAATGATGGCGATCGTCGGCGACGCTGTCGCGATGGCGAAGCCCACGGTGCTGATAATGCCCGCAGCCACGAGCATTGCGACAGTCAGTACCAGCGTCCATGCCAGGTACCGCAGGCGACCGATACGCCCGTTGATGGTGAATACCTTGAGCTCGGCGTACTCCGGGAGATTTTCACCTACGGTTGCACGCGGCGGTGCGTAGGGTGAGGCGGCAGGGCTGGAGAAGTCCGGTGCGCTGGAGCTCGTCTCATGGGTTTCGGCGAGGCTGAACGCGACTGGCTGTTCGGCTTCGATACGCGCGTCCACGCCGGCGTTCTTCAGTGCAGTAAGGTAGGTTTCGGCATCGGGGCGCGACAGGTCGCGCTTCAGTGCAACCGGGCGACCGGTGAAGAGTTTTTCGATTTCCTCGACGGTGCTCTTGAACAGTTCGGCCAGGTTCAGCTTGGCCGTAGTGCTCTCAACACCCGGAAGCAAGCCTCCATCAAACACAATCTTGAAACGGTTGTCGCTCATGCGGGCATCCTTGTCATCCAACAATTAGGGGGCGCGCGGTCCACTCAAGCAGCAGACCTTGCGGTAGGTTCAGCGTGGCCAGCGTAACTGTGCTGCCTGCTCGCGAGCCTTGCGGTATTCGGCATCCAGGCGGGCAACGAGTTCATCGACGCCCGGCAAATCGTTAATCCCTCCGACGCCCTGGCCGGCGGACCATACGGTCTTCCAAGCCTTGGCTTCGTCGCTCAACGGCTTGAGCTTGGAACCGAAGTTGACTTCGCCCTTACCTTGCAGGGCCGCGAGGTCGAAGCCGGCATTTTCCAGACTTTGGCGCATAAAGCTAGCCGGCACACCGGAGACTGCGGGAGTGTGCACGATGTCGGCGGCGCGCGATGTGAGCAGCATCTCTTTATACGCATCTGGCGCGTGGCTTTCAGTGGTACCGATAAAGCGAGTGCCGAAATAAGCCAGGTCTGCGCCCAGCAACTGGGCGGCCAGGACCTCATGCCCATGGTTGAGGCAGCCAGCCAGCAGCAGGGTTTTGTCGAAGAACTGACGAATCTCGGCTATCAGCGAGAACGGGCTCCAGGTGCCAGCATGCCCACCCGCGCCGGCAGCGACGGCGATCAGGCCATCGACACCGGCTTCAGCGGCTTTTTCGGCGTGGCGTCGTGTAGTGACATCATGGAATACCAGCCCGCCGTAGCTGTGTACTGCATCCACCAGTTCTTTGACTGCGCCCAGGCTGGTGATCACGATCGGCACTTTGTGCTCGACGCAGATCGCCAGATCCGCCTCCAGACGTGGGTTGCTGTTATGCACGATGAGGTTGACGGCGTAGGGCGCGGGGTTGTCCAACAGGGCCAGGCCCGCTTCGATTTCCTCCAGCCAGGCCTTGAAACCACTGCTCTCGCGTTGGTTGAGGGCCGGGAAACTGCCGACTACGCCATTGCGGCAACACGCGAGGACCAGTTGCGGATTGGAAATCAGGAACATCGGCGCCACCACGACGGGCAGGCGCAAACGTTGTTCAAGCAGAGCGGGCAGCGACATGTGAGGTACCCCGAGTCATTGAAGTTAGAACGGTTTGACCACGACCAAAATTACGATAGCCAGCAATAACAGAACTGGGACTTCATTGAACCAGCGATAAAAGACATGGCTGCGGGTGTTTTCGCCACGGGCAAAGCGTTTTACCTGGGCGCCACACATATGGTGGTAGCCGATCAGCAACACCACCAGGGTGAGTTTGGCGTGAATCCACCCGCCCATGCTGAAGATGCCGGGGTTAAGAGCGATCAGCCAGATGCCGAACGCCAGGCTGGCAAGCATCGCCGGGCCCATGATGCCACGGTACAGCTTGCGCTCCATGACGCTGAAGCGTTCCTTGCTGACCGTGTCCTCGCTTTGAGCGTGGTAGACGAACAGGCGCGGCAGGTAGAACAGCCCGGCAAACCAGCAGACGATGCTGACGATGTGGAAGGCTTTGACCCATAGATAGAGCATTTTAGTTATTCCCAGGTTCACGGTAGCGAAGATAGTAGTGGCTCATGCGTCCTTACGTCACGTTGGCGGTTGTCGCAGGACGATACGGCCCCTATTATCGACGGCTTTCCAGTGGTTCGTTGAGGGCAGGTTTATGGTCAAGGTCGGTATCGTCGGCGGCACGGGGTATACGGGTGTCGAATTGCTGCGTCTGTTGGCTCAGCATCCGCAAGCTGAGGTGGTGGTCATCACCTCTCGATCCGAGGCTGGCCTGGCCGTGGCCGACATGTATCCGAACCTGCGAGGTCACTACGATGGCCTGGCGTTCAGTGTTCCGGATATCAAGACCCTTGGTGCATGTGACGTGGTGTTCTTCGCCACGCCCCACGGTGTGGCCCACGCTCTGGCCGGTGAGTTGCTGGCGGCCGGCACCAAGGTGATCGACCTGTCGGCGGACTTCCGTCTGCAAGACGCCGATGAGTGGGCCAAATGGTACGGCCAACCGCACGGCGCGCCGCAACTGCTGGAAGAGGCGGTGTACGGCTTGCCGGAAGTCAATCGTGAGCAGATCAAGCAGGCGCGCCTTATTGCGGTGCCAGGTTGCTATCCGACCGCGACGCAGCTGGGTTTTCTGCCGTTGCTTGAAGCCGGGCTCGCTGATGCTTCGCGTCTGATCGCAGACTGCAAATCGGGCGTCAGCGGTGCCGGTCGCGGCGCGGCCGTGGGGTCGTTGTACTCCGAGACGTCGGAAAGCATGAAGGCCTACGCGGTAAAAGGTCATCGCCATCTGCCGGAAATTCGCCAGGGGCTGCGCCGTGCCGCCGGTAAGGATGTGGGCCTGACCTTTGTGCCGCACCTGACGCCGATGATCCGTGGTATTCACTCTACGTTGTACGCGACGGTTACCGATCGTTCGGTAGACCTGCAGGCCTTGTTCGAAAAGCGTTATGCGAATGAGCCGTTCGTCGACGTAATGCCGGCCGGCAGCCACCCGGAAACCCGCAGTGTGCGCGGTGCCAATGTCTGCCGTATTGCCGTGCACCGTCCGCAGGATGGTGACCTGGTGGTGGTGTTGTCGGTGATCGATAACTTGGTCAAGGGCGCGTCAGGGCAGGCCGTGCAGAACATGAACATCCTGTTCGGTCTGGACGAAAAGCTTGGCCTGTCCCATGCGGGCATGCTGCCTTAATCCGTATTGATGCTCATGCAAAAGGCCCGTTGATCGGGCCTTTTGTGTTTCTGATAGCGGCGATGCGGATTGATATACCGTAACAATAGTTGACCGCTTTTCTAGGAGAAGCGGATAATGCCCGCCATTACGCATATGGCGGCGCTACGCCGGGAGATTATCAGCATGAGCGTTGAATCCTTCACCCCCACGGCTTTGCAATTCACCCACGGTGCTGCGCACAAGGTGAAGAGCCTGGTCGATGAAGAGGGTAATGATCGCTTGAAGCTGCGCGTGTTCGTTACGGGCGGCGGTTGTTCAGGGTTTCAGTACGGTTTTACCTTCGATGAAGATGTAGCCGACGACGACACCATCGTTGAGCGCGAGGGCGTAAGCCTGGTCGTTGACCCGATGAGTTTCCAGTACTTGGCTGGTGCCGAGGTTGACTATCAGGAAGGTCTGGAGGGGTCGCGTTTTGTGATCAAGAATCCTAATGCCACCACCACTTGTGGTTGCGGGTCTTCGTTCTCGATCTGATCGAAAGGCTGATTCACCCGTAATCAAGAACGCCGCTTGGCTTTGATAGGCCAGGCGGCGTTTTTTTGTGTGGGCTTAGACCGGGTAGATCGCGCCCAGCACCCGTAACCCGCGCGCGCCGGTGACGCTGGGGCGGTTGGCAGCTATGCCGTTGAGGCAACAATGGGCGAGCCAGGCGAACGCCATGGCTTCGACCCAGTCCGGGTCGACGCCATATGCAGCGGTGCTGCTGACTTGGGTGGACGGTAGCAGGGTCGCCAGACGATTCATCAAGGTGCCGTTATGGGCGCCGCCGCCACAGACCAGAAGGGTCTCGGTCGTGGGTTGTGCCGTTTGCAGTGACTCGACGATGGTCTGTGCGGTGAGTTCCAGCAGTGTCGCCTGGACGTCCTGGGCTTGGAACGCTGGCAATTGCCCAAGGTGCTGTCGAAGCCATTGCAGGTTGAACACTTCGCGACCGGTGCTTTTCGGGCCTTTGGTCAGGAAGAACGGATCACTTAGCAACGCATTGAGCAGTTGGGGCTCGACCTTGCCGCTGGCAGCCCATTGGCCATCACGGTCAAAGTGCTCGCCACGTTGCAGATGAATCCAGGCGTCCAGCAGGACATTGCCAGGGCCGCAGTCGAAGCCGGCTACGGGCTTGCCGGTTTCGATAAGGCTGAGGTTGCTGAATCCGCCGACATTCAATACCGCACGATTGCCGGTGCTCTCACCAAACAACGCCTCGTGAAAGGCTGGCACCAGCGGCGCACCCTGGCCGCCTGCTGCGACGTCGCGACTGCGGAAGTCACTGACTACGGTGATGTCCGTCAGCTCGGTGAGCATGGCAGGGTTGCCGATCTGGACGGTAAAGCCGCGGGCCGGTTCGTGGCGGATTGTCTGGCCATGGCTGCCAATCGCACGGATGTCCAGGGGCTTGAGATTGTGCTGTTTCAGCAGTGCTTGAATACCCTGGGCTGCGAGGCTGACCCAGCGCTGCTGGGCCATCGCTGAGCGGGCAATCTCATCCGGGCCGCTGGCGCACAGGCTAAGCAGCTCTGCGCGCAGGGTGTCCGGCATGGGGACGTAATGGGTAGCGATCAGTCTGATCGCCGGGCCTTGTTCGATCAGGGCAATATCCAGCCCATCGAGGCTGGTGCCCGACATCACGCCTATGTAGAGCGACATGGCTTAACGCTTTGCCGAAGCCAGCAGGGTGGAGCGCTCTTGGTCCATGCGAGCCATCAGTGGTTGGCTTTGTTGCATGAAGCGCGCGCGCTCTGCCTTGGCGATTGGGTCGGCCATCGGCAGCTTCTGGCCCAATGGGTCGACGTGCACGCCATTGACCTGGAATTCATAGTGCAAGTGCGGTCCGGTGGACAAGCCAGTTGTGCCGATATAACCAATCACTTGTCCCTGCTTCACATTGCCCCCAGTCTTCACGCCTTTGGCAAAACCTTGCATATGGCCGTACAGGGTGCGGTAGGTATTGCCATGCTGGATGATCACGGTATTACCGTACCCACCGCGGCGTCCGGCCAACAGCACCTTGCCATCACCGGCCGCTTTGATAGGCGTGCCGCGGGGGGCCGCATAATCGACGCCCTTGTGCGCGCGGATTTTGTTCAGAATTGGATGTTTGCGCCCCATTGAGAAGCGCGAGCTAATACGAGCGAAGTCTACCGGGGTGCGGATGAAGGCCTTGCGCATGCTATTGCCATCAGCCGTGTAGTAGCTGCTGTTGCCCTGCTTGTTGGTGTAGCGCACGGCGGTATAGGTCTTGCCACGGTTGGTAAAGCGCGCGGAGAGAATCGCGCCCGTGCCGACCACTTTGCCGTTGGCGACTTTCTGCTCGTAGATTACGTCGAATTCGTCACCCTGACGGATGTCCTGAGCAAAGTCGATGTCGTAGCCAAATACGCTGGCCATGTCCATGGTCATGCTATGGGACAGGCCGGCACGGGCGGCGGATTGGGAAAGCGAGCTGTTGATCACGCCGTGAACGTAGGCGGAGCGTGTAACGGGTTTGGTTGTGACGCGGTTGAAGGCAAAACCTTTGGCACCTTTGGTCAGGGAGATGCTTTCGAGGTCACTGACGCTGCTATGCAGGGTGCTCAACTGACCGTCTGGTGTCAGTTCGAACTCAAGCTTCTGGCCGTGCTTGAGCTGGGTGAATTGCTTGGCTTGTTTGTCACTGGCCAGTACTTCATTAACCGTAGCGGGGGGCAGGCCGACCTTTTCGAACAGGGTCGAGAGCGTGTCGCCCTTGGCCACTATCACTTCGCGGTGCTGAGGGTTCCTGGCCACATCTACTGTAGGTTTTGGCTGGTCCTGAACGGCTTGCTGGGTGTCTTCGGGCGAGCTGTCTATCTGAGCAAACGGTGATTCAGCTGGTGCAGTTGTGGCTTGTTGTGCGTCGGAAGCGTCTTGGTCTTGTGTCAGTTGTTCAACTGGACTTTCCAGGTCAAGGCTCAAAGATGTTCGTTTGGCTTCTACGTCACTGGAAGGGAATACCAGGAGTGCCAGGCTAAGAAGGGCGGCGATACCACTTGCGGCGAGCAGGTGGGTCTTCGGGTAAAGCGGCGGCGCTTTAGACGGTTCAGTGGTCATAGGTAATTTGACTTTGAAGATGAAATGGAAAAGATGAATGACATGATGAAGATGAAATAACTGTATAAAATATAACCAAATCATCTGTGGCGCAAGCTCGCGAACGCTGGGCTTGCTGAACGGTGTCCGTGCGCAGGGCAAAACTTGTAATTAGTCCCTGATCTTGTATGGTTGGTTCCCTTTTGAATCTGAGCCTTGCGGGTCTGTTATGAAGTCGGTTGAAGAGCAGCTAGCGCTGATAAAACGTGGTGCGGAAGAACTGTTGGTCGAGGCCGAGCTGATCGAAAAGCTCAAGCGTGGCCAGCCCCTGCGTATTAAGGCTGGCTTTGATCCGACGGCGCCGGATCTGCACCTGGGTCATACCGTGCTTATTAATAAGCTGCGCCAGTTTCAGGAGCTGGGGCATCAGGTCATCTTCCTTATAGGTGACTTTACCGGGATGATCGGCGACCCGAGCGGCAAAAGCGCGACGCGTCCGCCATTGACGCGTGAGGAGGTGCTCGATAACGCGGAGACTTACAAGACCCAGGTGTTCAAGATTCTTGATCCCGCCAAGACTGAGGTGGCGTTCAACTCTACCTGGATGGATCAGATGGGGCCGGCTGATTTCATTCGCCTGACATCCCAGTACACGGTGGCGCGTATGCTTGAGCGTGATGATTTCGACAAGCGCTACTCCACCAACCAGCCGATCGCTATTCACGAGTTCCTTTATCCATTGGTTCAAGGGTATGACTCGGTGGCGCTGCGGGCGGACGTTGAGTTGGGTGGTACTGATCAGAAATTTAACCTGTTGATGGGGCGGGAGTTGCAGCGTGCGTATGGTCAGGAAGCGCAGTGCATTCTGACCATGCCATTGCTGGAGGGCTTGGATGGAGTCAAGAAAATGTCCAAGTCCCTGGGCAACTATGTGGGCATCCAGGAGGCGCCGGGTGTTATGTACGGCAAGCTCGTCTCCATTCCTGATGCTTTGATGTGGCGGTACTTCGAACTGCTGAGCTTCCGCTCGATGGACGAAATCAATGCTTTGCGCGCAGATGTTGAGGCGGGCGTCAATCCGCGTGATGTGAAGATCAAGCTGGCGGAAGAGATCGTTGCGCGCTTCCATGGTGACGAGGCGGCAGCCAATGCGCATCGCGCTGCAGGCAATCGCATGAAGGATGGTGAGTTGCCGGACGATCTGCCGGAAATTGAGCTGAGTGCTGCCGAGGCGATGCCAATCGCTGCTGTCCTTAATAAGGCGGGCCTGGTTAAGAATTCGGCGGTTGCGCGCGACCTTCTTGGTTCTGGCGGTGTGCGTATAGATGGTGAGGTTGTTGATCGCACTTTTATATACGAGCTGGGCGCGACTCACGTTTGTCAGGCGGGTAAGAAGGCATTTGCGCGTATTACGCTCAAATCTGAATAAGTGCTCAAATAGAGGTTGACGGCGAATTATATCTGTCTATAATTCGCCCCACTTCCGGCGCAGTCGAAACGGAAAACTCTTTGGTAAACAATGAGTTAAGCGATTTTCGGCAGTAGGTTGCTTCAGTTCATCGAAGCCAAAAGGAAGTTGAGAAAGGGGTGTTGACAGCAGCGTGTAACGCTGTAGAATTCGCCTCCCGCTGAAGAGAGATCTGAAGCGCAAGTGGTTGAAGTTGTTGAAGAAATCTTCGAAAGCTTCTGAAAATAATCACTTGACAGCAAATGAGGCTGCTGTAGAATGCGCGCCTCGGTTGAGACGAAAGCTCTTAACCAACCGCTCTTTAACAACTGAATCAAGCAATTCGTGTGGGTGCTTGTGGAGTCAGACTGATAGTCAACAAGATTATCAGCATCACAAGTTACTCCGCGAGAAATCAAAGATGTAACCAACGATTGCTGAGCCAAGTTTAGGGTTTCTTAAAAACCCAAAGATGTTTGAACTGAAGAGTTTGATCATGGCTCAGATTGAACGCTGGCGGCAGGCCTAACACATGCAAGTCGAGCGGTAGAGAGAAGCTTGCTTCTCTTGAGAGCGGCGGACGGGTGAGTAATGCCTAGGAATCTGCCTGGTAGTGGGGGATAACGTTCGGAAACGGACGCTAATACCGCATACGTCCTACGGGAGAAAGCAGGGGACCTTCGGGCCTTGCGCTATCAGATGAGCCTAGGTCGGATTAGCTAGTTGGTGAGGTAATGGCTCACCAAGGCGACGATCCGTAACTGGTCTGAGAGGATGATCAGTCACACTGGAACTGAGACACGGTCCAGACTCCTACGGGAGGCAGCAGTGGGGAATATTGGACAATGGGCGAAAGCCTGATCCAGCCATGCCGCGTGTGTGAAGAAGGTCTTCGGATTGTAAAGCACTTTAAGTTGGGAGGAAGGGCAGTTACCTAATACGTGATTGTTTTGACGTTACCGACAGAATAAGCACCGGCTAACTCTGTGCCAGCAGCCGCGGTAATACAGAGGGTGCAAGCGTTAATCGGAATTACTGGGCGTAAAGCGCGCGTAGGTGGTTTGTTAAGTTGGATGTGAAATCCCCGGGCTCAACCTGGGAACTGCATTCAAAACTGACTGACTAGAGTGTGGTAGAGGGTGGTGGAATTTCCTGTGTAGCGGTGAAATGCGTAGATATAGGAAGGAACACCAGTGGCGAAGGCGACCACCTGGACCAACACTGACACTGAGGTGCGAAAGCGTGGGGAGCAAACAGGATTAGATACCCTGGTAGTCCACGCCGTAAACGATGTCAACTAGCCGTTGGGAGCCTTGAGCTCTTAGTGGCGCAGCTAACGCATTAAGTTGACCGCCTGGGGAGTACGGCCGCAAGGTTAAAACTCAAATGAATTGACGGGGGCCCGCACAAGCGGTGGAGCATGTGGTTTAATTCGAAGCAACGCGAAGAACCTTACCAGGCCTTGACATCCAATGAACTTTCTAGAGATAGATTGGTGCCTTCGGGAACATTGAGACAGGTGCTGCATGGCTGTCGTCAGCTCGTGTCGTGAGATGTTGGGTTAAGTCCCGTAACGAGCGCAACCCTTGTCCTTAGTTACCAGCACGTAATGGTGGGCACTCTAAGGAGACTGCCGGTGACAAACCGGAGGAAGGTGGGGATGACGTCAAGTCATCATGGCCCTTACGGCCTGGGCTACACACGTGCTACAATGGTCGGTACAGAGGGTTGCCAAGCCGCGAGGTGGAGCTAATCCCACAAAACCGATCGTAGTCCGGATCGCAGTCTGCAACTCGACTGCGTGAAGTCGGAATCGCTAGTAATCGCGAATCAGAATGTCGCGGTGAATACGTTCCCGGGCCTTGTACACACCGCCCGTCACACCATGGGAGTGGGTTGCACCAGAAGTAGCTAGTCTAACCTTCGGGAGGACGGTTACCACGGTGTGATTCATGACTGGGGTGAAGTCGTAACAAGGTAGCCGTAGGGGAACCTGCGGCTGGATCACCTCCTTAATCGACGACATCAGCTGCTCCATAAGTTCCCACACGAATTGCTTGATTCATTGAAGAAGACGATAAGAAGCAGCCCGAAATTGGGTCTGTAGCTCAGTTGGTTAGAGCGCACCCCTGATAAGGGTGAGGTCGGCAGTTCGAATCTGCCCAGACCCACCAATTTTGTGTGGGAAACGCCTGTAGAAATATGGGGCCATAGCTCAGCTGGGAGAGCGCCTGCCTTGCACGCAGGAGGTCAACGGTTCGATCCCGTTTGGCTCCACCACTACTGCTTCTGACGTACGAAAGCTTAGAAATGAGCATTCCATTGTGATGATGGTGAATGTTGATTTCTAGTCTTTGACTAGATCGTTCTTTAAAAATTTGGGTATGTGATAGAAAGATAGACTGAACGTTACTTTCACTGGTAACGGATCAGGCTAAGGTAAAATTTGTGATTCATTACAAATTTTCGGCGAATGTTGTCTTCACAGTATAACCAGATTGCTTGGGGTTATATGGTCAAGTGAAGAAGCGCATACGGTGGATGCCTTGGCAGTCAGAGGCGATGAAAGACGTGGTAGCCTGCGAAAAGCTTCGGGGAGTCGGCAAACAGACTTTGATCCGGAGATGTCTGAATGGGGGAACCCAGCCATCATAAGATGGTTATCTTGTACTGAATACATAGGTGCAAGAGGCGAACCAGGGGAACTGAAACATCTAAGTACCCTGAGGAAAAGAAATCAACCGAGATTCCCTTAGTAGTGGCGAGCGAACGGGGACTAGCCCTTAAGTGGCTTTGAGATTAGCGGAACGCTCTGGAAAGTGCGGCCATAGTGGGTGATAGCCCTGTACGCGAAAATCTCTTAGTCATGAAATCGAGTAGGACGGAGCACGAGAAACTTTGTCTGAATATGGGGGGACCATCCTCCAAGGCTAAATACTACTGACTGACCGATAGTGAACTAGTACCGTGAGGGAAAGGCGAAAAGAACCCCGGAGAGGGGAGTGAAATAGATCCTGAAACCGTATGCGTACAAGCAGTGGGAGCCCACTTTGTTGGGTGACTGCGTACCTTTTGTATAATGGGTCAGCGACTTATTTTCAGTGGCGAGCTTAACCGAATAGGGGAGGCGTAGCGAAAGCGAGTCTTAATAGGGCGTCTAGTCGCTGGGAATAGACCCGAAACCGGGCGATCTATCCATGGGCAGGTTGAAGGTTGGGTAACACTAACTGGAGGACCGAACCGACTACCGTTGAAAAGTTAGCGGATGACCTGTGGATCGGAGTGAAAGGCTAATCAAGCTCGGAGATAGCTGGTTCTCCTCGAAAGCTATTTAGGTAGCGCCTCATGTATCACTGTAGGGGGTAGAGCACTGTTTCGGCTAGGGGGTCATCCCGACTTACCAAACCGATGCAAACTCCGAATACCTACAAGTGCCGAGCATGGGAGACACACGGCGGGTGCTAACGTCCGTCGTGAAAAGGGAAACAACCCAGACCGTCAGCTAAGGTCCCAAAGTTATGGTTAAGTGGGAAACGATGTGGGAAGGCTTAGACAGCTAGGAGGTTGGCTTAGAAGCAGCCACCCTTTAAAGAAAGCGTAATAGCTCACTAGTCGAGTCGGCCTGCGCGGAAGATGTAACGGGGCTCAAACCATACACCGAAGCTACGGGTATCACGTAAGTGATGCGGTAGAGGAGCGTTCTGTAAGCCTGTGAAGGTGAGTTGAGAAGCTTGCTGGAGGTATCAGAAGTGCGAATGCTGACATGAGTAACGACAATGGGTGTGAAAAACACCCACGCCGAAAGACCAAGGTTTCCTGCGCAACGTTAATCGACGCAGGGTTAGTCGGTCCCTAAGGCGAGGCTGAAAAGCGTAGTCGATGGAAAACAGGTTAATATTCCTGTACTTCTGGTTATTGCGATGGAGGGACGGAGAAGGCTAGGCCAGCTTGGCGTTGGTTGTCCAAGTTTAAGGTGGTAGGCTGGAATCTTAGGTAAATCCGGGATTCTAAGGCCGAGAGCTGATGACGAGTTAACTTTTAGTTAACGAAGTGGTTGATGCCATGCTTCCAAGAAAAGCTTCTAAGCTTCAGGTAACCAGGAACCGTACCCCAAACCGACACAGGTGGTTGGGTAGAGAATACCAAGGCGCTTGAGAGAACTCGGGTGAAGGAACTAGGCAAAATGGCACCGTAACTTCGGGAGAAGGTGCGCCGGTGAGGGTGAAGGACTTGCTCCGTAAGCTCATGCCGGTCGAAGATACCAGGCCGCTGCGACTGTTTATTAAAAACACAGCACTCTGCAAACACGAAAGTGGACGTATAGGGTGTGACGCCTGCCCGGTGCCGGAAGGTTAATTGATGGGGTTAGCTAACGCGAAGCTCTTGATCGAAGCCCCGGTAAACGGCGGCCGTAACTATAACGGTCCTAAGGTAGCGAAATTCCTTGTCGGGTAAGTTCCGACCTGCACGAATGGCGTAACGATGGCGGCGCTGTCTCCACCCGAGACTCAGTGAAATTGAAATCGCTGTGAAGATGCAGTGTATCCGCGGCTAGACGGAAAGACCCCGTGAACCTTTACTATAGCTTTGCACTGGACTTTGAATTTGCTTGTGTAGGATAGGTGGGAGGCTTTGAAGCGTGGACGCCAGTTCGCGTGGAGCCAACCTTGAAATACCACCCTGGCAACTTTGAGGTTCTAACTCAGGTCCGTTATCCGGATCGAGGACAGTGTATGGTGGGTAGTTTGACTGGGGCGGTCTCCTCCTAAAGAGTAACGGAGGAGTACGAAGGTGCGCTCAGACCGGTCGGAAATCGGTCGTAGAGTATAAAGGCAAAAGCGCGCTTGACTGCGAGACAGACACGTCGAGCAGGTACGAAAGTAGGTCTTAGTGATCCGGTGGTTCTGTATGGAAGGGCCATCGCTCAACGGATAAAAGGTACTCCGGGGATAACAGGCTGATACCGCCCAAGAGTTCATATCGACGGCGGTGTTTGGCACCTCGATGTCGGCTCATCACATCCTGGGGCTGAAGCCGGTCCCAAGGGTATGGCTGTTCGCCATTTAAAGTGGTACGCGAGCTGGGTTTAGAACGTCGTGAGACAGTTCGGTCCTATCTGCCGTGGACGTTTGAGATTTGAGAGGGGCTGCTCCTAGTACGAGAGGACCGGAGTGGACGAACCTCTGGTGTTCCGGTTGTCACGCCAGTGGCATTGCCGGGTAGCTATGTTCGGAATAGATAACCGCTGAAAGCATCTAAGCGGGAAACTAGCCTCAAGATGAGATCTCACTGGAACCTTGAGTTCCCTGAAGGGCCGTCGAAGACTACGACGTTGATAGGTTGGGTGTGTAAGCGCTGTGAGGCGTTGAGCTAACCAATACTAATTGCCCGTGAGGCTTGACCATATAACACCCAAGCAATTTGAGAACCTGAAAGGGCATCAGATTGCGGTGTGTGAAGACGAGACGAACCGAAAGTTTGTAGATCGCAAAACACCGAAGGCTGTCACATACCCGATTTGCTGAAGCGAGGCCGTTTGGTCACGAGTCAGTACCCGAATTTCTTGACGACCATAGAGCATTGGAACCACCTGATCCCATCCCGAACTCAGTAGTGAAACGATGCATCGCCGATGGTAGTGTGGGGTTTCCCCATGTGAGAGTAGGTCATCGTCAAGATTAAATTCCAGAACCCCTGTTTGCTCACGCAGACAGGGGTTTTGTTTTGGGCGCTCGGAAAGTACGGGGAGGCTTATTGATGGGCTGAAGTGTACCCTTTCTATGCAATGGCCCTGCGCATGGCTATCATGCGTGCCTCATTGTGAGGCGATACCTGCATGCTGAAGCTGTTAAAACTTCTAAAAGATGGACGATTTCATTCCGGTGAGGCCCTAGGTGCTGCCTTGGGGGTGAGTCGTAGTGCTGTATGGAAGCAGCTCCAGCATCTTGAGGGGGAATTAAATCTACCTATTCATAAAGTTCGGGGTAAAGGATATCAGCTCGCTGCGCCTCTGTTTTTGCTGGATGCTGAAGAGATAGGCGCAAATGCGCCGTCGTTGGCATGGCCTATTCATATATTCGACTCTATCGACTCTACAAATGCTGAGGCTCTAAGGCTGATAGGCGGTGCGTGCAATACGCCGTTTTTGGTGCTCGCTGAGCAGCAGAGTGCGGGGCGTGGCAGGCGCGGCCGCAAGTGGGTAAGCCCATTTGCTCAGAATATCTATTACAGCCTTGTGTTGCGCATTGAGGGTGGTTTACGGCAGTTGGAGGGGCTCAGCCTGGTTGTCGGATTGGCAGTCATGCAGACCTTGCAAAATGCAGGTGTACAGAATGCTGGCTTGAAATGGCCAAACGACGTCCTGGTGGGTCCGAAAAAAATCGCAGGCATCCTGCTGGAATTAGTCGGAGATCCTGCGGATATTTGTCACGTAGTACTCGGTATCGGCATAAACGTAAATATGCAAAGTGCAGCAGATGTCGACCAGCAATGGACTTCGGTGCATCTTGAGACTGGAGCGTCTATCAATCGTAATTGCTTGGTGGCACAGCTAGGGATGCAGTTGCAGCATTACCTGGAAAGGCATCGAGCATTTGGCTTTTCCGCCCTCCAGCAGGAGTGGGAGTCGAGTCACCTTTGGCGGGGGCGAGCAGTTTCTCTTATTGCTGGAGTCAATCAGGTTGATGGCGTAGTGCTGGGTATAGACAGTCAGGGCGCGTTACGTTTGGGTGTGAGCGGAGTGGAGAAAATATACAGCGGTGGTGAGCTAAGCCTGAGGTTGCGTGATGATTCTTGAGCTCGACTGTGGGAATAGCTTTATAAAATGGCGAGTACTGGATTCCGTCACAGTAATAACTTTTGCGGAAGGTGTCGCGAGCTCGGATGAGGTCTTGATTCAAAGCCTTGTAGCGCTTCCAGGCTTGTCGCTGGTGCACTGCAGGCTCGTGAGTGTTCGCGCATCAGAGGAGACTGAGGCGCTGGTGTCGGCTCTTGTAAGGGCGTTCGGTGTTGCGGTCTCCTGCGCTGCGCCTGCTAAGGAACTGGCAGGGGTACGCAATGGTTATGAGGATTTCGAGCGACTGGGTCTTGATCGCTGGCTGGCGGTGTTGGGTGGGTACAAGTTAGCGGCCCGCGCGTGCCTCGTTCTGGATTTCGGCACTGCCGCGACTGCTGATTTCGTTGCCGCCGACGGTGAGCACCTGGGTGGTTTCATTTGCCCAGGTATGCCTCTTATGCGCAGTCAGCTACGAACACATACGCGTAAGATTCGTTATGACGATGCGGCTGCAGAGCGCGCTCTGGAAGGTTTCTCGCCGGGGCGTACAACGGTAGAGGCGGTTGAGCGTGGGTGTATGCTTATGCTTAGAGGGTTTGTGTTCACTCAGTTGGAGCTGGCTCGTAGCTATTGGGGGAGTGAATTTACAGTCTTCCTGACCGGGGGGGATGCAGATTTGATCTCGGATGCTGTGCCGCAGGCTCTGCTCGTTCCCGATCTGGTGTTTGTTGGTCTTGCGATAGCGTGCCCTTTGTCTTGAGGTATTTATGCGTTGGTTGTTTTTGTTATTGCTCGTCCTCAACGCCTTTTACTACGTTTGGCATCAGCAAGAGGCGCCATTGCGCGCCAAGGACGTAACGCCTCTTAGTCTATATCGAGGCGCTCAGCAAGATATTCGCCTCCTGAGCGAATCTTCTGACGCCGCTGTGCGAAGAGATCGGCTGAAAGTCACGGATGCACAAAGTACGTGTTTGTACATAGGTGGCTTTGCTGATCTGCATCAGGCTCAAATGGTCGAGCAGCGCCTCACTAGCTTGGATATAAAGGTCAAGGTCCAGTTACTGAGCGTCGCTGACGTGTCGGGTTACTGGCTTCGAGTGGCCCCAGAAAGCCGGCGTCTGGCCGAAGATCTGTCCTTTGAAAACCTTGCTAAGGAATTCAATGAGTTAAAACATAAAATAATGCTGTGTGAAGGCATTGCAACTGTCGAATAGTTTGCATAGAATGGCGCCCGCTTCGCAGTGAAGACCTTTAAGGTTAACGCAGCGGAGCAACCGTCAATGCAGCTAACCTCATAATTTAAATGAGAAAATGCTTGACAGAAGGCTGGCATGATATAGAATGCCGGCTCGCTTAGGAGGGGTTCCCGAGCGGCCAAAGGGATCAGACTGTAAATCTGACGTCTACGACTTCGAAGGTTCGAATCCTTCCCCCTCCACCATTTTAGCGTGAGCTGCAAGCTCCGCGGGTATAGTTTAGTGGTAGAACCTCAGCCTTCCAAGCTGATGATGCGGGTTCGATTCCCGCTACCCGCTCCAAGTTTGCAGGTTGTGCACGGTGTTTTGCTCTTGTAGCTCAGTTGGTAGAGCACACCCTTGGTAAGGGTGAGGTCAGCGGTTCAAATCCGCTCAAGAGCTCCATATGACAAGGCAGATATGAAAATATCTGCCTTTGTTTTAACAGCTGCCTCGGCTTGAAGGTTGTTGATTGATTTCAGGTCTTGTGGGGTTGGTTGTTGTAAAGTCTTTTTCAGGCCTGCATAATGGTCGGCCTGATTTTGTTTTAGGTCAGTAGCTCAATTGGCAGAGCGACGGTCTCCAAAACCGTAGGTTGGGGGTTCGATTCCCTCCTGACCTGCCAGATTCACGTGGTGTATCTGGCTTTCTTTTCACAGGATCTTCATAGATGACTCCTAAGGCTGAAGCTCAAAGCTCTCGTTTCGATCTGTTTAAGTGGCTCGCTGTGGTCGCCTTGGTGGTCGTAGGCGTTGTTGGCAATCAGTACTATTCTGCTTCGCCGATCCTGTACCGTGTTCTTGCTTTGCTGGCTCTTGCTGCTGTGGCTGCTTTTGTGGGTCTGCAGACTGCCAAGGGCAAGTCTTTCGCGGTCTTGGTAAAGGAAGCTCGCACCGAAATCCGTAAAGTCGTTTGGCCGACTCGCCAAGAAACCACTCAGACCACATTGATCGTAGTGGCTGTTGTTTTGGTTATGGCGTTGCTGTTGTGGGGGCTTGACTCCCTGCTCGGCTGGCTTGTTTCCTTGATTGTTGGCTAAGGGTGTCCCGTGGCTAAGCGTTGGTACGTTGTGCATGCTTACTCGGGTTACGAGAAGCATGTTATGCGCTCTTTGCTGGAGCGCGTAAAGCTGGCAGGCATGGAAGATGGCTTCGGCGAAATTCTGGTTCCCACTGAAGAAGTGGTTGAAATGCGGAATGGGCAGAAGCGTAAAAGCGAACGCAAGTTCTTCCCTGGCTACGTGCTGGTACAGATGGATATGAACGAAGGTACTTGGCACTTAGTCAAGGATACCCCTCGTGTCATGGGCTTCATTGGTGGTACTGCTGATAAGCCTGCTCCGATCACTGACAAAGAGGCGGAAGCAATTCTGCGTCGTGTTGCTGATGGCAGCGATAAGCCTAAGCCGAAGACGTTGTTCGAGCCGGGTGAGGTTGTTCGTGTCACTGACGGTCCGTTTGCTGATTTTAACGGCACTGTCGAAGAAGTTAACTACGAAAAGAGTCGGATCCAAGTGGCAGTGCTCATTTTCGGTCGCTCTACCCCGGTAGAGTTAGAGTTCAGTCAGGTCGAAAAGGTCTAGCTGGGCAAGCATCCCAACCCCGCAGCCCTAGGCTGTGGGGTTTTGTCGTCACTGGGATAAACGCGCAAGTAACCGGGGAGCCTTTCGAGGCGTTTGAACCCGTAATTGGAGTGCCTCATGGCCAAGAAGATTACCGCTTACATCAAGCTGCAAGTGAAGGCCGCTCAGGCCAACCCAAGTCCACCTGTTGGTCCCGCTCTGGGTCAGCATGGCGTGAATATCATGGAATTCTGCAAGGCATTCAACGCCCGTACTCAGGGTCTTGAGCCAGGTCTGCCGACTCCAGTGATCATCACTGTATACAGCGACCGTAGCTTCACTTTCGAAACCAAGTCGACTCCGGCCTCGGTTTTGCTGAAGAAAGCTGCTGGTCTGACTAGCGGTTCCGCTCGTCCTAACACCGTTAAGGTTGGTACCGTGACTCGTGCTCAGCTGGAAGAAATCGCGAAAACCAAAAACGCGGATCTGACTGCAGCTGATATGGATGCAGCCGTGCGTACCATCGCCGGTTCTGCTCGTAGCATGGGCCTTAACGTGGAGGGTGTGTAATGGCTAAGCTGACTAAGCGTCAAAAGGCTATCGCCGGCAAAATCGAAGCGGGCAAGTCCTACAACTTTGTAGACGCTGCTGCTCTGCTGACCGAGCTGTCGACTGTCAAGTTCAGCGAGTCCGTTGACGTTGCTGTGAACCTGGGTGTTGATCCACGTAAATCCGACCAAGTCGTTCGTAGCGCTACTGTGCTGCCACACGGTACTGGCAAGACTGTACGTGTTGCTGTCTTCACCCAAGGCCCGGCAGCTGAAGCTGCTCTGGCCGCTGGCGCTGATCGCGTTGGTATGGATGACCTGGCTGCCGAAATGAAAGGCGGCGACCTGAACTATGACGTGGTTATTGCTTCCCCGGATGCAATGCGCGTTGTTGGTCAGCTGGGTCAGATCCTGGGTCCACGTGGCCTGATGCCTAACCCGAAAGTCGGTACCGTAACCCCAGACGTGGCTACCGCGGTTAAAAACGCCAAGGCCGGTCAGGTTCGTTATCGCACCGACAAAAACGGCATCATTCACACCTCCGTTGGCAAAGTCGGCTTTGATGCTGTCAAGCTGAAGGAAAACGTTGAAGCCCTGATCGCTGATCTGAAGCGCATCAAGCCAGCTTCCTCGAAAGGTATCTACGTCAAGCGCGTTACCCTGAGCACCACTATGGGCCCAGGCCTGGTGATCGACCAAGGTTCGCTGGACGTATAAAACACAGATTGGCGCAAGCGATTGCGCCAATTGGAAAAAATTGGGGTCCCTGCCTGGCGGGGGCTATCCAAGACCGTAGGCGACGCAAGTCTTAAACCAAAAGCCTACGCAGATGGTGCTCCCGGTTCCTTACCGAATCAGACACCAAAACGACATCCGGCTCCGGCCAGATGAAACGGTAACAAGCAGGAGTTAAACCCGTGGCAATTAATCTCGAAGACAAGAAGGCCATCGTCGCTGAAGTCAACGAGGCTGCCAAAGCTGCTCTGTCCGCTGTCGTGGCTGATGCCCGTGGTGTGACAGTAGGCGCTATGACCGGACTCCGTAAAGAGGCTCGTGAAGCTGGTGTATACGTACGTGTTGTACGTAACACCCTGCTCAAGCGCGCTGTTGCTGACACTGAATACAGTGTCCTCAACGACGTGTTCACCGGCCCGACTCTGATTGCGTTCTCCAAAGATCATCCAGGCGCTGCTGCCCGTTTGTTCAAAGAATTCGCTAAGAGTCAGGATAAGTTCGAGATCAAGGCAGCTGCGTTCGAGGGCAAGTTCCTCGCAGCTAACCAAATCGACGTACTGGCAACACTGCCGACCCGCGACGAAGCCATTTCGCAGCTGATGAGCGTGATTCAAGGCGCTACCAGCAAGCTGGCTCGTACTCTGGCTGCAGTTCGCGAGCAAAAAGAAGCTGCCGCAGCCTAAGGCTGAGCAGACTCTCTCGCGTATTTTTGTTTATTTCGATGGCCGCGTAGGCCGTCCCCCAATTCAGGAAATACAGCAATGTCTATCTCCCAAGACGATATCCTCAACGCCGTAGCTGAAATGTCGGTTCTGCAGGTTGTTGAGCTGATCAAAGCTTTCGAAGAAAAATTCGGCGTTTCCGCTGCCGCTGCTTCCGCTGGCCCAGCTGTTGCTGCTGTCGCTGCTGAAGAGCAAACCGAATTCAACGTCATGCTGCTGGAAGCTGGCGAGAAGAAAGTAAACGTGATCAAGGCAGTACGTGAACTGACCGGTCTGGGCCTGAAAGAAGCCAAGGCTGTAGTTGACGGCGCTCCTGCCCAGGTTCTGGAAGCTGTGTCGAAAGACGCTGCTGACAAAGCCAAAGCTACTCTGGAAGAAGCGGGCGCTAAAGTCGAGCTGAAGTAAGCATCGACCTTGCGTCTCCAGCCCAAGCTTTAAGCTGAAGGCTGATGGCTGGTGGCTCTTGCCACCGGCCTTTTTCCGTTCTTGGCTGTCGACTCGGTCGCCGCCATTAACGCGCTGTAGCCACCCGATGCGGTGGTGCAAACCATGGGGTTTGCAAGATTTTCTGGCTGCTCCCGTCGGAGGGGCCAAACAAGCAGGTGACCAAGCTGGGGAACGCTGATGGCTTACTCATATACTGAGAAAAAACGTATCCGCAAGGACTTTAGCAAGTTGCCGGACGTCATGGATGTCCCGTACCTTCTGGCTATCCAGCTGGATTCGTATCGTGAATTCTTGCAGGCGGGAGCGACCAAAGATCAGTTCCGCGACGTGGGCCTGCATGCGGCCTTCAAATCCGTTTTCCCGATCATCAGCTACTCCGGCAATGCTGCGCTGGAGTACGTCGGTTATCGCCTGGGCGAACCGGCATTTGATGTCAAAGAATGCGTGTTGCGTGGCGTTACGTACGCCGTACCTTTGCGGGTAAAAGTCCGTCTGATCATTTTCGATAAAGAATCGTCGAATAAAGCGATCAAGGACATCAAAGAGCAAGAAGTCTACATGGGCGAGATCCCATTGATGACTGAAAACGGTACCTTCGTTATCAACGGTACCGAGCGTGTAATTGTTTCCCAGCTGCACCGTTCCCCGGGCGTGTTCTTCGACCACGACCGTGGCAAGACGCACAGCTCCGGTAAGCTGCTGTACTCCGCGCGGATCATTCCGTACCGCGGTTCGTGGTTGGACTTCGAGTTCGACCCGAAGGACTGCGTGTTCGTGCGTATCGACCGTCGTCGTAAGCTGCCGGCCTCGGTACTGCTGCGCGCGCTCGGCTACACCACTGAGCAGGTGCTGGACGCTTTCTACACCACCAACGTATTCAGCCTGAAGGATGAAACCCTCAGCCTGGAATTGGTGCCTTCGCGCCTGCGTGGTGAGATTGCTGTTCTGG
This sequence comes from Pseudomonas sp. FP2309, assembly GCF_030687575.1. Classification (NCBI taxonomy): domain Bacteria; kingdom Pseudomonadati; phylum Pseudomonadota; class Gammaproteobacteria; order Pseudomonadales; family Pseudomonadaceae; genus Pseudomonas; species Pseudomonas sp. FP2309. The sequence continues at coordinate 5,024,214 of NZ_CP117439.1, read as the reverse complement.
ACATCCAGGACGAGAAGGGCAAAGTCATTGTTGAGGCGGGCCGTCGTATTACTGCGCGCCACATCAACCAGATCGAAAAAGCCGGTATCAAGTCGCTGGACGTGCCTCTGGACTACGTCCTGGGTCGCACGACCGCCAAGGTCATCGTTCACCCGGCCACAGGTGAAATCCTGGCTGAGTGCAACACCGAGCTGAACACCGAAATCCTGGCAAAAATCGCCAAGGCCCAGGTTGTTCGCATCGAGACCCTGTACACCAACGATATCGACTGCGGTCCGTTCGTCTCCGACACGCTGAAGATCGACTCCACCAGCAACCAATTGGAAGCGCTGGTCGAGATCTATCGCATGATGCGTCCAGGCGAGCCGCCAACCAAAGACGCTGCCGAAACTCTGTTCAACAACCTGTTCTTCAGCCCTGAGCGCTACGACCTGTCTGCGGTCGGCCGGATGAAGTTCAACCGTCGTATCGGTCGCACCGAGATCGAAGGTTCGGGCGTGTTGTGCAAGGAAGACATCGTTGCGGTACTGAAGACTCTGGTCGACATCCGTAACGGTAAAGGCATCGTCGATGACATCGACCACCTGGGTAACCGTCGTGTTCGCTGCGTAGGCGAAATGGCTGAAAACCAGTTCCGCGTTGGCTTGGTGCGTGTTGAGCGTGCGGTCAAAGAGCGCCTGTCGATGGCTGAAAGCGAAGGCCTGATGCCGCAAGACCTGATCAACGCCAAGCCCGTAGCTGCGGCGGTGAAAGAGTTCTTCGGTTCCAGCCAGCTCTCGCAGTTCATGGACCAGAACAACCCGCTCTCCGAAATCACCCACAAGCGCCGTGTTTCCGCACTGGGCCCGGGCGGTCTGACTCGTGAGCGTGCTGGCTTTGAAGTTCGTGACGTACACCCGACGCACTATGGTCGTGTTTGCCCGATCGAAACGCCGGAAGGTCCGAACATCGGCCTGATCAACTCCCTGGCTGCCTATGCGCGCACAAACCAGTACGGTTTCCTCGAGAGCCCTTACCGTGTGGTGAAAGACGCTCTGGTCACCGACGAGATCGTTTTCCTGTCCGCCATCGAAGAAGCTGATCACGTGATCGCTCAGGCTTCGGCCACGATGAACGATAAGAAAGTTCTGATCGACGAGTTGGTAGCTGTTCGTCACTTGAATGAGTTCACCGTTAAGGCGCCGGAAGACGTCACCTTGATGGACGTTTCGCCGAAGCAGGTAGTTTCGGTTGCAGCGTCGTTGATCCCGTTCCTGGAGCACGATGACGCCAACCGTGCGTTGATGGGTTCCAACATGCAGCGTCAAGCTGTACCGACCCTGCGTGCTGACAAGCCGCTGGTAGGTACCGGCATGGAGCGTAACGTAGCCCGTGACTCCGGCGTTTGCGTCGTGGCTCGTCGTGGCGGCGTAATCGACTCCGTCGATGCAAGCCGTATCGTGGTTCGTGTTGCAGATGACGAAGTTGAAACTGGCGAAGCCGGTGTCGACATTTACAACCTGACCAAATACACCCGCTCGAACCAGAACACCTGCATCAACCAGCGTCCGCTGGTGAGCAAGGGTGATCGCGTTCAGCGTAGTGACATCATGGCCGACGGCCCGTCCACCGACATGGGTGAACTGGCACTGGGTCAGAACATGCGCATCGCGTTCATGGCATGGAACGGCTTCAACTTCGAAGACTCCATCTGCCTGTCCGAGCGTGTTGTTCAAGAAGATCGCTTCACCACGATCCACATCCAGGAACTGACCTGTGTGGCACGTGACACCAAGCTTGGGCCTGAGGAAATCACTGCAGACATCCCGAACGTGGGTGAAGCTGCACTGAACAAGCTGGACGAAGCAGGTATCGTTTACGTAGGTGCTGAAGTTGGCGCTGGCGACATCCTGGTTGGTAAGGTCACTCCGAAAGGCGAGACCCAACTGACTCCGGAAGAGAAGCTGTTGCGTGCCATCTTCGGTGAAAAAGCCAGCGACGTTAAAGACACCTCTCTGCGTGTGCCTACCGGCACCAAGGGTACTGTCATCGACGTACAGGTTTTCACCCGTGACGGCGTTGAGCGTGATGCTCGTGCACTGTCCATCGAGAAAACTCAGCTCGACGAGATCCGCAAGGATTTGAACGAAGAGTTCCGTATCGTTGAAGGCGCGACCTTCGAGCGTCTGCGTTCCGCTCTGGTAGGCCACAAGGCCGAAGGCGGGGCAGGTCTGAAAAAAGGTCAGGACATCACCGACGAAATCCTCGACGGTCTTGAGCACGGCCAGTGGTTCAAACTGCGCATGGCTGAAGATGCTCTGAACGAGCAGCTCGAGAAGGCTCAGGCCTACATCGTTGATCGCCGCCGTCTGCTGGACGACAAGTTCGAAGACAAGAAGCGCAAACTGCAGCAGGGCGATGACCTGGCTCCAGGTGTGCTGAAAATCGTCAAGGTTTACCTGGCAATCCGTCGTCGCATTCAGCCTGGCGACAAGATGGCCGGTCGTCACGGTAACAAAGGTGTGGTCTCCGTGATCATGCCGGTTGAAGACATGCCGCACGATGCCAATGGCACCCCGGTCGACGTCGTCCTCAACCCGCTGGGCGTACCTTCGCGTATGAACGTTGGTCAGATCCTTGAAACCCACTTGGGCCTCGCGGCCAAAGGTCTGGGCGAAAAGATCAACCGTATGATCGAAGAGCAGCGCAAGGTCGCTGACCTGCGTAAGTTCCTGCACGAGATCTACAACGAAATCGGCGGTCGCAACGAAGAGCTGGACACCTTCTCCGACCAGGAAATCCTGGATCTGGCGAAGAACCTGCGCGGCGGCGTTCCAATGGCTACCCCGGTGTTCGACGGTGCCAAGGAAAGCGAGATCAAGGCCATGCTGAAACTGGCAGATCTGCCGGAAAGCGGCCAGATGCAGCTGTTCGACGGCCGTACCGGCAACAAGTTCGAGCGCCCGGTTACTGTTGGCTACATGTACATGCTGAAGCTGAACCACTTGGTAGACGACAAGATGCACGCTCGTTCTACCGGTTCGTACAGCCTGGTTACCCAGCAGCCGCTGGGTGGTAAGGCTCAGTTCGGTGGTCAGCGTTTCGGGGAGATGGAGGTCTGGGCACTGGAAGCATACGGTGCTGCATACACTCTGCAAGAAATGCTCACAGTGAAGTCGGACGATGTGAACGGTCGTACCAAGATGTACAAAAACATCGTGGACGGCGATCACCGTATGGAGCCGGGCATGCCCGAGTCCTTTAACGTGTTGATCAAAGAAATTCGTTCCCTCGGCATCGATATCGATCTGGAAACCGAATAACACGTGACGCGAATCGAGAGCGGGGCTGTTTAGCCCGTTCTCTGCTCCGCCAGGAGGAAAGGCCTTGAAAGACCTACTGAATTTGCTGAAAAACCAGGGTCAAGTCGAAGAGTTCGACGCCATCCGCATTGGATTGGCATCGCCTGAGATGATCCGTTCGTGGTCGTTCGGTGAAGTTAAAAAGCCGGAAACCATCAATTACCGTACGTTCAAACCTGAGCGTGACGGCCTGTTCTGCGCCAAGATCTTTGGCCCGGTTAAGGATTACGAGTGCCTGTGCGGTAAGTACAAGCGCTTGAAGCACCGCGGTGTGATCTGCGAGAAGTGCGGCGTTGAAGTTGCACTGGCTAAAGTTCGTCGTGAGCGCATGGCGCACATCGAACTGGCTTCGCCGGTTGCCCACATCTGGTTCCTGAAATCGCTGCCGTCCCGTATCGGCTTGCTGATGGACATGACCCTGCGTGATATCGAACGCGTTCTCTACTTCGAGAGCTATGTCGTTATCGATCCAGGCATGACCACCCTTGAGAAAGGTCAGCTGCTGAACGACGAGCAGTACTTCGAAGCGCTGGAAGAGTTCGGCGACGATTTCGATGCCCGCATGGGTGCCGAAGCTGTCCGTGAACTGCTGCACGCTATCGACCTGGAACACGAGATTGGCCGTCTGCGCGAAGAAATTCCGCAAACCAACTCCGAAACCAAGATCAAGAAGCTGTCTAAACGTCTGAAGTTGATGGAAGCCTTTCAGGGTTCCGGCAACTTGCCAGAGTGGATGGTGCTGACCGTTCTGCCGGTTCTGCCGCCAGATCTGCGTCCGCTGGTACCGTTGGACGGCGGTCGTTTCGCGACATCCGACCTCAACGACCTGTACCGCCGTGTGATCAACCGTAACAACCGCTTGAAGCGCCTGCTTGATCTGTCCGCTCCGGACATCATCGTGCGCAACGAAAAGCGTATGTTGCAAGAAGCTGTCGACGCCTTGCTCGACAACGGTCGTCGTGGTCGTGCTATCACCGGTTCGAACAAGCGTCCTCTGAAATCCTTGGCTGACATGATCAAGGGTAAGCAAGGCCGTTTCCGTCAGAACTTGCTCGGGAAGCGTGTTGACTACTCCGGTCGTTCGGTAATTACCGTAGGTCCGACCCTGCGTCTGCACCAGTGCGGTCTGCCTAAGAAGATGGCGCTCGAGCTGTTCAAGCCATTCATCTTCGGCAAGCTGGAAATGCGCGGTCTCGCGACCACCATCAAAGCGGCCAAGAAAATGGTCGAGCGCGAACTGCCAGAGGTTTGGGACGTTCTCGCTGAAGTGATTCGCGAACACCCGGTCCTCCTCAACCGCGCACCGACCCTTCACCGTCTGGGTATCCAGGCGTTTGAACCGGTACTGATCGAAGGTAAGGCTATCCAGCTGCACCCTCTGGTCTGTGCTGCGTACAACGCCGACTTCGACGGCGACCAAATGGCCGTGCACGTACCGCTGACACTGGAAGCCCAGTTGGAAGCGCGCGCGTTGATGATGTCGACCAACAACATTCTGTCGCCAGCCAACGGTGAGCCGATCATCGTTCCTTCGCAGGACGTTGTATTGGGTCTGTACTACATGACCCGTGAAGCGATCAACGCCAAAGGCGAAGGTCGTGTGTTCGCTGACCTGCAGGAAGTTGACCGTGTGTTCCGTGCCGGCGAAGCCGCGCTGCACGCCAAGGTCAAAGTGCGGATCAACGAAACCGTCAATGACCGTGATGGCGGCAGCGTGAGCGGCACCCGTATTGTCGACACCACTGTCGGCCGTGCCTTGCTGTATCAAGTTGTGCCAAAAGGCCTGTCGTACGACGTCGTCAACCTGCCGATGAAGAAAAAGGCGATCTCCAAGCTGATCAACCAGTGCTACCGCGTGGTTGGTTTGAAAGAGACCGTGATCTTCGCTGACCAGTTGATGTACACCGGCTTTGCTTATTCGACCATTTCCGGCGTTTCCATCGGTGTTAACGACTTCGTTATCCCGGATGAAAAAGCCCAGATCATCAATGCTGCAACTGATGAAGTGAAAGAGATCGAAAGCCAGTACGCCTCCGGCCTGGTAACCCAGGGCGAGAAGTACAACAAAGTGATCGACCTTTGGTCCAAGGCCAACGACGAAGTGTCGAAAGCGATGATGGCTAACCTCTCGAAAGAGAAGGTTATCGACCGTCATGGCGTAGAAGTCGATCAAGAGTCGTTCAACTCGATGTACATGATGGCCGACTCGGGCGCACGGGGTTCTGCTGCGCAGATCCGTCAGCTCGCCGGTATGCGTGGCCTGATGGCCAAGCCGGACGGCTCCATCATCGAAACGCCGATTACTGCGAATTTCCGTGAAGGTTTGAGCGTACTTCAGTACTTCATCTCCACTCACGGTGCTCGTAAGGGTCTTGCGGATACCGCGTTGAAAACGGCTAACTCCGGTTACCTGACTCGTCGTCTGGTGGACGTTGCGCAAGACTTGGTTGTAACTGAAGTTGACTGCGGCACCGAACACGGTCTGCTGATGACTCCGCACATCGAAGGCGGCGACGTTGTAGAGCCGTTGGGTGAGCGCGTACTGGGTCGAGTCATCGCCCGTGACGTATTCAAGCCAGGCACCGAGGACATTATTGTTCCTGCCGGCACCCTGGTAGACGAGAAGTGGGTCGAGTTCATCGAACTCAACAGCATCGACGAAGTGATTGTTCGCTCGCCGATCAGCTGCGAAACCCGCTACGGCATTTGCGCCAAGTGCTACGGCCGTGACTTGGCTCGTGGTCACCAGGTGAACATCGGTGAGGCGGTTGGCGTAATTGCTGCCCAGTCCATCGGTGAACCGGGTACCCAGCTGACCATGCGTACGTTCCACATCGGTGGTGCGGCAAGCCGGACCTCTGCAGCTGACAGCGTTCAGGTGAAGAATGGCGGTACCGTCCGTCTGCATAACCTGAAGCACGTTGAGCGAGTGGATGGTTGCCTGGTTGCTGTGTCTCGTTCCGGTGAGCTGGCAATCGCTGATGACTACGGTCGTGAGCGTGAGCGTTACAAGCTGCCGTACGGTGCTGTGATTTCGGTTAAAGAGGGTGACAAGGTCGACGCTGGCGCAATAGTGGCCAAGTGGGATCCGCACACTCACCCAATTGTTACCGAAATGAAAGGTACCGTGACCTACGTGGGCATGGAAGAAGGCATCACGATCAAGCGTCAGACTGACGAATTGACCGGTATGACCAACATTGAGGTACTCGACGCGAAAGATCGTCCAGCTGCCGGTAAAGACATCCGTCCTGCCGTGAAGATGGTCGATGACAACGGCAAGGACTTGTTGCTGCCAGGCACTGACGTAATCGCTCAGTACTTCCTGCCAGCCAACGCCCTGGTCGGTGTAGCGGATGGTGCGAAGATTGCGATCGGTGATGTTATCGCTCGTATCCCGCAAGAAACTTCGAAGACCCGCGACATCACCGGTGGTCTGCCGCGTGTTGCCGACTTGTTCGAAGCTCGTCGTCCGAAAGAAGCGTCGATTCTGGCTGAAGTCAGCGGCACCATCGCGTTCGGTAAAGAAACCAAAGGCAAGCGCCGTCTGGTCATTACCCCGAACGACGGTAGCGATCCGTACGAAGAGCTGATTCCGAAGTGGCGCCACCTGAACGTCTTCGAAGGCGAACAGGTAAATCGCGGCGAAGTTATCTCTGACGGTCCGAGCGATCCACACGACATCCTGCGTCTGCTGGGTGTGAGTGCGCTGGCCAAGTACATCGTTAACGAGATCCAGGACGTTTACCGTCTGCAAGGCGTGAAGATCAACGATAAGCACATCGAGACCATCCTGCGTCAGATGTTGCGTAAAGTTGAAATCGCTGAATCCGGCGATTCCAGTTTCATCAAGGGCGACCAGATGGAACTGACTCACGTACTGGTAGAGAACGAGCGTCTGAGCGCGGAAGACAAGTTTGTTTCCAAGTTCACTCGCGTGTTGCTGGGTATCACCAAGGCGTCGTTGTCCACTGAGTCGTTCATCTCGGCGGCCTCCTTCCAGGAGACCACTCGCGTACTGACCGAAGCAGCGGTAACCGGCAAGCGCGATTACCTGCGCGGCCTGAAAGAAAACGTGGTTGTGGGTCGTCTGATCCCAGCCGGTACCGGTTTGGCTTACCACAGCGAGCGTAAGCGTCGCCGTGATGCTGACAAGCCGTTGCGTGTAAGCGCCAGTGAAGTGGAAGCTGCACTGACCGAAGCGCTGAACTCAAGCGGTAACTGAGTTCTGCGATAGATGAGTCCGGGCCCTGGCAGCTCCGTTCGTCGGATCGAGGCATTTATGCACCGGTTCGACGAGAGGAGAGGTCGGGGCCTTGCCTTGACTGGGGACAAGATCCTCTTTAGACTCTTGTACCCCTAAATTTGGCGGGAATTCGTTCCTGCCATTTTGCTTTTCTTGCAAGACAATAGCGTCGCAAGACAACAGTGGAGCTAGTAGATGGCAACTATCAACCAGCTGGTACGTCAGCCGCGTAAGCGTATCGTCGAGAAATCCGACGTGCCTGCGCTGCAGAACTGCCCGCAACGTCGTGGCGTATGCACTCGTGTGTATACCACCACGCCGAAAAAACCTAACTCGGCACTGCGTAAAGTATGCCGTGTGCGTCTGACCAACGGTTTCGAGGTTTCCTCGTACATCGGCGGTGAAGGCCACAACCTGCAAGAGCACAGCGTGGTACTGATCCGCGGCGGTCGTGTAAAAGACTTGCCAGGTGTTCGTTACCACACCGTACGCGGCTCCTTGGATACTTCCGGCGTTAAAGGTCGTAACCAGGGTCGTTCGAAGTACGGTACCAAGAAGCCTAAGTAGTAGCGGCTTTTTGTAAAACTGAATCATCTTATTTTCTGAGTCGATAAGAGTAAGGTCGGAGCCGTCCCGAAAGGGCGCTAATTCCGAGCGAACCTGAAGACCGTTTGAGGGCTTATCCATGCCAAGAAGACGCGTAGCAGCCAAGCGCGAAGTGCTTGACGATCCAAAATACGGAAGCCAAATTCTGGCCAAGTTCATGAACCACGTAATGGAAAGCGGCAAGAAAGCCGTTGCCGAGCGTATCGTTTATGGCGCGCTGGAAAAGGTTAAAGAACGCAAGAACAGCGACCCCCTGGAAATCTTCGAGAAAGCTCTCGACGCCATCGCTCCGCTGGTCGAAGTGAAGTCGCGCCGTGTAGGTGGTGCTACTTACCAGGTTCCGGTTGAAGTTCGTCCGTCCCGTCGTAACGCTCTGGCAATGCGCTGGTTGGTAGACTTCGCCCGTAAGCGCGGCGAGAAGTCTATGGCCCTGCGTTTGGCTGGCGAACTGTTGGACGCTGCTGAAGGTAAAGGTGCTGCTGTTAAGAAGCGTGAAGACGTGCACCGTATGGCTGAAGCTAACAAAGCTTTCTCGCACTACCGCTTCTAATCTTAGCTTCACTAATTTTGCGAGGGCTTTATGGCTCGTACTACTCCGATTAGCCGCTACCGTAACATCGGTATCGTTGCTCACGTGGATGCTGGTAAAACCACCACCACCGAGCGCGTACTGTTTTACACCGGCAAAAGTCACAAGATGGGCGAGGTGCATGACGGCGCCGCGACCACAGACTGGATGGTTCAGGAGCAGGAGCGTGGTATTACCATTACTTCTGCTGCTATTACCGCCTTCTGGAAAGGTTCCGAGAAGCAGTACAAAGATGAGCACCGCTTCAACGTAATCGATACCCCGGGCCACGTAGACTTCACCATTGAAGTTGAACGTTCCCTGCGCGTACTCGACGGCGCTGTCGTTGTGTTCTGCGGTACCTCGGGCGTTGAGCCTCAGTCGGAAACCGTATGGCGTCAAGCCAACAAATACGGCGTTCCACGTCTTGTTTACGTAAACAAGATGGACCGTGCTGGTGCGAACTTCCTGCGCGTGATCGGTCAGATCAAGCAGCGTCTGGGTCACACCCCGGTGCCAATCCAGTTGGCCATCGGTTCCGAAGACAATTTCCAAGGCCAGATCGATCTGCTGACCATGGAAGCTGTTTACTGGAACGACGCTGACAAAGGTATGGTTCCTGTTCGCAAGCCTATCCCTGCTGAACTGCAGGAACTGGCTGACGAATGGCGCAACAACATGGTTGAAGCTGCGGCCGAAGCCAACGAAGAGCTGATGAACAAGTACCTCGAAGGTGAAGAACTCACCAACGTGGAAATCAAAGCCGCTCTGCGTCAGCGTACTATCGCTGGTGAGATCGTCTTGGCTGTTTGCGGTTCCTCGTTCAAGAACAAGGGTGTTCCCCTGGTTCTCGATGCTGTGATCGACTACCTGCCGGCACCAGTTGATATTCCTGCCATCAAGGGTACTGACCCGGATGACGAGACTATCGAGCTGGAGCGTCATGCAGACGACGCAGAACCGTTCTCCGCTCTGGCATTTAAAATTGCCACTGACCCATTCGTGGGTACCTTGACCTTCGTCCGCGTTTACTCGGGTGTGTTGAACTCCGGCGACGGCGTGATCAACTCGGTTAAAGGCAAGAAAGAGCGCGTGGGTCGTATGGTGCAAATGCACGCAAACGCCCGCGAAGAGATCAAGGAAGTACGCGCTGGTGACATCGCGGCCTTGATCGGCATGAAGGACGTCACCACCGGTGAGACCTTGTGCAACGCTGACAAGCCAATCATCCTGGTTCGCATGGACTTCCCGGAGCCGGTTATTTCGGTAGCCGTAGAGCCTAAGACCAAGGATGACCAGGAAAAAATGGGTATCGCTCTGGGCAAGCTTGCTCAGGAAGATCCATCTTTCCGCGTCAAGACTGATGAAGAGACTGGTCAAACGATCATCTCCGGCATGGGCGAGCTTCACCTGGACATCCTGGTTGACCGGATGCGCCGTGAGTTCAACGTCGAAGCCAACATCGGTAAGCCTCAGGTTTCCTATCGTGAGCGCATCACGAAGAACTGTGAAATCGAAGGCAAGTTCGTTCGTCAGTCCGGCGGTCGTGGTCAGTTCGGTCACTGCTGGATCCGTTTTGCTCCTGCTGACGAAGGTCAGGAAGGTCTGCAATTCGTGAACGAAGTAGTAGGTGGTGTTGTTCCTAAGGAATACATCCCTGCTATCCAGAAGGGTATCGAAGAGCAGATGAAGAACGGTGTTGTTGCCGGCTATCCGCTGATCGGCCTGAAAGCAACCGTTTTTGACGGTTCTTACCACGACGTCGACTCCAACGAGATGGCGTTTAAGGTGGCTGCTTCCATGGCAACCAAGCAACTGGCCCAGAAGGGCGGTGGTGAGTTGCTTGAGCCAATCATGGCGGTAGAAGTTGTTACACCTGAAGACTATATGGGTGATGTCATGGGCGACCTTAACCGTCGTCGCGGCATGATCTTGGGTATGGAAGACACGGTTTCCGGCAAAGTGATTCGCGCCGAGGTTCCGTTGGGTGAGATGTTCGGTTATGCGACCGACGTTCGCTCCATGTCTCAGGGTCGCGCAAGCTACTCTATGGAATTCAAAAAATACAACACAGCTCCGGCGCACATCGCTGAAACTGTATCCAAAAAACAAGGCTGATTCAGTCCTTTAGGCAAGGAGTTAATTGTCGTGGCTAAAGAAAAATTTGATCGTTCCCTACCGCACGTCAACGTTGGCACCATCGGTCACGTTGACCACGGTAAAACCACTCTGACTGCTGCTCTGACTCGCGTTTGCTCCGAAGTTTTCGGTTCTGCAATCGTTGATTTCGATAAAATCGACAGCGCACCAGAAGAGAAAGCTCGTGGTATCACCATCAACACCGCGCACGTTGAATACAACTCGCTGATCCGTCACTACGCTCACGTTGACTGCCCAGGTCACGCTGACTATGTGAAGAACATGATCACCGGTGCTGCTCAAATGGACGGCGCTATCCTGGTTTGCTCGGCCGCTGATGGTCCGATGCCACAGACCCGTGAGCACATCCTGCTGTCCCGCCAGGTAGGCGTTCCGTACATCGTGGTTTACCTGAACAAGGCTGACCTGGTAGACGACGCTGAGCTGCTGGAACTGGTTGAGATGGAAGTGCGCGACCTGCTGAGCACTTACGACTTCCCAGGTGACGACACTCCGATCATCATCGGTTCTGCTCGTATGGCTCTGGAAGGCAAAGATGACAACGAAATGGGCACCACGTCCGTTCGTAAACTGGTTGAGACTCTGGACAGCTACATCCCAGATCCGGTCCGTGTTATCGACAAGCCGTTCCTGATGCCAATCGAAGACGTATTCTCGATCTCCGGTCGTGGTACTGTTGTGACTGGTCGTATCGAGCGCGGTATCGTTAAGGTTCAAGATCCACTGGAAATCGTTGGTCTGCGTGACACTACCGTCACCACCTGCACCGGTGTTGAAATGTTCCGTAAACTGCTCGACGAAGGTCGTGCTGGCGAGAACTGCGGCGTTCTGCTGCGTGGTACCAAGCGTGACGACGTTGAGCGTGGCCAGGTTCTGGTTAAGCCAGGTTCGGTTAAGCCGCACACCAAGTTCGAAGCTGAAGTGTACGTGCTGAGCAAAGAAGAAGGCGGTCGTCACACTCCGTTCTTCAAAGGCTACCGTCCACAGTTCTACTTCCGTACTACTGACGTGACTGGTAACTGCGAACTGCCGGAAGGCGTTGAGATGGTAATGCCGGGCGACAACATCAAAATGGTTGTTACCCTGATCAAAACCATCGCAATGGAAGACGGTCTGCGTTTCGCTATTCGCGAAGGCGGCCGTACCGTTGGTGCTGGCGTTGTAGCTAAAATCATCGAGTAATTATCTCTTCTGAGATAGCTTCGATGTTTTGAGAAGGCCCCCGCTTAGCGGGGGCCTTTTTTATTGGGTTGACACCCATCTGGGGCGTCTATAGAATTGCGCCTCCTTTTAACGGGCGTATTGCGCTCGCTGGGAATAGCAGCCGGAGTCTGAAATCCAATGCAAAATCAGCAAATCCGTATCAGGTTGAAGGCTTTTGACCATCGCCTGATCGACCAATCCACCCAGGAAATCGTGGAAACCGCGAAACGTACTGGTGCTCAAGTGCGTGGTCCAATTCCACTGCCTACCCGTAAAGAGCGGTTCACCGTTCTGGTCTCCCCGCACGTCAACAAAGACGCGCGTGACCAGTACGAGATCCGTACTCATAAGCGCGTACTGGACATCGTCCAGCCAACGGATAAAACCGTTGATGCACTTATGAAGCTCGATCTGGCGGCCGGTGTGGAAGTACAGATCAGCCTCGGCTAAGACTTGGGTCTTAGTCGTGTAACGCTCTGAAATGGGCGGCCATAGCGGGTGAAAGCCCCGTACACTCATGAGGTTTACAACATGACTATTGGTGTAGTCGGTCGTAAATGCGGTATGACCCGTATTTTCACCGAAGAAGGTGTCTCCATTCCGGTTACGGTCATTGAGATCGAGCCGAATCGCGTCACCCAGTTCAAAACTGAAGAGACCGATGGCTATCGTGCAGTGCAAGTCACTGTCGGCGAGCGTCGTGCTTCGCGTGTGACTGCTGCTCAAGCAGGTCACTTCGCTAAAGCAAACGTTGCAGCTGGTCGCACTGTTATGGAGTTCCGTCTTGAAGACGGTGACTACCAGGCTGGCGATCTGATCAACGCTGAAATCTTCGCCGCTGGTCAACTGGTTGATGTAACCGGTCAGTCCAAAGGTAAAGGCTTCCAGGGTACGATCAAGCGTTGGAATTTCCGTGGCCAAGACAACACTCACGGTAACTCCGTCTCCCACCGCGTCCCGGGCTCTATTGGCCAGTGCCAGACTCCTGGTCGTGTATTCAAGGGCAAAAAAATGTCCGGTCATATGGGCGCTGAGCGCGTGACCGTGCAGTCCCTCGAAGTAGTGCGCGTCGACGCTGAACGCAATCTGTTGTTGGTCAAGGGTGCTGTTCCTGGCGCTACTGGCGGCAACCTGGTTGTACGTCCAGCGGCCAAGGCTCGCGGTTAAGGGGAAGCTGACATGCAATTAAATGTAAATGACGCTCAAGCGATCGAAGTTTCCGAACTGACATTTGGCGGCGAATTCAACGAGACGCTCGTTCACCAAGCAGTCGTGGCCTACATGGCTGGCGGCCGTCAAGGTAGCAAGCAGCAAAAGACCCGTTCCGACGTTCGTGGTGGCGGTAAGCGCCCTTGGCGTCAGAAAGGTACTGGCCGTGCTCGTGCCGGTACTATCCGTAGCCCAATCTGGCGTGGCGGTGGTACCACTTTCGCAGCTCGTCCACAGGATCACTCGCAGAAGCTCAACAAGAAGATGTATCGCGCAGCACTGCGCTCCATCCTTGCTGAACTCGTGCGTACCGATCGTCTGGTTGTGGTTCAGGACTTCGCTGTTGAAAGTCCAAAAACTAAAGACCTACTGGGCAAACTGAACGACATGAGCCTGACCGACGTTTTGATCGTGTCTGAAGCTGTTGATCAGAACCTGTACCTGGCTGCTCGTAACCTGCCACACGTTGATGTACGTGACGTGCAAGGTTCCGATCCAGTTAGTCTGATCGCATACGACAAGGTGTTGATCACCGTGTCGGCCGTGAAGAAATTCGAGGAGCTGCTGGGATGAACCAGGAACGCGTATTTAAAGTTCTGCTTGGCCCGCACGTTTCCGAAAAGGCTACGGTTCTGGCTGACAAGAAAGGCCAGTTCGTTTTCAAGGTTGCAACTGACGCAACCAAGCTGGAAATCAAGAAGGCCGTCGAAAGCCTGTTCAGCGTGAAAGTAGAGCGTGTTACTACCCTGAATGTTCTGGGTAAGAGCAAGCGCACTGCTCGCGGTCTGGGCAAGCGTAATGACTGGAAGAAGGCAGTTATCTCCCTTCAGCCAGGCCAAGATCTCGATTTCAGCAGCAGTGCTGAGTAAGGAAGGGGTGCATCATGGCAATCGTTAAATGCAAACCGACTTCCCCTGGCCGCCGTTTTGTGGTCAAGGTGGTCAACCAGGAGCTGCATAAAGGCGCTCCTCACGCACCGCTGCTCGAGAAAAAATCGAAGACTGGTGGTCGTAACAACAATGGTCGTATTACCACTCGTCACATCGGTGGTGGCCATAAGCAGCATTATCGTCTGGTCGACTTCCGTCGCAACGACAAAGATGGCATCGCTGCCACTGTCGAGCGTATCGAATACGATCCAAACCGTACTGCTCACATCGCTCTGCTGCTGTACGCAGATGGCGAGCGTCGCTACATCATTGCCCCTAAGGGCGTGAGTGCTGGTGACCAGCTGATCGCAGGTGCTTTGGCGCCGATCAAGCCGGGCAACGCTCTGCAACTGCGTAACATTCCAGTTGGTAGCACCGTACACGGCATCGAATTGAAGCCAGGTAAAGGCGCGCAAATCGCTCGTTCCGCTGGTGCTTCGGCTCAGCTGATCGCTCGTGAAGGTGTCTACGTGACCCTGCGTCTGCGTTCTGGTGAGATGCGTAAAGTGCTGGCTGAATGCCGCGCGACCCTGGGTGAAGTCTCGAACTCCGAGCACAGCCTGCGTTCGCTGGGTAAAGCTGGTGCCAAACGCTGGCGTGGCGTTCGCCCAACCGTTCGTGGTGTTGCCATGAACCCGGTTGACCACCCACATGGTGGTGGTGAAGGTCGTACCTCTGGTGGTCGTCATCCGGTATCGCCATGGGGCTTCCCGACTAAGGGCGCGAAGACTCGTGGTAATAAGCGTACCGACAAAATGATCGTCCGTCGTCGCAAGTAAATAGAGGGATACGACAGTGCCACGTTCTCTGAAAAAAGGTCCTTTTATCGATCTTCACCTACTGAAGAAGATCGAAGTGGCGGCGGAAAAGAATGATCGCAAGCCGGTTAAAACCTGGTCGCGTCGTTCGATGATCCTGCCACAAATGGTCGGTCTGACCATCGCTGTACACAACGGTCGTCTGCACGTCCCAGTTCTTGTGAACGAAGACATGGTTGGCCACAAACTGGGCGAGTTTGCCGGTACCCGCACTTATCGTGGGCACGTGGCAGACAAGAAAGCCAAGCGTTAAGGGGTTAGGAAATGGAAGTAGCCGCTAAGTTGTCGGGCGCTCGAATCTCCGCCCAAAAAGCCCGCTTGGTCGCCGACCAGATTCGCGGGAAGAAGGTGGGCGAAGCGCTCAACTTGTTGGCTTTCAGCAGTAAGAAAGCCGCCGAGATCATGAAAAAAGTGCTGGAGTCGGCCGTAGCCAACGCCGAGCATAACGAAGGCGCAGACGTTGATGACCTGAAGGTCAGCACCGTTTTCGTCAACGAAGGGCGTTCGCTGAAGCGCATCATGCCACGTGCCAAAGGCCGTGCTGATCGCATCGTCAAGCGGTCTTGCCATATCACTGTCAAGGTTGCTGACAAGTAACGGAGTCGAAGAGATGGGTCAGAAAGTACATCCCATTGGCATTCGCCTGGGAATCGTCAAGGAGCACACCTCCGTCTGGTACGCAGACGGTCGGACTTATGCGGACTATTTGTTCGCTGATCTGAAGGTGCGTGAGTATCTCCAAGACAAACTAAAAAGCGCGTCCGTAAGCCGTATCGATATCCATCGTCCGGCACAAACTGCACGTATCACCATCCACACCGCTCGTCCAGGTATCGTTATCGGGAAGAAAGGTGAAGATGTTGAGAAACTGCGTCAGGACCTGACCAAGCAAATGGGTGTGCCTGTGCACATCAATATCGAAGAGATCCGCAAGCCGGAGCTCGACGGTATGCTGGTTGCGCAGAGCGTAGCTCAGCAGCTGGAGCGTCGCGTAATGTTCCGTCGCGCTATGAAGCGCGCCGTACAGAACGCCATGCGCATTGGTGCCAAAGGCATCAAAATCCAAGTGAGCGGTCGTCTCGGCGGTGCTGAAATCGCACGTACTGAATGGTATCGCGAAGGTCGTGTGCCACTGCACACCCTGCGTGCCGACATCGACTATGCCAACTACGAAGCTCACACCACTTACGGTGTGATCGGTGTAAAGGTTTGGATCTTCAAGGGCGAAGTAATTGGTGGTCGCCAAGAAGAACTGAAACCACAAGCACCAGCGCCTCGTAAAAAAGCTGCTAAGTAAGGGGTACGCCAAATGTTGCAACCTAAGCGTACGAAGTTCCGCAAGCAGATGACAGGCCACAACCGTGGTCTGGCTCAGCGCGGTAGCAAAGTCAGCTTCGGCGAGTTCGCGCTGAAGTCTGTAGCTCGTGGTCGTCTCACCGCTCGTCAGATTGAGTCAGCGCGTCGTGCACTGACCCGTCACGTTAAACGTGGCGGCAAGATCTGGATCCGTGTATTCCCGGACAAGCCGATCTCCAAAAAACCTCTTGAGGTTCGGATGGGTAAAGGTAAGGGTAGCGTGGAATACTGGGTAGCCCAGATTCAGCCAGGCAAAGTCCTGTATGAAATCGAGGGTGTAACTGAAGAGCTGGCGCGTGAGGCTTTTGCCTTGGCTGCTGCAAAGCTGCCGCTCGCCACCGCCTTTGTTAAACGGACGGTGATGTGATGAAAGCGAATGAACTTCGTGAAAAATCCGCACAGCAGTTGAACGAGCAACTGCTCGGCCTGCTGCGCGACCAGTTCAATCTGCGTATGCAGAAAGCAACTGGCCAGTTGGGGCAGTCTCATCTGCTCTCGCAAGTTAAGCGTGACATTGCTCGCGTGAAAACTGTGCTCAACCAGCAGGCAGGTAAGTGATCATGGCTGAAGCCGAAAAGACTGTCCGTACGCTGACTGGCCGTGTTGTCAGCGACAAGATGGACAAAACCATCACCGTTTTGATCGAGCGTCGCGTTAAGCACCCGATCTACGGTAAATATGTTAAGCGTTCGACTAAGCTGCACGCGCACGACGAAACCAATCAGTGCCATATCGGCGACAAAGTCACTATTCGTGAAACTCGTCCGCTGGCCAAGACCAAGTCTTGGGCACTGGTTGATGTTCTCGAACGCGCTGTGGAAGTCTAAGGACTAGGGGTCGGAGAAATTATATGATTCAGACTCAATCCATGCTCGATGTGGCCGATAACAGCGGCGCTCGCCGTGTTATGTGCATCAAGGTGCTGGGTGGCTCCCATCGTCGTTACGCTGGTATCGGTGACATCATCAAAGTTACCGTGAAGGAAGCAATTCCTCGCGGTAAAGTGAAAAAAGGCCAAGTGATGACTGCTGTTGTAGTCCGCACTCGTCACGGCGTACGTCGTGCTGATGGCTCCATTATCCGCTTTGATGGCAACGCTGCTGTTCTTCTGAACAACAAGCAAGAGCCGATCGGCACCCGTATCTTTGGGCCAGTGACCCGTGAACTTCGTACTGAGAAGTTCATGAAGATCGTCTCGCTCGCCCCAGAAGTGCTGTAAGGAGATCCGACATGCAAAAGATTCGTCGTGACGACGAGATCATCGTGATCGCCGGCAAAGACAAAGGTAAGCGCGGTAAGGTGCTTAAGGTTCTCGCTAATAACCGTCTGGTTATCGGTGGTCTGAACCTGGTTAAGCGTCATACCAAGCCTAACCCGATGTCGGGCGTACAAGGCGGTATCGTCGAAAAAGAAGCTCCACTGGACGCTTCTAACGTCGCCATTTTCAACGGCGAAACCAACAAGGCTGACCGCGTTGGTTTCAAAGTAGAAGACGGCAAGAAAATTCGTGTCTTCAAGTCGACCCAAAAAGCGGTTGATGCTTGAACACTGCTAGGTAGAAGACCATGGCACGACTAAAAGAGATTTACTGGAAAGAAATCGCACCGAAGCTTAAGGAAGAACTTAAGCTTTCGAACGTGATGGAAGTTCCACGCGTTACCAAAATCACCCTGAACATGGGTCTGGGCGAGGCGGTCGGTGACAAAAAAGTCATCGAGCACGCTGTTGCTGACCTGGAAAAGATCACCGGTCAAAAAGTCGTTGTGACTTACGCTCGGAAATCCATCGCTGGCTTTAAAGTCCGTGAAGGTTGGCCTATCGGCGTCAAAGTGACTCTGCGCCGTGAGCGTATGTATGAATTCCTGGATCGTCTGCTGTCGATCTCCCTGCCTCGGGTTCGCGACTTCCGCGGCCTGAATGCCAAGTCCTTCGATGGTCGTGGTAACTACAGCATGGGCGTGAAAGAGCAGATCATCTTCCCGGAAATCGACTACGACAAGATCGATGCTCTCCGCGGTCTGGACATCACCCTGACCACCACTGCCAAGAACGATGATGAAGGTCGCGCCCTGTTGCGTGCTTTCAAATTCCCGTTCCGCAACTGATTGGAGTAGGACCATGGCCAAGATGAGCATGAAAAACCGCGAGCTGAAGCGTCAGCTCACGGTTGCCAAGTACGCCAAGAAGCGTGCAGCACTGAAAGCGATCATCGTTGATCTGAACGCAAGTCCAGAAGCGCGTTGGGAAGCGACAGTTGCTCTGCAGAAGCAGCCACGTGACGCAAGCGCTTCGCGCATGCGTAACCGCTGCCGCCTGACCGGTCGTCCACACGGCGTTTACCGCAAGTTCGGCCTTGGCCGTAACAAACTGCGTGAAGCGGCAATGCGTGGTGACGTACCAGGTCTGGTTAAAGCAAGCTGGTAAGTACTTTCAGCGTCCAGGTGGGCAGAATCGCAAGATACTGACCGCCGGTGACCTTGAATCTGGAACAAGCCCCTTTTGGGGCTTGTTTCATTTCCGGAGTATGTCTAAAATACGCGGCTCGCCTGAGCCCGTGTTTTTTATGCCCGGAGATTCTCGGCGACATATGTAGCCGCAAGGCTAATTTTTTTGTATTAGGAGCGTCTAGCCCATGAGTATGCAGGACCCGTTAGCGGACATGCTAACTCGTATCCGTAATGCCCAGATGGCTGAAAAGTCCGTCGTAAGCATGCCATCTTCCAAGTTGAAGGTAGCTGTTGCCAAAGTCCTGAAAGACGAAGGCTACATTGCGGGTTATCAGATCAGCAGCGAAACCAAGCCACTGCTGTCCATCGAGCTGAAGTACTTCGAAGGCCGTTCGGTCATTGAAGAAGTGAAGCGCGTTAGCCGTCCAGGCCTGCGTCAGTACAAGTCCGCTGAAGATCTGCCGAAAGTTCGTGGCGGTCTGGGCGTGTCTATCGTCTCCACCAACAAAGGTGTGATGACGGATCGTGCTGCGCGCGCTGCCGGTGTC
The DNA here is from genome assembly GCF_030687575.1 of Pseudomonas sp. FP2309. Classification (NCBI taxonomy): domain Bacteria; kingdom Pseudomonadati; phylum Pseudomonadota; class Gammaproteobacteria; order Pseudomonadales; family Pseudomonadaceae; genus Pseudomonas; species Pseudomonas sp. FP2309. The sequence goes on along the minus strand of NZ_CP117439.1, from coordinate 5,004,783 downwards.
GGCGGCGAAGTTCTTTGCACTGTGTTCTAAGGGGGGATAAGCATGTCTCGCGTCGCTAAGAACCCCGTTAAGCTGCCAGCCGGTGTCGAAGTAAAATTCGCAGGCCAACAGCTTTCGGTGAAGGGTGCCAAGGGCACTCTTGAACTGAACATCCATTCGTCCGTTGAGATCGTTGAAGAAGCTGGTGAGCTGCGTTTCGCTGCTCGCAATGGCGATCAACAAACTCGCGCAATGGCCGGTACCACGCGTGCGTTGGTAAACAACATGGTCCAAGGCGTAAGCCAAGGCTTCGAGCGTAAGCTCCAGCTGGTCGGTGTTGGTTACAAAGCGCAAGCAAAAGGCACGGTTTTGAACCTGGCCCTTGGCTTCTCGCACCCAGTGGATTACGAACTGCCGGAAGGCATCACCGCTGAGACCCCTAGCCAAACCGATATCCTGATCAAGGGTATTGATAAGCAGCTGGTAGGTCAGGTGGCCGCTGAGATCCGCGACTTCCGTCCACCAGAGCCTTACAAAGGCAAAGGTGTGCGCTACGCGGACGAAGTCGTCCGTCGTAAAGAAGCCAAGAAGAAGTAGGGCATAGCAAATGACCGACAAAAAAGTTACTCGACTGCGTCGCGCTCGCAAAGCACGCCTGAAAATGCACGAACTCGAAGTCGTGCGTCTCTGCGTGTACCGCTCGTCGCAGCACATCTACGCCCAGGTCATCTCGGCCGACGGCAACAAAGTCCTGGCAAGCGCCTCGACTTTGGATAAAGAACTGCGTGATGGTGCCACCGGCAACATCGACGCGGCCACAAAGGTTGGCCAGCTGGTCGCTACACGTGCTAAGGCCGTGGGCGTCTCGCAAGTGGCTTTCGACCGCTCTGGCTTCAAGTACCACGGTCGCGTGAAAGCGCTGGCTGATGCTGCTCGTGAAGCTGGGCTGGAGTTCTAAGTTATGTCAAATAACGACCAAAAGCGCGACGAAGGCTACATTGAGAAGCTGGTTCAAGTTAACCGCGTAGCCAAAACCGTTAAAGGCGGCCGTATTTTCACTTTCACCGCGTTGACCGTGGTGGGTGATGGTAAAGGGCGTGTTGGCTTCGGCCGTGGCAAGTCACGTGAAGTGCCGGCTGCGATCCAGAAGGCAATGGAAGCTGCTCGTCGCAACATGATCCAAGTTGATCTGAACGGCACCACGCTGCAGTACGCAATGAAGTCCGCTCACGGTGCTTCCAAGGTGTACATGCAGCCTGCTTCTGAAGGTACCGGTATCATCGCTGGCGGCGCTATGCGTGCTGTCCTCGAAGTTGCTGGCGTTCAGAACGTTCTGGCCAAGTGCTATGGCTCGACTAACCCAGTAAACGTGGTTCACGCCACTTTCAAGGGTTTGAAAGCTATGCAATCTCCTGAATCCATTGCCGCCAAGCGTGGCAAAAGCGTCAAGGAGATCTTCTGATCATGGCTACCGTTAAAGTAACGCTGATCAAAAGCATGACCGGCCGCATCCCTAACCACAAATTGTGCGTTAAGGGTTTGGGTCTGCGTCGCATCGGTCACACTGTAGAAGTCCAGGATACTCCCGAGAATCGCGGGATGATCAACAAGGCTTACTACATGCTGCGTGTCGAGGGTTAATCGATGAAACTCAATGATCTGAGTCCGGCGCCGGGTTCCCGTCGCGAAAAGCATCGTCCGGGCCGTGGTATCGGTAGCGGTTTGGGTAAGACTGGTGGCCGTGGCCACAAAGGTCAAACCTCCCGTTCCGGTGGCACCATCGCTCCAGGCTTTGAAGGCGGTCAACAGCCGCTGCATCGTCGCCTGCCTAAGTTCGGTTTCGTATCCCTGAAAGCCATGGACCGCGCAGAAGTGCGTCTGTCCGAGCTGGCTAAAGTGGAAGGCGACATCGTTACTGTGCAGACCCTGAAAGATGCCAACGTGATTAACGTCAACGTACAGCGTGTGAAAATCATGCTGTCCGGTGAAGTGACTCGCGCTGTCACTATCGGCAAGGGAATCGGCGCCACCAAAGGTGCGCGTTCGGCTATCGAAGCAGCTGGCGGCAAGTTCGAGGAATAAATGGCTAAGCAAGGTGCTCTCTCAGCGCTCGGCAAAGGCGGTATGTCTGAACTTTGGGCTCGTCTGCGTTTTCTGTTCCTGGCGATTATCGTCTACCGAATAGGCGCACACATCCCGGTTCCAGGTATCAACCCGGACCGACTCGCAGACCTGTTTCGACAGAATGAGGGGACCATTCTTAGCTTGTTCAACATGTTTTCCGGCGGTGCGCTGGAGCGGATGAGCATCTTTGCCCTGGGGATCATGCCGTACATTTCGGCATCGATCATCATGCAACTGATGACAGCCGTCAGCCCGCAGTTGGAGCAGTTGAAGAAGGAAGGTGAAGCTGGCCGTCGCAAGATTAGCCAGTACACCCGCTACGGCACTGTCGTTCTCGCCTTGGTTCAAGCTATCGGCATGTCCGTTGGCTTGGCGGGGCAGGGCGTTGCGTTCACTGGTGACTTTGGCTTCCATTTCGTCGCGGTATCCACGTTTGTGGCTGGTGCGATGTTCATGATGTGGCTGGGTGAGCAGATTACTGAGCGTGGTGTTGGCAACGGTATCTCGATGTTGATTTTCGCAGGTATCGTCGCCGGTCTTCCGAGAGCGATTGGGCAGTCTTTCGAGTCTGCACGTCAGGGTGATATCAACATTTTCGCCTTGGTTGCCATCGGTTTGCTGGCAGTAGCGATTATCGGTTTTGTGGTGTTCATTGAGCGTGGCCAGCGTCGCATTGCTGTTCACTACGCCAAGCGTCAGCAGGGCCGTAAGGTTTTTGCTGCGCAGACCAGCCACTTGCCGCTGAAAGTGAATATGGCCGGTGTTATTCCGGCAATTTTCGCGAGCAGCATTTTGCTGTTTCCGGCTTCGTTGGGTACCTGGTTTGGTCAGTCTGAAAATATGGGCTGGCTGCAGGACCTCTCTCAGTCGATCGCTCCTGGTCAGCCGTTGAATATTCTGCTGTTTAGTGCAGGGATTATTTTCTTCTGCTTCTTCTATACGGCGTTGATGTTCAATCCGAAAGACGTAGCGGAAAACCTGAAGAAGTCCGGTGCCTTTATTCCGGGCATCCGTCCAGGTGAGCAGTCTGCACGCTACATTGATGGTGTTCTGACTCGTTTGACCCTGTTCGGTGCTCTATATATGACGGCCGTGTGCTTGCTTCCCCAGTTCCTGGTGGTTGCAGCAAACGTTCCGTTCTACCTTGGCGGGACCTCGTTGCTGATCGTGGTCGTGGTTGTGATGGACTTCATGTCCCAAGTACAATCGCACCTCGTTTCGCACCAGTACGAATCCCTGATGAAGAAAGCCAACCTGAAGGGCTACGGCAGCGGCATGTTGCGCTGAGTACCCCATAAGGTTCGAGGAGTTGGTGATGAAAGTTCGTGCATCGGTGAAAAAGCTGTGCCGTAACTGCAAGATTATTCGCCGCGAAGGTGTTGTTCGAGTAATTTGCAGCGCGGAACCGCGTCACAAACAGCGCCAAGGCTGAGTGTGATCCGCTTGAAGCCCGGCAGCTAGTGCGCTGCCGGGTTGATTATTTGTTATTACAGCGATATTATCTCGCGCCCTATTTCTTGGCTTCCGGGGCGTAGGTAGCTGTCAATTGGAGTCCCACTGAATGGCCCGTATTGCAGGCGTTAACATTCCAGATAACAAGCACACTGTTATCTCGCTGACCTACATCTATGGTGTTGGTCGCACTACTGCGCAGAAAATTTGCGCAGACACTGGGGTAAACCCAGCCGCAAAGATCAAAGATCTGAGCGACGAGCAGATTGAGCTGTTGCGTGGCGAAGTGGCGAAGTTCACCACTGAAGGTGACCTGCGTCGCGAAATCAACATGAAAATCAAGCGTTTGATGGACCTCGGTTGCTACCGTGGTCTGCGTCATCGTCGTGGTCTTCCAGTACGCGGTCAGCGTACCAAGACTAACGCGCGTACCCGTAAAGGTCCGCGTAAGCCGATCCGCAAGTAATCGCCCACGCGAATCGACAGGAAAATTATCATGGCAAAACCTGCTGCTCGTCCTCGTAAAAAAGTTAAAAAGACAGTGGTTGATGGCATCGCCCACATCCATGCGTCTTTTAACAACACAATCGTGACCATCACCGACCGTCAAGGTAACGCGCTGTCTTGGGCTACCTCCGGTGGTTCGGGTTTCCGCGGTTCCCGCAAGTCCACCCCGTTTGCTGCTCAAGTAGCTGCTGAACGTGCTGGTCAAGCTGCGCTGGAATACGGCCTGAAAAACCTCGACGTTAACGTCAAAGGTCCAGGTCCAGGTCGTGAGTCTGCTGTCCGTGCTTTGAACGGCTGTGGCTATAAGATCGCCAGCATCACCGACGTGACGCCAATCCCGCACAACGGGTGCCGTCCGCCGAAGAAGCGCCGCGTGTAATCCAGGAGATTGTAAAGAATGGCTCGTTACATTGGTCCAAAATGCAAACTCGCTCGTCGCGAAGGCACCGATCTCTTCCTGAAGAGCGGCGTGCGCGCGATCGAATCGAAGTGCAACATTGAAGCAGCACCTGGTATCCACGGCCAACGCCGTGGTCGCCAGTCCGATTACGGCACCCAACTGCGTGAAAAGCAGAAGGTCCGTCGTATCTACGGCGTTCTCGAGCGTCAGTTCAGCGGCTACTACAAAGAAGCTGCTGGCAAGAAAGGTGCAACCGGTGAAAACCTGCTGCAACTGCTCGAATGCCGTCTGGACAACGTTGTATACCGTATGGGCTTCGGTTCTACTCGTGCCGAATCCCGTCAGCTGGTATCGCACAAGTCGATCAGCGTTAACGGTCAGACCGTAAACGTTCCGTCTTACCAGGTTCGTGCTGGTGACGTGGTCGCAGTTCGCGAGAAAGCAAAAAACCAACTTCGCATTGTCCAAGCTCTCGATCTGTGTGCCCAACGTGGCCGCGTAGAATGGGTAGAAGTAGACACTGAGAAGAAGTCGGGCGTTTTCAAGAACGTTCCAGCTCGCAGTGATCTGTCCGCCGACATCAACGAAAGCCTGATTGTCGAGCTCTACTCCAAGTAAGGGCTAGAAAATAGGTGCATCCATGCAGATTTCGGTAAATGAGTTCCTGACACCCCGCCACATTGATGTGCAGGTTGTCAGTCCAACCCGCGCCAAGATCACTCTCGAGCCTCTCGAGCGTGGTTTTGGCCACACCCTGGGCAACGCGCTGCGCCGCATCCTGTTGTCCTCAATGCCCGGCTGTGCAGTAGTCGAGGCCGAGATTGACGGTGTGCTCCACGAGTACAGCGCCATCGAAGGTGTACAGGAAGACGTAATTGAAATCCTGTTGAACCTTAAAGGTCTGGCTATCAAGCTGCACGGCCGTGACGAAGTTACGCTGACCTTGTCGAAGAAGGGTTCGGGGGTGGTTACCGCTGCCGATATTCAGCTGGATCATGATGTCGAGATCGTTAACCCCGATCACGTAATCGCTAACCTGGCGTCTAACGGCGCCTTGAACATGAAGCTCACTGTAGCTCGTGGTCGTGGTTATGAACCGGCCGACTCGCGTCAGAGCGATGAAGACGAAAGTCGCAGCATTGGTCGCTTGCAGCTTGACTCTTCGTTCAGCCCGGTTCGCCGTATCGCATACGTGGTGGAAAACGCCCGTGTCGAGCAGCGTACTAACCTGGACAAGCTGGTTATTGATCTGGAAACCAACGGTACTCTGGATCCTGAAGAGGCTATTCGTCGTGCTGCAACCATCCTGCAACAGCAGTTGGCTGCATTCGTCGACCTCAAAGGTGACAGCGAACCAGTGGTAATCGAGCAGGAAGACGAGATCGATCCGATCCTGCTTCGCCCGGTTGACGATCTGGAACTGACTGTACGTTCGGCTAACTGCCTTAAGGCGGAAAACATTTACTACATCGGCGACCTGATTCAGCGTACCGAAGTAGAACTGTTGAAGACTCCGAACCTGGGCAAGAAATCCTTGACTGAAATCAAGGACGTTCTGGCCTCCCGCGGTCTGTCCCTCGGCATGCGCCTCGACAACTGGCCGCCTGCAAGTCTTAAGAAGGACGACAAGGCGACTGCCTGATCGTCGTAATCACCGAACGTGAGTTTGGTAAGGAATGAACCATGCGTCATCGTAAAAGTGGTCGTCACCTGAGCCGTACCAGCTCGCACCGCAAGGCCATGTTTCAAAACATGGCGGTGTCGCTGTTCGAGCACGAGCTGATCAAAACTACACTGCCGAAAGCTAAAGAACTGCGTCGCGTTGCTGAGCCGCTGATCACTTTGGCTAAGACAGACAGCCTGGCTAACCGCCGTCTGGCCTTCGACCGTACTCGTTCGAAAGCTATCGTTGGTAAGCTCTTCAACGACCTGGGCAAGCGTTACGCTACCCGTGAGGGTGGCTACCTGCGCATCCTCAAGTGCGGTTTCCGCGCTGGTGACAACGCGCCTATGGCGTACGTTGAGTTGGTTGATCGTGCTACTGCCGGCGAAGCTGTAAGCGCCGAGTAAGACGACAAGCTATAACGAAGAACCGGGCCTAGTGCCCGGTTTTTTGTGCGCGTAATAAAAGCGCGATTCGTACAAGTCTCCGCGGGTAATGCTCTGCACTATGGCTGTTGGTTTATTGGTAGTTATTTTCTATCGATGCGTACAATTTAATGAATTTGTACGTGTCATGTTGATGGTTAATACTCCCTCCAAGCCGATTAGCCGGCCGTTCCGAGCCCGACCTGAGGTAAATTGAGCATGAGCCAGAATAAAGTCCTTACCACCGCCAGCGGTGCACCCGTTGCGGATAACCAGAATTCCCGTTCCGCCGGCCCGCGCGGTCCGCTGCTGCTCGACGATTTTCACTTGATCGAGAAGCTCGCTCACTTCAACCGTGAAAACATCCCTGAGCGTCGTGTGCACGCCAAAGGTTCGGGGGCTTACGGTACATTTACCGTTACCCAGGACATCACTCGGTACACCTGCGCCAAGTTGTTCGAGTCTGTGGGTAAGCAAACTCCAACATTCCTTCGCTTCTCCACAGTGGGCGGTGAGCGTGGCTCGGCGGATACCGAACGTGACCCACGTGGGTTCGCCTTGAAGTTCTATACCGAAGAAGGTAACTGGGACATCGTGGGTAACAATACGCCGGTGTTCTTCATCCGCGATCCGCTGAAGTTTCCAGACTTTATCCACACCCAAAAGCGCCTGCCGCAAAGTAACCTGAAAAGTGCGCAGATGATGTGGGACTTCTGGTCGCACTCTCCGGAGGCGCTGCACCAAGTCACTATCCTGTTTTCGGATCGTGGCATTCCGGACGGATACCGCCATATGCACGGCTTCGGTAGCCACACTTACAGTCTGATCAACGCCAAGGGCGAGCGTCACTGGGTGAAGTGGCACTACAAGACCAAACAGGGCATCAAGAACCTGGCGCCTGCCGATGCAGCACGGTTGGCAGGCACCGATCCGGATTACGCACAGCGCGATCTGTTCGGCGCAATTGAGCGTGGTGATTTCCCGAAATGGCGCGTGTGCATCCAGATCATGACCGAGGCCCAGGCCAACGCTCACTATGAGAATCCCTTTGATGTGACCAAAACCTGGTCGCAGAAAGAGTTCCCGCTGATCGAAGTCGGTGAGTTGGAACTCAATCGCAACCCGCAAAACTACTTCGCTGAAGTCGAGCAGGCTGCATTTGGTCCGAGCAATATGGTTCCTGGTGTTGGCCTGTCGCCAGACCGCATGCTGCAAGGGCGCGTTTTCGCGTATGCCGATGCGCACCGTTACCGTGTCGGAACCAACCACCAGCAACTGCCGGTGAACGCCCCACGCAGCCCGGTAAATTGCTACCAGCGCGACGGCTCCATGGCTTTTGGCAGCAATGGGGGGGCAGCGCCTAACTACGAGCCAAACAGTTACGCTGATGCACCTAAGCAGGCGCCGCAATACGCCGAGCCGGCGTTGGCTCTGAGCGGTGCCGCGGATCGTTATGATCACCGCGAAGACACTGACTACTACAGCCATGCAGGTGCCTTGTTCCGTTTGATGAACGATGAGCAGAAAGCGCTGCTCACCGACAACATCGCCGGTGCAATGGCCGGGGTATCCAGTGACGTGGTTCAGCGTCAACTGGCGCACTTCCACAAGGCGGACCCTGCGTACGGAGAAGCAATCGCAAAGGCGCTGGGTGTATCGCTTAACTGAGTCTAAACGATAAGCAGAACCGCCCTCATTTGGGCGGTTTTTGCGTTATTTCGGCTACTTTTCTCCGGAAATCTTCACTTTTATGCCGTTAGTCCCGTGACCTCCGAGTCAGCATGGTTCAAACTACAGACTTTCAAGTAGGGAGATGTAGGGCGATGCAAGGTCACCCCGACGTAATCGATTACCTCAACACGTTGCTGACGGGCGAACTGGCAGCTCGTGACCAATATTTCATCCACTCGCGCATGTACGAGGATTGGGGCTTTACCGAGCTCTACGAACGTATCAATCACGAAATGGAAGAAGAGGCACAGCACGCCGACGCATTGATGCGCCGTATCCTGATGCTCGAAGGCACGCCACGTATGCGTCCCGACGATCTGGATGTGGGCACCAGTGTGCCTGACATGCTCGCAGCCGATCTTCGCCTTGAATACAAGGTGCGTGCCGCGCTGTGCAAAGGCATCGAGCTCTGCGAGCAGCACAACGACTATGTCACCCGCGAAATTCTGCGTGTGCAGTTGAATGACACCGAAGAAGATCACACCTACTGGCTGGAAAAGCAGTTGGGTCTGATCAAGCTGATTGGTCTGGAAAACTACCTGCAATCGCAGTTCTGATTTCCGCGTACAAGAAAGCCCCTGTCACCGCAAAGTGACAGGGGCTTTTTGTTGGGCCCGATAAATCAGGCCCGGTCGCGCGCCAACAGCGGTTTCAAGTAATAACCGGTGTGCGACTGCGGCATCTCGGAGACCTGCTCCGGTGTGCCCACTGCGATGATCTGGCCACCTTTGGAGCCGCCCTCCGGTCCCAAATCCACCAACCAATCGGCCGTCTTGATTACATCAAGGTTGTGCTCGATCACCACCACTGTGTTGCCGTGATCGCGCAATCGGTGCAGAACGTCCAGCAATTGCTGGATATCGGCGAAGTGCAAACCCGTGGTGGGCTCATCGAGGATGTACAAGGTTTTGCCGGTATCGCGCTTGGACAGCTCACGAGACAGCTTGACCCGCTGCGCCTCACCACCGGACAGCGTGGTCGCCGATTGCCCCAGCTTGATATACGACAGGCCCACATCCATCAGGGTCTGCAGCTTGCGCGCCAACGCCGGAACCGCATCGAAAAACACCCGAGCTTCCTCGATGGTCATCTCCAGGGTTTCGTGGATGTTTTTGCCCTTGTACTTGATCTCCAGGGTTTCGCGGTTATAACGCTTGCTCTTGCACACATCGCACGGCACGTAGATGTCCGGCAGGAAGTGCATCTCCACCTTGATCAGGCCATCGCCCTGGCAGGCCTCGCAGCGGCCACCCTTGACGTTGAACGAAAAACGTCCAGGACCGTAGCCGCGTGAACGTGACTCGGGCACGCCGGCGAACAATTCCCGAATCGGCGTAAATAGCCCGGTATACGTCGCCGGGTTTGAACGCGGTGTCCGCCCAATCGGGCTCTGGTCGATATCGACCACCTTGTCCAGGTGCTCCAGGCCCTTGATGCTGTCATGGGCAGCGGCTTCCAGAGTGGTCGCACCGTTCAGGGCGGTGGCGCTCAAGGGGAACAGCGTGTTGTTGATCAGGGTCGACTTGCCAGAGCCCGAGACCCCGGTTACGCAGGTCAGCAGGCCCAGCGGAATCTCAAGATCGACATTACGCAGGTTATTCCCGCGTGCGCCCTTGAGGTGCAGTGCCATCTTCTTATTGCGCGGCGTACGTTTGGCCGGCACTTCAATTTTTACGCGGCCAGACAGGTACTTGCCGGTTAACGAGTCCGGATGAGCCATGACTTCGGCGGGTGTGCCTTCGGCAACGATATGACCACCATGCACCCCGGCGCCAGGGCCGATGTCCACCACATAATCCGCCAGGCGAATCGCGTCTTCGTCGTGCTCGACCACGATCACGGTGTTGCCGATATCCCGCAGATGTTTGAGCGTCCCCAACAGGCGGTCGTTATCGCGTTGGTGCAAACCGATCGACGGCTCATCGAGGATGTAAAGCACGCCTACCAGGCCGGCGCCGATCTGGCTGGCCAGACGAATGCGCTGCGCTTCGCCGCCGGACAGGGTGTCGGCGCTGCGATCCAGGGACAAGTAATCCAGGCCGACGTTAACCAGGAACTGCAAACGCTCACGAATTTCCTTGAGGATCTTGTCGGCAATTTCGCCGCGGCGTCCGGTCAGCTTCAGCACGCCGAAGTACTCACAGGCATCGCCGATCGGCAGGTTGGTGACGGCGGGCAAGGTTTTTTCGCCAACCCACACGTGCCGTGCCTCGCGACGCAGGCGAGTGCCACGGCAATCCGGACACGGTTGGGTGCTGAGGAATTTCGCCAGCTCTTCGCGCACGCTGGCCGATTCGGTTTCGCGGTAGCGACGCTCCAGGTTCGGCACGATGCCCTCGAACGGGTGCGAGCGTTTAACGATATCGCCGCGGTCGTTCAAATACTTGAAGTCGACGTTCTGCGAGCCACTGCCATGGAGGATCACTTTCTGCTGGTCCGCCGGGAGCTGGTTGAACGGCACTTCGAGGCTGAACTTATAGTGGGACGCCAACGACCCCAGCATCTGGAAGTAGTAGACGTTACGCCTGTCCCAGCCACGTATGGCGCCCTCCGCCAGTGTCAGCTCGCCATTGACCAGGCGCTTGATGTCGAAGAACTGCTTCACGCCCAAACCGTCGCACGTCGGGCATGCGCCAGCCGGGTTGTTGAAGGAAAACAGCTTGGGTTCCAGCTCGCTGATGGCATGGCCGCAGATCGGGCAGGCAAAGCGCGCAGAGAAGATGATCTCTTCGCCCGGCTCGTCATCCATCGGCGCCACCAGGGCAATGCCGTCTGCCAGCTTCAGCGCAGTCTCAAACGATTCGGCCAGACGCTGCTGCAGATCGGCGCGCACTTTAAAGCGGTCGACTACCACATCAATGGAATGCTTCTTCTGTTTGTCGAGCTTCGGCGCCTCGTCCAGTTCATACAGCTTGCCGTTGATGCGTGCACGAACAAAACCCTGGGCGCGCAGCTCTTCGAATACCGAGAGGTGTTCGCCCTTGCGCTCGCGAATCACCGGCGCCAGCAGCATCAGTTTGGCGCCTTCCGGTTGGGCCAGCACCAGGTCGACCATCTGGCTGACGGTCTGGGCTTCCAGGGGAATGTCGTGGTCCGGGCAGCGCGGGATGCCTACCCGCGCGTACAACAGGCGCAGGTAGTCGTAGATCTCGGTGATGGTACCCACGGTGGAGCGTGGGTTATGGGAGGTCGACTTCTGTTCGATGGAAATCGCGGGCGACAGGCCTTCGATGGTGTCGACGTCGGGTTTTTCCATCATCGACAGGAACTGGCGGGCGTAGGCCGACAGCGATTCCACATAGCGACGTTGACCCTCGGCATACAGCGTGTCGAACGCCAGGGATGATTTGCCGGAGCCGGACAAGCCGGTGATGACGATCAGCTTGTCCCGGGGCAGGGTCAGGTCGATGTTCTTCAGGTTGTGGGTTCTAGCCCCACGAATCAGGATCTTGTCCAAGATGGCCTCGCACGGCGGGCGTAAATAATGCGGGAGTATACGACGGAAGACTGGATGAATATACACTGTCAAATTGCCGGGTGCAGCCTTACATGAAAGCTGCGCGGCAAAGCGCCGCATATACCCTCTCAATCGATGGGACTGGTAGAATCGCCGCCGGTTCACACGAGGTTTTTCCATGCACGATCCCCACAGCGAACGCATGAGTAGCGGCGAGACCCGAGCAGCAAGCGGTCTGGCCCTGGTGTTCGCCTTCCGTATGCTGGGCATGTTTATGGTGTTGCCGGTGCTGGCGACCTATGGCATGGACCTCGCAGGCGCGACCCCGGCGTTGATCGGTCTGGCGATTGGCGCCTATGGCCTGACCCAGGCGATTTTTCAGATTCCATTCGGGATCATCTCCGACCGTATCGGTCGTCGCCCGGTGATCTACCTGGGGCTGATCGTCTTCGCCCTTGGCAGCGTGCTCGCCGCGCAGTCCGATTCGATCTGGGGCGTGATCGCCGGCCGCATCCTGCAAGGCGCCGGCGCGATATCCGCAGCCGTCATGGCGCTGCTCTCCGACCTGACCCGCGAACAACACCGTACCAAAGCCATGGCCATGATCGGCATGACCATCGGTCTGTCGTTTGCGGTGGCCATGGTGGTGGGCCCGTTGCTGACGCGCGCGTTCGGTTTGCACGGGTTGTTCCTGGCCACGGGCGGCATGGCGCTGTTCGGTATCGTGATCGTGGCCTTTATGGTGCCGCGCTCCACCGGCACGCTGCAGCATCGTGAATCCGGCGTTGCGCGCAAAGCGTTATTGCCGACGCTCAAGCACCCGGACCTGCTGCGCCTCGATTTAGGTATCTTCGTATTACACGCCATGCTGATGTGCAGCTTCGTCGCGCTGCCCCTGGCACTGGTGGAAAAAGCCGGCCTGCCCAAGGAACAGCACTGGTGGGTGTACCTCACGGCACTGTTGATTTCGTTCTTCGCCATGATCCCGTTCATCATCTACGGCGAGAAGAAACGCAAAATGAAACGAGTTTTGCTCGGCGCCGTCGCGACTTTAATGCTCACTGAACTATTCTTCTGGCAGTTCGGCGACAGCCTGCGGGCGCTGGTGATCGGCACGGTGGTGTTCTTCACCGCGTTCAATTTGCTGGAGGCTTCGCTGCCGTCGCTGATCAGTAAAGTTTCACCGGCAGGTGGCAAGGGCACGGCGATGGGGGTGTATTCCACCAGCCAGTTCCTGGGTTCCGCGCTGGGTGGCATCATGGGCGGCTGGATGTTCCAGCATGGCGGTTTGTCGGTTGTCTTCCTTGGATGCGCCGGGCTGGCTGCACTTTGGCTGGCCTTTGCTGTTACCATGCGCGAACCTCCCTATGTCACCAGTCTGCGTTTGCCGCTGTCGCCCGAGGCGATCCGCGAAGCGGGTCTGGTAGAGCGCCTGAAGGCCGTCGTAGGGGTAACGGATGCAGTCGTGGTCGATGAAGAAGCGGCCATTTACATCAAATTGGACACCGAATTATTGGATCGCGCGACGCTCGAGCAACTGGTCAACCCAGTGCCGACAGCGCGCCCAGCCTAGGAGAACGTTATGGCCCGTGGGGTTAACAAAGTCATATTGGTCGGTACATGCGGCCAGGATCCCGAAGTTCGCTACTTGCCTAACGGTAACGCCGTGACCAACCTGAGTCTGGCGACCAGCGAACAGTGGACCGACAAGCAGACCGGTCAGAAGGTCGAGAAGACCGAATGGCACCGTGTGTCGATGTTCGGCAAGGTGGCAGAAATCGCGGGTGAATACCTGCGCAAAGGTTCGCAGGTGTACATCGAAGGCAAACTGCAAACCCGCGAGTGGGAAAAAGACGGCATCAAGCGTTACACCACCGAAATCGTGGTCGACATGCAAGGCACCATGCAACTGCTGGGCGGCCGTCCACAGGGCGACCAACAGGGCCAGGGCGGCATGTCCAACTCGGCGCCACGTCCACAGCAGTCGCGTCCGCAGCCAAGCCAGCAGCCCCAGCGTGAGTCGCGTCCAGCGCCACAGCAGGCCGCGCCGCAACCGGCTCCGGATTTCGACAGTTTTGATGACGATATCCCGTTCTAGGTTATCGCTCAGGCCCGCCTGAAAAGTTACTCCCCAAAGCCCCGAGAGTCCCGCTCTCGGGGCTTTTTGTTTGCGGTTTTGTACTCCCGGCGATTAACCCGCACCCTCCTGGATAAACATCGCGTGAGCCTCCTGATGCTCGCTCCCCCAGGGTTTGTTCTTCTCGGTGCCACTGATTTAGTCTGTAACCCCCCTGACAAACAAGGAGCGCCGCGATGACCTGGTCTGCCAAGCAGTACACGCTGTTCGAACAACAGCGCACTCGTCCCGTCCGTGATTTGGTGGCGGCTATTGCGACCACTGACGTGCGCACCGCCGTCGACCTCGGGTGCGGGCCGGGCAATTCCACTGAAGTGCTGGCCGCGCGCTTCCCTCTGGCGCATGTCACCGGCCTGGACAGTTCCGACGATATGCTGGTCGACGCCCGCAGACGCCTGCCGCAGCTCAATTTCGAACTGGCGGATATCGGCGCCTGGCACCCTGCGCACGCGTTCGACGTGATCCTCGCCAACGCCTCCCTGCAATGGCTGCCGCACCACGCGACGCTGTATCCACAGTTGGTCAGGCAACTGACGCCCGGCGGTACGCTGGCGGTGCAGACCCCGGACAATCTCGACGAGCCTGCGCACCGTCTGGCGCGCGACGTCGCGGCTGATGGGCCCTGGGCTGCAAAGATCGGTGCGGTCAAACACAATGAGCGCCACGCGGCCAGTTATTACTACGAACTGCTGAGCCAGCACTGCAGCACCGTCGATGTGTGGCGCACCATCTACCTGCATCCGCTGGCGGATCACGCAGCGGTGGTGGAGTGGTTCAAAGCGTCGGCGCTGCGGCCCTTTCTGGCACCCTTGACCGAGGGCGAAAAAGCCGCGTTCCTGCAGGAGTACCAGGCGCGCATCGTCCAGGCCTATCCTGCGCTGGCCGATGGCACAGTATTGCTGCCCTTTCCGCGCCTGTTCATCATCGCGACCCGATGACTGCATGTGGCTCCGCAGCGGTCATGCTGCCGCTGTTTGCGCCTGCACATACTCATCCGCAGACATCACGCCCGCATAGCCGAACGCCAGCGATGCCATGTACGCGGCATGCACCTGCGCTGCCGGAATCACCTGCCCATTGAACTCCAGGTCGCGGGTGGCGCAGGCGTCATGGATCACCGTGACCGTGTAACCCAGGTCTGCCGCCGCGCGTACCACCGCGTCGATGCACATATGGCTCATGCTGCCGACCACCACCAGTTCGGTGATGCTGCGCTGCTCCAGCAGGGCACGCAGGTTCGTTTCGCGAAACGCGTTCACAAAGTGTTTAAGCACCACCGGTTCGTTGTCTTCGTTCAGCACTTTGCGGTGCAAATGCGCGCCCTGCGAGGCGGGCGTGAAGAAGGGCGCGTCTTCGGACGTGAACTCATGCCGCACGTGAATCACCGCATCCTCCGCAGTACGAAACGCTTTGAGCACCTGGGCCGCCTTGTCTGCCGCGGCCTCCACGCCGTCAAGCGGCCACTTGCCTTGGGGGAAGTAGTCGTTCTGGATATCGATTAGGATGAGCGCTTGCTTGGCCATGGGTGTTGCCTCGTGATGGGTGGATGGGCCCAGTATCTTAGCTGGCGCCGGCGCCGGGCATTGGCTGCACCGACAATAACAGGGGGAAAACTGACAATGGCTGTGGTTGAGCTGGGCGTGTTGATCTACAAAGGTGCGCAGTTGGCCGCCGTGCATGGCTTGACGGACCTGTTTGGGGTGGCGAACCGGATCGCCGCCGAGCACCAGTCTGCGCAATTGCCGCTGCTACGTATCAGCCATTGGCACGTCGATGACGGGGGCAGCCCCACCAGGACGTTCGACAGCCACCCCGGCCCCGACCAGCCGATGATGGCGGTGCTGGTGCCGCCGTCGATTGGCGAGCTCACCGAAGAACAGGCGCCGCCCGCGTTGCTCGACTGGCTTCGCCGACAGCATGCCGCGGGTACTGTGCTCGGCGGCGTGTGCATCGGCTCGATCATGCTCGCGCGCAGTGGCCTGCTGGACGGGCGTAGCGCCACCACCCATTGGTCCTCTGCCGAGTCCTTCGCCGCCTGCTACCCGGCCGTGCGCCTGGAAGCCGATAAACCCATCGTCGATGACGGCGACTTGATCACCACCGCCGGGCTGATGGCCTGGTCTGAACTGGGCCTGCGCCTGGTCGACCGCTTGATGGGGCCCAGCATTGCCGCCGACACCGCACGGTTTCTGGTGATCGAGCACAGCGACAGCGCCAGCCTGTGCGGCAGTAACTTCGCGCCGATTCTCAGCCATGGCGACGCGGCTATCCTCAAGGTTCAACATGGGTTGCAGGCCAGCGGCGCGGTGGATGTGTCCATCGCCGCCATGGCGCAAGAGGCGGGACTGGAAGAGCGCACTTTCCTGCGGCGGTTTCGCAGCGCCACCGGTTTGAAACCCACCGAATACTGCCAGCACCTGCGCGTCGGCAAGGCGCGGCAGATGCTCGAATTCACCAACGGCACCATTGACCATATCGCCTGGGCCGTGGGCTATCAGGACCCCAGCGCTTTTCGCGCCACGTTCAAGAAAATCACCGGCCTGGCACCGAGTGATTACCGCAGCCGATTTGGGGTGTGAATCGTGCAGAACACCGCGCCTGCGCGGCAGCGTCGTGCAGAATAAAACAGGCCAACTGCCATCGGCCCTGCAGCAACCGATTGATTTCAAAAGCATCCCGTGCCAACGCGCCTTGGCCTGATCCCTGCAACGTTTCCGTTACACACATGGCGGGATGGCCAAGGGGGACGCATGACCCCGATTCAACGCAACAAATGGGTAGTTGCTCACTCCACAAGGGAGGGTGCGCCCCAGCACGAAGTGGATACTAACCGCGAGCTGGCCCGTTGGCTGGCGCAAATCCTCGGACTCACATTCGACGGCAGCTACGACCCGCACAAACACGCCAACCGTGAGCTTTATCTGTTGCCGACCCAAACCCTGGTAGGTCCGGCGCAAGCACGGGCGCTCAATGTCAAAGGCCCGGAAGATCTATGGGGCGGCTATGTTGACTACGATTTTATTTGCACTAAAGCCATCAGCCACGGCCTGTTAAGCCCGGACGCCACGGCACCCGAGGGGTGGTCGGCATTATTCTGCGAGCGTGTGCGGGACGTCGTATTGGACGGCTTCAGCGTATTCGCGCTGGAAGATGCACTACCTGCCGCTACGCGCCTGCTCAACGACGGTCCGCTGCGCGTGAAACCGGTGCACGCCTGTGCCGGACGTGGCCAAGAAGTTATCCACAGCCTCGACGAATTCGATGCGCTTCTGGCGCGGCCCGACGCCGCAAAAAGCTTCAGCGAGGGGGTGGTGTTGGAACAAGACCTCAAGGATGTGGTCACCCACAGTGTGGGCCAGAGTGTTATCGGCGATCACGTGTTCAGCTACTGCGGCGAGCAATATCTGACGCGGGACGGGCAGGGCGAAGAGGTCTATGGCGGCTCGAACCTGCTGGTGGTGCCAGGCTATTACGAAGCCTTGCTCACGCTGGACCTGCCCGACGACGTGCGCCTGGCCGTCGAACAAGCGCAGGTCTTTGACGCCGCCGCCGATGAGGCCTACCCCGGCTTCTATGCGTCGCGGCGCAATTACGACATCGCCCAGGGCCGCGACAGCAAGGGCCGGCAGCGCAGTGGCGTGCTTGAGCAGTCCTGGCGCATGGGTGGGGCCAGCAGCGCGGAAGTCGCGGCGCTGCAAAGCTTTATCCAGGATCCAGGCCTCAAGGCCATCCGCGTGTCTTCAGTGGAAACCTACGAGGACCAGGCCCTGCCGGCGGATGCGATCGAGGTGTACCGCGGCCCGGCCGAGAACAGCGACTTTCTTTTGAAATACGTGACGGTTAAAGCTTATGACGGCTAGAAGCGAAAGCATTGCGATCGATATCGACGACGAACAAATGAGCGGCACGTTCCTCAGCCCAAAATCCAAAGTGCCGGGGGTGTTGTTCGTGCATGGATGGGGCGGCAGCCAGGAGCGCGACCTCGAGCGGGCTAAAGGCATTGCCGGCCTCGGGTGTGTATGCCTGACCTTCGACCTGCGCGGCCACGCCGGCGCTGGTATCCCGCTCAACCGCGTGACGCGCGAAGATAACCTGCGAGATCTGTTGGCGGCCTACGACCGGCTGCTCTCCCACCCGGCCATCGACACCTCGGCAGTGGCGGTGGTGGGCACCAGTTATGGCGGTTACCTGGCGGCGATTCTCACCTCGCTGCGCCCGGTGCGCTGGCTGGCGTTGCGGGTGCCGGCGCTGTACCGCGACCAGGAGTGGACCAAGCCCAAGCGTGATCTGGACAAGATGGACTTGATGGATTACCGCAGTACGCTGGTGCAGGCCGACACCAATCGTGCACTGCATGCGTGCTCGGCATTCACCGGGGATGTGCTGATCGTCGAATCGGAAACCGACGACCACGTGCCCCACGCCACCATCATGAGCTACCGCGCGGCGTGCCAGCAGACCCATTCCCTGACCCACCGCATCATCGATGGCGCGGACCATTCGTTGAGCGACCCAGTGTCTCAACAGGCCTACACGTCCATTTTGGTCGACTGGATTACCGAGATGGTGGTGGGTGAGCGCTTGAGCATCATCCAGTCCCGATGATTCGTCACTGCCCTTAGAGCGCCATCAGGCGGTCTTCTTCACCCGCAACGACTTGGCCTTGGCCTCCACGCCCAGGTACATCACCAGGGTGATCAACAGCGGGCAAATAAAATAAATCGCCCGATACGCAATCAACCCGGCCAGCAGGCTGCCGCGTGATGCCTCATGCTGCAACAACCCGATAAACACGGCCTCCAGAACCCCGAGTCCGGCGGGGATATGCGTCACCACGCCGGCAATCGCGCTGATCAGCAACACGCCGAGCACCAGCGGATAATCCAGCTTGGCCGGCAGCAGGGTAAAAATCACCGCCGCCATCAGCGACCAGTTCAACGCGCCAAGGGCCAATTGCAGGCACGCCATGCGCAACGACGGCAGGTTGATCTCAATGCCACGGACCGACCAGGCACGCTTCGTCGAAAACCGACACGCCGCCAGATACCCCAGGCTCGCCAGCACCAACAACACACCGACGCCTTGCAGCGCGCCGCTGCTGAGCTTCCAGCCCGGTGGCATGGTCACCAGCCCGCTGCTGAATACCGCACCGGCCAGCGCCATATAGCCGAACCAATTGGTGGCCAGGCTCAGCCCCAGAATTTTCGCGATGTTGCTGGTGCTCACCCCCAGCCGCGAATACAACCGGTAGCGCATCGCGATCCCGCCCACCCACGCGCTGAGGTTGAGGTTGAACGCGTAGCTGATGACCCCCACCGGCAGGATCTGTTTCCAGCGCAGATTCTGGCCGATGTAAGTGCGACCGATCAGGTCGAAGCAGGCGTAGACGAGGAAGCTGCACAGGGTCAGCGCGCTGGCGATCAGCAACGTGCGCAGCTTGAAGTCGCCGAGGGTCTGGAACACCTCGCTCCAGTCGATGCGCCGCGCGAGCAGGGTGAACAGTACGATCAGCAGCAGGAAAAAAACGATGGTCAACGGTTTCTTCCAGCGCTTGAAACGCGAACCGCCGGTATCAGACGTCATGGGCGTGGCTCTCAAAAGGTTTCAGACGCGGTTTATGCGCCGGCAGCCAGCCGGTCAGCGCTGGGAAGTGACGCATCACATGAAACACCAGAAAACCCACGGTCAAGCGCCATAGCCACAGGCGCGGCTTGCGGTTTTCCGGCATGGTCTGGCAATGCTCTTCGGCGAGTGCTTGCAAGCGTTCGTACAAACACTGATTGAACGCGCGGTCGCGGATCAGCACGTTGGCTTCCAGGTTCAGCGACAGGCTCAACGGGTCCAGGTTGCTGGAGCCCACGGTCGCCCATTCGTCATCTACCAACGCCACCTTGCCGTGCAGTGGTCGTTGGCAATATTCGTGGATCACCACACCGTCCTTGAGCAAATAGTCATAGAGCATGCGTGCCGCGAGCTTGGCCAGCAGCACATCAGGCTGACCTTGCATGATCAACTGCACCTTGACGCCCCGGCGCGCCGCGTTACGAATTTCACGCAACAGGCGATAGCCGGGGAAGAAGTAGGCGTTGGCGATCACCGCGCGTTTGCGGGCTTTGCTCAAAGCATGGATGTAGGCTTCTTCAATGTCGTCGCGGTGTTGCAGGTTGTCGCGGTAGATCAGGCGCACCAGACCGTCGCCGTTATCGGCTGGCCATGCCGAGGGCCGTTGCTGGCGCCGCCGCCAACCGCGCCGCGCGCGCACCTGGCGCCCGCTCTGTGCGAGGGCGAAATGATGCAGGTCGGCCACCGCCGGCCCCGTCACCTGCACGGCGTAATCCTGTTTGGCTTCGGGGCCGAAATCCCCCAGATGATCGGCCGAAAAATTGATCCCGCCGATAAACCCCACGGTGGCATCCACCACGACGATCTTGCGATGCAGGCGGCGGAACCAATTGGTGCGGATACCCAAGGTCTTGGACGCGGGGTCGAACAGTTGCACCATCACGCCGGCGTCCGCCAACTCTTTGAGAAACGACGCACTCAGCTCGCCGCAACCAAAACCGTCGAGGCTCGCGACCACTTTCACGCCACGCCGCGCCGCGTCGATCAGGATGCCTTGCAGCTCATGTCCCACCTTGTCCTCGAAAAGAATGAAGGTCTCCAGCAGGATTTCGCGCTGGGCCTGGCGCATGGCCTCGAACACCTTCGGGAAATACGCCTCGCCATTTTCCAGCAACTCGACCTGGTTGCCGCTCTGCCAGCCGTAGTCCAAATCGCGAGCCTTGGCGTCATCCGGTGGCTGGTCGGTGGAAATGTGCTCGACTGCGATGTTCATAGTTCAATCTCCACCGACAACGGCACGTGGTCTGACAAATGTGACCACGGGCGCGTATTCAGCACCCGTGGCTGGTGCACCTTCACGTTGCGTACGTAGATGCGGTCCAGCGCCAGCAGCGGCAGGCGCGCCGGGAAGGTGCGCGCAGGTTTACCGTTGGCCTGCACGAACACCTCCGTAAGGCCGCTCTGGCTCAGGTCGGCGCGCTGGCGCCAGTCGTTGAAATCGCCGGCAACCACCAGCGGCGCATCGGCGGGAATCTCACGGATACGCTGTTCCAGCAGGCGCAATTGCTGCTGGCGATGCACCTCGCGCAGCCCCAGGTGCATGCAGATCGCGTGCACTTCTTGGCCGGTGCCCGGCAGGCGCAGCACGCAGTGCAGCAGCCCTCGGTTTTCATGGCCGCTCTGGGAAATATCAAGGTTGTCGTAACTCACAATCTGGAACTTGGACAACAGCGCATTGCCGTGGTCGCCATGCGGGTAGACCGCGTTACGCCCGTACGCGAACTGCGGCCAGATGCTGTCGGCGAGGAACTCGTACTGCGGCATGTTCGGCCAATCGCTGTAGCGCTGCGGATGGCGTTCGTGGGTGCCGTGGATTTCCTGCAAAAACACGATGTCGGCGCCCACGCTGCGTACCGCTTCACGCAATTCAGGCAGGATGAAGCGACGATTCAGGGCGGTGAAACCCTTGTGGATATTCACCGTCAGCACCGTGAAATGCGTGATGGCGGCGCTTGGTGTCACGGGGATCAGTTCAGGGTGCGTCATGGCAGGACTCCCGGCTCAGGCAGTTTTCCTGGCGCCGTGGCGAGGTGCTTGTCCAGGTCGAAACGCTCTAGCAAGTGGCGCGCATCGAAGGGGGCCCGGACCTTGATGTCGTTGTCGAAAAAACACAACACATCGCGACTTTTGCGTGCGCGGGGCTTGTGCTGCGGGGCGGCCAGGTGCGCATCCGCCGGCTGTTTGCCGTGGCGCCAGCAGTCAATGCGATCCCCCCAGCGCTGGAGGGCTTCGTCGGTATAGCCGCTGGCGTATAACTGCTTGTCGCCGTGCAGGCGCAGGTACACGAAGTCGGCAGTCACATCTTCGAGATACGGCCACTTGCCGGCCGTGTCTGCGACCACGAGGGCCACGCCGTATTTGTCCAGCAGTTGCACAAACTCCGGGACGGCAAAACTCGTGTGGCGAATCTCCACCGCGTGGCGCACCGGGCGTGTGCCGTGGGGCTTAAGGCTCGCTTTGCCGTTCAGGCGTGGCTCGTGCTGACGGGCGAGGGCGGCGGCCTGTCGCGTGTCGGCTGGCAACTGCTTGAGGAAAGCCTCAAACAGCAGCGGATCGAACTTGAAGCTGGGCGGGAACTGCCACAGGAACGGCCCGAGCTTGTCTTTCAATTCCAAGACGCCGGAGGCGAAGAAATTCGCCAGCGCCCCGTGCACGTCGTTCAAGCGCAGGGTATGCGTGATGTAACGCGGCGCCTTGACGCTGAACATGAAGTCCTCAGGCGTATCGGCATACCACTCGGCATAGCGCGCTGGCGTTTGCAGTGCATAGAACGAACCGTTGATTTCGATGCTGTTGACGGCACGTGAGGCAAACTGTAACTCGCGTTTTTGAGTCAGCCCCTCGGGGTAGAAGTCCCCGCGCCAGGGCTTATAGCGCCAGCCGGAAATGCCGATGTGAATCGCCGCCATGATTGCTCCCATGGGAATAGGGTCGTTGAGGGATGACTGCGAGATTTGCGTGAAAGTTTCGCTGCGCCTACAGACGGCACCCGGGAACGATCGTGGCGCAAACCCGTCAGTTCCTTACAGACCCTTCTGAACGAGGCCGGTGTTTTGCTGAATCTCAAGACTGCATTACTGCTTGGCGCACTGCTGTTTTGCTCCAGCGGCGCGTTGCAGGCCGCGGCGACCGCGCCCGAACCCGAGGCACCGGCCAAGCCGGAATTGCTGGTAGAGGGGGGCCTGCTCGGGGCCATCAGTTCCAGCATCGATGACGTGCAACAGAAACTCGATCTGAACCAGAACGTCATCGATGAATGGCGCCTGCGTGCCGACCGGGCCGCGAATGAAGTCGGACGCCTGGTGGACCAGACCGCCGCGCGCTCGCCGTGGAGCGTGGCCGGGGATTTCCTGTTGCTGTCCGGGGTGTGGATCGGCGCCTTTACGCTGTTGACGCTGCTGGGGCGCTTCATCGTGGGACGGCTGAGCCGGCGCATATTTTTCGAGCGGCGCGGGCGCTTGCTGGCGGTGCTGGGCTACGGGCTGCCCTATACGATTGCGGCGATCGTCTGCCTGCCGTTGACCCTGTACGTCAGCCACTTTCTGGACACCTCCGTCGGCCGCGCGCTGGCGCTGTGTTTTGCCTACGCCACCAGCAGCGGCATATTTTCCACCTCGCTGCTGCTGTGCGTGATCGTGATGTTCAACGTCGGCCACAAGCGAACGGCCGTACGGATTATTCGTGACTACTGTCCCAAACCGCTGTTCCTGATCGGCTTTCTCGCCGCGCTCAGCGACGCCCTGACCAGCCCGCAGATCGCCCGTCAGTTCGGCGGCAATATCACCAGCGGCATCGCGGTGTTTACCGCGTTGTTCGCCACGCTGATTTTCGGTGTGCTGGTGGTGCGGCTGCGCCGTCCCGTGGCGCATCTGATCCGTAATCGGTCGTTGGCCCAACGCCTCAAGCACCCGGCGTTGCAACAGTCGCTGCGGATTTTCTCGGGGCTCTGGTACTGGCCGATTTTGTTGATGGTGCTGGTCTCGGCGATCAACCTGATCGGCGCCGGTGACGATAATCAAAAGGTCTTGCGCTGTGCGCTGTTCACCACGATTTTGCTGATCGGTACGGTGTTTCTCAGTACGGTGCTGCAGCACCTGTTCAAGTCCCGCAGCCAGGTGGCGATCCAGCGCAGCAGTGCCTATAAAGAGCGCTTCCTCAGCTTGCTGCACGCGGTGCTGCGCATCGTCATGGCGGTGGCGTTTATCGAGGTGCTGGGGCGGATCTGGGGCGTGTCGTTGTTTGAGTTTGCCGAACGCAACTCCATAGGCCGTGCCATCAGCAACTCGCTCAGCAGCATCGGCCTGATCCTGCTGATGACCTGGCTGTTCTGGGTGGTGCTCGACACCGCGATCCAGGAGGCGCTCAAACCACCGGTCAACAAACGCTCCAGCCGCCAGCCGAGCACGCGGGTCAAAACCATCCTGCCGTTGCTGCGCAATGCGGTGAAGATCATCCTGGTGGTGATCTGCGCGATCACCACCATGGCCAACCTGGGCATCAACGTCGCGCCGCTGCTGGCGGGCGCCGGGGTGGTCGGGCTGGCCATTGGTTTCGGCTCCCAGCAACTGGTGCAGGATGTGATCACCGGGCTGTTCATCATCATCGAAGACACCCTGTCGATCGGCGATTGGGTGGTGCTCGACTCGGGCCACGCCGGCACCGTCGAAGGCCTGACCATCCGCACCCTGCGCCTGCGCGACGGCAAGGGCTTTGTGCACTCGGTGCCGTTCGGGCAGATCAAGGCTGTCACCAATCAGTCGCGGCAATTCGCCTATGCGTTCTTCTCGGTGCAGTTCACCTACGACACCGACGTGGACAAGGCCGTGGAGCTGATCCGCGAAGCCGGGCAGTCGATTCGCGACGACGTATTCCTCAAGTACAACCTGCAAGGTCCGTTGGAGGTGTTCGGCGTCGACAGGATGGACCTAAACGGCGTGGTGCTGACCGCGCAGTTCCGTACCGTGTCGGGCGGGCAATATGCCGTCAGCCGCGCGTTTAACCAGCGCTTGAAAAAGCTTGTGGATAACTGCGCAGAGGTGCACTTCGCGCAAACTTATCCACAGCAGGTTCTGTTGCCCAAGCGTGCGTTGCAGGTGGACGAAGGGGGGGAGGCGGTGCCTGCTCCGGGGGCATCCACCGGGCAGTCCTGACAGCTTTACCTGGGTTCGTCCCGACAGGCGGCGGTGATCTTGTTGGAGCTGTTGCGCACCCCGGCGCAGGGCAAGCTCGCTCAGGTTTCAGTGCCTGATCAACTTTTCCTGCACCGCCAACGGGTCCACGTCCAGCAACATCTGCTGCTTGCCGGCCACCGTCACCGCCGCCGGCACCCCGTCCCGGTACACAATCCGATTGCCACTCACCGCTGGCACCTTGGTGCCCGGCAGCAAGGTGCCCACCAGGTTCAACGGGTCTGCGCCGCAGACCGCAATCAAGCTGCCGTCATGGGGCCTGCGGCGCACTTCGCGCAGCAGCGGGATCGCCTCCGGCAATGCAAACTGCTCCCCCGCCAGGCCGCTGACAAAGCGTCCGCCGCGAATGTCGCCGCGTGCCTCCAGCCGATGGAACGTGCGCAGCAATTCGCGCCAGCTCGGCAACCAGTCCGCCTCACGCTCCAGCAGCCGCCAGAACACCACGCCATAACGACGCAGCAAGGTCATGGCGATATGTTCCAGCGTCTCGGCCGAGTGCGGGCCGGCAGCGGTGGGTGAGCGTCGCACCAAGGCCCAGCGCCCGGCATCGTCCATGCCGCCGATAAACGCGCCGCGTCCGCGCCGACTGCTGCGCGCCTGGCGTTTGCTGGCCGGCGTGGTCAGGGCGCGCAGCCCGGCGAAGCTGTCGGCATTCACCAGGCCCGCACCGACCAATTCTTGCAGGGCGCTCTCCAGTTCGCTGCGCAGCAGGTGCGCCTCGTGCACCAGTTCATCGAAAAACAGCGCGCCGTGTTCGCGCAGGGCCAGGTGGACCTTCTGGGCCTTGGGCGACAGGGTGGTGCTGTCGGTGAGTTCGGTCAGCCCGCTCCACAACGCCACCTGACTGCGTGGCAGCAACACCACCGGCGTACTGCGCAATGCCATGGCGCCGCCCTTGTGGCTCAGGCGTATCCATACCAGTTTGCCGCTGCGGCACAGGTCATCGAGCCAGGTGCCGGTGAAATCCTTGACCCGTGCACTGAGCAAGTCGCTGTCCCAGGCCGACGTGGCGGCGGCGTAGCCTTCGAGCTGCGCGACGATCTGCGGCAACACCGCGCTGCCCTGGCCACGGGTGGCCTCGGACAGGTGCTGCCAGTCGAACAGAAAACGCATGAAGTCCTGCAACGCTACCGGTTCGATTTCGCGCCGCAGGCGCTTGACCGTGTAGCGATGAATGCGCGCCAGCAGGTGGCGTTCGCACCATTGCTCCTGCGTGGCATCCGGGCAGAAGCGGCCGCGCAGCACATAACCTTCCTGCTCCAGCCGGGCCAGTGCCTGCGTGATATCGGCCACCGGCAACCCCAGGGGCGCGGCGATCTCGATCAGGCTCAGCGGGCCGAAACCACTCAGGCGTGCGCGCACCAGTTCCAGCAGCGCCGCATCATAGGTCCACGACTCATCGAAACCCGGTAGCAGCGGCAGGTCGTTGGGATAAATCGCCTGCACACAACTCAAGCGTTCAACCGCCACCCACAGGCCGTTGTGCAAGCGATGCGCGCGCCCGCTCTTGGCCAGGGCCTGCAGCCAGGCGTCCCATTGCGGTGTGGCCTCCTGGTCGGCGATGCACGCCAGGCTCATCAATGCCTCGTGCATCTCATCCGGGCCATGGGGCGCGGGCCAGGCTTCTTCGCGCACGCCGGCGATGGCCTCGGCATCCAGTGCGCCAAGGTCGTCGGTGCTGTGCGGGTCGCTCCAGCGCCAGTTGAGCACGGCTTGGGTGCGGCGCTCTTCCAGCGGTGCGTCGTCGAGGAAGGTGTAGGGCCGCGCACTGAGAATCTCGGCGGCCATGGGCGAAGGGGCGGGCAGATCGCGGCTGATCAGGCGCACCTCGCCACGCTCCATGCGCCGCAGCAGAGCCAGCCAGGCGTGGCTGTCCATGGCTTCGTGCAGGCAATCGTCGAGGGTCTGCTCCACCAGCGGGTGTTCCGGCACTTCGCGCTCGCCGGCGAGGTTTTCCAGGCAGGCGATCTGGTCGGGAAACACACTGGCGATCAGGTCTTCGCTTTTCATCCGCTGAATCTGCGGCGCCACTTTGCGCCCTCCGGTATAGCGCGGCAACGCCAGGGCCACCCCGGCATTCCAGCGCCAGCGCACGCCGAACAGCGGCGCATCGAGCACGGCCTGGATCAGCAGGTGCTCGGCGCTGTTGCTGTGCAGATAGCGCCACACTTCGTCCAGCGCAAAGCTGTGGCTGGTGGACAGCGACAGCACGATCGCATTCTCACTGGCCGCCGCCTGCAATTCGAAGTTGAAGGTGCGGCAAAAACGCTTGCGCAGGGCCAGGCCCCAGGCGCGGTTGAGGCGGCTGCCAAACGGCGTGTGGATAATCAACTGCGTACCGCCGGACGCGTCGAAAAAGCGCTCCATGATCAACGTGTCCTGGGAGGGCAAGGCGCCCAGGGCCAGGCGGGTGCGGGCCAGGTAGTCGAGGATTTGCTCGGCGCTGGCGCGGTCCAGGCCGAGGTCGTCGGTGAGCCAGTCTTGCGCGGGCTGCAGGTCGCCCGGCGTTGCGCTCAGCAGCGCATCCATGTGGCCCAGCAGGCGCGCCACGGCCATCGACAACGCTTGGCTGCGGCCCGGCGCCTCGCCCAGCCAGAACGGAATGGTCGGCGGCTGGCCGTGGGCATCTTCGACCCGCACTTTGCCGGCCTCCACCCGCAGGATGCGGTAGGAGGTATTGCCGAGCTGGAAGACATCCCCGGCGATGCTTTCCACTGCGAAGTCTTCGTTGACGCTGCCGATGTTGAGACCCTGAGGCTCGAGCAGTACGCCGTAGTCGGCGTTGTCGGGGATGGTGCCGCCACTGGTCACGGCCGTCAGCCGGGCGCCGCGCCGGCCGCGCAAGGTGCGGGTGAGGGCGTCGCGGTGCAGGTAGGCGCTGCGGATGCCCTGGCGTCCGTTATAGCCTTCGCTGAGCATCTGCAACAGCGCCTGGTAATGGCGTTCATCCAGCCCGGCATAGGGCGCGGCGCGGCGGATCAATGCGAGCAGGGCCTGTTCCGACCACTCCTGGGCGCTGACTTCGGCAATGATCTGTTGTGCCAGCACGTCCAATGGCGCGACGGGAATGTGCAAGGTGTCGAGTTCGCCCCGGCGCACGCAGTCGAGCAGCGCGGCGCACTCGATCAAGTCGTCGAGGGTGGTGGCGAACAGGCGGCCCTTGGGTGTGCCGCCGACCTGGTGCCCGGAGCGCCCGACCCGTTGCAGAAAACCGTTGATGGAACCCGGCGAGCCGATCTGACACACCAGGTCGACGTCGCCGATATCGATCCCCAACTCAAGCGACGCCGTGGCGATCAGCACTTGCAACTCGCCGGCCTTGAGGCGTTGTTCGGCGTCCAGGCGCAGCTCTTTGGCCAGGCTGCCGTGGTGGGCGGCCACGGCGGTTTTGCCCAGGCGCTCGCTCAAATGCCGCGCCAGGCGTTCGGCCAGGCGTCGGGTGTTGACGAATATCAGCGTGGTGCGGTGTTCGCGGGCCAATGTCGCGAGACGCTCGTAGACCAGCTCCCACACATCGTTAGCCATCACCGCCGAGAGCGGCACGGGCGGCACTTCGATCGCCAGGTCGCGGGGGCGGGCGTGGCCGATGTCGACGATGGCGCATTCGCGCTCGGTGCCGACCAGAAACCGCGAGACCGCGGCGATGGGCTTTTGCGTGGCCGACAGCCCGATGCGTGTCAGCGGTTCGGCGCACAGCCCTTGCAGGCGCTCCAGGCTCAGGGCCAGGTGGCTGCCGCGTTTGCTGGCGGCGACGGCGTGGATTTCATCGACAATCACCGTGCGCGTGCTGGCGAGCATGTGTCGACCGGACTCGGAACCCAGCAGCACATACAGCGACTCCGGGGTGGTCACCAGGATATGCGGCGCGCGTTTGCGCATCTGAGCGCGGTCTTTTTGCGGGGTGTCGCCGGTGCGCACCGCGGTGCGGATCTCCACGGCGGGCAGATGCTGCGCCTGCAATTGCTGGCCGATCCCGGCCAACGGGGTTTGCAGGTTGATCTGGATATCGTTGGACAACGCCTTGAGCGGCGACACGTAGACCACCAGCGTCTCGTCCGGCAGGTACCCGCCGCTGGCCAGGCCTTGGTGTACCAACTCATCGAGCACCGCGAGGAAGGCGGTGAGTGTCTTGCCCGACCCGGTGGGCGCGGCGATCAGGGTCGAGCGGCGCTGGCGGATCAACGGCCACGCCTGCGCCTGGGCGTGGGTCACCGAAGGGAACGTGCTGCGAAACCAGGCGCTGACGGCGGGGTGAAAGTCGTCCAGCACCGTCTCGGTCGATTCAGAAAGGCTCATGCAGTGATTGATGCCACCGGCTCCCACAAGTTGCAAGCCCGCAGTTTGTCCGTGACGGTTGCGCTACAAACCCGCAAAATGCAACGATTCTGGCAATTACCTGCGGCACGGCGCACACGCCTGTCGATAATAACCATCGTTCCAAACAGACCGGGCCTGCTCAATCTATGCGAATGCGCCTTATGTTACTGGGCGGCGGGAATGCCCTCGGGCAGGCGCTGATTCGTCTCGGTGCAGAGGAAGACATCGGTTTCCTCGCCCCCAAACCGCCCCAAGACGGCTGGGATGCCGCAAGTCTCACCCAATTGCTCGACGACACCCGTCCCGATGCCTTGATCAACCTCGCCTACTATTTCGACTGGTTCCAGGCCGAAGCGGTCAGCGAGACCCGCCTGGCCGCCCAAGAGTTCGCGATCGAACGCCTGGCCGAACTGTGCCAGCACCACACCATTACCTTGCTGCAACCGTCCAGCTACCGCGTGTTCGATGGCTCCCGCGCCACCGCCTACAGCGAAAAAGACGAGCCGGTGCCCCTGGGCCTGCGCGGCCAGGCGTTGTGGCGCATCGAGCAGAGCGTGCGCGCCACCTGCCCGCAGCATGTGCTGCTGCGCTTCGGTTGGTTGTTGGATGACAGCGTCGATGGGACCCTGGGGCGCTTCCTGGCCCGGGCCGAGCAGCCGGATGAGTTGCTGATGGCGGACGACCGCCGCGGTAACCCGACGCCGGTGGACGACGCGGCACGGGTGATCATCTCGGTGCTCAAACAACTCGATTGCGCAGCGCCCTTGTGGGGCACTTACCACTACGCTGGCCACGAGGCGACCACGCCGTTGGCGCTGGGCCAGGCGATCCTCACCGAAGCGCGCAACTATCATCCGTTGGCCGTCGAGTCCCCCACCGCCCAGGCCCACGCGGCACGCCCGGATGCGGCGGACGAACCGCAGCACGCGGTGCTGGCCTGCAAGAAAATTCTGCACACCTTCGGCATCAAGCCACGGGCTTGGCGGGCGGGCTTGCCGGCGCTATTGGATCGGTTCTACCGGCGCAGCTGAACCCAACGCAACACCAATGCAGGAGGGGGCTTGCCCCCGATAGCAGGGTGTCAATCAACAGAATCATTGATTGATCCACCGCCATCGAGGGCAAGCCCCCTCCCACATTGTTCAGGCCGTGTTGCTTAGAACTTGTAGCCAATGCCCACCATGTAAACCATTGGGTCCACGTCCACATTCACCTTGGCGCGGGTACCGGGGGCCACGGCGTTGTTTTCGACGGTGGCTTTGGTGCTGATGTCGATGTAACGCGCCTGGGCGTTGATCATCCACTTGTCGTTGATCATGTAGTCAGCGCCGATCTGCGCGGCCCAGCCCCACGAGTTCTCGGCCTTGAAGTTGCTGAAACCGGCTTCGGAGGCGCGGCTGCCGACGTGTTCGTCGTAGATCCAGGTGTAGTTGATACCGGCGCCTACGTACGGTTGGAACGCGGACTTGTTGTCCAGTGGGTAGTACACGACGCTCAAGGTTGGCGGCAGGTGTTTCAGCGTGCCGAGCTTGCCATTGGCGGCGCCGAGGGCGGTGCCTTTGATCTTCACATCATGCTCAAACGGCGTGGCCGCCAGCAGTTCGATACCGACGTGGTTGGTCAGCATGTAAGCGAAGTTCAAACCCAACTGGGTGTCGCTGCTCATGGTCGCCTTGCCGCCCAGGTTGGCGCCGGCCAGTGGGCCCTGGTCAACTTTGACGGTGCTGCTGTCGGCCTTCGGGTTCACGGTGATTGCACCGGCGCGAATCAGAATGTCACCCGCTTCGTGAGCGTGGGCAACGGGGGCGACGAGGGCGAGCGCGAAGAGGGACGCGCCGAGCAGGGACTTGTTCATGGGAGCTCCAGAGGACGTTTAAAAGTTGTACGTCCAATGGTAAAGATCGTTCCGTTCTGTCCGTTGACTCAGCTCAATGAAAGGGCAATCAGCGTTATTCCGGCAGTTCGTACATGTAAATCTTCTCGGCCTCCATCTGGTAACCGGCGTCGGCCAATTCGCTGGTGGACGGTTTGACCTGCATCGCCCCTTCGATCCAATACGGCTGGTAGAGCTCGTCGAGCTTCACCCCGACCTCGCTTTTTACATGCACGATCTGGTTCGACGGCGGTGGCGGCACGTGGATGCATGCGCCGAAATACGGCACCAGCAAAAACTCAGTGGTGCGGCCTTCTTCGCTGACTTCCAGCGGCACGATGTAGCCCGGCAGGCGGATGTGCCGGCCATCGAGCTGCTGCACGACGGGCGCATTCGGCAACGATTGCTTGGCCGCGGGCGCCGCTTCGACGGACAAGGCATCGGCCATCTTCGACATATCGTGCAGCGGCCGCATGTCGGGCACTTCCGGTGGCGCATCCGGCGGGATCAGCTCCGACCAGGTCAACTCTTTAGGCTGCGCGGCGGCCCACACAGGCAGGGCCACCAACAGCAACAGCGCAAACAGGGCACGACGCATCGAAGCCTTCCTCATAAACGTATGGACAGGCCATCGGCCAACGATTGTCGATAAGCACGCCACGCGGGCACGGCGCCCATCAACAGCGCAGCGCCCAGGATACCGGCGAGCAACGTCCATTCATATTCGCTCGGCCAGGACATCGGCAGGTCCAGGCCGTAATTGGCCTGCAAGTACCCGCGCGACGCGGCGATGCACACATACAGCAAACCCACGCCCGCGATCACGCCGGACACGGCGAGGACGAAGGCTTCGAAGATCAACAGTGTTGCGATGTGCCAGGGGCGCGCACCCACCGAACGCAGGATTGCCATTTCACGGCGGCGTTCGTTGAGGCTGGTAAGGATCGCCGTGAGCATGCCGATCAGGCCGGTCAGCACCACGAACAGTGAGATCACGAACAGCGCTTTTTCGGCAGTGCCCATCATGCTCCACAGCTCTTGCAGCGCCACGCCGGGCAGGATCGCCAGCATCGGCTCGCCCCGAAACTCATTGATCTCGCGCTGCAGGGCAAAGGTGGAAATCTTGTTGTTCAGGCCGAGCATAAAGGCGGTGATGGCCTGCGGGGTCAGGTCCATGTTGCGCGCCTGGTCGGCGCTGATCCGACCTTTGCCCTGAGCCGGCACGCCGTTGTGCCAGTCGATATGAATCGCCTCCATACCGCCGAGGCTGATATGCAGGGTGCGGTCCACCGGTGTGCCGGTGCGCTTGAGAATGCCGACCACGGTGAACGGTTTGTCATCGTGCTTGACCAGGCTGACGACCGCCACGCCGTGGGCCAGTACCAGTTTGTCGCCGAGCTTGTAATGCAGGGCGTCGGCCACTTCGGCGCCGAGCACCACTTCGAACGGGTCGGTGGCGAACGCGCGGCCGCTGGCCAGTTCCAGGTGCTGCTTGCGCCCGTACTGGTAGTGCTCGAAGTACGATTCGTTGGTGCCCATCACCCGGTAGCCGCGATGGGAATCACCGAGGGAAATCGGGATCGCCCATTTCACCTGGGGGTTGGCGGCGAAGTGCTCGTAGCTGTCCCAGCGGATGTTGTTGGTGGCGTTGCCGATACGAAACACCGAGTAAAGCAGCAGGTTCACCGAACCGGAACGCGCGCCGACGATCAGGTCGGTGCCGCTGATGGTGCTGGCAAAACTGTTGCGCGCTTCGACGCGCACCCGTTCCACCGCCAGCAGCAGGCACACCGACAGGGCGATGGCGAACGCGGTGAGGATCGCGGTAAAGCGGCGGTTAGCCAGGCTGGCCATGGCTAGACGAAACAAATACATCTCAAACCTCTGCGGGCGTTGCGGCGCGATTGAGTTCGGCCAGCGACAGGTTGCGGTCGAACAGCGGCGCGAGGCTCTGGTCGTGGCTGACAAACAACAGGCTGGCGCCGGCGTCGCGGCATTCAGCGAACAGCAGCTGAAGGAAGGCTTCGCGGGCGTCGTAGTCCAGGGCCGAGGTGGGTTCGTCGGCGATCACCAGTTCCGGTTGGCCAATCAACGCACGGGCAGCGGCCACGCGCTGTTGCTGGCCGATGGACAGCGAGTCGGCGCGGCGTTCCAGCAGGCCTGTGTCTTTTAACCCCAGGTGTGCGAGCAAGGCTGCGGCGGCCTGGTGGACACTGCCGTGACGCTGCCTGGCACGTTGTGCACGCAGTTTGGAAAAGTGGCAAGGCAACTCGACGTTTTCGCGCACCGACAGAAAGGGCAGCAGGTTGAACTGCTGGAAAATATAGCCGGTGTGGTCGACGCGAAAGCGGTCGCGGGCGCCGGCCGAGAGTTCGGTCAGCTCCTGCCCGAGCAGGCGAATGCTGCCCCGGCTCGGCTTCTGCACACCGCCAAGCAGCCCCAGCAGCGTGGTCTTGCCGCTGCCGCTGGGGCCCTTCAGAAACAGGGTTTGCCCCGCTTCCAGGCGGAACGCGGGGATGTCCAGCAACTGGGGGTGACCGGGCCAGTTAAAGCCCAGGTCAGCCAGTTCGATC
The DNA here is from genome assembly GCF_030687575.1 of Pseudomonas sp. FP2309. Classification (NCBI taxonomy): domain Bacteria; kingdom Pseudomonadati; phylum Pseudomonadota; class Gammaproteobacteria; order Pseudomonadales; family Pseudomonadaceae; genus Pseudomonas; species Pseudomonas sp. FP2309. The sequence continues at coordinate 4,971,334 of NZ_CP117439.1, read as the reverse complement.
AATGCGTGGGTCATGGGTACTCAGAACTTCAGGGTGGCTGCGGTGGCCGTCGCGTCAACGCCTTGCTGGCCGCTTGGGCCGATCAGTTGTACCTGAATTTTCTGGGTGGCGGGGAAGGTCTTGAACACTTGGCTCAGGTCCAGGTTGCTCAGGGCTGTCGGCGTGGCGCAGGTGAATTGGTAGTGGGCGTGGATTTCGCTGTGATCGTGATGATGCTCGTGGGCGCCGTCTTTGGCGTCGTGGTCGTGATCATCATCTTCGTCGTGATCGGCTTCGGGTTTGTCACCGAACAACGGGCTGTTGAGTTCCTGGGTGCTGACCACGCAGCCGGCAGCCTTGGGCAGATTGAACAGCGCCGCAGGGTTCTCCAGCAGTTTGCGCGTGGCAGCGACCTTGGCCTTGTCGGCAGCGCTGGTGGCCGCGTGTTCGAAGCCCACCAGATTCATCGCCGGGCTGTCCAGCTCAAGCTCCAGGGCCTGGCCGTCGAGCACCGCGTTGAGACGGCCGACCCCGTGTTCGTGGGCACCGAGGCTGCCGTGCTCATGGTCATGATCGTGGTCATGTTCGTCCGCCGCATGGGCAATGGCCAGTGGCAGCAGGGCAAACGGCAAGGCGAGCAACAGACGACGCATGGGAAGGCTCCGGAACATGAAAGTTATGTTATGTGATCTTATAACAATAGTGCGCAGAGTTTGACCGTCCGCTTGGCGTTGCGCAAGCCGCATGGGAGCATGCCCGTCAGAAAAAGTGCAGGAGTAAGGACGATGTTGCGAATTCGTGGAACCATCGGCGACCTGCCGGTGGACTTGACGCTGGAGCTGGATGACGGCGATTGGGCCCGGCTGGGCTCGCAGCTACAGCCCGCGCCCATGGCGGACGCGCCTGCCGCGGCGGTTGCCCCGGTCAAGCAGCGTGATGACCTGTGGCAGAGCGCCCAGGACCTGTTGCGCAATGCCGGGCAGCTCAGCGGACTGGAACTGCTCGATCAACTGGAAGGTTTGGCGGGCGACGCCTCGGCGGCCAAGCGCCTGTTGGTGCGCTTGCGCCATAGCCCCAAGGTCAACGTGGCCAGCGGCGGGGATACGCCGCTGTACAGCTGGATCAGCGATTAGTACAGCGCGGCAAACAACTTGCGGCGGTACACGGTGACCAACGGGTGATCGTTGCCCAGCAGCTCGAATACCTGCAGCAAGGTCTTGTGCGGCAAGCCTTCGCTGTAGCTGCGGTTGCGGATAAACAACTTGAGCAGGCCTTCCAGTGCTGCGTCGTACTGCTGGCGCGCCAGTTGTTGAATGGCCAGTTGGTAGGCAGCCTCATCATCCTGCGGGTTTTGCGCCAGGCGGCTTTTCAGCTCGGCGGCGTCCGGCAGGTCGGCGGCCTGGCGCAGAAAGGTGATCTGCGCCTTGGCCCCGGCGAGCGCGGCTTTATGCTCATCGCTCTTCACCGCATCGAGCACGGCCTGGGCTTCACCCAGCTCACCGCGTTCAGCCAGGCAACGCGCGTACAGAATCAGCGCGGCGGCGTTGGTGTTGTCCTCGCCCAGCAGCGTAACCAACAGGGCTTCGGCGTCACTGATGCGGCCTTCGGCGAACAACGCCTGAGCCTGCACCAAGGGATCAGCCGCTTTCGGTGCCGGCATTTGCACATGTGGCGCGAGCAGCGCACGCACCGCCGACTCCGGCTGTGCCCCGGCGAACCCGTCCACCGGCTGGCCATCCTTGAACAGCACCACGGTCGGCAGGCTTTGGATGCCAAAACGCGCAACGATGTCCTGCTCGGCCTCGCAATCGACCTTGGCCAACAGCAACTCGCCCTGATAACTCTCGGCAATCTGCGCGAGCATCGGCATCAACGCCTTGCACGGCGCGCACCACTCGGCCCAGAAATCCACCAGGACGGGCTTTTCGAAAGAGTTCTGGATCACGGCCTGGTCGAAATTGGCGGTGGTGACGTCGAAGATATACGGCGTGGGCTCACTCATGGGGCGTCTCGAATAAAGCGGGAATGGGGCAACTATAAGGGCTGGCGCCGCGAATGGTACAGGCTCACCTTGCGAAACTCCCAGGGCTCGGCCAGGTCCGGCAACGTCAGGGCGTCCAGGATCTCCAGGCGCTGATAGGCCGGGTGTTGAAAGTCGCGCACCCGTGAGTCGGCTACCAGTGCTTCACGGCCTCGGCTGAGGAACTGGTCCAGCAGTGGCAGGTTGGCGCGGTCGTACAGCACATCGGCCACCAGGATCAGGTCGAAGCGGTCGGCTTCGCCAAAGAAGTCCGCCGAATACGCCAGCGCCACGTTATTGAGTTCGGCATTCGCGCGGCACGCCGCCAGAGCCAACGGGTCCAGATCGCAGGCCACCACTTCCAGCGCGCCGGCTTTAACCGCGGCAATCGCGGCAACACCGGAGCCGGTGCCAAAGTCCAGCACGCGCTTGCCGGCGACCCATTCGGGGTTGGCCGCCAGGTAACGCGCCAGCGCCAGGCCGCTGGCCCAGCAAAAGCTCCAGTAGGGCGGTTCATGCAGGATGCGCCGGGTTTCTTCCTGGCTGAACGCACGGTCCATGTTGTCCGCATCCAGCAGCCACAAAGACAGCTCAGTGCCCGGCAGCGGGCTGGGCACCAAGTGCGCGTCGCCGATCAGTTCGCTCAGGGCGCGCTGCAAGTCCAACGGTGGCGTCATGGGGCTTTGACAAGCTCCAGGGGGCCGGTGGTCTGGGTGATCGCCTGGGTGATGCGCACGGCGGGCAGGTGCAGGATCAACTGGCCAGACTGGCTCGCGCGGCCACGCACTTCAACGCGCGCGCCGGCCGGGAAGGCGTCCGGGTTGAAGCGCAGGCGGAAGGCCAGGGGCTTGCCGTTACCGGTGAGCACGCTGCTGGCGAGCAGTTGTTGAGGGCGCGAACGGTCGTCGATCACCAGCAAGGCCATCTCGACTTCGGCACCGGCGGGCACATTGGTCAGGCTGCCGTTGATTTCACGCTGGTAGGCGGGCAGAGGGCCGAGGTCTTCGATACCGGGCACTTTTTTCTCTTGCGCAGGCAGCGGTTGAGGCGTTGACGGCTTGGGGGCTTCGCTGCTGCAGGCGACCAGGACACTGAACAACGCGAGTAAAACAAAGGGTCGTAACTGCATGTACGGCTCCAGAAAGGGCAAAATCCGTGACGTGAAAGATTAGAAACATAATAGCCCGCCTGTATACCGCAAAGGCTATGGCTTGTCTTGCCACGGGGATGCGCTACCATGGCCCTCCCTTTTTTTGTTGCCTGCCACCATGCACTGTCCCTTCTGCGGTGCCAACGACACCAAGGTCATTGACTCGCGTCTGGTCGCCGAGGGCGATCAAGTGCGTCGCCGGCGCGAATGCCTGGCCTCTGGCTGCGGTGAACGTTTCACCACCTTCGAAACCGCCGAACTGGTATTGCCGCGTCTGATCAAGTCCGACGGCAGCCGCCAGCCCTTCGACGAAGAAAAACTGCGCGCCGGTATGCAGCGCGCCCTGGAAAAACGCCCGGTGAGTGTCGAGCGCCTGGAAGCGGCGCTGGCGCATATCAAGCACAAGCTGCGGGCGACCGGCGAGCGCGAGGTCAAGAGCCTGGTGGTTGGAGAACTGGTGATGGGCGAGCTGCAAAAGCTCGACGAAGTCGCCTATATCCGTTTCGCTTCGGTGTATCGACGCTTCCAGGACCTCAACGAGTTCCGCGAAGAGATCGACCGCCTGGCCCGTGAGCCGGTAAAAAAATGACCCCACCGTCTGCTGAACAGGCCGTCCTCGATGCCCATTACATGGCCCGCGCCCTCGAATTGGCGCGCAAGGGCGTGTACACCACCCACCCCAACCCGCGTGTCGGCTGCGTGATTGTGCGTGACGGCCAGGTTGTCGGCGAAGGCTGGCACGAACGCACCGGCGAACCCCATGCCGAGCCCAACGCGCTACGCGCCGCCGGTGACAAGGCCCGTGGCGCCACGGTGTACGTGACGCTCGAGCCCTGCAGCCATCACGGTCATACACCGCCCTGCGCCGATGCGCTGGTGAGTGCCGGCGTGGCGCGCGTCGTGGCCGGCATGCAGGACCCGAACCCGGAAGTGGCGGGGCGCGGTATGCAGCGCTTGGCCCAGGCCGGTATCGAGGTGCGCAGTGGCGTGCTGGAAAGTGAAGCGCGGGCATTGAACCCGGGTTTCCTCAAACGCATGGAACAGGGCCTGCCGTTTGTGCGGGTCAAGCTGGCGATGAGCCTGGACGGGCGCACCGCGATGGCCAGCGGCGAAAGCCAGTGGATCACCGGCCCCGCCGCCCGTGCCGCCGTGCAGCGCCTGCGCGCCGAGGCCAGCGTGGTATTGACCGGCGCCGACACGGTCCTGGCCGATGGCGCGCGCCTGACCGTCCGCGCCGCCGAATTGGGCCTGGATGAAGCCACCACAGCCCTGGCCATGTCGCGCCCGCCGTTGCGGGTGCTGATCGACGGCCGCCTGCGGGTGCCGCTCAACGCCCCGTTTTTCAAGGCCGGCCCGGCGCTGGTCATCACCTGCGTCACGCCGGAAAACCAGTTCCCGCGCGGCCCTGAATGCCTGGTGGTGCCGGGTGTGGAAGGCCAGGTCGACCTGCGTTCGGCGCTGGTGGCGCTGGCCGCCCGTGGCGTTAACGAGGTATTGGTGGAGGCCGGTCCAAGCCTGGCGGGGGCATTTGCCCAGCAAGGGCTGGTCGACGAATACGTGATATTCGTCGCCGGCAAGTTCCTCGGCTCCGCCGCCCGGCCTTTGCTGGACTGGCCGCTTGAGAAACTGGCCGATGCCCCCCAACTCAAGATCACTGACATGCGTGCTGTAGGCGATGACTGGCGAGTCACTGCCATCCCTGTGCCAGCAGCGAGCGTATAATTCTGACCGGGCGCTCAAGCGCCCGTACCGTTCTCCAGGAGAAGCCCATGTTCACCGGCATCATCGAATCCATCGGCAGCATCCGCGCCATGACCCCAAAAGGTGGCGACGTGCGCCTGCTGGTTGAAACCGGCAAGCTGGACCTCGGCGACGTCAAGCTCGGTGACAGCATCGCCGTCAGCGGCGTGTGCCTGACCGTCGTCGAGTTGGCAGGCAACGGTTTTGCCGCCGATGTGAGCCGGGAAACCCTGGACTGCACCGCGATGAGCGACCTCAAGGCCGGCAGCCCGGTCAACCTGGAAAAAGCCCTGACCCCCACCACCCGCCTGGGCGGTCACCTGGTCAGCGGCCACGTCGACGGCGTCGGCGAAGTGATCTCGCGCAGCGAAAATGCGCGCGCCGTGGAGTTCCGCATTCGCGCGCCCAAAGCGCTGGCCAAGTACATCGCCCACAAAGGCTCGATCACCGTCGATGGCACCAGCCTGACCGTGAACGCCGTCAATGGCGCAGAATTTGAACTGACCATCATTCCCCACACCCTGAGCGAAACCATCATGGCCTCGTACCAGCCGGGTCGTCGGGTGAACCTGGAAGTCGACTTGCTTGCCCGTTACCTGGAGCGCCTGTTGCTGGGCGATAAGGCCGCAGAGCCCGCCGCCGGTAACATCACTGAAAGTTTTTTGGCCGCTAACGGCTACCTGAAATCCTGACCAAGGGGGTGCCACGTGGCGCTCAATAGCATCGAAGAACTGGTTGAAGACATCCGCCAAGGCAAGATGGTCATCCTGATGGATGACGAAGACCGCGAGAACGAAGGCGACATCATCATGGCCGCCGAGGCCTGCAAGCCTGAGCACATCAACTTCATGGCCAAGCACGCTCGTGGCCTGATCTGCATGCCCATGAGCCGCGAGCGCTGCGAACTGCTCAAGCTGCCATTGATGGCGCCACGCAACGGTTCGGGGTTTGGCACCAAGTTCACCGTATCGATTGAAGCGACCACCGGCGTGACCACCGGCATTTCCGCCGCTGACCGCGCCCGTACCGTGCAAGCGGCCGCCGCCAAAGATGCCAAGGCTGAAGACATCGTCAGCCCCGGCCATATCTTCCCGCTGATGGCCCAGCCCGGCGGCACCCTGGCCCGTGCCGGCCACACCGAAGCGGCCTGCGACCTGGCGCGCATGGCCGGGTTCGAGCCGAGCGGGGTGATCTGCGAAGTGATGAACGACGACGGCACCATGGCCCGTCGCGCCGAACTCGAGACCTTTGCGGCAGAACACGGCCTCAAGATCGGCACCATCGCCGACCTGATTCACTACCGGATGATCCACGAACGTACCGTTCAGCGGATTGCCGAGCAGCCGCTGGACAGCGAACTGGGCCAATTCAATTTGGTGACCTACCGTGATTCGGTGGAAGGCGACGTGCACATGGCGCTGACCCTGGGCACCATCAGCGCTGACGAGGCCACCCTCGTGCGCGTGCACAACATGGACCCGCTGCGCGACCTGCTGATGGTCAAACAACCGGGCCGTTGGAGCCTGCGCGCCGCCATGGCAGCAGTGTCCGCGGCCGGCAGCGGTGTGGTGCTGCTGCTCGGCAACCCGGTGGACGGCGATGTGCTGCTGGCGCATATCCGCGAAACCGCCGAGCAGACTCCAGCGAAATCACCGACCACCTACAGCATCGTCGGTGCCGGTTCGCAGATCCTGCGCGACCTCGGTGTGCGCAAAATGCGCCTGATGAGCGCACCGATGAAATTTAATGCGATATCCGGATTCGATCTGGAAGTTGTAGAATACGTGCCCTCCGAATAAAGGCCGGCGCTGTTTGCCCCTTGTTCGCAGTTAAATCATCACTGAGGGACGCACTTTTCGCGTCCCGGCTCTTTAAGAGATTTGTCGAATGACCCTGAAGACCATCGAAGGTACCTTCATCGCCCCCAAAGGCCGCTACGCCCTGGTGGTTGGCCGCTTCAACAGCTTCGTGGTTGAAAGCCTGGTAAGCGGTGCCGTGGATGCCCTGGTTCGCCACGGCGTGAGCGAGAGCGATATCACCCTCATCCGTGCCCCTGGCGCCTTCGAAATTCCACTGGTTGCGCAAAAAGTTGCTCAACAGGGTGAATACGCGGCAATCATCGCCCTCGGCGCGGTCATTCGTGGCGGTACTCCGCACTTCGAATACGTGGCCGGCGAATGCACCAAGGGCCTGGCCCAGGTGTCCATGGAGTTCGGCGTGCCGGTCGCGTTCGGCGTACTGACCGTTGATTCCATCGAACAAGCCATCGAGCGTTCCGGTACCAAAGCCGGCAACAAAGGCGCTGAAGCGGCCTTGTCCGCCCTGGAAATGGTCAGCCTGCTGTCGCAGTTGGAGGCCAAGTGATTTCCGACGAAAGCGATCGCTTCAACCCACGCGACGAGCGCCCGGCAGATGCCGGCAAGCCATCGAAAAGCGAAAAGCGCCGTGCTGCACGCCAGCTCGCGACCCAGGCGCTGTACCAGCGCCATATGGCCGGCACTTCGCTGAACGAAATCGAAGCGCAATTTCGTGTCGATAACGACTTCACCTTTGCCGATCAGAGCTACTTCCACGACATCCTGCACGGTGTGCCGGCCAACCTGGACGAGATCGACAAGGCGCTGGCGCCGTGCCTGGACCTGACCCTTGAAGAGCTGGACCCGGTTGAACTGGCCGTGTTGCGCCTGTCTACCTGGGAACTGCTCAAGCGCGTCGACGTGCCGTACCGCGTGGTGATCAACGAAGGTATCGAGCTGGCGAAAGTCTACGGTTCGACCGACGGTCACAAGTTCGTCAACGGTGTGCTCGACAAGCTGGCCCCGCGCCTGCGTGAAGCCGAAGTGAAGGAACACAAGCGCTGAGTTGCGCTTGAGTTCCCATGGGTGAGTTTGAGCTGATCCGCAATTACTTCGCCGCCGCGCCCTGTGCGCAGGGCGGCGAAGGTATCGCGTTGGGGATCGGCGATGACTGTGCCTTGCTGGCGCTCCCGCCTGGGGAGCAACTGGCAATCTCCACCGATACCCTGGTGGCCGGCGTGCACTTTGCCGACCCCTGTGATCCGTTCCTGCTCGGCCAGCGCTCGCTGGCCGTGGCGGTGAGCGACCTGGCCGCCATGGGCGCCAACCCTCTCGCGTTTACCCTTGCCCTGACCACACCGACGGTCGATGCCGATTGGCTGCAACGCTATGCCCAGGGTTTGAACGCCATGGCGCAAAGCTGCGGTGTGGGCCTGGTGGGCGGCGACACCACGCGCGGGCCCCTGAGTTTGACCCTCACCGTGTTTGGCCGCGTGCCGGCAGGGCAAGCGCTGACGCGCAGCGGTGCGCAACCGGGCGACCTGCTCTGCGTGGGGGGCGACCTGGGTAACGCCGCAGGCGCTTTGCCGCTGGTGCTGGGCCAACGCAGCGCCGCTGCCGCCATCGCCGACCCGCTGCTGGCGCACTACTGGTCGCCGCAACCGCAGTTGGCGTTGGGCCTGGCCATCAGGGGCAAGGCGACGGCGGCGATGGATATCTCCGACGGGCTGTTGGCCGATTGCGGGCACATTGCCAAGGCGTCGGCCGTCAGCCTGTCTGTTGAGCAGCACCGGTTGCCGTTGTCCAAGGCATTGCTGGCCTTTGTCGGTGAGGAGCAGGCACAGGTGGCGGCATTGAGCGGCGGCGACGATTACGTGCTGGTGTTCACGCTACCGCCCGTCGAGTTGGCACCGTTGCTGGCCGAAGGTTGGCCGGTGCACGTTATCGGCCGAGTCGAGGCAGGGCAGGGCGTAACCCTGCTCGACGCCCGCGGGCAGGACATCACCCCAGCCATCCGTGGCTATCAACATTTTCGCGAGACGCCCTGAATCGGCGTGCTGTACCCGCACTGGCATTTCGATTTCGACCCGATCTACGCCCTGGGGCTGGCCATTTCGCCCACCCCCAGCGCGGCGATGCTGGGTGATTACCGCCTGGCCTGGGTGCGGGGTTACAAGTACGAGGCGTACTTGCCGAATGTGCGTCGCTTCAATCAGATCCAGCGACGCGATGGCATTTTGCCGATGCTCCAGCATGGACGGGCCGATTTCTACATCGATGCCCTCAACGAAGCCCGATACGTGCTCAGTCAGGCCGCCGACCCCTCCACGTTTCGCCTCACCCACATCCTCGACCTGCCGCTCTACGTAGGTTTTGCCGACACCGAGCGTGGACGCGCACTGCGCACGGTGTTCGACCAGCACATGGCTGTCCAGGTGAAAAGCGGCGAACTGAAGCCGATTTTTCAGCACTGGAAGGCGCCGTATCCGTTCTGACCTGCATAGAACCGGGACGAAGGCCAATCGAACCGATTGATCTTTATCAGCGATCATTCAGCTTAAGCGTCTGTAGGAACCTGCTGTTACAATGCCCGCCTCTGTGAAATCTGAAATCAGGAGCACACGGTGCCCGTCGTTTTCGTCGCTGCTTCCAAGCTGCCTACCCCTTTTGCCACGTTCACCATGAATGGCTTTCTCGAAGAAGCCACCGGTCGCGAGCACGTCGTGCTCAGCCTGGGCGATATCGCGGATGGCTTGCCGGTGTTGGGGCGTGTGCACTCCGAGTGCCTGACCGGTGATGCGCTGTTCAGCCAGCGCTGTGACTGCGGCTCGCAGCTGGAAGCCGCCATGCGCGCCATCGCCCATGAAGGCCGTGGCGTGCTGCTGTATTTGCGTCAGGAAGGTCGTGGCATTGGCCTGTTGAACAAGATTCGCGCCTACGAACTGCAAGACGGCGGCGCCGATACGGTCGAGGCCAATGAGCGCCTGGGCTTTGCCGCCGATCAGCGCGACTATGGGATCTGCCTGCCGATGCTGGAGCACCTGGGGGTCAAATCCCTGCGCCTGATGACCAACAACCCGCGCAAGGTCAAAGCCTTGACCGACATGGGCATTACCGTGGCCGAGCGCGTGCCGCTGCACACCGGGCACAACCCCCACAACAAACTCTACCTGGCCACCAAAGCCAGCAAGCTCGACCACATGATGGGCAACGAGCATCAAGGCGAGGTCGACCGCGCGTGACCCGTGGTCAGGTCAAGCGGCGACTGTCGTTCAGCTGGTGGCAGTATCTGGCCCTGGCGCTGCTGCCATTGTTCGTGATCAATCTGGTGTTTGGCCGCGGCGAAGCGCTGCTGCCGGTATTGGCCATGCCGTTCTTTATCGCCGGCGTGGCCTCGATGTTTGTCAGCCTGCGCTACTTCAACGGCTATAAACACGCACTGATCGCCACCTCCAAAGCCCTCGATACCCCCGAAGAACCGGCTGCCTGGATCACCCTGGCAGCACGTCGGCGCACGGCGTTGCTGGTGGCGGCGCTACCGGCCTGGATCGGCGCGCTGGCCGTGTTTGTCGGTCTGGAAGCGGTGCCGTTGTTCTTGCTGGCGCTGTCGACGATGGTGCTGTTTTACCTCTACCGTATCCCGCGTCAGTTGGGATGAGGCGCCACTGGCTGGCGGTTCTGCTGCTGGCAACGAGTGCCCAGGCCTCGGCCGCGGAGCGGGTGGTGAGCCTGGCGCCGTCGCTGTCGGAAATTGTGCTTGAACTGGGGGCCGCCGACCTGCTGGTGGGCGTGCTCGATGGCGGTGAGCGGCCGGCCGCGTTGACGCAGGTGCCGTCGGTGGGCCGATACGGCCAGTTGAACATCGAGCGCCTGCTCAGCCTCAAGCCCGACTTGATCCTGCTGTGGCCCGGCAGCCTCGGCCCGGCCCAGCGTGAGCAGTTGCAACGCCTGAATATCCCCGTCTACGTGGCTGAACCCCATAGCCTTGAACAACTGGCCACTCAGGTCGAAGCCATTGCCCAACAGCTGAATCGGGCCGATGCCGGTCGCCAGTTGGCCGCCCAACTGCGCCAGCGCCTGGCCGAGTTGCGCCGACGTTATCAGCGCGCCGCGCCGTTGCGGGTGTTTTACCAAGTGTGGGACCAGCCGCTCTACACCGTTGGTGGTGGGCAGATCATCAGCGATGCGTTGACGGTCTGCGGTGCGCGCAACGTGTTCGACGACCTCGCGCTGCCTGCGCCGCAGGTCAACCTCGAGTCGGTGTTGCAGCGTGATCCCGAGGTCATCCTGGCCGCAGATCAGCCACAACTGGATGCCTGGAAGGCCTGGCCCCAAGTGAGCGCGGTTGCGACCGGGCGATTACTGCAGGTGCCGGACAAAGGCCTGGAGCGGCCGAGCGCTCAGATGGTGGAGGCAGTGGCGAAGCTGTGCCAATTGATTGCACCACAGCGCTAGCCTGAGTCTGGGCATTTTCCGACGGGTTATTAAGACCTGAACGTCGGCTTCACCGACAGGCGCGCGGACGGCTTCATCACCTGTGCCGAGGCAATCAAAGCGGGTTACCTGAGCGACAACGAACCTATGCGCCAGGTCTATTGAGTCGAGCCGCTACAGGTGGGGCGTCCACGTGAGGCCCAACAGCCAGGTGCGCCCCTCTTCGCGGTAGTCGTGGTTGTTGGAAAAGTCCGCTGCGTCATAGCTGTAGCGGGCCCGCGCATAGCGGCGGTCCAGCAGGTTGTCGACTTTCAACGACACACTGACGTCATGATTGATTGCCCAGCTGCTGCGCAGACCGAGCAGCGCATAGCCGCCCAGACGGTTGCGGTTGTCTTCGTCGTCATAGCTGCGGCTGATTGCCTGCCAGCTGGCGCCCACCCCGAATCTGTCGAATTGCCGGTCCAGGTCCAGGCTCAACGTGCGCCGTGCGCGGCGGGCCAGGGTATGGCCGCTGTCGCGGTCACGCGGGTCGATGATCGAAAGCCCGAGGTTGCCCTGCCAGCCGAATAACGTTTGCTTGAGCGCCGCTTCAAAGCCATTGATGCGCGCCGACGCCACGTTCTGCGGCTTGCCGCTGCTGTCGAGGATGATCGCGTCGCTCAGGTCGGTGCGGTACAGCGAGGCTTCCAGGTGCGTGCTGTCGGTCAGCTGACTGCGCCATTGCAGCTCGTAGCTTTTTGAGGTTTCGGGCTGCAGGTTGGGGTTGCTGTACTTCGTGTCCGGGTAATACAGGTCGTTGAAGGTCGGCGCGCGAAAGCTTTCGCTGTAGGTCAGCAGCAGGTCATTGTCGGGGTTGACCGGCACGGTCAGGGTGCCACTCCAGCTATTCTGGCCGCCGAACTGTTGGTTCTGGTCGCGGCGCAGGCCCAGCTCGGTGGAGAACCACTCGCTGTGGAAGCGGTGCTGCACAAAGGCGGCGCGGTTCCAGCGGCTGTTCTCACTGAAAGTGGTGGAGCCGTGAAAGCGGTCTTCGTACCAGTCGCCGCCCAGGATCAAGCTGTTCTGCTCATTCAGCGTCAGATCGTTCTGCCAATTGACCGAGTCGCGGTAGGTGTTGAAGACGCTGAAATCATCGCTGAGGGTATCGCGCTTGGTGTCGCGGTTCTCGCTGTGGCCCAGCTCGAGGCGCGACTGCCAGCGTTCAGTGAGTGTGGCGTCGACATAACCGCTGGCGCTGCTCACGGCGTAGTCGGTATAGGGTTTTTGCCCCACTGTTTGCCCGCTGGCGGCGTCGTAGCGGCCGAAGCTGTTGTCGTATTCCGACTTGCCTCGGCTATCCAACAGGTTGAAACCCGCTGCCAGCGCATCATTGAACGCATGGCTGAGGTTCAGGCTCAGCGACTGGTTACGGTAGGCGTCATGGTCGCCGTCGCTGGGGAAGGATTGGCGGGTTGAGTTGATTCCGGCGGTGTCATCCAGGCTTGCACCCAGGTTGAAGCGCGTGTCTTCATCGCCGCCCGACAGCCCCACGCTGCGCTCCCAGGTCTGGCGGCTGCCAGCCCCCAGCTTCAGCCGCGGCTGCAGGCCCTGTTCGGCGTTGCGCCGGGTGAACACCTGGATCACCCCGCCGATCGCATCGCTGCCGTAGATCACCGAGCGTGACCCGCGCAGCACTTCCACGCGTTCGATCTGGTCGACGTTCAGGTACTGCAGGCCGCTGTCGCCGGACGTGGTATTGGCGATGCGTTGGCCGTCCACCAGCACCAGGCTTTGCGCGGACTTGGTGCCGCGCAGGTAAATCCCCGGCAAGCTGCCACGCCCGCCGGTGGGCGCTACTTGTACGCCGGGTACGCGGCCGAGCAGGTCGGTGAGGCTGGTCGGTTGCAGGCGGTCGATGTCTTCGCGGGTAAACACACTATTGGCGGCGCTGCTGTCGTTGCGCGCCTGTACCTGGCGGTTGGCGCTGATGACCACATCGGGGAGTTTAAGGGCGTCGTCGCGGGTGTCGGCGAGCAATTCAGGGGCGGGCAGCAGCAACAGCAGGGGAAGGGCGAGGCGCAGATGTTTCATGGGCGGTCCATGGCGGTTGAGGGTGACACAAAATCCACCGTGAGAAGGGCTTGCCCCTCCCCACAGGTTGATTCGGTTTCTATAGACCCAGCAGCGCCATGCGCTCGCGCACCGAAGCCTCGATTCCGGCTTCATCCAGTCCACACTCCGCCAGCATCTGCGCCGGCTTGGCGTGTTCCACGTAGACATCCGGCAAGCCCAGGTGCAGCACCGACTTGAGGATGTTCTCCCGCGCCAGGAACTCACTGACCGCCGCACCGGCACCGCCCATGATGGCGTTTTCTTCGACGGTCACCAGCAGCTCATGGCCGCCGGCGATCTCGCGGACCAAGGCCTCATCCAATGGTTTGACGAAGCGCATGTCGATCACGGTGGCGTCGATCTTCTCGGCCACTTGCAGTGCTTCGGCCAGTTGCACGCCGAACACCAGAAAGGCGACCTTGCTGCCCTGGCGTCGCACGATGCCCTTGCCGATCTCGATCGGCTCCAGGTCTTTTTCGATCTGCGCATTCGGGCCATTGCCGCGTGGGTAACGCACTGCAGCCGGGCCGTTGTACAGGTGGCCGGTGCTGAGCATCTTGCGCAGTTCGTTCTCGTCGCTCGGTGTCATCACCAGCATGCCGGGGATGCAACGCAGGTAAGACAGGTCGAAACTGCCGGCGTGGGTCGGGCCGTCTTCGCCCACCAGGCCAGCGCGGTCGATGGCGAACAGCACGTCGAGGTTCTGTACCGCCACATCGTGTACGAGCTGGTCGTAACCGCGTTGCAGGAAGGTAGAGTAGATCGCCACCACCGGTTTTGCGCCTTCACAGGCCATACCGGCCGCGAAGGTCACCGCGTGTTGCTCGGCAATCGCCACGTCGAAGTAGCGCAGTGGGAAACGCTCGCTGAAGGCCACCAGATCGGAGCCTTCCTTCATCGCCGGGGTGATGCCTACCAGGCGCGGGTCGGCAGCGGCCATGTCACACAGCCATTCGCCGAACACGCCGGAGTACTTCGGCCCGCTGGGCTTTTTCGGCGCAGCGGCGGGGGCGTCGAGCGGTTCCAGCTTGGTGATCGCGTGGTAACCGATCGGGTCGACTTCCGCCGGGGCGAAGCCTTTGCCCTTTTTGGTGACGATATGCAGGAACTGCGGGCCCTTGAGGTCACGCATATTGCGCAACGTAGCGATCAGCGTCGGCAGGTCATGACCGTCGATCGGGCCGATGTAGTTCCAGCCCAGCTCTTCGAACAGGGTGCCGGGCACCAGCATGCCCTTGGCATATTCTTCAGTGCGACGGGCAATTTCCCACGCGCCGGGCAGGCGCGAGAGCACTTTCTTGCTGCCTTCGCGCATGCTGGCGTAGGTACGGCTGGAGAGAATTTTTGCCAGGTAATTGGACAGGCCGCCGACATTGCGCGAAATCGACATGTCGTTGTCGTTGAGGATCACCAGCATATTGGCGTCCACTTCCTGCGCATGGTTCAGCGCTTCGAAGGCCATGCCGGCGGTCAGCGCGCCATCACCGATCACGGCAATCGCCTTGCGGTCGCTGTTTTGCAGACGGGCGGCAATCGCCATGCCCAGCGCTGCGCTGATCGAGGTGCTGGAGTGGCCGACGCCAAAGGTGTCGTACTCGCTCTCGGAGCGACGCGGGAAGGCGGCGACGCCGTCCTTCTGGCGCAGGGTGCTCATGCGCTCGCGGCGGCCGGTGAGGATTTTATGCGGATACGCCTGATGACCCACGTCCCATACCAGCCGGTCGTCCGGGGTGTCGAACACGTAATGCAAGGCGATCGTCAGCTCGATGACGCCCAGGCCCGCGCCGAAATGCCCACCGGTCTGGCCGACCGTGTAGAGCAATTCCAGGCGCAGTTCATCGGCCAGGGTTTCCAGCTCGGCTTCACCCAGTCGACGCAGGCCGTCCGGCGTGGCAGCACGGTCGAGCAGGGGCGTGGACGGGCGCTTGCGGGGAATCTCTTGAAACGTCGTGGGCATCAGGCGAATCGTTATAGGTATAAGAAGAGGCGGCAGTTTACCTCAAGCATCGCAAACTGCCCACGCAGAGCACCGAAGTTGGCCGATATGCGGCCTTTATCAGTGGCGGCGTTCGACGATATACCGCGCCAGGTCACGCAATGGCTCGGCTGCCGCGTCGAATGGTCGCAGGGCGTCCAGCGCCTGATCGCGCAGCTCCAGGGCGTAGGCCTTGGCGGCTTGCAGGCCGAGCAGTGCCGGATACGTCGGTTTATCCCGTGCGATATCGGCACCCTGACGTTTGCCCAGGGTAGCGGTGTCACTTTCTACGTCGAGAATGTCGTCCTGCACCTGGAAGGCCAGGCCGATGGCTCGGGAATAGGTCTGCAACGCCGCCAATTGGGCCGCGTCGGCGCGACCACTGGCCAGGGCGCCCAACTGCACGGCGGCTTCGATCAGCGCGCCGGTCTTGTGGCGGTGCATGTGTTCGAGGGCGGTTTGATCCAACTTGAGGCTGACCGAGCCCATGTCGATAGCCTGCCCCCCTACCATGCCGGCCGGACCGGCGGCCAGGGCCAGGTCGGTGACCATGCGCAGACGGATCTCGGCGTTGACACTGCTCAGGCGCGGGTCCAGCAAGGCACTGAACGCCAGGCTTTGCAGGCCATCGCCGGCCAGAATCGCATAGGCTTCGTCAAAGGCTTTGTGGGTGGTCGGCTGGCCGCGACGCAGATCGTCATCGTCCATCGCCGGCAGATCGTCGTGCACCAGAGAATAGGCGTGGATCAACTCCACCGCACACGCCGCACCATTGGCCTGCTCGGCGGGCGCGCCCAGTGCTTCGCAGGCCGCATACGCCAGCAACGGGCGTACACGCTTGCCGCCATTCATCACGCTGTAGCGCATGGCCTCGTATAAACGCTTCATTTCCGGGCTTGGCGCAACAAACAAGGGCTCCAGCGCCGCATTCACCCGGGCTTGGCTACTGGCCTGGTACGCGTCGATCATTCCGGCTGTTCCGCATCGAAAGGTTCCTCGGCCAACTCGCCGTCACGCTCGAGCAACACCTGCACCTTCTGCTCGGCCTGCGCCAACGCGCTCTGGCAGTCACGGGTCAGGCCGATGCCTTGCTCAAACGCTGTCAGCGAGTCCTCCAGCGACAACTCGCCGTTCTCCAGACGCTCGACCAGGGTTTGCAGGTCGGCGAGGGATTGTTCGAAATCGAGTGCAACTTTTTTGCGGGCCATGGCGGCTATTCCGGTAGACGGTAAACCGGCGCGACACTAGCAGACATGGGGGATGGGGGCAAATGAGTGGGGTGTCAGCGGTCCGCTGTATTGACCTGATAACGCGTGCTGCGGCCGCCTCCCAGGAGACGGATCAGGCAGTTTTTTCCAGCAGGTCGGCCAGGTGTCGTGTGGCTCTTGCGTTGGAGTAATTTTGAAACAGGTATCAAAATCAGCACGGTTTTTTTGCGGTGGTGGCCTATTAAAAATAGAAAAAATACCCGTTTTATTAGCTATTGCTGATTCGTTTATGTGAATTAACTTCTGTAGAAGTTCGGGGCGTTCAGGTAAGAAAAAGCTTTTTAGTATTTTAAGTGTTTGGTCGAGCTCTTTGAGGTCGGTGATGTATTCATCTTCAGCGGATCCACCCACCCCGTAGGATTGGGCGCGTACTGGTAGGCGTTGATCCCGCCCGCCAGCTTCACCGGGTCTGGCGTCAGGTAACGACCAATATCCGGATTGTAGTAGCGATGGCGGTTGTAGTGCAGTCCGCTTTCCTGATCGAAGTATTGGCCTTGGAAGCGCAGCGGGTGTTCGACTTTTCCGACGTCGAGTCGGCTGATCTGGCCGTAGGCGCGATAGTGCGCGGACCAGACGATCTCGCCGTCTGGAGCGGTGAGTTCCTGAGGCGTGCCGAGGTGGTCGAGTTGGTAGTGGTAGGGCTTGGTTTCGTTGGGGCCGAAGTGGGAAGCGTGGGTCATCCGTGACGTCTCGGCAGAGGGCAAGGCGTGGGAGTCTGCCGCAGCAAAAAGCGGCTGGATGAACGGGTGGGAAAATCAGAATAGGCTGACGAACAGGGTGTAAAAATCGGCGTCAACTGATGGGCAAGGGCTACTTAAAATAGCGACATTGCGCATTGGAAACGGGGCTTTCCAAGGCAGGAGGAAGGGAGCATTGTTCGGCCTGCGTTCAGATCTGTGCAAGTCCTTGCATAGATGCGCAAAAGCCTGCTTTTCAGGGCAGGCTTGTCGTGCAACGTGGATCACTTATTTCTGATGAGCTGTCAGCGCCGCATACCCGTTCATCAAGTTCCGATAGTTGGGAATGCGCTGGGACAACAGGTTGCCCAGGCCTTCGATATCGTTGCGCCAGTCGCGGTGCAACTCGCACGCCACCGAGAACCAGTTCATCAACTGCGCACCGGCCTGCGTCATCCGGCTCCACGCCGCCTGTTGCACCGTGGTATTGAACGTGCCGGATGCATCCGTCACCACAAACACCTCAAACCCTTCCGCCAGCGCCGACAAGGTCGGGAACGCCACGCACACATCCGTGACTACGCCAGCAATGATGATTTGCTTGCGGCCGGTGGCTTTGATCGCCTTGACGAAGTCTTCGTTGTCCCACGCGTTGATCTGGCCTGGGCGAGCGATGTAGGGCGCGTCCGGGAACATCTCTTTCAACTCCGGTACCAGCGGGCCATTGGGGCCTTGTTCGAAGCTGGTGGTGAGGATCGTCGGCAGGTTGAAAAACTTGGCAAGGTCGGCCAGGGCCAGCACGTTGTTCTTGAACTCGTTGGGCGAGAAGTCCTGCACCAGGGAGATCAGGCCGGTCTGGTGGTCGACCAGCAGAACGATGGCGTCGTCTTTGTTCAAGCGGCTGTAGGTTGGCGTGCTCATGGTTGAATCCTTTTTTGTTTAGGTTGGTTGGGCGTTGCGTTCAACATGGGCACAGATTAAAGGGCGGCTGGCGGCGGATAAATCGGCTGGAATGGGTAATACCGTCAACTCAGAAGAGACAATCATTGATTGAGTACCAAAACCATCGTTCTTTTGCGGCCAAAAAGTAATACAAAAAATCTCACGCGTGAGCTATTGAGTGCAGCAAACATTGCCTGTAGATTTTCTCACGCGTGAGTTTTTCACAGCGAGGTCAGAACCATGAACAGCAGCGCTCCATCGAGCCCCTCCACCGGGCCCGGTACCCATTCAGCAAGCCTTCAGGGAGAGCGCTCGAAGCCGTCCGCGAAAAAGCCATCGAGCTTTTACATGAAGCAGATGCGCGCGGGCCTGGCGGCCGCTGGCTACGTGAAACACGAAACTTGGGTGCTTCCCGAAAACCGAAGCCTGCTCAAGCAGATGGAGAAACAGCTTCGCCAGCCGATTCTGGCTGGCTCATTCATGTCGGAGAATTTCATGAGCGCAGGTACCAACTGGAATATCGATCGCCTCTTCACGGCGCTTCAGGCCCTGGATGAAGTGGTGTCGAAGGACATTTCGCTTTCTCTCGTCCAAGGCTCCGAGTCCAGCATCAAGTTGGAAATGAACGACTTCGGAGGTTTGCCGATTTACATCGCGGTGGTGGGCGAGCAAATCATCGTGGACACCGTTCTGGTCGACGTCGAGTCCATCAACGACGTACCGGCCTTCAATGACGCCGTGCTGCGCAGCCGGGAAATGTTCCCGCTGTCGTCGATAGGGATCGAGTCGATGCCGAACGGGCAAGTTGTTTACAACATGTTTGGCGCGTTGAGCTCCGACTCCAGCCTGACCAACATCGTGACCGAGGTGAAAACCCTGGTCGATAACGTGCAACGCGCCAGCGAAGCCTTCGAACGTTTCTTCAATTAAGTATTCGGGAGTACCCAATGACTCAGTCCATCTGGAGCAAACTGTTCACCGCGCTGCGTGGCGGTGCCAGCGAAGTCGGCGAATCGATCGTCGACCAACAGGCCCTGCGCATCCTCGATCAGGAAATTCGCGACGCCGACAGCGCGCTGGCCAACGCCAAGCGTGAGCTGGTCAGCATCATGGCCAAGCACAAACTGGCCAATGATCGCGTCAGCGAGTATGACGCCAAGATCAAGGACCTCGAGTCCAAGGCGATGGCAGCCCTGCAGGCCAACCGTGAAGACCTCGCCATGGAAGTGGCCGAAGCTATTTCGACCCTGACCAACGAGCGCGACGTCGAGCAAAAGCAGGCTGCCGAGTTCGGTGGGTATGCCGACAGCATGCGCAAGGACATCACCAAGGCCGAGAGCCGCATCAAAAGCCTGCGCCAGCAAGTGGATATGGCCAAGGCGCGCGATAGCGTACAAAAGGCTCAGGTCAGCGCCTCCATCGCCAGCGGTGGCGCCAACGGCAAGCTGGAAACCGCGGTCGGTACGCTCAATCGTCTGCAGGCCAAGCAGCAGCAACGCGCCGCTGAGTTGCAGGCCCAGGATGAACTGGTCGAAGCGTCGACGGGCACCGACCTGGAGCGCAAGCTGCGTGACGCCGGCATTACGCCGAACGAAGGCAGCGCCAATGCGATTCTGGAGCGACTGAAGCAGAAGTCGGCCGAGTAAGCTGCGTGGCGGCAGGGAAGGGCAGGGTCTGCCCTTCTTTTTTAACGTCGAGTGCGGGATGAATGCCTTGAAGGGTTTCAAGACAATCGCAGGCGTGGCGCTGGTGATGATCGCGCTGCAGCTGTTCAATGTGGCGACGGGTTACAGCCTCATGGCGTTCGGCCTGGTCCCAAGAACGCTGCCGGGACTGCTTGGCATCATCACCTCACCGTTTTTGCACGCCTCGTTTGCCCATCTCAGCGCGAACCTGATTGCCTTTTTAATACTGGGCACGCTGGTCACTATCGAAGGGGTCCATCGGTTCGTGACCGTCAGCGCGATTATTATCCTGCTGGGTGGCTCGCTGGTGTGGCTGTTCGGTTTTACCGGCATACACGTGGGCGCCAGCGGTTGGGTGTTCGGCTTATGGGCCTACCTGTTGTCACGCGCCTGGTTCCACAGGAGCTGGGGCAACCTGATAACCGCCGGTGTTGTCGCGCTGCTTTATGGTGGCCTGATCCTGGGCTTTCTGCCGCGTCAGGGTGTTTCGTTCGAGGGGCATCTTTTTGGAGCACTGGCCGGATTTATTGCGGCCAAGGTACTTCTCTCCACGCCGCGCAGCAGGTTTAATGCCGGCTGAACGCACTTGAGCATCCCGACGTCGAGGCGATGGCGTCACCAGGAATCAAGTACCCACGGAGTCAGGGACTGAATGTCGATTTTTCTTTTGCTGCGCATGTACGCCTCCTCCCTCTTTCATCGCTTCGGCTGGGCAGGTCTGGTCATTGCCTTGGGGGTGCACCTGAGCACGGCGTATCTGGGCCTGGTGTTTCTGGGCGAGCAACACCTCACCGCGCCCGCCACGTTCGTTTACTTCTATCTCACCACCACGCTGACCGTCGGCTACGGCGACCTTGCGCCACAGACCTCGGCGGGGCGCATATTCGTGGCCACCTGGGTCATGCTCGGGGGCATTGCGCTGCTGACGGCAGCCATCGGCAAAACCACCAGCAGTGTTATCGATGCATGGAGAAAAGGCATGAAGGGCAAAGGCGATTTCACCGGCAAGGTCGGTCATACCGTGCTCATTGGCTGGGAGGGCGCGTCCAGTGAGCGAGTGATTGAGTTGTTGCTTCAGGACGAGACCTCGAATGACAACCTGATCGTCATTTGCGATTGCACCCTGGAAGAAAACCCGATGCCGGGCAAAGCGGCGTTCATCCGCGGTGAAAGCCTGTCCTCCACCGCGTTATTGCAGCGCGCAGGGGTGCCCGGTGCCGAGCGCGTGCTGGTGCGCACGCCCTCTGATGATCTGACCCTGGCCACTGTGCTGGCGGTGAATCAACTGAGTCCGATCGGGCATGTTGTTGCCCACTTCAATGAAAGTGAAATTGCCGCATTGGCCAGTTCCTACGCGCCGAGCCTGGAATGCACCTCGAGCATGGCCATCGAGATGCTGGTGCGCGCCTCGCAGGATCCGGGCTCGTCGGTCGTCATCAATGAGCTGCTGTGCGTGGGTCAAGGTGCCACCCAATACCTGATGAAATTGCCCGAGGCCTTTGAAGCCACCTTCGGCGAGCTCTACACCCAGATGAAAGAACGCCACAACGCCACCCTGATCGGCTATCGCGCCAAAGGTGCCCAGCAGCCATCGATCAATCCACCCAGCGCCACGCGTGTTGAAGGGGGCGAACTCTTTTACATCGCCTCCACCCGCCTCAAGGAAATCTCCAATGGGATGGCTTAAACAGCTGATGGGGCTTGAGGCCCCGAAAACGAATACGCAATCGAAACAACCTATGGGCGAACCGCTGCCGAGCACCGGGCCGCTGGGCCTGGCGCCGGGCAAAGGCGTGATGTTCGACACGAGACTCAAATTGTTGCTCGATGGGCAGACCACCGTGGTGATCCCCGGCTCCCAGGAAATCTGGAGCAATGGCACCGTTGATCTCGGGCAGTCGACCTGGCTGTCACGCTATTACATGAACGACGAAGATTACTGGCTGCAGGTGCACACCACCGGCGACATC
Source organism: Pseudomonas sp. FP2309 (assembly GCF_030687575.1). Lineage (NCBI taxonomy): Bacteria > Pseudomonadati > Pseudomonadota > Gammaproteobacteria > Pseudomonadales > Pseudomonadaceae > Pseudomonas > Pseudomonas sp. FP2309. The sequence continues at coordinate 4,949,604 of NZ_CP117439.1, read as the reverse complement.
GCCGGGCAGGTCGAGTCAGTGATCCTGTTCAACTACCTGAGTTACGTCACCCTCAGCAGCGAAGCTGAAGTACGTCGGCTGGCCGGGCCACAGAGCCTGATCGGGCTGCCGACGTACACCCACAACGGCGTCGAATACGCACGCGTGTGGGGGAGCGAGGACGGCCAGACAGAGTTGGTGGCCATGAGCGAGCGTGTGATAAATCCCGAGAATGCTTACAGCGTCGAGCACCGCTCGATGCTATACGCCCGTGACACAGGCCTGACCGATCGCCGGGAGTTCCTGTTGTTCTCCGTCGAAGAAGACGCCGAGGGCACCGTCAGCCTGAGCACGTCGCTGGGCATTTCGCTGTACACAACCGACTTGAATGCGCTCTAAAAAAGGAAGACATCCATGCTAGAAGCTCTCTCCATCTCCCTGAACAAAGCTGCGGTGTTCGGGTTTGTCACGTACCTGCTGGGGGCGGTCGTGCTGTTTGCGCTATTCCAGTTCATTTACACCCGCGTCACCCCGCACAAGGAATTCGAGCTGATCCGTGCCGGCAACACCTCGGCCGCGGTCGCCCTGGGTGGCGCGATCATCGGTTTCGCCATCCCGGCCAGCAATGTGATCGCCTATTCGATCAGCATCCTCGACTTCGTGGTCTGGGCGGTGATCGCGGCCGTTGTGCAACTGTTGGCGTTTCTGCTGACCAGTCTGGTGCTCAAAGGTACTTCCGAGCGCATCAAGAAAGGCGAACTTGCAGCAGGCATCTATGTGGCCGCCGTGGCCATCAGCGTCGGCATGTTGAATGCCGCGTGCATGACGCCTACCCAGAACTGATTGCGCACGGAGCTCCCGATGAAACGAAGCAAGTACGTCCAGCTGTCGCTGGCTGCGTCGGTCGCCATGGCGATATCCGGCTGCGGCCCGACGGAAAAAACCTACGATTTGCAGAAGAAGTACAACTTCCAATCTGTTCAACAGTGCGCCGATGAAAAACTCCCGGTGGACGTCTGTTCGGACGCTTACATGACGGCCCTGGCCGAGCATCGCCGCATCGCCCCGGTATACGCCAGCCAGGCCGATTGCGATGCCGACTTTGTCGCCGGCTGGTGTCAGTTGGACTCCAATGGCCAGTTCATCCCCAAGCTGGGCGGTTTTGAACTGACTGCCGAAGGCCAGGTGACCCAGTCCCAGGTCGACGCTGCCAATGCTCAAGCGGGCGGCGCCCAGGCGAACAGCGGCGGCTCAGGTTTCTCCACCAGCAGCCTGCTGACCGGGTTGCTGATCGGCAACATGCTGAGCAGTAATCGCAACAGCTTCCGCTCGGAGCCGGTGTATCGCTATCGCGATGATCGCGGCAACTACGGCAACTCGACGCTTAATCAGCGCGTCTCCAATGGCGCGACTTTCGGTGGCTCCAATCAGGCCCGCTACGGCAGCAGCAATTACTCCAACACTCTGCGTTCCTCCAGCCAGTCGAGCTCCGTTGCGTCGGCCACCTCCCGTGGCGGCTTCGGCAGCAAGGCCAGCGCACGCAGCGGCTGGGGCGGCGGCGGATCGAGCAGTTAAGGACGGCGGGCCATGAAGAAGATCCACTGTGCAGAGCGTCATGACTGGAAACAGACGGCCGACAGCCTCGGTTTCCTGTTCCACACCATCGACGGCGAACCCTATTGGGACGAGCGCGCGTACTACCAGTTCACGCTCAAGCAAATCGAGCACGACCTCGAAGACCCGACCACCGAGATTCATGACATGTGCATGGACCTCGTCGCCCGCGTGGTCCAGAGCCAAGAGCTGCTTGAGCGCCTGAGCATTCCTGCGCCCTTCTTCGACATGATCCGCACCTCATGGCTCGAAGGCCATCCGCATCTGTACGGGCGCATGGACTTCTCCTACAACGGCACCGGCCCCGCCAAGTTGCTCGAACTCAACTACGACACCCCGACCAGCCTCTACGAGGCCGCGGCGTTTCAATGGGGCTGGCTGGAACAATGCATCGAGCGGGGGTTGCTGCCCAAGCATGCCGACCAGTTCAACAGCATCGACACCAAACTGCACCAGGCCTTTGCCCAATTGCAGGTCAACCAGCCGTTCTACTTCGCCTCGATGAAAGGCTCGACCGAAGACAAAGGCACCACCGACTACCTGCGCCTGGTCGCGGAAAAAGTCGGCATCGAGTCGCGCCACATCGACATCGAAGACATCGGCCTGACCGACGAAGGCCGATTCGTTGATCTGGAGGATCGCTGGATCCCGCACCTGTTCAAACTGCACGCCTGGGAATTCATCTTCCACGAACCCTTTGGCAGCGCCATTGCCGAAAGCGACACCCAGTTTTTCGAGCCGGCCTGGAAATCCGTCCTCTCCAACAAAGGCATCCTGCCGCTGCTGTGGGAATTCAATAAAGGCCATCCCAACCTGCTCGCCGCCCACCTGGACACCGAACCGGACAAAGCGGTGCCCAAGGGCTGGGTGCGCAAGCCATTCTTCTCAAGGGAAGGCGCCAACATCGAGCTGCAAACCGCCGACGGCCTGGTGGTGAAAGAGGACGGGCCCTACACGGATGCGCCGTTTATCCTTCAGGAGTTCGCACCGCTGCCGCGCTTTGGAGACAGTTACACGTTGATCGGCTCTTGGGTGATTGGCGATCAGGCGGCGGGGATTGGCGTGCGCGAGGACAATAGTTTGATTACCAAAGACTCGAGCCGGTTTTTGCCGCATTTGATATTGGATTGAGACCCCAGCTCAAAGGGCCAGCAGGGCTGATCTCTTTCATTTGCAGGACGTTTCCGAGAGAATCCCAACCGCATTGCGCCAGCGGGAATGGGTGACTAGGCTGCGGATCGTCACTGGTTATTCAGTGATCGGGTTTAGTCGCCCGGACCTCGCTAGGCGCACGCGCCATCTCAAAGACAGGTGTCTTCTCACCTGCACTTTATGGTGGCTGTGCGCAGGGCACCCTCGGGTGCGCCGGTGCCTAGCGGCCGGTCGACTAACCTGCGTACAGCCGCCACCTCTGATTGTTTAGTCGCGAAAGGACGGTGGTAATCACTTACTGCTAGGAGTTTTGCTATGGATAACGTTGTTTCGAATTCGCCCGCATCGCCTGCAACCCACCCCTTTACTGTCAATGAAGAACTGAGCTTTGAAGATGCCTGGGTGCGTGTGGCTGAGTTGCTGCAGTGTGCGGTAGCGACGTCTCAGGTGATTGGGGAGCCGCTGGCTGCGCCGCAGAGAGCGGTGATGCATTTGGTGGAGATGGCGAAGATGGTGGCGGACCGGGCTGTGGAGTGTATGCAGCCCGCGTAACGCGGCTGGGAGAAGAGCAGGGTCTCGCAGACCTGCTTTTGATTGCTCAATAGTCCAACAGGTGTTGGACTATTGAGTCACGGTATTTATCAGGCATTAAAAAGCCGGCTTGTGGCCGGCTTCTCGGGGACTGCCTCAGCTTGTTTTTGACAAACCTCACCAGCCTTCAAATCGCTCAGCCCACATTGCGTCGGGCTGAATAGTAAGGGCATCCGCGGGAACTCCTCCGCATCGCCGAGCAGGGTGGATAGCGCAAAGCCACCCCCTGCCAAATGTGCGGCGCATGATACCCACATTCACCTCAGTTGCCCACCTCCGGATCCGATTTAGAGCCTTCCCAGCCCAAAAGGTGGTCATCCAGTGGCACCGGTGGCCGACGGTTGTTGAGGGTGGACCACCAGAACACCCAGCCGACGATTGTGAAGTTTTGTTCGAAGCGTTCCTCGTGGTTCAGGTATTCATCGGGATGCTCGCCGGCGTTGTGACTGCGCATGCGCAGGCCGCCGCCAGGGCGGTTGTAGAGGTATTTGATGCGCAGCATGCCGTCGTGTTCGACGGCGTAGATTTCGCCGTCGATGATTTGGGTGCGGCCTTTGTCGATGGCGAGAGTGGCGCCTTGTTGGATGATGTCGATCATGCTGTTGTCGACCATGTACGCGCCCAGCGCGCGGTCGGGGTCGACGTTGAGGGCGTCGAGGGTGTGCAGGGAGACGCGGATGCGTTCGGTTGAGGTGAAGGTGGGGTGGAGGGGGATCTCCACGTCGAGTGGTTCCGGAGGGCAGGCGGGGCCTGTGATGTATTTTCCGATTGATTCGCGGGCGATGGGCAGTCCTTTGCGTGTGTCCGGGCCTTCCAGCAGAAAGTTGGCCGGTGGGTGTTTGGGGCCTTCGCCGGTGCGCAGCCAACGGCTGGAGACGCAGAGCAGTTCTGCGAACTCGTTGAGTCGGCCCATGGGCACGCCGCGTTTGAACCAGTTGTTCACGTGTTGAGGCGTGACACCACGGTTTTTGGCGAAGTCGGAGGCGGAAAGATGCACTTCCCGTAGTAGCGCTTTTAAACGATCACCTGATGTATTCATAAACGCAGAGTTTACTGGCCAAGAAAACCAATCAAATAAACCATGCGTTGAATTGCGCGTGTAGGCTTTTGCTTAGTTGTGGCCTGATCTTTCAGTTGTAACTCTTAGTTCAACGATGTGTATCAAGCGTTGAACTTGGTGTTTACGTTCTTCCATAAAAAAGCCCCGAATACTCGGGGCTTTTTCAAGTGCCGGGGCAATGGGGAGCAGGTATCAGCCTTTGTAGGCAGCGACCGACTTCATGATCTCGGCGCGGGCGGCGTCTGCGTTGCCCCAACCGTCGATCTTCACCCATTTGCCTTTTTCGAGGTCTTTGTAGTTCTCGAAGAAGTGTTTGATCTGTTCCAGCAGCAGTGGCGGCAGGTCGGTGTATTCCTTCACGTCCACGTACAACTGGGACAGCTTGTCGTGTGGCACCGCGATCACTTTGGCGTCGCCGCCGCCGTCGTCGGTCATGTTCAGGATGCCGACCGGGCGCGCGCGGATGACCGAGCCTGGGGTAACCGGGTAAGGGGTTACAACCAGCACGTCGAGGGGGTCACCGTCGTCAGCCAGGGTGTTAGGGATGAAGCCGTAGTTGGCCGGGTAAAACATCGGGGTGGCCATGAAACGGTCAACGAACAGGCAGTCGCTGTCTTTGTCGATTTCGTATTTGATCGGCGCGTGGTTGGCCGGAATCTCGATGGCGACGTAGATGTCGTTCGGCAGGTCTTTGCCAGCCGGAATCTTGCTGTAGCTCATTGGGCGTTGCCCCCGTAGTTGGCCATATGACATGGCCGGATTGGCCTAAAAGTGGCGGCGATTATAGGCATATTCTGACGACGATGCCATGCGCCAGACGTCGTACAGTCATTCGTCCTGTGGCTGATAGCGCAGGTCGTGCGCTTGCAGTTGGGTCAGGCGGGCCAGGGGATCCTGGCGATAAAAGCGGCTGAGCTGGGCGTACACCTGTGGATAATGCGTGATCAGCAAATCCGGGGCACTGAAAAAATATTCGCTGGTGACGGCGAAGAATTCCGCGGGGTTTTCCGCCGCGTAGGGGTCTATTTCAGTCTCGGCATCCGGGTCGGTGTCCAGTTGACGGTTGAGGTCATCGAACGCGCTTTGCATCACGCTGGCCCATTCCTGCACGCGCATGTCGTTGTGCAGCGGCGGCAGGCCGTTGGCGTCGCCGTTGAGCATGTCGAGCTTGTGCGCCAGTTCGTGGATCACCAAGTTGTAGCCGTCCCACTGGCCGCTGGCGAGCACGCCGGGCCAAGCCAGAATGATCGGGCCTTGCTGCCAGGCTTCGCCGCTGTGTTCGCCGTCCCACTCGTGCTCCACGCCGCTGGCATCGCGATGACGCTGGGGGCTGAGGAAGTCGTCGGGGTACAGCACGATTTCGTGGAAGCCCTGGTACCAGTCAAGGTCGCCCAGGTTCATCAGCGGCAGCTGTGCCTGGGTCGCGAGCAGCAAGCGTTGTTCCTGATGCAGGTCGACGCCGGGCAGGGCGGTGAGGTGTTTTTCGGCGAGGAATATCGCGCAGGCTTCGCGCAGCCACTGGTCTTGCTCGGCGCTGATGCCGTCGAGGAAGGTCAGGTGGTGGCGCACCCGTCGCCAGGTGTCATCGGCAATCGGGTGCTTGGCCAGCAGGCGCCGGCGACGCCAGGCGCTGAGGGACCACATCGTCGGTTACTGCGACTTGGCTTCGGAGGTGGAGCGGCCAAATCGGCTGCGGAATACACCAATAATCATCGGCACCAGGGACAGCAGGATGATGAACACCACCAGCAGCGACAGGTTTTTCTTGATAAACGGTACGTTGCCGAAGAAGTAGCCGAGGGTCACCAGGCCACCGACCCAGAGGATGGTGCCCAGCACGCTGAACCCGAAGAAGCGCGGGTAGGGCATCTTCGCGATGCCGGCGACGAACGGCGCAAAGGTGCGCAGGATCGGCAGGAAGCGCGCCAGGGTCACGGTTTTGCCGCCGTGCTTGTCGTAGAAATCGTGGGTTTTTTGCAGGTAGTCGCGACGGAAGATTTTCGAGTTCGGGTTGCTGAACAGGCGTTCTCCGGCGGTTCGTCCGATCACGTAGTTGGTGCTGTCGCCAAGGATGGCCGCCAACATCAACAGGCCTGCCAGCAGCACCGGGTCCATGCCACCGCCCGCCGCCACCGCGCCGGCGATAAACAGCAAGGAATCACCCGGCAGGAACGGCATGACCACAAGGCCGGTTTCGCAAAAGATGACGAGGAACAGAATGGCGTAGATCCACGGACCGTAGTTGGTTACCAGCAGGTCGAGGTAAACGTCGAGATGCAGGATAAGGTCGAGCGGGTTGAAATCCATGGATGACACCTGTGTGAACGGCCCGGCTCAGCAGGCCTGTGCGGAAGCTCGGGTAATAAGGCTACAAGTTGTACGCCGCATTTCTTACAACCCCGAAAGGTGCGCATTATACGGATTGAGAGGTGAAAAGCGTGTCGGTTTTGTAGCGAAGGATGTCGTGGCGACTTACCCAAAAATGAGTGAATGCGAGGTGGTGAGCGAGGGCGCTCGCTCACCAGTGCACGCCCGCGCGTTACGAAACGTCAGTCTTCATTGATCGGCAGCGTGTAGTTCTTGAACTCTTTGTCCTCACGAAACCCCATCGATTCATACGTCTTCTGCGCCACTTCGTTGTCACTGCTGGTGGACACGCGCAGGCGCACGGCGTTGGTTTCTTTGGCCATTTTTTTCGCGGTGCGCATCAGGTTATCCGCCACCAGTTGCCGGCGCGCGTCTTCAGCGACGTAGATGTCGTTGAGGATCCACACCCGCTTGAGCGACAGCGACGAAAAGCTGGGGTACAGCTGGCAAAAGCCAAGCAATTTCTTGTCATCATCATCGGCCAGGGCCAGGTAGATCACCGACTCCTTGCGACGCAGGCGCTTTTCCAGAAAGGCCCGCGATGAGTCGGGAAACGGCAGTGCGCCGTAGAACTCGCGGTATTTGACGAACAACGGGGTCAACAGGTCCAGGTGTTCCAGGGTCGCTTGAGTAATCCGCATGCCAGGCCTCGACTTCCAAGGGGGGGGTGACCACACGCGCGGCCGTGACTTGATGCTGCCAAAACACGCCAAAAAGCGCAATCGTGCCGGGATCAGTCCTCGGGAGGGCTGAGCAGAAAGTTGCCCTTCATCAGGTCTGGATCGTCGGACTCGATCGTCTGTACCTGCGCCTCATCCTTGAGGTTGACCCCCGACAACTGCCGGCGACACGCCTCTCGCATCAAGTACAGCAAGCGATGGGCCGCCATGCCATAACTCAAGCCTTCCAGGCGTACATTGGAGATGCAGTTGCGGTAGGCATCGGTCAGGCCGACCTTGGGGTTGTAGGTGAAATACAGCCCCAGGCTGTCCGGCGAACTGAGCCCCGGCCGCTCGCCGATGAGGATCACCACCATTTTGGCGCCGAGCAAATGCCCGATCTCGTCCGCCACGGCGACACGGCCCTGCTCCACCAGAATCACCGGTGACAGCGACCAGCCTTCGGCGTGGGTCTGTTCCTCCATGCGCGCCAGAAACGGCAACGTATGTTTATGCACTGCCAGCGCCGACAGGCCATCGGCCACCACCACCGCGAGGTCCACGCCGCCGGGGTTGGCGGCTGCGTGGTCGCGCAGGGTCTGGGCTGATTCGTCACTCAGGCGCCGCCCCAGGTCCGGGCGTTGCAGGTAGCTGTGTCGGTCGGCGGCGGCGCTGTGCAGCAACAGGCTGTCACGCCCGCGCTCGGCCAATTGGCTGGTCAGCCCGGCATGGTCAAACGGCAGGTGCACCGCATCTCGCGCTTGGGCGTGGGCGAACTGGAAGTCCAATTGCGCGCTGGTGGGGATGCTGGTGCCGGTTCGGCCCAGGGCGATCCGCGCCGGGGTCAGGCGGCGCAGTTCCAGCCACGGGTTATCAGGCAGTTCTGGTTGCACGATCGGCTCCTTCATCCCAATTGCGCCAAGGCTTGGCGAAACGCCGGTGGCAGGCTGTTGCCGAAGCGCACTTTGCCGTCGGCTTGCGTGAAGATGCCCATTTTCGCCAGCCACTGTTCGAACTCCGGCGCCGGTTTCAGGCCCAGGGTCTGGCGGGCGTACAGGGCATCGTGGAACGAAGTGGTCTGGTAGTTGAGCATGATGTCGTCGGAGCCGGGGATGCCCATGATGAAATTGATCCCGGCCACGCCCAGCAGGGTCAGCAGGGTGTCCATGTCGTCCTGGTCGGCTTCGGCGTGGTTGGTGTAGCAGATGTCGCACCCCATCGGCACGCCCAGCAGTTTGCCGCAGAAGTGGTCTTCCAGCCCTGCGCGGATGATCTGCTTGCCGTTGTACAGGTATTCGGGGCCGATAAAGCCGACCACGGTGTTCACCAGAAACGGCTTGAAGTGCCGGGCCACGGCATAGGCGCGGGTTTCGCAGGTTTGCTGGTCGACCCCAAAGTGCGCATTGGCCGACAGCGCGCTGCCCTGGCCGGTTTCGAAATACATAAGGTTCTGGCCCAGGGTGCCGCGATTGAGGCTCAAGCCCGCGTCGTAGCCTTCCTGCAGCACGCTCAAGCTGATGCCGAAACTGGCGTTGGCCGCCTCGGTGCCCGCGATCGACTGAAACACCAGGTCCAGCGGCACGCCACGGTTGATCGCCTCGATGGAAGTGGTGACGTGGGTCAGCACGCAGGCCTGGGTGGGGATGTCATAGCGCTGGATGATCGCGTCGAGCATCTCCAGCATGGCGCAGATCGAGGCAATGCTGTCGGTGGCGGGGTTGATGCCGATCATGGCGTCGCCGTTGCCGTACAGCAGGCCGTCGAGAATGCTCGCGGCGATGCCGGCCGGTTCATCGGTGGGGTGGTTGGGTTGCAGACGTGTGGACAGCCGTCCGCGCAGGCCCATGGTGCCGCGAAACTGGGTGACCACGCGGATCTTCTGCGCCACCAGCACCAAATCCTGCACGCGCATGATCTTGGAGACGGCCGCGGCCATTTCCGGCGTCAGCCCCGGCGCCAACGCGCGTAGGGCCTGTTCGTCAGCCGCATCGCTGAGCAGCCAGTCGCGCAGGCCGCCCACGGTGAGGTGGCTGACAGCCGTAAACGCCTGTTTATCGTGGGTGTCGATGATCAGTCGGGTGACTTCGTCGCTTTCATAGGGGATCAGCACTTCTTCCAGGAAGTGCTTGAGCGGGATATTCGCCAGCGCCATTTGCGCCGCCACCCGTTCGCCGTCGTTCTGTGCGGCCACGCCGGCCAGGAAGTCCCCGGAGCGCGCGGGGCTGGCTTTGGCCATCACGTCCTTGAGGCTGTCGAAACGGTAGGTGAGTGCGCCCACCGCGTGAGAAAAGCTTGCCATACAGTGTCTCCTTGACGACGCGGACGAGGTGCCCGCGTCGAGGTTTACGGCAGTCAGTGCAAGGCGGCCTCTGCGGCCTGGATCGCCGCGAATTCTTCTTCGGGCGTGCCTGCTACCAAGTGATGCCGGCTGTAGAAAGCAAAGTAAGCAATTAATACTCCATAGATGATCGCGGCGCCAATCACCACCCGTGGATCTACCAGAAACCCCGCCACTACGGCCACGCAGGCCAGTACCAGCGCAACCCCGGACGTGAAGATGCCCCCCGGGGTGCGGTAAGGACGTTCCATTTTGGGGCGACGGATGCGCAGGGTGATGTGCGCAGCCATCATCAACACATAGGAAATGGTCGCGCCGAACACCGCCACCAGGATCAGCAAATCGCCCTGGCCGGTCAGCGACAGGCCAAAACCGATGATGCCGGGGATGACCAGCGCCAGTACCGGGGCCTTGCTCTTATTGGTTTCGGACAGCTTGCGCGGCAGGTAGCCAGCGCGGGATAACGCGAAGATCTGCCGCGAATAGGCATAGATAATCGAGAAAAAGCTGGCGATCAGTCCCGCAAGGCCCACCAGGTTGACGAAGCTGCCCATCCAGGTTGAGCCGCCGTAGGACAACGCCAGCGCTTCAACCAGCGGGTTGCCGGATTTGATCAGCGCATAGGTGCCCGCGCCGCCCGGCGCAATCACCAGAATCAACAGGGCAAAGCTGGTCAGCACCACAATGGCGCCGATTAAGCCGCGAGGCAGGTCGCGCTTGGGGTTTTTGGTTTCTTCGGCGGCCAGTGGCACGCCTTCGACCGCCAGGAAGAACCAGATGGCGTAGGGAATCGCCGCCCACACGCCGACGTAGCCGAAGGGCAGGAAGGTGCTGGCGCCCTTGGCCTCGGTGACGGGAATGTCCAGCAGGTTGGCGACGTTGAAATGCGGCACCATGGCCACCAGGAACACGCCCAGCGCAATCGCGGCGATGGCGGTGATCACAAACATCAGCTTCAGGGCTTCACCGACGCCAAAGATGTGAATGCCGATAAAGATGATGTAGAACGCCAGATAAATCATCCAGCCGCCGATGCCGAACAACGACTCGCAATAGGCGCCGATAAACACCGCGATGGCGGCGGGGGCGATGGCGTATTCGATGAGGATGGCAGTGCCGGTGAGGAACCCGCCCCAAGGCCCGAAGGCGCTGCGGGCAAAACCGTAGCCGCCACCGGCGGTAGGAATCATGGAAGACAGTTCGGCCAGGGAAAAACACATGCACAGGTACATGGTGGCCATCAGCAGCGTGGCGAGGAACATGCCACCCCAGCCGCCTTGGGCCAGGCCGAAGTTCCATCCGGCGTAGTCGCCGGAGATGACGTAGGCAACACCGAGGCCGACTAACAGCACCCAGCCGGCGGCGCCTTTTTTCAGTTCGCGTTGTTGGAAGTAGTCGGTGCCGACTTTTTCGAAGTCGACAGAGGACCCATTGGGTTCGCTAGGCATAAGAAAGTACCTTTCATTGTTATTGTTTTTAACTCGGCCTCTGTGTGCCGGGTGCACGGTGCAAGTACTTATGAAGATCCAGGGGAAACAAGCCCCCCTCCCACCTTGTTAGTTAGCCTTCAATTGTGGGAGGGGGTGTCTGTTAGAAGAAGCCCAGCGGATTAATGTCGTAGCTCACCAGCAAGTTCTTGGTCTGCTGGTAGTGGTCCAACATCATTTTGTGGGTCTCACGGCCCACGCCGGACTTCTTGTAACCACCAAACGCGGCATGCGCCGGGTACAGGTGGTAGCAGTTGGTCCATACGCGGCCCGCTTTGATCGCCCGGCCCATGCGGTAGGCGCGGTTGATGTCGCGGGTCCACACGCCGGCGCCCAGGCCGAACTCGGTGTCGTTGGCAATCGCCAGGGCTTCGGCTTCGTCCTTGAACGTGGTGATGCTCACCACCGGGCCGAAGATCTCTTCCTGGAACACGCGCATTTCGTTGGTGCCCTTGAGCAGGGTTGGCTGGATGTAATAACCGCCCGCCATGTCGCCGGTGAGTTTTTCCACTTTGCCGCCGGTGAGCAGTTGCGCGCCTTCGCCCTTGGCGATTTCCAGGTAGGACAGGATCTTGTCGAACTGTTGCTCGGAGGCTTGGGCGCCGACCATGGTGTCAGTGTCCAGCGGGTCGCCGCGTTTGATCTGCTCGACCTTTTTCATCACCACTTTCATGAACTCGTCGTAGATCGACTCTTCCACCAGCGCGCGGGATGGGCAGGTGCACACCTCGCCCTGGTTGAAGAACGCCAGCACCAGGCCTTCGGCGGCTTTCTCGATGAACGACGGTTCGGCTTTCATGATGTCGGCGAAGAAGATGTTCGGCGATTTGCCGCCCAACTCAACGGTGGACGGAATAATGTTCTCGGCCGCCGCGTGCATGATGTGCGAACCCACCGGCGTGGAGCCAGTGAACGCGATCTTGGCGATACGTTTGCTGGTGGCCAGGGCTTCGCCGGCTTCGCGGCCGAAACCGTGCACCACGTTCAGCACGCCTGGCGGCAGGAGGTCGCCGATCACTTCCATCAGCACGTTGATGCCCAGCGGCGTCTGCTCGGCCGGTTTGAGCACGATGCAGTTACCGGCGGCCAGGGCCGGGGCGAGTTTCCACGCGGCCATCAGCAGCGGGAAGTTCCACGGGATGATCTGGCCAACCACGCCCAGCGGCTCGTGGAAGTGGTAGGACGCAGTGTGTTCGTTGATCTCGGCGCTGGTGCCTTCCTGGGCGCGGATGCAGCCGGCGAAGTAGCGGAAGTGGTCGGCGGCCAGCGGGATGTCGGCGTTGAGGGTTTCACGCACGGCTTTGCCGTTGTCCCAGGTTTCGGTGATGGCCAGCAGTTCGAGGTTCTGTTCGATGCGGTCGGCGATTTTCAGCAGCACCAGCGAGCGGTCCTGCGCCGAGGTCTTGCCCCAGGCGTCAGCGGCGGCGTGGGCGGCGTCCAGCGCCTTGTCGATGTCTTTGGCAGTGGAGCGCGGGAATTCAGCGATAGGCTTGCCGTTGACCGGCGAGGTGTTGGTGAAATAGTTGCCATCGACGGGCGCAACGAATTCGCCACCAATGTAGTTGCCGTACTTGGCCTTGAACGAAACGATCGCGCCTTCAGTACCGGGGTGTGCGTAACGCATGGTGGGTATCTCCTGGCTTTTATGTTTATTGGAGTGCAGCGCTCAAGCGCTTGATAAAGCGTAGAGCAAAGGTCGGGCCAGTGCTTCGGGGCCAGGTAAAACAAGGGGTTGGGGTTTGCTGCGCGGCGTTGCTGTCACCCATGCGATACACGGCGGGTGACAGTTTGTGCCATAAACGGTACAGCTTGTGACTGGCGGGTCGGCGCGGGATTGCATCTGTTGCAGGGCTGGGGGATGCTGGACGTTCTCACGCAGGGAGAATAATAAGAACATGCACAACGATCATTTCAGTCGCCATGCCCAGCAGGTATTGACTGTCGCCCGTGGGCAAGACCTGCCCCAAGGCCCCGGCAGCGACCCGTCCATCGCCCGTTCCTGGCTTCGCTGCCTTGAGGACTACCACCTCGACCCTGCACAGACCCTGGCGCCCACCGTGCTCGAGCACGGTCGCCTGCTCGAAAGCCGCGAGCGTCTGCAGCAAGTGCTGCACATCGCCGGCAGCGAAATGAACAGCTTGCACCAACAACTCTCCGGCGCCGGCCACGCGGTGCTGCTGACCGATGCGCGCGGAGTGATCCTCAACTGTGTCACCGCGCCGTCCGAGCGCAAGATTTTCGAGCGCGCCGGGCTGTGGCTCGGTGCCGATTGGAGCGAAGCCTGCGAAGGCACCAATGGCATCGGCACCTGCCTTGTGGAGCGCCAGTCCCTGACGATTCATCGCGACGAACACTTCCGTGGCCGGCACACCGGGTTGACCTGCTCGGCCAGCCCGGTGTTCGACCCCCATGGCGACCTGCTGGCGGTGCTGGATGTGTCTTCGGCGCGCGAAGCGGTGTCGCGCCAGAGCCAGTTCCACACTATGGCGCTGGTGAATCTGTCGGCGAAGATGATCGAGAGCTGTTACTTCCTGCGCCATTTTGAAAACCACTGGCTGCTGCGTTTCCATTTGCAGGCTGAGTCGGTGGGGCTGTTCAGCGAAGGGTTGCTGGCATTTGACGGTGAAGGGCGCATCTGTGCGCTCAACCAGAGTGCGCTGAATCTGCTCGGGCAGATGCGCGGCGGTCTGCTGGGCCAGCCGGTGGAGGCCTTGTTCGAGTGTTCCCTGGACCAATTGCTCGGTCGCGCCAGCGCCAATGCCACCGCCAGTTGGCCGTTGCGCACGCGCGATGGCCGGCATCTGTTCGCGGCATTGCGCGCTCAGGCGCGCAGCGTGCCGGCAGCGCTGACCAAAACGCCGGAAGCGCCTCGCCTGCCTGGAATCTGCCTGGGCGATCCCGCCTTGCAAAGTGATTTTCGCAAGGCGCTGCGGGTGTTTGAGCGTGATGTGCCGCTGTTGATCAACGGCGAAACGGGCACCGGTAAAGAGGCGTTTGCCAAGGCGGTCCACCAGGCGAGCCCGCGCGCCAACAAAGCGTTTATCGCACTCAACTGCGCCGCCATCCCCGAAAGCCTGATCGAAAGCGAACTGTTCGGCTATCGCGGCGGCAGCTTCACCGGCGCACGCAAGGAAGGCATGCAGGGCAAGTTGCAGCAGGCCGACGGTGGCACGCTGTTCCTGGACGAGATCGGTGATATGCCGTTGGCTCTGCAAACCCGGCTGTTGAGGGTCCTGGAGGATCGTCTGGTGGTGCCCATCGGCGGCGAGCCCCAGGCGGTGAATGTCAGGATTATCAGCGCGACCCATCGGAATCTGCTTGATCGGGTGCACAGCGGCAGCTTCCGAGAAGATTTGTACTATCGGCTTAATGGCCTGGAGATCGCGTTGCCGGCGCTGCGGTTGCGCAGTGACAAGTCGCAACTGCTGGATTTTCTGTTGTCCCAAGAGGCGGGCGGGCAAGCCGTCACTATGGAGCCTGCGGCGCGTGAGGCCTTACTGGGGTATGCATGGCCGGGCAATATCCGCCAATTGCGCACGGTATTGCGCACGTTGGTCGCGCTGACGGATGACCTGCTTATCCGGTTGCAGGACCTGCCGGCAATGTTATCCCCTGTCTCGGCTGAAAGAAGCGCAGAACTGCCGCTTGAAGAGGCCGAATCCAAGGCACTGCTCGCGATGCTGGAGTCACGCCACTGGCAGATGACACACACCGCACAGGCGCTGGGTATCAGCCGAAATACGCTTTATCGGAAGCTGCGCAAGTACGGAATTAATCGTCGAGCACGGTAAGTCGTAGGGGCGTTGATCAATGTAATAGGTTTGTCGTAAGGAACTGTTTTGTTTTTGCTACCACATAATGGATAGAGGCCTTATAGCTTCTTAATAACGTTTATATCTATTGTTTGTGGGTGACTAAAAATGCCAAGTTTTCCGAAAATTATTCCGAGCTTTGTTATCCGTAAAAAGCCTCCGGTTATTGTCTCAGGGGGTAATAAGCTTCCGCCGAATGCGCCGGCTGGAAGTTACATTAAAAATGGCCAAGCGTTTAATAAGCAAGGTCAACGTCTCAATGATAAGGGGCAGGCCGTCGATAAGCATGGCCATTTGATCAATGCCAAAAACCAACGCATCAACAGCCTGGGGCAGCGGGTCAATAGTAGCGGTCAAGCGATAGATGACAAAGAGCGTTTGATCAATGAAAAAGGACATTTGATCAATACCCAAGGCAAACTAATTAATGATAAAGGACACCTCGTCGATGTGCAGGGCCGTTTGGTGAATGCCTCGGGGCGCTTGGTAAATACTGAAGGTCATTTAATCGACCGAGATGGAAAGCTGGTCAATCGGGAAGGTTTTCTGGTTGATAAAGCCGGAAGGCCTCTCGATAAGGACGGTAAAATTGCACGGGATAAGGCCAGTATGGTGAAAGGTAACAATGAAGCTCATGAACAGTTACTTCCCCCTAAAATCACCCAGCAAGTAATCGATTGGAAAAACAAGGCGCCGAAGCCTGTCAGCCTCCCGAAAATGACCATCGCGGACGCGACAGCCCGCATGATGGATGCGGAAAAAATGGTCAAGGCAGGGGTTATTCCTTCTTCGCCATCCGCCGCCCGTGTTGCGCGCGATTCGGCGATCAGCGCCGGGATAACCGGGGTGGTTTCCGCACCTATCAATATCGCCGCGTATGCCGGCTCCACCGCGGCCAGTGAGCAGATCAAGGCTTCCTATCTGCCTCAACCCATGGTTCCACCCACCCCTAGCGCGAATTCCTTGGTAGGGCGGCCGGAGGCGCCCAAGGAGCCTGATGTGACACCGCTTTATCCTCGAATGGATGACGCTCAGGTCACCGCTTTCACCGTGACCAATCAAACAATGGCACTCAGATATGGTGATACCAAGGCGGGTTTCTTGCCTAGCCAGAACTGGTCGAAGGACCCGCTTGAGCGGATGACCCAACTTGAGGACCTATTGGATTTTGCCGAAGAGCACACCAAGGAATTGGCTGACCTGCATGAGGTCTTCTTCAAGCCTCATCTGGCGGACAAGGCACCTGCCACAGGGATGGACGGCCTGGCGGCGCGTCTCGGCACGATCGAGAATAGAATAAGCAAATTGAATCAGGCACAGGCGAAGGTCGTGAAGAGCCTAAGCGCGAGGATCGCTTCGGAATAATCGAGTGGGTTATTTATAGTTCGCCAGGGAATATGTGTTTTTCATGTTGGCATTCTTTTTTGTCGTTGGTTTCGTGTCTCACGTTATCTTTGATCAGGAATGTCGGGCCTGGCACCGAGTGGCGTACCGGTGGCGGGCTGTCTTTATGTCTTTACCTGTCATGTGTAATGAGCTCGGGAACTAAGAATATGATTTCAAAAAGTTCGACCTCAGCGACAGTCGCCGGTCAAATGCTACTTCCCCAGTACGGCAAACCGTCGAACACGAATGATACCGGCGATGAGCGCGTTATGGGTATCTCCAGCGTCCCCGTCCCTTCGCGTTACCGACGTCATGCCGAGGACTCTTCACTTACTTCCCGTGTTGATTATGGCGGACTGTTAACTAAAGACGCGCCACTTGGCGATGACGCCAAGGCTGTATTAAAACAAGTCATCCGCGCTTGGAAAGCGCGCCAGCAACCCCCGGCTTCCGATGGCGTCCAGGGTACGCCAAGTCTTGTTGAACTCCTGCTTCGCACCCTTCCCGATCAGCAACGTCCGAACAGGGATGATCCCGAGAAAGTCCTCAATGCAATCCTCCGCTCCTCAGCGGCTCAAGCCTTGGGCAAATTGCTCCAGGATAGTGTCGATGCGTATCCGACCGAAACCAGCATCAGGGACGTTCTGCTCAGTGCTTTAGTCCTGGATGTGGACCCTGCCGACGGCTTGAATCGCAAAGAGCTGGCTGGGTATGCATTGCGTCAGAAGGATAACTGGGGCTACTCACCCGATGAAATCGTCAAACGTTTTGAAGCCCACTTGGCGACCCGCTTCGGCGAGGCGTCTGCCAAGGTGATTGCCTTTCAACTGCTATCGGTCTCAGCCCCTGAGTTCCTGGTCAAGGGGCTGCCTTTGACGATGCTCTACGGCTCTCATCAATGGGCCTCCTTCAGTGCTGCCGTAGCTCGAATAGAGGCGAGGCAGCCCGGTGGCTGCGCTAACAAAACGTATCAGGAGATCATGGCGCTCGATGACAGCGAACCTGTCTCGGAGGATGAAAAACGAGAGCAACAACTGGCGCAGATGACGGCCGTGATCGACTGGGCCATTGCAAATGGTGTCATTGGTGAACAAAAAGAGGATGCCTACCCCCCCGAGGATATCGAGCGCGCCTTGAATGCCCTGCAGGCGCACCACAAGACCCTGGCAGACTCCGTGACCGCGCTGACCTCGCCGATGCCGACCCGACGCGAACTGGCACTCGAGGAGTTGCGACGTGTATATGGTCCCGAAAATGAAAGGTTTTTTGAGCGGCGGCTTCTGGCCGACACCTTTCCAGGCTCGCCTGGGCGTAAAGCTTACTCATTGCTGGATATCTACATGTCAGGCGACTTGGGTAAGCGTTTTTGGATATCCAGTGATCCGGACTTCAACACCGTTAAAGTTAACTTGGGGTTTTCGAAGCTTCCAAATATTAAAAAACTCTTTGATGAAAAGTTTGACGCTTATCCCCTGAGCCTGAAAGACGCGTTCAGTGCACAGTTCAAGTATCAGCTTTCGTTGTTGCCGCTCGAAGATCGCCGGTTGATCGAGTACGGCAAGGTGACGACCTTCAATCTGGTGGTGCCTGCGTCCCACCGAGGGCCGGTCAGCGGCGATCATAAAATTCAACCGTATATAAAGAACGGCGCCATCCTTTTCCGTGCCGAGTTGGAGGGCAAAACGTGCCATTACCTTTACTCGCCCGCCCAGGGACGAATCATCAGGGACGCCGAGCCGACGGGATCGGGCCTGCAGTTCCCAGGCTCACGTCTGTACTTCTCCATGTCACGGCCAGGTTCGTCGGGGGGTAAAGAGCCACCAGTGGCGATCTTGTGGCAGACACTTGGCCGTTCGTCACCCAAAAAAAATCCGGTAAATTTCCTGGCTTTTTCTATTTACCCCAACAAATCGTTGGAGGTCGAAAGGCGGGGCGAGCATCCGGACCCGCCCGCGACCCTTTCATCGCAGAAAACCGAAATGTTGGCCGGCTCTGTCGCCGCTTATTACACGCGGGGTCTGAATGAGGCAAAAGCCGCCGCCTATGGCAGTACGGCGCAAGAGCGGGAAGCGAAACTCAAAGCGTCGGTCCGCGCATTCTTTCTGGGGTTGATCCCCTTCTACAATGCGGTCGAGAGCTTTGTGAATGGCAAGCCCGCCGAAGCTTTTTTCCATCTGGTACTGGACCTGTTCGGTTTTGTCATTCCCGGATTACGAGGTGGCATTCAAGGCGCAAAACTAGGGGTCAAAGCCGGCATGGGCGCAACGCTCGGCTTCATCAAGGGGTTTGGGGCCGTCGGATTGAAGGCGATAAATCCGCTTTCGGCGGTATTTGATGCAAGCCGTGGTGTGTTTAAGCTTGGCAAGGCTGGCTTCAAGAAACTACGTGGGTTAGACGGGCGCAGTGGCCGTTTCGATATTCCCCACATGGGTAACCAAGACGGTGTCGCTGATGGCATCTACCGGCCTTTCGGGTTCAAGGGTGATGGGGTTCCTGTCAGCGCTGTACAGCGTAACGGCAAGTGGTATGCCTTTGACCGCGCGACTGGTACGCCATATGGCGCCCCGTTGCGAGGGTTTGTAAGTCAGCCTCGTTCCGCGGTTGGCGGTATCGCCATCGATATTGCGACCAATGCCGTAACCTCGCTTGTCACCAGCCTGCTACAGACAAAGATCAACGCAATATCTCAACGCCCTGATGTCCGTGTGCCAGGTATGAGCCCAGGCGATGTGCAGGTGTCTGATACCGATGCCAAGAAAGAATTTGTCGACCCGGCTGTTCAGTCCCGGCTGCAGGCCTGCGCAGATGAAGTGCCGGCTCTCTGGAAGGTGTTGCAGGAATGGTGGCCAGCGGTAAAGGGCGCCGATCTCAAGGGGGCCGGCCAGCCTCATGAAATGCTCGACCGGTTGGAGACTGAATTGACGAGGCTGGAGGACTACACCAGCGAGATCGCCCAAAGCTTGGAAATATTCTTCAAACCTTATCAGTCGCCTCAAGCGCAGGGGGAGGCCTACCCAGGTCTAGCGCAGCGAGTGGAGAGCATTGAAAAAAAGATGGCGGCCATCGGTAAAGCGCTCAGGCAAGCGCAGGCGCAACTGGAGGAAGCCACAGGGCGGCTCACCTAAAGAGTGCGATTTGCCCCTCCCTGCGCTAACCTGCCTCGATGTTTACGAGGTCAACCATGCATATTCATATTCTCGGTATCTGCGGCACATTCATGGGCTCGATGGCCGTTCTGGCCAAGGAACTGGGCCATCACGTAACGGGCTCCGATGCCAATGTTTACCCGCCCATGAGCACACAACTGGAGGCTCAGGGCATTGAGCTGACCCAGGGTTACGACCCGGCGCAATTTGACCCGGTCCCGGACCTGGTGGTGATCGGCAACGCCATGTCCCGTGGCAACCCCGCCGTCGAGTACGTCCTTAACAAAGGTCTGCCTTATGTGTCCGGCCCGCAATGGCTGGCCGACCACGTATTGCAAGGTCGCTGGGTACTGGCCGTTGCCGGCACCCATGGCAAAACCACCACCAGCAGCATGCTGGCCTGGGTGCTGGAGCACGCGGGCATGAGCCCGGGTTTCCTGATCGGTGGTGTGCCACAGAATTTTTCGGTCTCCGCGCGCCTGGGGCAGACCCCGTTTTTCGTGATCGAAGCGGATGAATATGACAGCGCCTTCTTCGACAAGCGCTCCAAGTTCGTTCACTACCGCCCGCGTACCGCCATCCTTAATAATCTGGAATTCGATCACGCTGACATCTTTCCCGATCTGCCGGCCATCGAGCGGCAGTTCCACCACTTGGTTCGCACCATCCCGAGTGAAGGCCTGGTGATCCACCCCACCACCGAGCCGGCCTTGCAGCGCGTGATCGAGATGAGCTGCTGGACCCCGGTGCAGACCACCGGTGCCGGCGGGCAGTGGCAGGTCAACTTGCTCAGCCAGGACGGTTCCAGGTTTGAAGTGCTGTTCGAAGGCGAGGCCCAAGGCATTGTCGAATGGGACATGACGGGCCAGCACAACGTCGCCAACGCCTTGGTCACCCTGGCCGCCGCGCGACATGTGGGTGTGGTGCCGTCCATGGGCATCGCCGCGCTGAGTGCGTTCAAAAGCGTGAAGCGGCGTATGGAAAAGGTCGCCGATGTGAATGGGATTACCATCTACGACGACTTTGCCCACCACCCCACCGCCATTGCCACCACGCTGGACGGCCTGCGCAAGCGCGTCGGTGATGCCCAGGTGATCGCGATTGTTGAGCCGCGCTCCAACTCCATGAAACTCGGTGCGCACCGTGATGGTTTGCCCGAAAGCGTCAATGATGCCGATCAGGTGGTGTGGTATGCCCCAGCCAACCTGGGCTGGGACCTGCCGGGCGTTGCCGCGTTGTGCACCGTGCCATCGGTCGTGTGTGACTCCCTTGACGGCATCATCGAGCAGGTCAAGCGTCAGGCCAAGCCGGGGACCCACGTGGTGATCATGAGCAACGGCGGCTTCGGCGGCCTGCACGGCAAACTGGCCGAGGCGCTCAAATGAGCGGCCCGGAACGCGTCACCCTGGCGATGACCGGCGCCTCGGGCGCGCCCTACGGTCTGCGTCTGCTTGATTGCCTGGTGCGTGAAGACCGCGAAGTGCACTTTTTGATCTCCAAGGCTGCGCAATTGGTGCTGGCCACCGAGACTGATGTGGCGTTGCCGGCCAAGGTGCAGATGATGCAGGCGTTCCTCACCGAGTACACCGGTGCGGCGGCGGGGCAGATCAAGGTCTATGGCAAAGAGGACTGGATGTCGCCGGTGGCCTCGGGCTCCGGTGCGCCGGCGGCGATGGTGGTGGTGCCGTGCTCGACCGGCACCTTGTCGGCGATTGCCACCGGCGCCTGCAATAACCTGATCGAACGCGCAGCGGACGTGACCTTGAAGGAGCGCCGCCAGTTGATCCTGGTGCCGCGCGAGGCGCCGTATTCGAGTATCCATCTGGAGCACATGCTCAAGCTGTCGAACATGGGCGTTACCATCTTGCCTGCGTCGCCAGGCTTCTATCACCAGCCGCAAACCATCGATGACCTGGTGGACTTTGTGGTGGCGCGGATTCTCAACCTGCTGAACATTCCCCAGGACATGCTGCCGCGTTGGGGCGAACACCATTTGAGCAGCGATGAATAAGGTTCTGTTGATGGTATTGGCGTTGCACCTGGCAGGCTGCGCCACCGCCCGCACGTTGGACGCTGCGCAGCCGGGTGCGCCAGTGGTGTATGCCGGCACGCGGCTGGATTTGTATGCGATCAATGGCGGCTGCTGCGCCAGGGACCGTTTCGGTGCCGAGGCGCCCAGTTATCCTCGCGTTGACCTGCCTGCCAGTGCGTTGCTCGACACGTTGTTGTTGCCGTTGTCAGTGTTGACGGTGCTGGGAGTGGGGTTTAACGCCACCGGCGGGCTGTAAGTCGGCGCTGTCAGTGGGCGCCCGTCACTTGCCGAGCTTGCGCAACTCATCCGACTCGACGACTCGCACCCCATCCTGCTCTTCCAGCGCCAGGCGCCACATGGCCCTGGCCAGTTCGCATACTTCAATGCCGTGGTACTTGCCCGGAATCAAGCGTGACAACGGCCCGGCCAACTGCTCGGCCAGACGTGGTTCCAGGCGTTCCCCCAGCAACAACGAAGGGCGCACGATGGTCAGTTGCGGCCAGTCCTGCGCCTTCAACGCCTGTTCCATTTCCCCTTTGACCCGGTTGTAGAACACCGAGGATTTCGGGTCGGCGCCAATCGCGCTGATCACGATCAGGTGCCGCGCACCCAGTTCCCGCGCGCGCTTGGCGAAGGCCACTACCATGTCCAGGTCGACGGCACGGAAGGCGGCTTCGGAACCGGCTTTCTTGATCGTGGTGCCCAGGCAGCAGAAGGCGATATCCACAGGGCCGCTCAACTGCGGCAAAAACACCGCTGGGTCACCCACCGGGTTTTCCAGGTGCGGGTGTTCGGCCAAAGGTTTACGGCTGGGTGCGAGGACGCGGGTGACGGTGGGTTCGTTGAGCAGGCGATCGAGCAAGTGTTCGCCGGTGAGGCCAGAGGCTCCGGCAAGCAAAATATGCTGAGGCGTCAGATACATAGTGTTTCCCCCTTATTACACGTTACAGCTTAGTTGCCTTTGGCTTCCTTGCTATTCATTGAGACGCTTTCGAGCGCCTTTCGTGCCTGCTGCTTGCGTAATAATTGCCAATGGGTGATCACGCCTTTTGGCGCCCAGATCTGCGGCTCGGAGGCTTCGAAGTTGTCTGCCTGTTCGCGCTCGCTCACATGCAACTGCGCCAGTTTGAAGGCTTGCTGCAAGTCGTCGGTCTGGTTGAGGGCTTGGGCGAAGAGGGCGTCGCCGAAGTAGGTGAAGTCGGCTTCCTCGGAGCAACCGAAGGACACGCGGTCGGCGCGCGAGGCGGTCATGATCAGGGTGTGTTCATCTTTGAGCGCCGGGATGAAACCGCCGGAGTAGCAGGCGGAAATCACCACGATCTTGTCACGGTTCTTTAATGGGCTGAGCACCGCCGCCAGTTCATCGGCGGGCAAGTCGGCCAGTTCCATGCGCGGTTGGTCCAGCACCAGCTCGTGTTCGTGGGTGCCGTGGCTGGTCAGGTAGATAAACACCAAGTCTTCCGGCCCGGTGCGCTCGGACAGGGTTTGCACGGCGCGGCGCAGGCTTTCACGGGTAGCCAGGGGGCGGTCGGCGATATGGTCGCGGTGGTTGACCAGGCGGATCTGCCCCCGAGCACCGAAGCGCGAGGCGAGCATATTGCTGACGTAATCGGCCTCGCGCAGGAACACGCTTTGTTTGCCGTCGCCAGCCAGCACCAGGGTGTACAGCTCGACGGCGGAGGTGGACGGGGGCACGGCGGCGAGTGCGGCATCGAGCAAGCGACCCTGGGCCAGCACGCCGATTTCCAGTGGGTCGGGCAGCAGCTTGCCGTCGGCGTCACGCACGCGCATGCCGTTGACCCACGTGCCGGCCTGCACGGTGCCGTCGGTGAGTACCAGGGTGCCCCGGCCTTGATAGTTGTCGCTGTCGAAGCCACCGATGTAGAAGCTGCCGTCCGTGAGGTTCAGGCGGCCTTCGCCGGTGAAGCGCCAGTCGCTGAACTGGCCGACGTAGTGGCTGCCATCCACGCCGATCAACTCGCCCTTGCCGCTGAGCGAGCCTTCCTTGAACTGACCGATCCACACGTCGCCGTCGGCGTTTTCATAACGGCCCTTGCCGTTGAGCTGGTTCTGTTTGAACTGGCCGACATAGATGTCGCCGTCGGCGCTGTTGAAGGTACCGTTGCCCTCCAGTTGGCCATTGACGAAGTGCCCGCTGAACTGGTTGCCGCTGTCGTCGTTGCGCTGGCCTTCGCCGTTGGGTTTGCCGTGGGCGAACTGGCCCTGGTATTGGCTGCCGTCGGCCAGCTCCAGGCGCCCCAGGCCCGAGTACTGGTCGTCCTTGAATTCGCCGCGATAGGTCATTTGCCCCTCTTTGAGGGTGCCTTCGCCGTTGCGCCGGCCGTTCCTGAAACCGCCGACATAGTGGCTGCCCGCCGTGGTCAGGCTGCCCTGGCCGTCAAACAGGCCCTGCTTGAACTGGCCTTTATAGACTTCGCCATTGCTGCCATGCCATTCGCCCTGGCCATGCCATTGGCCCTTGTCGAACTCGCCGGCGTACCAGCTGCCGTTGGGGTAGTCGACGCGGCCCTGGCCTTGCAGCAAACCATTGACCACATCGCCCCGGTAACGGCCGCCATCGGGCAGGCGCGCATCGGGCGGCAACAGCGATTCGCCGTCTCCGCAAGCGGTGAGCAACAGGGCAAGGGCAAGGGGGGCGAGTGGGCGCATAGCGGGATCCGGATAATTGAGCGCCGAGTATGCCGCAGCTGCAGGTTTCATACATAAATTTACATACCCTGTGGTGAGTTTTGCTGCCTCACCACAGGGAAAGCCTTACACGAAGCAGAGTGACAGCGACTCGGCGATGTAGGCCGGTTTTTCCTGGCCTTCGATCTCCAGGGTGGCGGTGGCCTTGAACAGCCATTGCCCGGGTTTTTTCTCGGTGACATCGGTGAGGGTCACGGCCAGACGCACCTTGGAGTCGACCTTCACCGGTTGGATAAAGCGCACGCTGTCCAGGCCGTAGTTGACCGCCATTTTCAGGCCTTCGGGCATGATCAGGATGTCTTCCATCAATTTGGGCATCAAAGACAGCGACAGGAAACCGTGGGCGATGGTGCTGCCGAACGGGGTTTGCGCGGCCTTGACCGGGTCAACGTGGATGAACTGATGATCGCCGGTGGCTTCTGCGAACAGGTTGATACGGGCCTGGTCGATGGTGAGCCATTCGGAACGTCCCAGTTCCTTGCCGACATAGTCGTTGAGCTGCGCTACAGGTACATACGGCATTGCGTCTCTCCTTGGTTCATCGAAGCTGTTTTATGGGTGACAGGGAACCAATGTAGATCATCATGGGCAATCAACCCGGTCAACCCACCATGCTTTCGGCGAATGCCGATGCATAGAGCGGGCGTGCTTATAATGCGGGCGGTCTTGAAGGGGGAAGAACGGATGTTGTTACGCGGTCTGACGTGGCTGGTGCTGTTTCAATTGATCGGCACGGCGATCAATCATTTGCTGGTACCGGTGCTGCCGGGGCCGATTATCGGCCTGCTGCTGATGCTGGGCTATCTGGTGTGGCGTGGCGAAGTCGGCGAGCCCCTGAGCCTTGCAGCCAGCAGCCTGTTGCGTTATCTGCCGTTGCTGCTGGTGCCACCGGCAGTGGGGGTGATGGTGTACGCCAAGGATATCGCCGCTGATTTCTGGGCGATTGTTGGCGCACTGGTGCTGTCGCTGGTGGTGGCCATGGCCTTCGTTGGCGTGCTGATGCAGCAGATGGTCAAGCGCAAGGAGAAAGATCAATGATCTTCGACTGGCACGGCGCCTGGACGGCCGTCATTCATCACCCGTTGTTCGGTATAGGCATCACCCTCGGCGCTTACCAACTGGTGCTGGCAGGTTACGAGAAGACCCGCTGGATTTTCCTGCAACCGGTACTGGTGTCCATGTTGCTGGTGATCGGCGTATTGCTTACCTGTGGTCTGAGCTACACCGAATACCGCAAGAGCACCGAGATCATGGGCATCCTGCTGGGACCCGCGACGGTGGCCCTGGCGGTACCGCTCTACCTAAATCTGCGGCGCATTCGCCAGTTGTTCTGGCCGATTTTTACTACGCTGGTGATAGGTGGGGTGCTGGCCACCGGCCTGTGCGTGCTGCTGGGTTGGTGGTTTGGCGCCGAACACATGATGTTGATGACCATGGCGCCCAAGTCGGTGACCTCGCCGATTGCCATGCTGGTGGCCGAACAGATTGGCGGTGTTGCGGCGTTGGCGGCGGTGTTCGTGCTGATCACCGGAGTGGTGGGCGCCATGGTGGGTCCGGCTCTGCTCTCTGGGCTTGGGGTGTACAGCCCGGAGGCGCGCGGCATGGCGTTGGGCATGACCGCTCACGCTGTCGGCACCTCGGTGGCCCTGCAGGAAAGCGAAGAGTGCGGTGCCTTTGCGGCGCTGGCGATGAGCTTGATGGGCGTGGCCACGGCGGTGTTCCTGCCGTTGGCTGTGTCGGTCATTGTTTAACCGGGTTTAAGGAAACCTTTATGAGTCTGGCGTTGTTTCCGCTCAATACCGTGCTGTTCCCAGGCTGCACCCTCGACCTGCAACTGTTCGAGGCGCGCTACTTGGACATGATCAGCCGCTGCATGAAAAAGGGTGAAGGCTTCGGCGTGGTGTGCATCCTCGACGGCAAGGAAGTCGGCACGGCGCCGGAGGGCTACGCGCGGATCGGCTGTGAAGCACTGATTCGCGACTTCAAGCAGCAGGACAACGGCCTGCTTGGCATTCGTGTCGAAGGCGGTCGCCGTTTTCGGGTGGTCAGCGCCGAGGCGCAGAAGGACCAGTTGCTGGTGGCGCAGGTGCAGTGGCTCGAGGAGCTGCCGGACCAGCCGCTGGAAGAGGAGGACGCCGATCTGTTGGCGTTGCTTCAGGCCCTGGCCGAACATCCGATGGTCGCCTCGCTGGACATGGACGCCCACGCCGATGGCCAGCAAGCCTTGGGCAATCAGTTGGCGTACCTGTTGCCCTTCACCGAGGCCGACAAGGTCGACCTGTTGCAACTCAATGACCCGCAGCAGCGGCTGGATGCGATCCAGATGCTGCTCGACGAACTGCAGGGCGAACTCTTTACTCAGTAGGCGTAACGCAGCAGTGCGTGGGATGTGCCGGTGAGTGCTATAAAACTCAACACTGCCACGATAGCCGGCAGCAGCAGCCACCAGGTTTGCTTGCGCATCGGTGGCAGTGGGCAGCGGTGCTGGATGGCGGTCAGGCTGAACGCACACACCGTCATTGCCAGCAGCGTTCCGGCCAGGATGTCACTGGGCCAGTGAACGCCCAGGTATACGCGGGACAAGGCGATAAAGGCCGCTGGAATGCAGCCCAGCAATATCCAGATCAGGCGCAGCCGTATTGGTTGACCGCGCCCCGCGAGCACAGCCAGTGCGAGGAAAAACGCGAAGGCGCCGGACGCGTGACCGCTGGGCATGCTGAAGCTGGTCAGTGGGTCAGTGAGGATCTCCGGGCGGCCACGGGCGAAAAACAGCTTGGTGCCGGTGTTGATTAAAGCGGTGCCGGCCAGTGTGGCGCCGACGAAGACAGCGTGACGCCATTGCCGCGCCAGTAGCAGCAGAGCGGTGAATATGGCGCTGGCGATGAACATTTTCTTGAACTCGCCCAGTTGGGTGACGCTGACCATGGTCTCGTCCAGCCAGGCGCTGCGGTGCTCCTGGACCAAGGCGCTGAGGCCTTGGTCGAAATCGTTCAAATGCGGGTAGCCGATAAACAGTGCGATCAACAGCGTCAGGCTGGCACAACCGACCCACAGTGTTGCGCGCCGATGGCCACGCAGGCTGCTGTTGAGGCTCAGCCCCAGCAGCACCGCCAAACACGCGGTGACAACCCCGGCCTCAGGCCAGAAGCCTTGCGGCAGCGGCAGGCGGAACGCGGCGCCGGTGGCCCAACCCGGCAGCAAGTAGGCCACCGACCAGCCGGCTGCGGCGAGCAGGCTGACCAGCGCGAAGCGCGGGAACGGCATGTCGCACATGCCCGCCACCATCGGCAGCATGGGCCGCAAAGGGCCGATGAAACGTCCGACCAGCAGGCTGGCGATGCCGTACTTGTGGAAGTAGCTTTCCGCGCCATTCATCCATTCGGGATGGTGACGCAAGCCAGGCAGGCGCCGGATATTCTGGTGGAAGTGCCGGCCCAGGAAGTACGAAACCCCGTCGCCCAACAAGCCGCCGAGAAAGCCCAGCAGCAGGGTCTCACTCAGCGACAGCGCACCGCTGCCGGCCAGTGCGGCGATCGCAAACAGCAACACCGTACCGGGCACGATCAATCCGGCAATAGCCAGGCATTCCACGCACGCGACGATAAACACCGCGGCCGCCAGCCATTGGGGGTTCAGGGTCAGCCAGCCGGTCATGCTATCGAGCCATGGGCCCATAAATCGTTACTCCATCACCACAGATTCAAATCAAAAAGTAGTCGCGGCCTTCGACCTGGCCCCGACGCAGCGGGTTCCGCGTGCAATAGGGCGCGTAGCCGGCATCGACAAAGCGGTACATCAAGTGTTCGTCCCGCCCTCTGGGGATGCCCAGGCGCGTGGTCTGAATGATGCGTGTCGGGACCTGGCCCACGTCTTCCACATACAACTGCTCCTGGTCGAAGCGCTTGGCGTCCCACATCGGCACTTTCAGGCCCAGCGCCTTGCACAGCAGCGTCTGGCCGGCACACAGCTTTTGCGAGGAGCGCGGGCTGCCATCGGCCATGGGATTGTTGAGCAGCATCTGCGCCAGGCTGGCGGGTCCGGAAAGGTCATCGACCCACGGATACGCCGATTTGATCAGTACTGCATTGCCTGGGCCGTGGGCGCTGAAGTTCAGTGAGTCGCCGCCACGGGCGTAGTACATATAGATATGTCCGCCGTCCAGAAACAAAGCCTTACGCTTTTCTGTGTAGCCGAGTGAGGCGTGACTGCCTTTTTCGGCCACGTAATAGGCTTCGGTTTCAATAATTCGTGCCGAAAGCCAGATTTCGCCGATGCGATGGCGTATGACTTTTCCGAGCAGTTCGCGCGCGAGCATTTGCGCATCGCGGTCGAAGAAGCTGTCGGGCAGGGCGTTCGCGGGGCGTTGGGGGGCGGAGCTGAGCATGGCGGTCAGGGGGAATACGGCTAAATGTGACGGAATCATAACCAGTCCCACCTTAATTACCCCTGAACCTTGGGTTTTTACAGTTCATTTCGACCATCCGCCCCTCACCGCTGTCAGTCAGGCGGCGTCACAGCTATAATCTGCCGCTTTCCTCTTTGCCAAGACTCCCTGACCATGACTGAGTCCGTTCTTGACTACATGACCCGCCTGGGTCGCGCTGCCCGTCAGGCCTCGCGGTTGATCGCCCGTGCGAGCACCGCGCAGAAGAACCGTGCCTTGCTGGCCGCCGCCGATGCTCTGGATGCTTCGCGCTCCGAGCTCACCGCCGCCAACGAACTGGACCTGGCCAACGGCCGCGCCAATGGCCTGGAGCCGGCCCTGCTGGACCGCCTGGCGCTGAGCCCGGCGCGTATTGACGACATGATCGAAGGCCTGCGTCAGGTGGCGAAGCTGCCTGACCCCATCGGTGAAATCCGCGATATGCGTTACCTGCCGTCCGGCATTCAGGTCGGCAAGATGCGCGTGCCCCTGGGCGTGATCGGCATCATTTATGAGTCGCGTCCAAACGTGACCATCGACGCCGCGAGCCTGTGCCTCAAGTCCGGCAACGCCACCATCCTGCGTGGCGGTTCCGAGGCGATCAATTCCAATCGCGCCATTGCTGCCTGCATCCAGCAGGGCCTGGCCGTGGCCGAGTTGCCGGCCGAAGTGGTGCAGGTGGTGGAAACCACCGACCGCGCCGCCGTTGGCGCGCTGATCACCATGCCGGAATTCGTCGACGTGATCGTGCCGCGGGGCGGCAAGAGCCTGATCGAACGTGTCAGCCGTGATGCCAAGGTGCCGGTGATCAAGCACCTGGACGGCGTGTGCCACGTGTACATCGACATCGCCGCCGATATCGACAAGGCGATCCGCATCGCCGACAACGCCAAGACCCACCGCTACGCGCCGTGCAACACCATGGAAACCCTGTTGGTGCACGCCGGCATTGCCGAGCGCGTGCTGCCGCCGCTGGCTGCCATCTACCGCGACAAGGGTGTGGAGTTACGTGGTTGTGAGCGCACCCGCGCGCTGTTGGGCGCGGACGTGATCGAGGCGAACGAGCAAGACTGGTACACCGAGTACACGGCGCCGATCCTGTCGATCCGGATCGTCGACGACCTGGATCAGGCCATCGAACACATCAACAAATACGGTTCCAAGCACACCGACGCCATTGTTTCCGAGCACTTCAGCGATGCCCGGCGTTTCCTCACCGAAGTGGATTCCGCGTCGGTCATGATCAACGCCTCGACGCGCTTTGCCGATGGCTTCGAGTATGGCCTGGGGGCGGAGATCGGTATCTCCACCGACAAGCTCCATGCCCGTGGCCCGGTTGGTCTGGAAGGTCTGACCAGCGAGAAATACGTGGTGTTCGGTGATGGTCACGTGCGCACTTGATGGCTAAACGCATAGGGCTGCTCGGCGGTACCTTCGACCCCGTGCACATCGGCCATTTGCGCAGTGCCCTGGAAGTCGCGGATGCCTTGGCATTGGATGAGTTGCGCCTGATCCCCAATTTCCGGCCGCCGCATCGCGACACCCCTCAGGTGTCACCGCAACAACGCCTGGAAATGGTGCGCCTGGCGGTAGAAGGCATCGCGCCGCTGGTGGTGGACGACCGCGAACTCAAACGCGATAAACCGTCCTACACTGTCGACACCCTGGAGCTGATGCGCGCCGAGTTGGCCGTCGATGACCAGTTGTTTCTGCTTTTGGGCTGGGACGCATTTTGCGGCCTGCCCTCTTGGCATCGCTGGGAGGAACTCCTCCAGCATTGCCACATCCTGGTGCTGCAACGCCCGGATGCCGACAGCGAACCGCCGGATGCCTTGCGCAACCTGCTGGCCGCGCGGTCGGTAAGTGACCCCTTGGCCCTGACCGGGCCGAACGGGAATATTGCATTCGTCTGGCAGACCCCGCTTGCGGTGTCCGCCACCCAGATCCGTCAACTGCTGGCCAGCGGTAAGTCGGTACGTTTCCTGGTGCCTGACGCGGTCCTGGCCTACATCGATGCGCACGGGCTTTACCGTGCGTCGAACTGAAAAGGCGCGCTTGAACGCACGAACACTCGTGCAGCGGGCGCCCGAACATACGAGCAAAACGAGTTTTATATGACGAACAAAGACGTAAGCAAAGTTAAGCGCAAAGGCACCTTCAAAAGCGCCCCGCTGCCAGTCGAAGCCCACGTTGGCCCGGAACTGGCTGGCGAAGAGCTGGTGAAAGTTGCGGTTGCCGCCCTTGAAGACGTGAAAGCCCAGGACATCCAGGTGCTGGACGTACGCGACAAGCAGAGCATCACCGACTTCATGATCATCGCCACCGGTACTTCCAACCGCCAGATCGGCGCGATGCTGGACAAGGTTCGCGAAGCCGTCAAAGCCCAAGGCGTCAAGCCACTGGGTGAAGAAGGCAAGGGCGACAGCGATTGGGTGCTGCTGGACATGGACGACGTGATCGTTCACATGATGACGTCCAACGCTCGCCAGTTCTACGACCTGGAGCGTCTGTGGAAAGGCGCCGAGCAGAGCCGTGCCGCTGATGGCAAGCACCACAGTCCGGAAGTGGGCCATGCGCACTTCGACAAGCTCAACAAAGACCAGGAATAAGGAACGGCTGTGCGCCTGCGTCTGATCGCTGTCGGTTCACGCATGCCCAAGTGGGTGGAAGAGGGCTGGCACGAGTATGCCAAGCGTCTGCCCGCTGAGCTGTCCCTTGAACTGGTGGAAATACCGCTCAACACCCGGGGCAAGAATGCCGACGTGGCGCGCTTTATCCGTCAGGAAGGCGAAGCCATGCTGGCAAAGGTCGGCCCCAACGAGCGCATCGTCACCCTCGAAGTGCACGGCAAACCCTGGAGCACCGAGCAGCTGGCGGTGGAACTGGACCGCTGGCGCCTGGACTCGCGTACCGTCAACTTCATGGTGGGTGGCCCGGAAGGGCTGGCGCCGGAAGTCTGCGCGCGGGCCGACCAGCGCTGGTCGCTGTCGGCGCTGACGTTGCCGCACCCGTTGGTGAGGATTTTGATCGGTGAACAGCTGTATCGCGCCTGGACAGTTCTGTCCGGGCACCCTTATCACAAATAATCTGCGCCCCTCCCGATGACCCAGCCGATCCGCATCAAGGACCACGAGAAAGACGCACGTCTTGTACGCGCGCGCGTGGTGTTTGGCGCAGTCATGGTGGTGGTGTTGATCGGGGTGCTGATCGCCCGCCTGTATTTCCTGCAGGTCATCCAGTACGACTATCACTCCACGCTGTCGGAAAACAACCGGGTGCATGTGCAACCGATTCCACCGACCCGTGGGTTGATCTTCGATCGCAATGGCGTGGTCGTCGCCGATAACCGGCCCAGCTTCAGCCTGAGCATGACCCGCGAGCGTTCCGGCGATTGGCAGCAGGTCCTCGATGTGATCGTCGAGGTGCTGCAGTTGACCCCGGAAGACCGGGTGATCTTCGAAAAACGCATGAGGCAGGGGCGCCGGCCTTTCGAGCCGGTGCCGATCCTGTTCGAACTCACCGAAGAGCAGATCGCCCGTATCGCGGTGAACCAGTTCCGCCTGCCGGGGGTGGAGGTGGTGGCGCAGTTGGTGCGTCATTACCCCCAGGGGCCGCACTTTGCCCACTCCGTCGGCTATATGGGGCGGATCAACGAGAAAGAGCTCAAAAGCCTCGATCCCGTCAATTACAGCGGCACCCACCATATTGGCAAGACTGGCATCGAGCGTTTCTATGAGCCCGAGCTGCACGGTCAGGTGGGTTACGAAGAAGTCGAGACCAACGCCCGTGGCCGCGTATTGCGCGTACTCAAGCGTACCGACCCGGTGCCGGGCAAGGACATTGTGCTGAGCCTGGACATCAAGTTGCAGGAAGCGGCGGAGATGGCCCTGGGTGGGCGACGTGGCGCCGTGGTGGCACTGGACCCGAAGACGGGCGAAGTGCTGGCGATGGTCAGCCAGCCAAGTTTTGACCCCAACCTGTTTGTTACCGGCATCAGCTTCAAGGCGTATGCCGAGTTGCGTGACTCCATCGACCGGCCGCTGTTCAACCGCGTACTGCGCGGCCTGTACCCGCCCGGCTCGACGATCAAACCGGCGGTGGCGATTGCCGGCCTGGATGCGGGCGTGGTCACGGCCTCCAGCCGGGTGTACGACCCCGGCTACTACATGCTGCCCAACTACGATCACAAATACCGTAACTGGAACCGCACCGGTGACGGCTATGTCGACCTGGATACCGCGATCATGCGCTCCAACGACACCTATTTTTACGACCTGGCCCACAAGCTGGGGATCGACCGCCTGTCCGCCTATATGGGCAAGTTCGGCCTCGGTCAGAAAGTCTCCCTGGACATGTTCGAAGAATCCCCGGGCCTGATGCCCTCGCGCGAGTGGAAGCGTGCGACCCGACGCCAGGCGTGGTTCCCGGGTGAGACGTTGATCCTCGGGATTGGCCAGGGTTATATGCAGGCCACGCCGTTGCAACTGGCCCAGGCCACCGCGCTGGTGGCCAACAAAGGCATCTGGAACCGTCCACACCTGGCCAAGACCATCGAGGGCGAAAAACCGGTGGATGACAATCCGATTCCGGACATCGTACTGCGCGACCCGTCCGACTGGACCAAGGTCAACCATGGTATGCAACAGGTGATGCACGGCGCCCGTGGCACCGCGCGCAAAGCGGCCATCGGCGCGCAATACCGCATTGCCGGCAAAAGCGGCACCGCCCAGGTGGTCGCGATCAAGCAGGGCGAGAAATACGACCGCTCCAAGGTTCAGGAGCGTCACCGCGACCACGCCTTGTTCGTCGGTTTCGCGCCGGCGGACGACCCGAAAATCGTTGTTGCCGTGATGGTGGAGAACGGCGAGTCCGGCTCCGGGGTCGCCGCGCCCGTGGTGCGCCAGGTGATGGATGCCTGGCTGCTGGCCCCCGACGGCAGGCTCAAGCCCGAATATGGCGGCCCCCCTTCAATCCCCGAGGTTACGGCCAGTGAAGAGTAATTTTGACCGCATCCTCTCCAGTGAGGATGTGATGCGTCGCCGTGCGACGTTGCTGCAGCGCATGCACATCGATGGCCCGTTGCTGATCCTGTTGCTGACCCTGGCCGCCGGCAGCCTGTTCGTGCTGTATTCGGCCAGTGGCAAGAACTGGGACCTGCTGATCAAGCAAGCGTCGTCGTTTGGCCTGGGCCTGTTGTCGATGGTGGTGATCGCGCAGCTCGAACCGCGGTTCATGGCGCGTTGGGTGCCCTTGGGGTATGTCGCCGGCGTATTGCTGCTGGTGGTGGTGGACGTGATGGGGCACAACGCCATGGGTGCGACCCGCTGGATCAACATCCCAGGGGTGATTCGCTTCCAGCCGTCGGAATTCATGAAGATCCTGATGCCGGCCACCATCGCCTGGTATCTGTCCAAGCGCACCTTGCCGCCGCAGCTTAAACACGTGGGGATCAGTCTGCTGCTGATCGGTATCCCCTTTGTGCTGATTGTGCGCCAGCCGGATCTGGGCACCTCGCTGCTGATCCTTGCCGGGGGCGCGTTCGTACTGTTCATGGGGGGGCTGCGCTGGCGCTGGATCCTCAGCGTGTTGGCCGCTGCGGTACCCGTGGCGGTGGCCATGTGGTTCTTCTTCATGCACGACTACCAGAAACAACGGATTCTCACCTTCCTCGACCCGGAGAGCGACCCGCTCGGCACCGGCTGGAACATCATCCAGTCGAAAGCGGCCATCGGCTCCGGCGGCGTATTTGGTAAGGGTTGGTTACTGGGCACCCAGTCTCATTTGGACTTTCTGCCCGAGAGCCACACCGACTTCATTATTGCGGTG
Source organism: Pseudomonas sp. FP2309 (assembly GCF_030687575.1). Classification (NCBI taxonomy): domain Bacteria; kingdom Pseudomonadati; phylum Pseudomonadota; class Gammaproteobacteria; order Pseudomonadales; family Pseudomonadaceae; genus Pseudomonas; species Pseudomonas sp. FP2309. Next base: position 4,915,023 of record NZ_CP117439.1, on the reverse strand, counting down.
ATGGGCGAAGAGTTCGGCCTGGTGGGCATTTGCGCGCTGTTGCTGATCTATTTGCTGCTGATCGGGCGTGGCCTGGTGATCACCGCGCAGGCGCAGACGCTGTTCGGCAAATTGCTCGCCGGTGCCCTGACCATGACTTTTTTTGTTTACGTTTTCGTCAACATCGGTATGGTCAGTGGCCTGTTGCCGGTGGTTGGGGTGCCGTTGCCATTCATTAGCTACGGCGGAACTTCGCTGGTGACATTGCTGTCAGCGTTTGGGGTTTTGATGTCGATTCATACGCATCGCAAGTGGATCGCACAGGTTTGAATAAGGTGAAGATGTCAATGCAAGTAATGCGCGGCTGGGCGACTCGGCATGCGTCCTGGATGGGCCTGATTGGGCTGCTGGGCGCAACGCAGGAGGCGCTGGCCGGTGACTACGATGGTTCACCCCAGGTCGCCGAATTTGTCGGTGAAATGACCCGCGACTATGGTTTCGCCGGTGAACAGCTGATGGGCGTGTTCCGCGAAGCCCAGAAAAAGCAGGCGATCCTCGACGCGATTTCCCGCCCCGCCGAGCGCGTGAAACAGTGGAAGGAATACCGTCCGATGTTCCTCACCGACGCCCGCGTGGCGAGGGGTGTGGACTTCTGGCGCCAGCACGAAGCCGTGTTGGCCCGCGCCGAGCAGGAATACGGCGTGCCGGCCCAGGTGATTGTCGCGATCATCGGCATCGAAACCTTCTACGGGCGCAATACCGGCAGTTACCGGGTGATCGACGCCTTGTCGACCCTGGGCTTCGATTACCCGCCGCGCGCCGACTTCTTCCGTAAGGAGCTGCGCGAATTCCTGCTGCTGGCCCGCGAAGAGCAGGTCGACCCGCTGACTCTCAAAGGCTCCTACGCCGGGGCGATGGGCTTGCCGCAGTTCATGCCGAGCAGCTTTCGCGCCTACGCGGTGGACTTTGACGGCGACGGCCACATCAATATCTGGAGCAACCCGGACGACGCCATTGGCAGTGTGGCCAGCTACTTCAAGCGCCACGGCTGGGTCGGCGGCGAGCCTGTTGTGGTTCGCGCCGAGGTCACCGGGGAGCGCGCCGATGAGGGCCTGACCCAGGGCATTGAGCCGGTCAAGACGGTCGGGGAGTTGCGGGCGCTGGGCTGGTCGAGTCAGAATGCGCCACGCGATGAAATGCCGGTCACGGCGTTCCGCCTGGAAGGCGAAAATGGCCCTGAATACTGGATGGGCCTGAAGAATTTTTACGCAATCACGCGTTATAACCGCAGTGTGATGTACGCCATGGCCGTGCATCAGCTGTCAGACATGCTGGTCCAAGCACGGGGCAACAAGTAATGCGGGCATCGCCGTTCAATCAACCGCTCAAGCTGGTGGCGTTCGCCGCGTTGTCCCTGCTGGTCGTCAGTTGCTCCACCAGCCGTGGCCCGGCGCCGAAGTCCGGTGGCGCCGTGGTGCGTTCCCAGCCGGGCCTGGACATCAACCGCGCGCACAAGGACGGCGCGCCGTGGTGGGACGTCGACGTGTCGAAGATCCCCGACGCCACCCCGACCCTGCACACCGGCCCCTACAAGGCCAACCCGTATACCGTGCTGGGCAAGTCGTACTTCCCGTTGCAAGACTCCAAGACCTACGTGCAATCGGGCACGGCGTCCTGGTACGGCACCAAATTCCATGGTCAGAACACCGCCAATGGCGAGGTCTATGACCTGTATGGCATGAGCGCGGCCCATAAAACCCTGCCGCTGCCCAGCTATGTGCGGGTGACCAACCTGGACAACAACCGCACGGTGATCCTGCGGGTCAATGACCGTGGGCCGTTCTATTCGGACCGCATCATCGACTTGTCCTACGCCGCTGCGAAAAAACTCGGTTACGCCGAAACCGGCACCGCGCGGGTCAAGGTCGAAGGCATCGACCCGGCGCAGTACTGGGCCCAGCGTGGCAAGCCGGCGCCGTTGATGCTCAATGAACCGCAAACCCGGCAGCCGCAAGTGACCGCATCGACCGGCAAGATCGAACAGTGGACGCCGCCGCCGCAGCAACATGCTCCGGACACGGTGGTTGTGCCCCATGCGGCGCCTGGCGCCTCGGCGGCGGGCGGGCAATACCTGCAGGTGGGCGCTTTCGCCAACCCGGATGCGGCAGAGCTGTTAAGGTCCAAACTCAGCGGCATGGTCAACGCGCCGGTGTTTATCAGCTCCATTGTGCGTAACCAGCAAACCCTGCACCGCGTACGGATGGGCCCGATCGGCTCTCCCAGCGAAGTCGCGCAAGTACAGAACAGCGTGCGCATGGCCAATCTGGGGCAGCCCAGTGTGGTCACCGCCGAATAAAAGATTGATGGTGCAGGCCCGTGCGCGGGCTTGAACCCTGGTTGTTGGCTCGTTGAAGAATAAAAACCCAGGGGCGAGGGGTGAGTGGGCAACCGAACACGTGACAGTCTGGTAGCGGGCTGTCTGAATAAAAGTTTTGCCCGAGAGGGCAAGTTTCCATAAGCAATTTCGAGAGACGGATGAACATCACCACCTTAGCCAAACGCACGTGCCTGCTTATCTCGCTGATCATCACCCCGGCCGCTTGGGCGGTTGAAATGGTGCCGGCTTCACCGCAACTGGCCGCCAAGGCCTGGGTGCTCATGGATGCCGCCAGCGGCAACGTGCTGGTCGAGAACAACGGTGACCAGCGCCTGCCACCGGCCAGCCTGACCAAACTGATGACGGCCTACATCGCGACCCTGGAAATTCGTCGCGGCCAGATCGGCGAAAACGACCCTGTGACCGTCAGCGAAAACGCCTGGCGCACCGGCGGTTCGCGGATGTTCATCAAGGTGGGCTCGCAAGTCACCGTGAGCGACCTGCTGCACGGCATCATCATCCAGTCCGGTAACGACGCCAGCGTCGCCCTGGCCGAGCACATCGCCGGCAGCGAAGACGCGTTCGCCGACATGATGAACAAAACCGTGGCCGACCTGGGCATGACCAACAGCCACTTCATGAACCCGACCGGCCTGCCGAACCCGGAGCACTACTCGTCGGCTCATGACATGGCGATCCTGGCCCGCGCGATCATTCGTGTTGACCCGGTGCACTACGCGATCTACTCCCAGAAAGAGTTCTTCTGGAACAACATCAAGCAGCCTAACCGTAACCTTCTGCTGTGGCGCGACAAGACCGTCGATGGTCTGAAAACCGGCCACACCGAAGAAGCCGGCTACTGCATGGTGTCGTCCGCCGTCCGTGATGGCCAGCGCTTGATCGCCGTGGTCTTCGGCACCAACAGCGAGCAGGCCCGTGCCGCCGAGACGCAAAAGTTGCTGACCTACGGTTTCCGTTTCTTCGAAACCCAGACCTTCTATCAGAAGGGTGCCGAACTGGCGACCGCACCGGTTTGGAAGGGCGCAACCTCCCAGGTCAAAGCCGGCCTGGCCGAAGACCTGACTCTGACCATGCCTAAAGGCCAACTGAAAAAGCTCGCCGCCAGCATGACCATGAACCCGCAATTGGTTGCGCCAATCGCCAAGGGCGACGTGATCGGTAAAGTCGAAGTGAAACTGGACGACAAGGTGGTGCACAGCGCCGATCTGATCGCACTGGACGCCGTCGACGAAGGTGGTATCTTCCGCCGCGTGTGGGATAGCATCCGTCTATTCTTCTACGGCTTGTTCAACTGATTGTGTGCACCTGCAAAGCCCCGCGTTGATCCGACGCGGGGCTTTGCCCGTCGCCACGGCTTACCGCTTACGAGGCTGTTCTGCCATGACCGATAACGAAGTAAAGGCGCCAAAGATCGAGTTCCCGGTGACGGACTATCCCGTCAAGGTGATCAGCGATACCGGTGTAGGCAACAAAGACAAGATCATCGACATCGTGCGTAAACACGCCACGATCAACGATAACCGTGTGGACGAGCGTTCCAGTACCAACGGTAAATACACCACGATCCAGTTGCACATCGTTGCGATCGGTCAAGACCAGCTCTACGACATCAACAGCGAACTGCGGGCCACGGGCTTCGTGCACATGGTGCTGTGATGTCACAGGTCCTGGGCTTTCGCGAGCTCGGCCAGATGGCTTACGAGCCGGTCTGGCACGCCATGCAGCGGTTCACCAATGAACGCGGCAGCTCGGCGTCCGACGAAATCTGGTTGGTGGAGCACCCGGCGGTGTTCACCCAGGGCCAGGCCGGCAAGGCTGAGCATTTGCTGCTACCGGGTGATATTCCGGTGGTGCAGGTCGACCGAGGTGGCCAGGTGACTTACCATGGGCCCGGTCAACTGGTCGCGTATTTGCTGCTGGATGTGCGCAAGCTGGGGTTTGGCGTGCGCGACCTGGTGAGCCGCATGGAGGCTTGCCTGATCGAGCTGCTGGCCAGTTACGGCGTGACCGCCGTGGCCAAGCCGGATGCACCGGGCGTGTACGTCGACGGTGCGAAGATCGCCTCCCTGGGGCTGCGGATCCGTCACGGTTGTTCATTTCACGGTCTGGCCCTGAATGTGGACATGGACCTGGCACCGTTCCGGCGGATCAACCCGTGCGGTTACGCCGGGTTGGCGATGACACAACTGAGCGATCACGCGACACCGATTAAATTTGCCGAGGTAAGTGCCCGGCTGCGCGCGCAGCTCGTCAAACACCTCGACTATGCTGAGCAGACGACCCTAACGGGCGGAATCGACTGATTATGACTACTGATGCAGTGCAAACCATGATCCCGACGCTGGACGTCACCGAACGTCCGGCCCCGGCCCCGCGTGCCAAGGTGGAAGCCGGTGTCAAGCTGCGCGGCGCCGAGAAGGTTGCACGCATCCCGGTGAAGATCATTCCGACCACCGAACTGCCGAAAAAGCCTGACTGGATTCGCGTACGTATCCCGGTCTCGCCGGAAGTCGACCGTATCAAGGCCCTGCTGCGCAAACACAAGCTGCACAGCGTGTGCGAAGAAGCCTCCTGCCCGAACCTGGGCGAGTGCTTCTCCGGTGGTACCGCCACCTTCATGATCATGGGTGACATTTGCACCCGTCGTTGCCCGTTCTGCGACGTGGGCCATGGCCGTCCGAAGCCCCTGGACGTCAACGAGCCGGAAAGTCTGGCCATTGCCATCGCCGACCTGAAACTCAAGTACGTGGTGATCACCTCGGTTGACCGTGATGACCTGCGCGACGGCGGTGCCCAGCACTTTGCCGACTGTATCCGCGAAATCCGCAAGCTGTCGCCGAACGTTATGCTCGAGACCCTGGTGCCCGACTACCGTGGCCGTATGGACGTGGCGCTGGAAATCACCGCCGCCGAGCCACCTGATGTGTTCAACCACAACCTGGAAACCGTGCCACGCCTGTACAAGGCTGCGCGCCCGGGTTCTGACTACCAGTGGTCGCTGACCCTGCTGCAGAAATTCAAGCAGATGATGCCGCACATCCCGACCAAATCCGGCTTGATGCTGGGCCTGGGCGAGACCGACGAAGAAGTCATCGAAGTCATGAAGCGCATGCGCGAACACGACATCGACATGCTGACCCTGGGCCAGTACCTGCAACCGTCGCGCAGCCACTTGCCGGTGCAGCGTTTCGTGCACCCGGACACCTTCGCCTGGTTCGCCGAGGAAGGCTACAAAATGGGCTTCAAGAACGTCGCTTCGGGCCCGCTGGTACGGTCCTCGTACCACGCCGACGAACAGGCCAAGCTGGTCAAGGCAAGCCTGATCTCGTAACTGCAATTTGCGCTGCGCCGCTGATCCAATGTGGGAGCGGGCTTGCTCGCGAAGCGGTGTTTCAGTCACTGATGAATCGGCTGATGCTCCGCGTTCGCGAGCAAGTCCGCTCCCACATTTCGTTCTGCGTTGATTAGGGAGAGCCGTGGATGACTGTTGCCGTACCTGCCCTTCGTGCTGAAGGCACCATAGGTCTGATCGCTCCCGCCGGTCCTGCCGCGCTGGATGTCGACAAAGCCGGGCAATGGATGCGTGCCCGCGGCTACGATCTGCATATCTTCCCCGGCGTGTATGAGCGCGACGGCTATCTCGCCGGCAGCGACAAAGTACGGCTGCACGACCTGCATGCCGCTTTCGCCAACCCCGACATCGACGCGATCTTCTGCCTGCGCGGCGGTTACGGAACGCCCCGTTTACTGGACGCGCTGGATTTTCAACTGATCCGGGCCAACCCCAAGCCGTTCGTGGGTTACAGCGACATCACCGCGCTGCACCTGGCGATCAACCGTTACGCCGGTTTCGTGACCTTCCACGGACCGATGCTCAACGCTGACCTGCTCGGCGGTAAACAGCCTCCCACCGAGTCATCCTTGTTCAGCCTGTTGCGCGGCCAGCTCGGCGCCGGCGATACGCTTGCGCACCCGGTGGCCTTCCCGTTGACTACGATTGAGCCAGGTGTCGCCTGTGGGCGCTTGCTGGGGGGCAACCTGTCGATGATCGCGGCGGTCATGGGCACGCCGTACGAAATCGATGCCGAGGGCATCATCCTGTTCATCGAGGACGTCAACGAGCCGATTTACCGCATCGACCGCCTGCTGACGCATCTGCGTCTGGCAGGCAAGCTGGGTCAGGTTGCGGGTGTGCTGGTCGGGGATGTGGCGGGCGTCGACGGCGTTGTGCTGGCGCGGTTGCTGAAGCAGACCTTTGAACCGTTGCGCATTCCGGTGTTGTGCGGCTGGCGCAGCGGGCATTGTGATCCGAACGTGACGTTGCCAATGGGCGCTTGGGTGCGCCTGGACGCCGGGGAGCAGCGGGTGGTGCTGGAGCAGGATGTGGTGTTCAGGGGCTGACTCTGCTGGTGTTTGCCCGTTGGCTATCGGGGGGCTTGCCCCCCGATAGCAGCAGCCGCCTTCAGCAGCACTAGCGGTTCTGCAGCGACTCCAGCAGCTTCACTGTCGGATACCCATCCGCCGGCCAGCCCAGCGCCTGCTGCGCCGCACGAATCGCCTTGCGCGTGTTGGCGCCGATAATCCCGTCCGGGTTGCCCGCGTCATAACCGTTGGCGCTCAACGCCGCCTGCAAGTCGATGCGCTGGGAACGACTCAGCGGCAACTCATCCTTCGGCCACGTGCCGCGAATCACGCCACCGCCACCAAATCGTTCCGACAGCAGGCCGACCGCCAGCGCGTAGGACGACGAGTTGTTGTACTTGAGGATCGCGCGGAAGTTATCCAACACCAGGAATGCTGGGCCACGGTAACCAGCAGGCAGCAGCAGGGCCGCAGACAGTTGGTCGACGTTGGGCGGCATGCTTGCGCCCGGCGGCAGCTGGATTCCCAGGCTCATCCACTCGGCAACGCTTTTGCGTATGCCGCCGTCGGCCAGGGCGTAATCGAAGTTGGCCGGCAGTTGATTCACCTCGAAGCCCCACGGCTGGCCTTTCTGCCAGCCGGAGCTTTGCAGGTAGTGCGCGGTGGAGGCCAGGGCGTCGGCGGGGCTGTTCCAGATATCGCGGCGGCCGTCGCCGTCGAAATCCACGGCGTGGGTGTTGTAGGTGGTGGGGATAAATTGGGTCTGGCCCATCGCGCCGGCCCAGGAGCCTTTCATCTGGTCGGCCTGGATGTCGCCGTGTTGGATGATCTGCAGCGCGGCCAGCAGTTGCGCCTGGGCAAACGCCGGACGGCGACCTTCGTAGGCCAGGGTCGCCAGGGAGCGGATCACCGAGTTATTGCCCTGGAACTGGCCGAAGTTGCTCTCCATGCCCCACACCGACACCAGCGCCTGGCGGTCGACGCCATAACGTTGCTCGATGCGTTGCAGAATGTCGGCGTACTTGACCAGCAGCGCCTGGCCGTTACGCACGCGCAGCGGCGACAGCGCGCCGTCGAGGTACTCCCACACCGGACGGGAAAATTCCGGTTGGCTGCGGTCAGCACGTATCACCGCCATATCGGGGGTGACGTTGGCAAAGGCGTTGTCGAAGACCGCTGGGGTGATCCCGGCTTTCAGCGCGTCTACACGGAAACCGGCCTGCCATTCAGCGAAGGTCTGGGTCGGTTGGATATCGAGGTTGTCCACGGCCAGGGGCGCTACGACAGCAGGTGCTGCCACGGGGGCTGTCTGGAGTTTTGGCAGGGGTTGGGCGTCGGCGGCGGTGGGCTTTTCCGCGCAGGCGACCAGCAGAATAAGGCTGGAGGCAGCGATCAATTGGCGAAGGTGCCAACGACGAGAAAGACTAGAGGGCATGCACAGGTCCAGGGATTACAAATCAGAAGCAGACCTTATCATGCCGGAGGGGCGCTTGCCTTCACGCAGCCAGAAAGTAAGAAGCCTCCCAGCTATTAGACTGGAAGGCTTCGCGGCGGTAGCTGCCTTTGCCCTTGCCGGCACGTTCTTGACGGCTGCGGAACAGTGGCTGGGCGATGATGGATTTGGCCTTGTTGGGGCCATGCTTGGATGGCTTTTTGCTCATGCTCATGACTCTTGATGGGTGGTTACAGCGGTGCAAATCATCTGCCGAAGTGGCATCGCTGTAAAGCCCGTCGAGCGGTAGGATTATTCCGCTGGTAAAGCCAGGCGCTGCCCAGACATCAACAGCGACAAACGGCTGAGGCTCATCCATGGCGAACCTGCCGCCTGGCCCTTGATTTGCGCATCGATGCGCTGCGCTTCCAGCAACAGGTTTGCCCAGCGTTGCGCCGAGTGCCGTTGCAGGGCTTTGCTCATCAGGGGCTTGCGCTTGTCCCATACGGGCGGGCGGGCCTGGCTGAAGCACTTGTCCAGCGGGGTGCCCTGGCTGTATTGCAGCGCAATATTGGCCAGCACCCGCAGCTCACGGGCAAGGGCCCAGAGAATCACTGGCGGCTCCACCCCTTCGCCGCGCAGGCCTTCGAGCATGCGCAGGGCGTGGGCGGGTTCGCCGTTGAGGATCGCATCCACCAAGCCAAATACGTCAAAGCGGGCGCTGTCTGCCACCGCGCCCTGGACGGTCTCGACGGTAATCTGCCCGTCCTCGGCCATCAGCTTGAGCTTTTCGATTTCCTGGGCGGCAGCAAGCAAGTTGCCTTCGACCCGAGCGGCGATCAGTTCCACGGCGTCCTGGGTGGCGGACAATCCCGACTGCGACAGGCGCTGACGAATCCACTGCGGCAGTTGGTTGCTGTCCACCGGCCAGATCTGTATGAACTGGGTCTGCGTGCCTTCGACCAGGGCCTTGCCCCACTTGGTTTTCTGCGCACTGCCATCGAGCTTGGGCAGGCTGACCAGCAGCACCGTGTCTTCCGCGGGGCGCGAACAGTATTCCATCAAGGCTGCCGCGCCCTTGTCTCCGGGCTTGCCCGACGGCAGGCGCAGTTCCAGCAGGCGTTTTTCGGCAAACAACGACATGCTCGCGCCGGCCTGCAGCAGCGTCCCCCAGTCGAAACTGGCGTCGGCACTGAATACCTGGCGTTCATCGAAGCCTTGTTGGCGGGCGGCGGTGCGGATGGCGTCTGCGGCTTCCTGGCACAGCAGCGGGTCATCGCCGCTGACAATGTAGACCGGCGCGAGGCCACCTTGCAGGTGCTTGGCGAGTTGGGCGGGGGCGAGTTTCATAGGCGGGGCGAACGGGGCGCCTGGGGCGCCCCGTCTGGCTTACTCGGCAGGTACTTCAACAGGCGATTGTTTCGGCGTGTTGTCTTCGTACTCTTTCGCGGCTTTCAATGCGTCGGCATCCGCCTTGGCTTTGTTGTCGGCAGCTTGCTGCAGGGTTTCGAGCTGTTCCGGGGTCAGCATAGACAGGCGCAGGACTATGCGTTGCACCAGTTCGCGGCGCATTTCCTTGCGGACCTGGATGATTTCGGAATCCGAACCGACCAGGTTGTTGCCGTCGTGGCTGACGATTTTCTGAATCTGGATCTTGTCACCCATCAACGGCAGATGGTCACGACCCTGGATTTCGAAGTTAAGCACAGTGCTCAACTCGACATCGGAGGCGCGCCCGGCGCTGGCATAGCTCAGGTTGCGCTGGGTTTCCTGCTCGTTAGCCAGGAACAGCTTGTAGGTCGCGCCGGTGTAGACGTGAACACCGCTGTTTTGCAGGACCTGGCGCAGTTGAGTGACGGTTTCGCTGTAGGCGTCGCGGGCGCTGACGTCCAGTTCCTTGATTGTCAGGTCAGTGGTGCCGGTACCGCGCAGCTGGAAGCCGCAGGCGCTCAGCAGTACGGCAAGGCCCATAACCAGCAGGTTGCGTTTGATCATTTTGTTGCTCCCCTTGAAACCATGTGGGCCTTGTCGAGGCCCTGAAGGCTTTATTCGGCGCAGGGCTCAAGCCCCGCGCCCGATCCGATTAGCTAGCGACGATGTTGACCAGTTTGCCAGGCACCACGATCACTTTGCGGATCGTCAGGCCTTCGGTGAAGCGCAGCACGTTTTCATTGATGCGGGCGGCGGCTTCGACTTCTTCACGGCTGGCGCTGGCGGGCATGTCGATCTGGCCGCGCAGTTTACCGTTGACCTGGATGACCAGTTGCAGCGTGTCCTGTACCAGGGCGCTGTCATCCTGTACCGGCCAGCGCGCATCGATGACCGCGTCGCTGTGGCCAAGGCGGCTCCACAGTTCGTGGCTGATGTGCGGCGTGATCGGGGCCAGCAGCAGAGTGACCGTTTCCAGGCCTTCCTGTACCAGCGCACGGTCCTGTTCGGTGACCTGCGGGGCTTTTTCCAGCACGTTCATCAGCGTCATGACCTGAGCGATGGCGGTGTTGAACTTGTGGTTCTGGCCCACGTCCTGGCTGGCTTGCTTGATGGCCAGGTGGGTGCTGCGGCGAATGGCTTTCTGTTCGTCGTTCAGGCTGGCCACGTCCAGCTTGCCCGGCAAGCCCTGGCTGACATGGGCATGGGCCAGGCGCCAGACGCGCTTGAGGAAGCGGTGCGAGCCTTCGACGCCGGAGTCGGACCATTCGGCGCTCATATCAGGCGGCGAGGCGAACATCATGAACAGGCGGCAGGTGTCGGCGCCAAACTGATCGATCATCGACTGCGGGTCGACACCATTGTTCTTGGACTTGGCCATCTTCTCGGTGCCGCCGATCTCAACCGGCAGGCCGTCGGCGATCAGCTTGGCGCTGATGACCTTGGCTTTGCTGTCGCGCTCGAGTTCGACATCCGCCGGGTTGAACCAGGTGTAGGCGCCATTGGCTTCGCGGCGATAGTAGGTCTCGGCGATCACCATGCCCTGGGTCAGCAGGTTCTTGAACGGTTCGTCGGAGCTCACCAGGCCTTCGTCGCGCATCAGCTTGTGGAAGAAACGCGCGTACAGCAGGTGAAGAATGGCGTGTTCGATGCCGCCGATGTACTGATCCACCGGCAACCAGTGGTCGGCCGCGGATTTCTCGACCAGGCCACCCTCGTAGTGCGGCGAGGCGTAGCGCGCGTAGTACCACGAGGACTCGACGAAGGTGTCCATGGTGTCGGTTTCACGCTTGGCCGGCGCGCCGCATTTCGGGCAACTGCACTCGTAGAACTCAGGCATGCGCGCCAGCGGCGAACCGGCGCCGTCCGGCACCACGTCTTCCGGCAGCACGACCGGCAATTGGTCTTCGGGGACCGGCACGTCACCGCAGGTGGCGCAGTGAATGATCGGGATCGGGCAGCCCCAGTAGCGCTGACGGCTGATGCCCCAGTCGCGCAGGCGGAACTGGGTGCGCGAAGCGCCGAGGTTCTTTTTGATCAGTGCCACTTCGATGGCGTCGAAGGCACCGACGAAGTCCAGGCCGTCGAATTCGCCGGAGTTGATCAGCGTGCCGTGCTCACCGTAGGCGTCTTGCCACGGGGCCGGGTGGGTGTCGCCCGAGCTGGTGCGCACCACCGATTTGATCGGCAGGTCGTATTTGGTGGCGAATTCGAAATCGCGCTCGTCGTGGGCCGGCACGGCCATTACCGCGCCATCGCCGTAGTGCATCAACACGTAGTTTGCGACCCATACCGGCAGTTTTTCACCGGTCAGCGGGTGCTCGACGAACAGCCCGGTTGGCAGGCCTTTTTTCTCCTGGGTGGCGACGTCGGCTTCGGCCACGCTGCCGCCTTTGCATTCAGCGATGAACGCCTGCAGCTCAGGGTTGTTCTGTGCGGCCTGGGTGGCCAGTGGGTGCTCGGCAGCCACGGCGACGTAGGTCGCGCCCATCAGGGTGTCCGGACGGGTGGTGAAGACTTTGAGTGCGCCTGCAACGCCGATGGAGTCGACGTTGTACGGGAACTGCACTTCCATGCCCTTGGATTTGCCGATCCAGTTGCGCTGCATGGTCTTGACCTGTTCAGGCCAGCCCGGCAGATCATCGAGGCTCGACAGGAGCTCATCGGCATACGCGGTGATCTTGAAGTAATACATCGGGATTTCGCGCTTTTCGATCAGCGCGCCGGAACGCCAGCCGCGACCGTCGATCACCTGCTCGTTGGCCAGTACGGTCTGGTCGACCGGGTCCCAGTTCACGGTGCCGCTCTTTTTGTAGATCACACCTTTTTCGAACAGGCGAGTGAACAGCCATTGTTCCCAACGGTAGTAATCCGGCTTGCAGGTGGTCACTTCGCGGGACCAGTCCACCGCCAGGCCCAGGCTGCGCAGCTGGGTCTTCATGTAGGCGATGTTTTCGTAGGTCCACTTGGCGGGGGCCACGTTGTTTTTCATCGCGGCGTTTTCCGCCGGCATGCCGAAGGCGTCCCAACCCATGGGTTGCAGGACGTTCTTGCCTTGCATGCGCTGGTAGCGGGAAATCACGTCACCGATGGTGTAGTTGCGCACGTGCCCCATGTGTAGCTTGCCGCTGGGGTAAGGGAACATCGACAGGCAGTAGAATGTCTCCTTGCCTGGCTGTTCACTGACTTCAAAGGACTTTTGCTCGTCCCAGAAGGTTTGGGCGGCATTTTCTATTTCACGGGGCTGATATTGTTCGTGCATGGCTACTTTTGAACTGAATAGGGGTGGCCTAATCCTCTTCGGAGCACTGTCCGGGCAAATCGACACCAAAAAGCGGCGCGTCCGTGCCCAAACCCTGCGGGAAGTGGAGTTACAGGAAGCGCCGTAGCATACATGACCCCACTCTATCGAGGGAAACCCTGATTGCGCGGTCGAGGCCGTCTGTCGCGGCGCCGGGCAGGCGTAGCCACGGGGGCTACGCTGTTTATTGGGGAGCAAGTCTTTCTTCAATGAGGTGAGGGGATGGTTGAATCGCAGCGAACCGCAACGAAACCGGAAATCTACGAAGGACTGATCGACCGATTGGGTCGTGCATTGGATGCAGCGAGGACAGCGGACCGATTGCGTGATGAACGGTCCGTTGAGTTGGAATTGCGTGGGTTGAGCCGCGCAGAACTGGAGTTGATCAAGGCTTACCTGGAACGCAACACGCGCAGTGCGCCTCCCGTGGCGGCAGCCCCGCCAGCCAGGGAGACTACGCACTCGGCCAAGGTGGTATGGCTCAAGGACTGGCCGGTCGGTCGGGGCGCGGAAACACGCCGGTCTGCCCGCGGCAAGTAGTTCGCTCCCCGCGCAGCGAAACCCGTGCGTTGAATCACCGTAAAGATTGTCGTTAAACCCCGTTACACCTTAGGCTTCGGGCATCTGTGGAGATGCCCGATGCCTATTCGTTATTTCATTAAACAACTGCTCCTGCCCCCCGGCATCTTCTTGCTGTTGCTGGCGCTTGCCTGGTGGTTTCGTCGCAGCCGTCCTCGTCTGGCCGCTTGCTGCTTCGCCGTAGGGTTGGGCGGCATGTGGCTGATCAGCCTGCCGGTGATGGTGGAATGGGGCGCGCGTGCCCTGGAGACTGAGCCGCCACTGGCCCGTGAAGATTGGTCCACCCTGGCCCAGCACGCTGATGCCATTGTGGTGTTGGGCTCTGGGCGGGAGCGCGGTGACCCGGCCTGGGGCAGCGACCAGCCCACCGGTATCGGCCTGGAGCGCCAGCGTTACGCCGCGAGGCTGGCCAAGGCCTCCGGCCTGCCGGTGCTCACCACGGGAGGATTGCACTACGGCACGCCGCCCAGCGAGGCGCAGTTGATGGCGGTGTCGATGCAGGATGACTTTGGCGTGACGGTGCGCTGGAAGGAAGAGCGCAGCCGCACCACCTGGGAAAACGCCCGAATGAGTGCCGAGATTTTGTTGCCCGAGGGTGTCACGCGCGTGGTGGTGGTCACTCAGGCCTGGCACATGCCGCGTTCGGTATGGAGCTTTGAAAAGGCGGGCTTCACGGTGGTGCCGGCGCCGGTGGGCTTTCTGGGCGTGGACAACGCCCGGCCTTTGGGCGGCTGGATGCCGGAGTTCAAGTCGGTATGGCAGAGCGGGCAATTGATCAACGAGGCGGTTGGGCAGGTGGGGTATCGGTTGTTCTACCGGTAACACCGCCTGCCACAGCCGCCGCCTGATGTTGATCAGACGGTTTTGGCCATCCGGCCAGCCAGCAGTGCCCAGCCGAACAACCCCAGGCAGACGATGATCAACGGCCACGAGCGCCATTGCAGGTAGGGCGTGAGGTTGTGCATCGGCACGACTTCGCCGTACAAAATGCCACGTTCGAATTGCGGGATCTGTACGCTGATCTGCCCGAACGGGTTGATCAGCGCGGTCACGCCGTTGTTGGTGGCTCGGATCATCCAGCGGCCGGCCTCCAGCGCACGCATCTGCGCCATCTGCAAGTGCTGCAAGGGACCGATGGAGCGACCGAACCAGGTGTCGTTGCTGATGGTCAGCAGCAGGTCGCTCTGGGCCGAGAGGCCGGCGGCGAATTCCGGGTACACCACTTCGTAGCAAATGAACGGCGCGATCTGATAGCCCTTGGCCTGTAGCATCGGCTGATCGGCGGGGCCACGGGCGAAGTCGGACATCGGCAGGTCGAAGAAGGCAATCAATCCGCGCAGCATGTCTTGCAGCGGCACGTACTCACCAAATGGCACCAGTTTCTGCTTGAGGTACGTACCGTCGCCTTCGCCCACCACGGTGATGCCGTTGAAGTAGCGTTTCTGGTGATGCACTTCCTGGCGGATCGGCACGCCGGTGATCAGTGCCGTGTGCCGGTCGGCGGCGAACTTGCCCATCATGCCCAGGTAGCCTTCCACCGACTCCTTGAGCACCGGCACCGCGGTTTCCGGCCAGACCAGCAGGTCGACAGGCTTGGAGCTGAAGCTCATGTCGCGGTACAGCGCCAGTTGCGCATTGAGCTGCTGCGGGTCCCACTTCATGCTTTGTTCAACGTTGCCCTGAATGGCGGCCACGCTGAGCGGCGCGCCGGCGGGCGTGGTCCAGGCGTGGTGCTTGAGTGCCAGGCCGACGGCCCACGGCGCAACCAGCAGCACCAGGCCCGCACCGATAAATGCGTTGCGCTTGCCGGCCAGCAGGCGCGGCAGGTTGCACAGCAGAGCGGCCGTGAGTGCCAGGGCAAACGAAATCAGCCACATGCCGCCGACGGGCGCCAGGCCGGTCAGGGGGCCGTCGAGTTGGCTGTAACCGGAGTACAGCCAGGGGAAACCAGTGAGGAACCAGCCGCGAAAGGCTTCCTGGCCGACCCACAATGCGGCAAATGTCAGCGCATCGGCCAACGGCGCTTCATTGCGGCGCAGCCAGCGCGCCCACAGCCAGGCAGGCAAGGCGAAGAACCAGGCGATGGCGGCGGTGAACAGCAGCATCAAAAAGCCCGCCAGCAGCACCGAAGCGCCGCCAAAGTGGTGGATGCTGTAATAGATCCAGCTGGTACCGGCGCCAAACAGGCCGAACCCGAAACACCAGCCACGGCCCAGGGCCTGACGCGGGCTCAGGTGCCGCAGTCCCAGGTAAAACAGGCCGACGGCCACCAGTGCAAACGGCCACAGATCGAATGGCGCCAGCGCCAGGGTGGTGATGGCGCCGGCCGCCACGGCCAGCAGATTACCGGGCCAGCCGGGTGCGATCAAACGGCGCATGTCAGTCCTTAGCGGGCAATAGGTGTCAGGCGAATCAGATGGATCCTGCGGCTGTCCGCATTGAGGATGCGGAAGCGATAAGGGCCGATCTCGGTGGTTTCGTTACGTTTAGGCAAGTGACCAAACGCGTTCATCACCAGGCCGCCGACGGTGTCGAACTCGTCGTCGGAGAATTCGCTGTCGAAGAACTCGTTGAAGTTCTCGATCGGCGTCAGCGCCTTGATCAGAAAGTCTCCGCTTGGCAGCGGCTTGATGTAGCTGTCTTCTTCGACGTCGTGCTCGTCTTCGATGTCGCCGACGATCTGTTCCAGTACGTCTTCGATGGTCACCAGACCCGCCACGCCGCCATATTCGTCGATCACGATGGCCATGTGGTTGTGGTTGGCGCGGAATTCGCGCAGCAGTACATTCAGGCGCTTGGATTCGGGCACGAAGGTGGCCGGACGCAGCAGGTCCTTTATGTTGAAGCTGTCACCGTTCTCTTTGAGGATCAGCGGCAGCAGGTCCTTGGCCAACAGGACACCCATGACGTCGTCATGGCTTTCACCGATCACCGGGTAGCGCGAGTGCGCCGAGTCGATCACGGCCGGGAGGAATTCCCGTGGGGTCTGGGTCGCCTTGATGCTGATCATTTGCGAGCGTGGGACCATGATGTCCCGTACCTGCAGGTCAGCCACCTGGATGGCGCCCTCGACGATGGCCAGCGCTTCGCTGTCCAGCAACTTGTTCTGATGAGCCTCACGCAGCAGCTCAAGCAGCTCCTGGCGGTTTTTCGGCTCGTGGGCAAAAGCCTGGGTCAGTTTACCCAGCCATGACTTTTGCCCGTTGCTCGATCGGTCTTCGCTCATAGCGATTACTCTAAATCCTTTGTTGTTTCAGTTAGGTGTAGGGTCGGTTTGGTCGTCTGCATAAGGATCAGGGTGACCCAGTTCGGCAAGCAACGTTTGTTCCAGTGTTTCCATTTCCTCGGCTTCGTCATCGTCTATATGGTCGTAACCCAAGAGATGCAAGCAGCCGTGGATAACCAGATGGGCCCAGTGAGCCTCAAGCGCCTTGCCCTGTTCCTTGGCTTCACGCTCGACCACTTGGACGCAGATCACCAGATCCCCCAGCAACGGGATATCAAGCAATTCATCGGGGACGTCGGCGGGAAACGACAGTACATTGGTCGCGTAGTCTTTCTGGCGCCAGGTGTGGTTCAGTTCGCGGCCTTCGGGTTCGTCCACCAGACGAATGGTCAGTTCCGAGTCGGCGCTGCGCTGGCGCAGGGCCAGGGCGCACCATTGACGGAACTGCTCTTCGCTGGGGGCGGGGGCTTCGGTGGCCAGTTGCAGGTCTAGCTCAAGCATCGCGGCGAACGTCCTTGGCCGGCGCGTCATCGCGGTGGTCGAAGCGCTCGTAGGCTTCGACGATACGCTGCACCAGCGGGTGGCGGACCACGTCCTTGGGCATGAAGTGCGTAAAGCTGATACCCGGCACGTCCTTGAGCACCTCGATCACCTGGGCCAGGCCGGACTTGGTGCCCTTGGGCAAGTCGACCTGGGTGACGTCACCGGTGATCACGGCGGTGGAGCCGAAACCGATACGGGTCAGGAACATTTTCATCTGCTCGACGGTGGTGTTCTGGCTTTCGTCGAGGATGATGAAACTGTTGTTCAGCGTTCGGCCGCGCATATAGGCCAGCGGAGCGATCTCGATCACCTGGCGCTCGATCAGTTTGGCCACGTACTCAAAACCGAGCATCTCGTAGAGCGCGTCGTAGAGCGGGCGCAGGTACGGGTCGATCTTCTGTGCCAGGTCGCCGGGCAGGAAACCGAGTTTTTCACCGGCTTCAACCGCCGGGCGCACCAGCAGGATGCGCCGCACTTGCTCGCGCTCCAGCGCGTCCACCGCACAGGCCACGGCCAGGTAGGTCTTGCCGGTACCGGCCGGGCCGATGCCGAAGTTGATGTCGTTGCCGAGGATTTCTTTGACGTAGCGCTGCTGATTCAAGCCGCGCGGGCGAATCATGCCTTTTTTGGTGCGCAGGGCCACGCTGGCTTCGGCCACAGGGTTGTTGGCCAGGTCTTCCACCGCGGACTCCTGCAGGTACAGGTGCACCGTTTCGGGCGACAGTTCACTGCCCTTGGTCTCGCGATAAAGGCGGCGCAGCAGGTTTTCTGCCGACGTGGTGTGTTGGGGTTCACCAATGAGCTCGAACTGATTGCCGCGATTGCGGATCTCGATGCTCAGGCGTTGTTCGATCAGGCGCAGGTGCTCGTCGAACTGTCCGCACAGGTTGGCGAAACGGCGAGCCTCAAACGGCTCGAGGATGAAACGATGGGGTTCTACTATGGGTGCGTTCAAGGTCGCTTTTAGCCGCCCTTTGGCAGTTGAGGTGAAAGAGAGAATAACGCCAGTGGCGCGGGTACGAAAGCACTTACGTCACCGGAATGCTGCACCGCTCCGATGTGGGCGCGAGCAAGTCCGCTCCCACACTTTGATCTTCATCGGGACCGAACGATCAATTTATCAACGACCCGCGCAACGAGTGCGGTTGCGCCGCATCGATATGCACATCGGCGAACTGGCCGATCAGCGTTGGATTGTCGCAGCGAAAGTTGACGATCCGGTTGTTCTCGGTACGACCCTGCAATTCGCCGGGGTCTTTTTTCGAGTAATCGGTCACCAGGATGCGCTGAATCGAACCGACCATTTGTCGGCTGATCTCAAAGCCTTGTTGGTTCAGCCGATGCTGTAGCGCGTTGAGGCGCTCTTTTTTCAGCGCTTCGGGTGTTTCGTCCAGCAGGTCGGCGGCCGGTGTGCCTGGGCGCTGGCTGTAGACGAACGAATAGGAGAAGTCGAAACCGACGTCTTCAATCAGCTTCATGGTCTGCTGGAAGTCTTTCTCGGTTTCGCCGGGAAAGCCCACGATAAAGTCCGAACTGATGCAAATCCCCGGCACCGCTGCGCGCAATTTGCGCAGTTTGGATTTGTATTCCAGGGCGGTGTGGTTGCGTTTCATCGCAGACAGGATGCGGTCCGAGCCCGATTGCACCGGCAAGTGCAGGTGTTTGACCAGCTCCGGCACCTCGGCGTGGGCCTGGATCAGGCTGTCGGAGAACTCCAGCGGGTGCGAGGTGGTGTAGCGAATGCGCTCGATACCGTCCACGGCCGCCACCACGCGGATCAACTCCGCCAGGTCGGCCAGGCGCCCGTCGTGGGTCTGGCCGCGATAGCCGTTGACGTTCTGCCCGAGCAGAGTGACTTCACGTACGCCGTTTTCCGCCAGGTGGATGATTTCCGACATAACGTCGTCAAATGGCCGACTGACCTCTTCGCCACGGGTGTAGGGCACCACGCAAAAGGTGCAGTACTTGCTGCAGCCTTCCATCACCGAGACGTAGGCGCTTGGCCCATCGATACGGGGCTCGGGCAAATGGTCGAATTTTTCGATTTCGGGGAACGACACGTCCACCTGCGGCAGTTTGGTGATGCGCGCGGCGTCGATCATTTCCGGCAGGCGGTGCAGGGTTTGCGGGCCGAAGACCACGTCGACATACGGTGCCCGGTCGCGGATGGCCGCGCCTTCCTGGCTGGCCACGCAACCGCCGACAGCGATCACCATGTCCGGGTTGGCCAGTTTCAATTCACGCCAGCGCCCCAGTTGCGAGTACACACGGTCCTGGGCCCGTTCGCGGATCGAGCAGGTATTGAGCAGGATCACGTCGGCATCTTCGGCACGGGCGGTGACTTCCAGGGCCTGGTGTTCGCCCAGCAGATCGACCATGCGCGAGCTGTCGTACTCGTTCATCTGGCAACCGTGGGTTTCGATATAAAGCTTCTTGGCCATGGGAATCGTCAACTGGTGGTAAAGAACCGCGCATTATAGGGGGCATGCCCATTGGTTCCTAGCGCTGTGCATCGGGTGCCATGCTATAGTTCGCGCCCTCTTTTATATCCGCGATGTGTTGCTCGCCCACCATGACCAAACGTGAAGCTCCAATCTACAAGGTGATTTTCCTCAACCAGGGCCAGGTGTTCGAAATGTACGCCAAGCAGATCTATCAAAGTGATCTGTGGGGCTTCCTGGAGGTGGAAGAGTTCGTCTTTGGCGAGCGCACCCAGTTGGTCGTCGACCCGGGCGAGGAAAAGCTCAAGGCTCAATTCGAAGGCGTTGTGCGCAGTTTTGTGCCGATGCATTCGATTGTGCGCATCGACGAAGTGGAGCGTCTGGGCACGCCCAAGATCAGCGAAGCGCGGGGCGTGAGCAATGTCATGCCGTTTCCGATGCCGATGCCTGAGAAGTAAGGCGTTAAACCGCGTCGCGCCGAATAGGCTTCAAAAGCACTGAAGAATCAGGGCAGGGGTGAGAAGGGCGAACGCCCATCGGCGCTCTGCAATTCCTGCAGGTAGTTGCGGAAGATCTGGCCCAGGACCTGAGTCGCCACTTCCAACTCATCGCGCTGCATGTGCTCGGCGACTTCGTCGGCGGTGTCCAGCGCGTCTTCGGCGCCGTTGACCGCGGCCATTTTCAGCACGATGTACGCCTGAACGTTATTGGCCGGAACGCCTTCACCTTTGAAAAACATGGTGCCGAGCTGGAATTGCGCCTGGGCGTGCCCCTGCAACGAGGCTTTCTCGAAGAAACTCAGGGCCTTGTTGAGGTCGCGGTCAGGGTTTTTGCTGTCGTGGTAGTACTCGCCCAACTCGTATTGCGCCTGCGCATCCCCAGCTTCAGCCTGTTTCTGGCACGCGCTCAGGGCTTCGGCCTGGCTGTCTGGCTGGGTATTGAGGGTGCAACGACCCATCGCTGGGATTAACAACGAGTTGCCGCCTGCTTGTGCATGTGCCAGCAGCGGCTGAAGGAGCAACAGGCAGCCCAGTACCAGGGTGCGGCCGGTGCGTTTCATGGGAATCGACTTACCTCTGACGGGGCACGCGGATCCTCGTGGGATCCAATAAGCGCGCATTATGAAATAAGCAGGCCCCTGCTTACAAAGTCTTTACTCGTTTTTCTGCTGCGTAGGCAAGTTATCTGCTGGATTGCAGGTTATTTCTCTAGAAAAGTAGGAAATATCTGTAAGCAAAGTAGCAAATCTGACGCCGCCAGGGGCGACGTCAGATTTTTTATGCCCGTTACTTCAAGGCCGCGAAGGCGCGTTCGGCAGCGTCCAGGGTCAGTTTCAGCTCTGCATCGCCATGGGCGATCGAGGTAAAACCGGCTTCGAAGGCGCTCGGCGCCAGATAAACACCCCCTTCGAGCATCAGGTGGAAGAAGCGTTTGAACAGGTCGGCGTTACTGCCCATCACGTCATCGAAGGTAACGATGTCGTCGGCACCGCTGAAGTACAGGCCGAACATGCCGCCCGCCTGGGTGGTGACGAACGGGATACCGGCGGCATCCGCGCGCTGTTGCAGGCCGTCGAGCAGGCGCGTGGTGTAGTCGGTCAGCTCGGCGTGGAAGCCGGGGCGGCTGATCAGGCGCAGGGTGGTCAAGCCGGCGGCCATGGCCAGCGGGTTACCGGACAACGTGCCGGCCTGGTACACCGGGCCCAGCGGCGCGATGTGTTGCATGATCTCGCGCTTGCCGCCGAAGCAGCCCACCGGCATGCCGCCGCCGATGATCTTGCCGAAGGTGCTCAGGTCGGGTGTGACGCCGTAATGCGCCTGGGCGCCGCCGAGGGCTACGCGGAAACCGGTCATCACTTCGTCGAAAATCAGCACCACGCCATGTTTGTCGCACTGCTCGCGCAGGCCTTCGAGGAAGCCCGGCGCCGGCGGTACGCAGTTCATGTTACCGGCCACCGGCTCAACGATGATGCACGCCACGTCCTGGCCGACTTCGTTGAGCATCTGCTCGACGGCGGCGATGTCGTTGAACGGCAGGGTGAGGGTGTGTTTGGCAAACGCCGCCGGTACACCGGCCGAGCTCGGCACGCCCTGGGTCAGCAGGCCGGAGCCGGCTTTGACCAACAGGCTGTCGGAGTGGCCGTGGTAGCAGCCTTCGAACTTAATGATGCTGTCGCGACCGGTAAAGCCACGGGCCAGGCGGATCGCACTCATGGTGGCTTCGGTGCCGGAGCTGACCATGCGCACCATCTCCATGGACGGCACGATCGCGCACACGAGGTCCGCCATCTCGGTTTCCATGGCGGTCGGTGCGCCGTAGGACAAGCCGTGTTCCAGTTGTTTGCGCACGGCGTCCAGTACGTCCGGGTGGCTGTGGCCGAGGATCATCGGGCCCCAGGAGCCCACGTAGTCGACGTAGCGCTTGTCATCTTCATCGGTGACGTAGGCGCCTTCGGCGTGCTTGAAAAACAACGGCGTGCCGCCGACGCTTTTGAACGCACGCACGGGGGAGTTCACACCGCCGGGGATGTGCTTCTGGGCATCGGCAAACAGGGTTTCGGAACGAGACATGATCGGGCTCTCTAAACTGAATTTTTAAGAAGGTCGTTGAAGGCACGGGCGCGGCGTGTCACTTCCTGGGTGGTGTCTGCACCGAATAGGCCGTGTACGACCGCGAGCAGGTCGGCGCCGTGGGCCACCAGTGGGGCGGCGTTTTCCAGGGTGACACCGCCGATCACGCAGATCGGTACGTGCAGGCGCGTGCGGGCCTCGGCCAGCATTTCGACGGTGGCGGCCGGGGCGCCGGGCTTGGTGGTGGAGTTGAAGAAGCGCCCGAATGCCACGTAGCTGGCGCCTTCGCGCGCGGCCTGCTCGGCCAGCTCGATCTGGCTGTGGCAGGTGGCGCCGATGATCGCTTTTCGGCCGAGCAAGGCGCGGACCGGCGCCAGCGGGCCGTCGGTCTGGCCCAGGTGCACGCCGACGCCCAGGCGCGCGGCCAATTCGGCGTCGTCGTTGATGATCAGTTGGGTTTTATAGCGCGAGCACAGTTCGTGCAGTTTTTCCGCTTCACGCAGACGGCGGGCTTCGTCGCTGCTTTTGTCACGGTATTGCAGCAGGGTCACGCCACCCTCCAGCGCCGCTTCGACGTAGGCGAGGAATTTGCCGGCCAACAGTTGGCTGTCGGTAATGGCGTAAAGGCCACGTAGTTTCATCGTGCAGGCCCCTTGGTATTAAGCGCAGAAATCCAGCGGCAGCCGGCGAGGCACGAATTGGCCCTGGCCGAGTTGTTCGGCGTCACGCAGGGTGCGCCAAGTGTAGTTGAGCGCCGATTGCACCGCGCTGACCAGGCCTTCGCCCTGAGCGATCCGCCCGGCCAGTGCGCTGGCCAGCGTGCAGCCCGAACCGTGATAGCTGCCTGGCAGGCGCTGGCAGGTAAAGGTCTGGCGCGTGCCGTCGCGGCTATACAGGCGGTTGTGCACTTGATGCTCGTCGCCATGGCCGCCGGTGATCAACAGGTGCTTGATAAACGGCAGCAGTTTCTCGGCACATTCGTCCGCCGTGCCCTCGGGCAGTTCGGCGAGGATGCGGGCTTCGGGCAGGTTGGGGGTGGCGATCAGCGACAGCGGCAACAACCGCTCGCGCATCGCGTAGCCCACCTCGTCCTTGCCCAGGCTGCCGCCGCCGCCGGCCCGCAGCACCGGGTCGCACACCACGGGCAGGTGCGGGTGCGCCTGCAGCAGTTCGACCACGGTGTCGACCATCGCGGTGGAGCCGAGCATGCCCAGCTTGACCGCCGCCACTTCGGAGTCGCCAAGCACGGCATTGGCCTGGGCCAATACCCATTCGCGGTCGAGCACACGGAAATCGCTGACGTTGACGGTGTTCTGCACCGTCAGCGCAGTGACGGCAGGCGCCGCATGGCAACCCTGGGCGAGCAGGGCTTCGATATCTGCCTGCAAGCCGGCGCCACCACTGGGATCATGGCCGGAGAGACAGAGGACAACGGGGCGAGAGCTGTAGATATTCATGGTGCGCGAGCTTACCACCAAACGCTTTTTGCGTGGCCGTCGGGCGAGAGGTGAATTTTAAGCGGAACGCAGCGTTTTTTGAGCAGGGATTAATCGGTAAAGCAGGCTGAAAGCGTTGCCCTAGAGCTGTCCTGGAAATTCTTCAATGGTGTCTAATGGCCTTTACCGGCTATGCTAAAGTGGATCCAAACAACTTAACTGTATCGCCGGTGTACGTCTTCTCAAAAGGAATGGGGGGCTTTTGACATAACCGGACAGGCCACGCTGGGGCTCTATGCGCTATTTGCTGATTTTATTGTTGTGCGGGCTGCCGCTGCTCGCCAGCGCCATCGAGTTCAACCAGGACACACGCAGCCTGCCGCTGGGCCGAGCCATGCAAGTGCTCGAAGACCCGACCGACGCGCTCACCATCGCCGATGTCAGCACGCCGTCCGCCGCCCGCCAGTTCAAACCCCACGATAAAGACACCCTCAACGCTGGTTACTCACGCTCGGTGTTCTGGCTCAAGGTCAACCTGCAATACCTGCCGCACGCGCCTGACGCTCAGCGCACCTGGTTGCTGGAGCTGGCTTACCCGCCGCTGGATCACCTCGACCTGTACCTGCCCGACAGCGCCGGCACCTATCGCCTGGCTGGGCACACGGGGGATGCGTTGCCGTTTTCGGCCCGAGAGATCCGCCAGAACAATTACCTGTTCAAGCTCGACTTCGCCCCCGGCGAGGCGAAAACCGTCTACCTGCGCCTGCAAAGCGAAGGCTCGATCCAGGCCCCGCTGACCCTCTGGTCCAGCACCGCCTACCTCGAACAACAGCCGCTGCGCCTCTATGTTCTGGGTCTGATCTACGGCGTGTTGCTGGGGATGCTGGTGTACAACCTGTTCATCTACCTCAGCGTGCGCGACACCAGCTACCTCTATTACATCTTCTATATTGCCTCGTTCGGTATGTACCAGTTGTCGGTCAATGGCGCGGCAGTGGAGTACTTCTGGCCGAACAACCCCTGGTGGGCGAATGCCGCGACGCCGTTCCTGATTGGTGCCTCGGCGTTGTTTGGCAGCTTGTTTGCGCGCAGTTTTCTGCACACCGCGCAGCACAGCCGGTGGATCAATCGTTTATTGCTGGGGTTGGTGGCCTGCGGCGCGGTGGTGATGTTGCTGTCGTTGATGACCAGCTACGCCCTGGCGCTGCGCCTGGCTACCGGGCTGGCGCTGGTGTTCACCGTGACCATCTTTATTGCGGCCATCAAGGCCTGGTATTGCGGCCAGCGGGTGGCACGCTATTTCATTATTGCCTGGTCGGCGTTCCTCTTGGGTGGGGTGGTCAACACGCTGATGGTGCTGGGCTACCTGCCCAATGTATTCCTCACGATGTACGCCAGCCAGATCGGTTCAGCGATCGAAGTGGCGCTGCTGTCCCTGGCCCTGGCCGACCGCATCAACGCGATGCGCGAGCAACAGGCGCAGATCCTGTTCGACGCGAGCCAGAAGCTTGAAGTGCTCAACCAGCAGTTGGCCCGCAGTAACCGGCTCAAGGATGAATTCCTCGCCACCCTGACCCACGAACTGCGCACCCCGATGAACGGCGTGATCGGCTCCCTGGAACTGATGCAAACCATGCCCCTGGACACGGACCTGGCGCAGTACCAGCAAACCGCCGCCGGTTCGGCGCGGGACATGATGCGCATGGTCAACGGCATCCTCACCCTCACCGAATTGCAGGCCGGCCGCCTGAGTGCGCAACCCAAGGTGTTCAGCCTGCGGGGCGTGCTCGACACGTTGCGCCAGCAATTCAATGCCGGTGCCCACAGCAAAGGCGTGGCGTTTTCCATCGATGTGGCCGAGGAACTGCCGGACCGTGTGAGTGGCGACGCCGACAAACTGCTGCAGTGCCTGGATTGCCTGTTGGACAACGCGTTGAAGTTTACCCACGAAGGCGCGGTGCGCCTGCGGGTCGTGGGTGTGCCGCAGAGTGATGGGGGCGTGCGCCTGAGTTTTATTGTGACCGACACCGGTATCGGCTTTGCCTCCCTCGACGAGGCCACCTTGTACCAGCGTTTTTTCCAGCTTGATGGCTCCACTACCCGCGAATACGGCGGCCTGGGTATCGGCCTGGCCATCTGCCGGCAGTTGATCGAGTTGCTGGGCGGGCGGCTGACCCATCACTCCGAGCCGGGCAAGGGCAGTCGCTTCCAGTTGGAGGTGCTCGTGCGAACAGTGCCATCCGAGCCCAAAGCGGCGCCGGCTGACAGACGTGCGCCTCAGGACTGCGCGGTGCTGCTGGTGGACGACAACAGCGTCGGCCAACTGGTGGTGCGCGGTATGTTGCTAAGGCTCGGTTACCGGGTCAAAACCGTCGACAGCGCTGCGAATGCCCTGGCAGCGCTGCAGGGGGGCACCTTCGACGCCGTACTGTTGGACATGCCCGAAGGTGGTTTCTCGTTGTGCTGTCAGATTCGCGCGTTGCCTGGCTGCGGTGAGCTGCCGGTGATCGCTGTGAGCGCCTCGCTGAAGGTGCCGGAGCGCGAACACTGCCTTGGCATCGGCGTCTCCGACCGCCTTGCCAGGCCCGTCCGTTTTGAAGCATTGCAGGCGGTATTGCAGCGCCGGGTGTTGGGTCTCGCTGAGGGCGAAAGCGCCGGGCATTCGGCGGGTATGCCACTTTTTTAAGCAAGGTGACGGTGCTTAACTGAAATTCAGGCCTCGACCAAACGGGCCTTTTTTCCAGGAGGCCCGTCATGAACCTGCATCAGTTTGCCGAAACCCACGACGTCACCAATCAGCCCCCGTCCCTGGACGGTACCAACCTCTACCGCATCGACCTGCCCCTGCAAGAGTGGTCACGCCGCTTTGGTGGCGGCTGGGCAGAAGCGCGGATCGATGCCTACGGCGCCCTGGCCGGCGGGCCCTTGATGGCGGCGGGTTTTTTGGCGAACCAGAACAAACCGGTGTTCAACAGCCATGACCGCTACGGCCATCGCATCGACCTGGTGGAATTCCATCCCGCTTACCACGAGTTGATGCGCACCGCCGTCGAACACGGTCTGCCGTCGCTGCCCTGGGCCCACCCGCAATCCGGCGCCCATGTGGCCCGCGCCGCGCTGACGTATCTGCACAGCCAGGCCGAAGCCGGCAGCGGTTGTCCGTTGACCATGACCTTCGCCTGCGTCCCGGCCTTGCGCCTGCAACTGGACCTGGCAAAGACCTGGTTGCCGAAGATACTCAGCACCGACTACGACCCGCGCAATGTCGGCATCGCCCACAAGGCCGGTGCCACTATCGGCATGGCCATGACCGAGAAACAAGGCGGCACCGATGTGCGCGCCAACACCACCCGCGCCTACCCGGTGGGGGCGGGCGGCCCTGGTCAGGCGTATGAACTGGTGGGTCACAAGTGGTTCTGTTCGGCACCGATGTGCGATGCGTTCCTGACCCTGGCGCAGACCGACAAAGGCCTGAGCTGTTTCCTGCTGCCCCGGCACCGCCCGGATGACACACGCAACGCGTTCTACATCCAGCGCCTGAAGAACAAGCTCGGCAACTGCTCCAACGCCTCCAGCGAAGTGGAGTTTCGCGGCGCTGTGGCCTGGATGATCGGTGAAGAAGGCCGTGGCGTGCCAACCATCATCGAGATGGTCGCCATGACCCGTTTCGATTGCATGGTCGGCTCCAGCGCCTTGATGCGTCAGGCGCTGACCCAGGCCAGCCATCATTGTGCCCATCGTTCGGTCGGCGGCCGCGTCCTCAGCGAACAGCCGTTGATGCAGAACGTGCTGGCCGACCTGGCGCTGGAAAGCGAAGCGTCCCTGGCCTTGAGCATGCGCATGGGGCTTGCCCTGGATCACCTGGGTGATGAGCAGCAGGCCAAGTTCGCCCGGCTGGTCACCGCGGTGGGCAAGTATTGGATCTGCAAGCGCGCGCCGGCGATGATCAACGAAGCCGCCGAGTGCATGGGGGGGGCCGGCTACGTGGAGGACAGCATCCTGCCGCGCCTGTACCGTGAGGCACCGGTGAATTCAACGTGGGAAGGTTCGGGCAATGTGCAGTGCCTGGACGTGCTGCGCGCCCTGTCCAAGGAGCCGGGCGTGCTGGAGGCGTTGTTTGTCGAGCTCGGCACTGGCCATGGCGACAGACAGTTGGCGCAGCATATCGAGCAGCTTAAAACGGCGTTTATGGACACTCAGGATATTCAGTACCGTGCGCGGCAACTGACCGAAGATATTGCGGTGGCACTCCAGGCCAAATTGCTGCTGGAAGCAGGGAATGCGGCGGTCAGTGATGGGTTTATTGCCAGCCGGTTGGGAGCGTCCTCCGGGCGCGTGTATGGCACCTTGCCGCGTGGTGTTGACGTGGAAGCCATCGTCGCGCGCTCCACCCCTCATTCATCCCTGTAGACGCTGTTCAGATGTGAGAGGAGGCTCGGTAAGTCATCGAACGCGTGGCCGGCGGACGCGCTGCAATCGGTGGCGAGCGCCGTCCCACATTATCGAGCGCAATCCAACGCCGCTGTTTCAGTGAGGCGGGGATACAGGCAAGATAAAGGCCTGCACGTCAGAACACAGGATGCTTACCGTGACCGAAGCTTTTGTTGTCGTTCAAACCGCCGAAGAAGCCGTGGATCGGCTGGCGGCTCTGCATGAGCGCGCTACCGGCGCACTCAATCAGGCCCTCAAGCAATACCTCAAGGACCGCGTCGAACCCGACGCCGCACAACGCGCCTTGTTTCGCTACCCGGAACTGCGCCTGACCTACCACTGCCACGGCGAAGTCCCACAGACCACCCGGGCCTATGCCAAGGTGCAATTGCCGGGGACCTACAGCGTTACCGTCACCCATCCGGCAGCGTTCCGTAAGTATCTGCTTGAGCAACTGGTGCCCTTGATGCACGACTTCACCGTGACGGTGGAAGTGGGCGTCAGCCAGCAGAACATTCCGTACCCGTACGTAGTGGAGCAGGGCGATGAATTGGCCGGTTCCGGCGTGACCGCTGCGACCCTGGCACGTGTGTTTCCCAGTACCGACCTGTCGGCCGCCACCGACGGCATCGCCGATGGCCTCTACGACTGGGAAAACACCGACCCGCTGCCCCTGGCGCTGTTCGATGCGGCCCGCGTGGACTTTTCCCTGCGCCGCCTGGTGCACTACACCGGCAGCGACTGGCGCCATGTGCAGCCGTGGATTCTGCTGACCAACTACCACCGCTACGTTGACCAGTTCATCGTGCATGGCCTGGAGCAATTGCGCAGCGACCCGCGGTTTATCCGCATGGTGCTGCCGGGCAACGTGGTCATCGACAAGAGCATGGACCACGGCGAAGCGTCGGCCATCGCGGCGGGCGTGGTCTGGCATCGCTACCAGATGCCGGCCTACCACCTGCAGGCCAGCGACGGCCATGGCGTGACCCTGGTGAACATCGGCGTGGGCCCGTCCAACGCCAAGAACATCACCGACCACCTCGCCGTGCTGCGCCCGCATTGCTGGCTGATGATCGGCCACTGTGGCGGCCTGCGCCAATCGCAAACCATCGGCGACTACGTACTGGCCCACGCCTATATGCGTCGCGACGGGATCCTCGACCGTGTGGTGCCGCCGAACATTCCGATCCCGGCCTTGGCCGAAGTGCAGATGGCCTTGCAGCAGGCCGCGGCGAACGTCACCGGCGAAAAAGGCGAAGAGCTGAAAAAACGCCTGCGCACCGGCACTGTGCTGACCTACGACGACCGCAACTGGGAACTGCGCTGGGCTCAGGAACGGCCGCTGATCAACCTGTCTCGCGCCGTCGCCGTGGACATGGAAAGCGGCACCATCGCAGCCCAGGGCTACCGTTTGCGTGTGCCCTACGGCACCTTGCTGTGTGTCTCGGATAAACCGCTGCACAGTGAGATCAAGTTGCCGGGTTCGGCCAACGCGTTCTATGAGCGCGCGGTCAGCCAGCACTTGAAAATCGGCATCGAGGCGGTGGACCTGCTGCGCACCGAACTCAACTCGCTGCACTCGCGCAAACTGCGCAGCTTCGACGAACCGCCGTTCCGCTAAGCGGTTGGGATGGTTATTTAACGGTCAGGCCACTAGCATTGTCGGTCCTGACCGTTAGATGTTCCTTTGCCATGTCCCGTCCTACTCGCCCTGATTCGCGCCGCCCCGGTGTGAAACCTCCGCATTCCGCTGCGCGTCGTGTCGCCAAGGCGCCACCGGCCGAGCCCAAGCTGATCCTGTTCAACAAGCCTTTTGACGTGCTGACCCAATTCAGCGACGAAGGCGGGCGCGCTACCCTCAAGGATTTTATCGACATCCCCGGCATCTACCCCGCCGGCCGCCTGGACCGTGACAGTGAAGGCCTGTTGTTGCTGACCAACGACGGCCAGTTGCAGGCGCGCATTGCCGACCCCAAGCACAAACTGGCGAAAACCTACTGGGTGCAAGTGGAAGGCGAGCCGACGGAAGAGCAGTTGCAGCGCTTGCGCGACGGCGTCGAACTTAACGACGGCAAGACCTTGCCCGCCCAAGCGCGGCAGTTGGAAGAGCCCGCGTTATGGCCGCGCAACCCGCCGGTGCGCTTTCGCAAGAGCGTGCCGACACACTGGCTGGAACTGGTGATTCGGGAGGGGCGTAACCGCCAGGTGCGGCGCATGACCGCGGCGGTGGGTTTGCCGACGTTGCGCCTGGTGCGCGTGCGCATTGGGGACTGGTCGATCGAAGGCCTCGATCAAGGCCAATGGAAGGCCGTGCCGGCGCGCTTATAAAGCGCCGGACTCGATCAGGCCGATCACCACGCTCTTGATGATGAACGCGGCCACGCCCAGGCCCAGCACGAAAAACAGAATGAACGAGCCAAAGCGCCCGGCCTTGGATTTTTTCGCCAGGTCCCAGACGATAAAGCCCATGAAAATGATCAGGATCGTAACCAGGCCGGTCATCATCCATTCTTCGAACAGGACGGGGTCGATGTTATTCATGGAACTCTTCCGGTGGGCAGGCGGCAAGTATACGGCAGCGTCGCGACTGCAACATTGACCTGGATCGACGTGCAAGCCAGGTGTGGGAGTGGGCTCACCCCTTCCCACATCTGACCCTCGCCGATGTTAAGTACGCAGGTGAGTCAGCGGCAGCTCGGTGCTGTTCAGTACCTGGTTGAGCACAAAACTCGAGCGCACGCTGGTCACACCTTCGATTCGGGTGAGGTGGCCCAGCAGCAGTTTCTGATAGTGATCCATGTCCGGCACCACCACTTTCAACTGATAGTCCGCATCCATACCGGTGACCAGGCTGCATTCGAGCACTTGGGGCAGGGTACGGATGGCAGCTTCGAAGTTCTCGAAACGCTCGGGGGTGTGGCGGTCCATGCCGATCAGTACATAGGCAGTGAGGCTCAGGCCGAGCATCTTGCGGTCGAGCAGCGCGACCTGGCGGGAGATGTAGCCGTCGTCTTCCAGTTGCTTGACCCGGCGCGAGCAGGGCGACGGCGACAGGCCAATACGTTCGGCCAACTCCTGGTTGGAGATCCTCGCGTCGCGCTGCAATTCCGCCAGAATACTCAGGTCGTATCGGTCAAGCTTGCTCATTGGGTTGGCCTTTGTCGTAACTATTGCGGCGAATTATCCATGAAGGGTTAAAAATTGCGCAAGCACTGTTTATTGACGCAATCTTCGCAATCATCTGTCGGGCGCGGGACTGTATCTTTATCAACAGAATCACCGCCTGGACAACAGTCCACAGCAGCCCGCCCAATCAGGCCCGCTGCGGCCGCCACCCCAGCAGGGTTGAGCCGGCCTCCAGGCTGCACACGGCCCAGAAGGCTGCGTGAGGTGAGCCAGCGCCAAAAGCGTTGAGCACGGACGAAGTTCTCAAGGGGTGGCCGACGGGTCACCCCTTTTCTTTTGCCTGCGAACAATCTTCTCGTGACTGATAACCTGTGCGAGAACCGGGCCGCGCTTTTCCAGTCTCATGGACAGGCCCTAATCCGCAGTGAGGAATAGCATGAAGCGCATCTGGCGTTTGGCAGGTGTAGGTTTGCTGATGGTCACCGTGGGCAGCCACGTAGCGGCCGACGAGCGTGATAACGCACCGCGCCCAGAAGGCGGTGGTCAGCATGAACGAGGGCCGGAGGGCGGGCGGCAGGGCAATGAGGCGCCACGGCCGCAAAATAACGCGCCACGCCCTGAGAACAATCAGCCACGCCAGCAGAATCAGCCGGGCGAACGTGGCGCTCACAATGGCGGCGGGCAGTGGCAAGCTCGTCCACAAGGCAATGAACAGAGCCGGCCGGCGCCGCAGCCGCAGCCATCGAACAACCTGCCGATCCAGGGGCGACCCGACACCGTGCGCCAGACCCAGGAACCGCGCCAGGGCTACTACCGCGATATCCCTCGGCGCAACGACGACAACCGGCATTGGGACGCCGGCGGCCCAGGCTCGCGCCCCGGTCCACGTCCGGATGATCATCGCTGGCCGGGACGTCCGGACGGCCATGGCAACGGTTGGGGCCCCGGCCCGCAGTATCGTCCGGGCTATGTCGTCGACCGCTTCCCTGACCGCAATTACCGCGTGCCCTATCGCGGCCAGGACTATTTTTTCTCGGGCGGCTACTGGTACCGCCCTCAAGGCCCGCGCTACGTGGTAGTGGCGCCGCCCTATGGCATCCGCGTGCATTACTTACCGGACTATGCGCGCGAAGTGTGGGTGGGCGGCTCGCTGTTGTTCCTCGCCGCCGGCGCCTACTACGCCTACGAACAAAGCACCCAACAGTACGTGGTGGTGCAACCGCCGGCGCAAGTGCCATCGCCGCCGCCCGCGCCGCAAGGCAATGGCTATGACGTGGTGGCGTATCCCGCCAACGGACAGTCACCGGCCCAAGTGCAGCAGGACGGCTATGACTGTTATCGCTGGGCTGTGCAGCAAAGCGGCTTCGACCCGCAGGCCGTCACCTACGCCCCCGACCCGGCAGTGGTGCAAACCTACCGACAGGCCCAGGGCAACTGCCTGGGCAGTCGCGGCTATCAAGTGCAATGGTAGCCGTAAGCTTCAAGCGGCAGGTTTCAAACGTGCGGCTTGAGGCCTGCGGCTTGAAGCTGATCCGCAGGATCGGCATGCACCAGCACTTCGGCCTTAGGGTAGGCCGCGTGGATGGCATCGGCGGCTTTGTCGCTGATGCCGTGGGCCACCGACAGGGTCAGTTCGCCCGGTAACTCCAGGTGCAACTGCACGAACCAATGGTTGCCCGAGACCCGCGTACGCAGGTCATGGGCGCCCAGGACACCCGGCACGCCGCGCGCCAGGTCGAGCATGTGCTGGCTCACCTCCGGCGGCAGTTCCTCATCCATCAGCACCGCAAAGCTCTCCCGGGCGATGTGGATCGCGCTCCACAAAATGTAGGCGGCGATGCCCAGGCCGAACCAGGCATCCACCTGATGCAGGCCGATGGCGGCCAGCACCAATGCCACCAGGATGCTGCCGTTGAGCAGCAGGTCGGAGCGATAGTGCAGCGAGTCCGCGCGCACGGCGTTGGAGCCGGTTTCGCGCACGACCCGGTGTTGCAGCATCAGCAGCGCCACGGTCAGCACCAGCGAAAAGACGATCACCCCAATGCTCAGCCACGGCGCACCCACCGGTTGCGGATGCTGCAAACGTTCGTAGGCCTGCAGCGCGATCAATACCGCACTGCCGCCAATGAACATGGCCTGGGCCATGCCCGCCAATGACTCGGCCTTGCCATGCCCGTAACGGTGGTCGTCATCGGCCGGGCGCAGTGCGTAATGCACCGCCAGCAGGTTCAACAGCGAGGTCACGCCATCGAGCAGTGAGTCGGTCAGCCCGGCGAGCATGCTCACCGAGCCGCTGAACCACCAGGCAATGGCTTTGGTGATGATCAACGCACAGGCCACGCCGACAGAGGCGCGGGTGGCCAGGCGCAGGAGCCTTGCGTGTTCGGGGCTGCTGGTCATAAGCAGTCCTTACGCGGCGGGTTGCAGGCCGAGGGCGGCCAGTTGCTGCACGCTGCCCTTGAACTGAATCATGCGCGGGTCGTCCAGGGGCAGGGTGCGGCCGGTTTCCGTCTGGATGATGGTCTGCAGCTTGGCGTTGTCGACCTTGCCATCGGCGCCGATGGCTTGCTGGAGTTTTTCCGGCGCGACTTGGGCGGTCTTGCCTGGCTCGAAATAAATCGCACCGGTGGCGAAGTCGACGCCAAATGCGATCAGGCCAGGGATCACGTAGAACAGCAGGCCCACAGCGTCGAGCGCGGCAATCGCCGGGTCGATCTTGCCGTCGATCTGGCCACGGCGGTCAGGGTAGAAAATCGAACCGCAGGCGGTGAGCTGGCTCAACAGGGTGACGGCCAGAACACCGCCGATAACACGGGAAGCGATACGCATAGGGACTCTCCTGAATTCGGTTGATACGCGACTATATAACACTGACCTTGAGACCAGCGTCGGCAGGCGGCAGTTCGCCGTTATACTCGCCGCTCTGCTTTGGAGCCAGTATGAATTCGTTGCCGATCGATGATGTTTTACCCGCCCTGCGTGACGCCTTGGCGAATCGCCATGAAGCCGTGCTGGAAGCGCCCCCCGGCGCCGGTAAAACCACCCGCGTGCCATTGGCCTTGCTCAACGAGCCCTGGCTGGCCGGGCAAACCATCCTGATGCTCGAACCGCGGCGCCTGGCCGCCCGTGCGGCTGCCGAACGCCTGGCCAGTGAGCTGGGAGAAAAGGTCGGTCAGACCGTGGGCTACCGCATCCGCCTCGACAGCAAAGTCGGGCCCACGACGCGCATCGAAGTGGTCACCGAAGGCATCCTTACCCGCCGCTTGCAGGATGACCCGGCGCTGGAAGGCGTGGGTTTGCTGATTTTTGACGAATTCCACGAGCGCAGCCTCGACGCCGACCTGGCGCTGGCCCTGAGCCTCAACGGCCGTGAGCTGTTCCGTGACGAGCAACCGCTGAAAATCCTGCTCATGTCCGCCACCCTCGAAGGCGAACGCCTGGCCAGCTTGCTCGACGACGCGCCGATCCTGCGCAGCGAAGGGCGCATGTTCCCGGTGCAGATGCGCTGGGGGCGGCCTTACCAACCGGGCGAATTTATCGAGCCACGCGTGGTGCAGACCGTCCTTGAAGCCGTGCATGACGAAACCGGCAGCGTGCTGGTGTTTCTGCCGGGGCAGGCCGAGATACGCCGTGTGCATCAGCAATTGGCTGACGCGCTGGGTGAACGCGCCGACGTCCTGCTATGCCCCTTGCATGGTGAGCTGGACCTCAACGCCCAACGCGCCGCCATTGACCCGGCGCCCGCCGGCAAGCGCAAAGTGGTGCTGGCCACCAACATTGCCGAAACCAGCCTGACCATCAACGGTGTGCGCGTGGTGATCGACGCCGGGCTGGCACGGGTGCCGCGCTTCGACCCCGGCAGCGGCATGACTCGCCTCGACACCCAGCGTATTTCCCGCGCCAGCGCCACCCAGCGTGCTGGCCGGGCAGGGCGTTTGGAGCCGGGGGTGTGTTATCGGTTGTGGTCCGAGGACCAGCATGAAGGCCTGGCCGCGTACGGCAGTGCGGAAATCCTCGCCGCCGACCTGGCCGGCTTGGCCTTGCAACTGGCGCGCTGGGGCGTCACGCCGACGCAACTGGTGTGGTTGGATGTGCCGCCGAGCGCCGCCTACGCCCAGGCCCAGGACCTGTTGGTGCGTCTTGGCGCATTAAACGAAGACACGCTCACCGCTCATGGCCAGAACATGGCCGAGTTGCCGGCCCACCCGCGTATTGCCCATTTGCTGTTGCGTGGGCAGGACCTGGGGCTGGCGGCGATGGCCTGTGACGTCGCCGCGCTGTTGGGCGAGCGCGATATCTTGCGCGGTGCTGGCGCGGACTTGCACAGTCGCCT
Organism: Pseudomonas sp. FP2309; assembly: GCF_030687575.1. NCBI lineage: Bacteria > Pseudomonadati > Pseudomonadota > Gammaproteobacteria > Pseudomonadales > Pseudomonadaceae > Pseudomonas > Pseudomonas sp. FP2309. The sequence goes on along the minus strand of NZ_CP117439.1, from coordinate 4,879,438 downwards.
GGCGCTGTTGTCCGGCGAAGAGCGTGCACGCGGCACCCAAGGTGGTGTGCAGCGGGCCAAGCAACTGGCGCGGCAATATCGCAGTTATCTAAGAGGCCAGCCGACGCAACCGGTGGCCGATCCCGATCACCCGCGCTGGCTGGGGGCTTTGCTGGCGCTGGCCTACCCCGACCGCGTCGCCCAGCAACGTCGCCCAGGCGGCGCCGAATACCGCCTGGCCAATGGCCGCGCGGCGCTGTTCGCAGAAGCCGACAGCCTGATGAAACAAGCCTGGCTGGTGATTGCAGACCTGGGTAGCCGCCAGGGCCAGCGCGAAGAGCGCATCTACCTGGCGGCGGACTTTGATCCGGCCCTGTTCGACACGGTACTCGCCGAGCAAGTGCGCAACGTCGATCAACTGGACTGGGACGAGCGCGAAGGTGTATTGCGCGCCGAACGCCAACGCAAAGTCGGCGAACTGGTGCTCAGCCGCGAGCCGCTCACGGGCCTGGATGAATCCGCGCGCAGCCAGGCGCTGGTCAACCTGGTGCGCCGTAAAGGCCTGGAACTGCTGCCCTGGACCCCCGAGCTGCGTCAATGGCAGGCCAGGGTGATGCTGCTGCGCCAACTGGACGCCGGCAAAACCAGCGAGTGGCCAGATGTCAGCGACAAGGCCTTGCTCGCCGGGTTGGAACACTGGTTGATGCCCTACCTGGGCAAAGTCTCGCGCCTGAGCCATTTCGCCAGCCTGGATATTTCCAGCTACCTGCACAACCTGTTGCCCTGGCCGCTGCCCCAGCGCCTGGACGAACTGGCGCCGCAGCATGTGAAAGTGCCGTCGGGCTCATCGGTGCGTCTGGACTACAGCGAACAGCCACCGATTCTGGCGGTGCGCTTGCAGGAATTGTTCGGGTTGGCGGACACCCCGCGCATCGCCGGCGGGCGTCAGGTGGTCAAGTTGCACCTGCTGTCCCCGGCGCGGCGGCCGGTGCAGGTGACGCAGGACCTGGCGAACTTCTGGCGCAGCACGTACGCCGAGGTGAAGAAGGATTTGAAGGGGCGGTATCCGAAGCATTACTGGCCGGATGATCCACTGGTTGCCGAGGCGACGGCCCGTGCGAAGCCGAGAGGGACATAGAGGGCGCTCGTCTGGCACTGAAATAGAACCCCATCCCGCAAGAAGGGTCTGCTCTTTATCAGATCTGGGAATGCATCGAATGTCCGCGCAACATAGCCTGGTAATACTCGCTCGAGGAGGCTACGCCGCTCGAGGATTGCTTTATTTGATCATCGGTATCTTCGCGCTCCTGGCAGCACAAGATTCGACGAAGCCCAAAGACAGCCACAAAAGCCTGGAAGCATTGCTAAGCCAACCGTTTGGCTATTTTTTAGTTGGGCTTGTTGTGGCAGGTCTTCTTGCGTTTGCGGCTTGGCGCGTTCTGCAAGCTACGCGTGATGTCGATCATCATGGGAAAAAACTCAAAGGCTTGGTGATTCGCGCAGGTCTGCTTGCCGGAGGTGTGGTCAATGGTGCTCTAGCGGTTTTTGCGCTGGGTCTACTCATTAGCGGCGTTAGAAGCTCGGGTCATTCCGGTGGGCAGACCAAAGACTGGCTGGCGCATTTTTTGTCTTGGGATCACTCGAATTTGGTGGTGTACCTGATCGCACTCGTCCCGCTTGGTGTGGGTGTTGCTCACCTCATCAAGGGATGGAAGGCCTCGTTCGAGAAATATTTTGAGGCCGACGAAGACGTCATGCGCTACGTTCGCCCGGTCTCGCGGTTCGGCCTAATCGCGCGCGGGGTTGTTTTTATAGAGATTGCGTTACTGCTCGCAATCAGCGGTTCCGCTTATCAAGCCATGGATCCGCCTGGTATGAAGGAGTCACTGGATGCGCTCCAAAACCTACCTGCCGGTTGGTTGCTTTTGATGGTGATGGCCTCAGGGCTGATTGCTTTCTCGGTTTACAGTTTCTCTGAAGCCTTCTGGCGCAAGATCAACATGGATGTGCCCGGAGTACAGAACAGGGATTGATGATAAACGGAAGTCTCACGGCCATGAGGAGCCACCGCGCGGATCAAACCGCGCAAATAAGCAAAAGCCCGCGTTGAACGCGGGCTTTTTTGCATCCTGGCCGCCTGTTGGCTTGGCAGTGAATGTACGGCCGAATCGAGTGAGCGACAATTGGGCAGAAATGAAATTAATTGTCCCCTTTGCGGGGATAATTTGCGGCTACTGCGCGGCGGGCAGTAGGAACCGTGCAATCACCGGCAAATGGTTGGAGATACGCAAGGTATCGTCCTGCCGCACTTTCGCCTCCAGCCGCTTGATCCGCGAGCTGTAGAACAGGTAGTCCACCGTGCGATCCGGGCCGTCCAGGCTGGGGTCGTTGGGGAAATAGGTCAGCCATTTTTCGCGGTCGATGCCGCTGGATTCGCTGTTGCTCGGGATCATCGGGTATTTGTCCCACAGCAGGTGCAGCTCGCTGTCCGGTGAATACTGGCCGCGCTTGCCCGCGTCCAGGCGCAGGAATTGCCCCAGGGGCAGCAGGTTGAAGTCACCGCCGATCAGCCATGGCGTGCCACGGCCTTCGAATTTATCCAGCAACTTCACGGCAGCTTGCACCTGCTCTTGCACCGCGCTGCGGCCCGGCGCGTCGTCGTCCAGGCGCGTGTTGAGCACCGCCAGTTGGCCACCGTCGCTCAGGGGCAGGTAGGTCAGCAGCAAGGCAGGCTTGGGCTGGAACTGGCGACTGATGAAGTTGGTGTCCGGCGCTGGCAGTTGCAGGCGTTCGGCGTGTTCGATCTGGTAGCGGCTCAGGGTCGCGAGTTTGCGGCCGACGCTGCCGAAGATATGCCGGTCGGGCACAAAGTCGGCTTTCCAGTCGAACGCCTGGGTGCTGCAGGGGTAGAGGTCGACCAGGCGCTCTTGCAACAGCGCCAGTTGGTCCTGGTAGTGGGAGGGCTTGGCGTTTTCGTCGAGTTCCTGCAACAGCAGGATGTCGGGCTGCTCGTCGCGAATCACCCGCGCCACCTCGTCCAGGCTCACGGCCATGTCTTCCACGGTAGGGCGATCGTCCGGGCCGCTGCCGTCGGGCGTGTCGTACCAGAACACGTAGTTCTTGCCGGCCAGGTATTGCACGTTCCAGGTCATCACCTTGAGCGCCTGCCCCGGCAGCAGGGTCGGCGCACGAGGCGCGACGCAGCTCACCGGCAGGGTCTCCTTGGCGGCGGGGCGCCAGGTCAGGCTGTAGATCAGGGCGGTGAGCAGGCCTGCGATGATCAACAGGCCCAACAGGGTGATGCGCAATAAACGGGTCATCGGCTCGGCTTATGGCGTTTCAGGAATGGCACGGAGCATATCACCGTGCGTCGGCATCGCCACCGATCAGCATGAATAAACGGAACAGCACCACGCTGGTGAACAGTTGCAGGAAGCTGTGGACGCTGTCCATCAACAGCCCAAGCAGCGGCGCCGGGTCGGGATAGGCCGCGACGCTGGCGCCCTTGAGCAGCCAAAGGGGTGTCATCACACACAGCAGGCACACCAGGATTCGCCAGAAATGCCCACGGGTCAGGCGAAAGCTTTCCTTAATCGCTTCCAGCGCCGGCATGCCGCGCAGTACCAGCAGGTACTCGGCAAACGCCAGCACCACCATCAGCCACAGGCCCGGCAGGAAATACAGCGACAAGCCCAAAAGGATCAGCAACGTACTCATGGCCGTGAGCACGGCGAAGCGCGGCCACAGGGTCAAGGCCATGGCCCAGACGTCCCTGGTGCGCGGTGATTCGCCGCGGGTGCGCGCGTCCAGGAACAGGATCAGCGCGCCGGTGTACAGCGGGTACACCAACAACCCCACGATGACGCTGTAACCGGGGAACGCGTCCGGCCCGAGCGTGTGGTCGAGCACCTGTTGCAGCAAGGCTTCGAGCATCACCAGCGGCAGGCACAACTGAATGATGGCCCCCAGGTTGTGCCGGGTAAAACGGAAGGAGTCGCGCAATACGTCTAACGGATTCATCAGCTTCATCGCAGGCCAAAAAGCAAGGGCGCCACTTTAACCGATCAGGGTCTCTGGCGCGCAAACGTAAACCTTGAGTAAAGACCATTGAAACAATTGGTAACAGCCCCATAACTAGCACGCACCTGGCCTGATGACAGGCAGGACCACGATTTCCAACGGCAATCTAACGAGGTCGCCATGAACAGCGAAGAGCAAACCCTGATCGATGGACTGTTTTCACGGTTGCAACAAGCCGAAACGGACTCAGCCCCCCGCGACGCCCAGGCCGAAGCGCGGATCAAGGAGCACATGACTCGCCAACCGGCCGCCGGCTACTACATGACCCAGTCGATTCTGGTGCAGGAGCACGCACTCAAAAGTCTCGACGCGCAGAACAAGCAACAGGCGCAACAGATCGAGCAATTGCAGGATGAGCTGCAACAGGCCAAATCCGCACAGCCGGCCCCGGCGAGCAGCGGTGGCTTCCTGTCGAGCATCTTTGGCGGCGGTTCGCGCGATGCGCAGCCTGCGCCGGCACCGACCAACTCGGGCGGCGGCTGGCGTGAGCCGGCGCGACCTGGGTTCAGCCAGCCCGCACCGCAGCAGAACTACCAACAGCCGCCACAACCTGCCGCCGCCGCACCCATGGGCAGCGGTTTCCTCGGGGGCGCCATGAAAACCGCCGCCGGTGTGGCCGGTGGCGTGTTGCTGGCCGAGGGCATCAGCAGCCTGTTCCATCACAACCAGCAGCCGCAGATGGTGGAAGAAATCATCGAGCAACCCGCACCGGCCAGCGATCAAGGCAACTGGGGCAACGATGATCAGAAGTTTGCCGGCAATGACAGCTGGGGCGGCAGCAACGCGGACAGCTACGCCGACAGCGACTATTCCGACGACTCGTCTTCCTTTGGCGACGACGATTCCTTCGTCTGACACAGCCAACGCCCGGCGCGCTTCGTCGCGCCGGGCTGATTTTTCCCGGAAACCTTCCTGTGGCTGGCATACTGGCGCCTTTGCGGACCGGTGTGTCCGGCGTCCAAGTGGCTGTCATGGGAAAGTGCGGTGAAGAAAATTGCAGTGTTCGCCGATGTACAAAACCTCTATTACACCGTGCGCCAGGCGTACGGCTGCCACTTCAATTACGCCGCCTTGTGGGCTGACATCAGCTCGCGCGGGCAGATCGTCGAGGCGTACGCCTATGCCATCGACCGGGGCGACAGCAAGCAGCAGCAGTTCCAGCAGATCCTGCGCAACCTGGGCTTTACGGTAAAACTCAAACCCTACATCCAGCGCAGCGACGGCTCGGCCAAAGGCGACTGGGACGTGGGCATCACCCTCGACATCATGGACGCCGCCGACCACGTCGACGAAGTGGTGCTGGCCTCCGGCGACGGTGATTTTGACATGTTGCTCGAGCGCATCATCCACAAGCACGGCGTGCAAGCCGTGGCCTACGGCGTGCCGGGGCTGACGGCCAACTCACTGATCCGCGCCGCCAGCCGCTATGTGCCGATCGAAGGCGCGCTGCTGCTCAAATAGATTGTATAAACGGAGTTGAAACAGGTTTGGAACGTATAGCGGTCATCGACTTTGAAACCACCGGTATCACCCCGAGCAGCCATTGCCGGGCCACGGAAATTGCCGTGGTCATCCTTGAGCGTGGGCACATCGTCGACCGCTACCAGAGCCTGATGAACGCCGGCGTGCGCGTGCCGGGGTTTATCGAACAGCTCACCGGCATCAGCAACGCCATGCTGCGCAGTGCACCGCCGGCCGAGCGGGTGATGAACGAGGTCAATGAATTCGTCGGCACCACGCCGCTGATGGCGCACAACGCCGCGTTCGACCAGAAGTTCTGGGACTTCGAACTGGGCCTGATCCGCCGCACCCGCCTGCAAAAATTTGCCTGCTCTCTGCTGCTGGCACGCCGCCTGATGCCGTCGGCGCCCAACCACAAGCTCGGCACCCTCAACAGCTATGCGCAACTGCCCCACACCGGCCAGGCTCACCGGGCCATGGCCGATGCGGAAATGGCCGCCAACCTGACCGCGCATCTGGCCCGGGAACTGCGCCAGACCCATGGCTTGCGCGAGCTGTCCCATGATTTGCTGTGCAGCTTGCAGAAAGTGCCGGCGGCGAAGATCAATGAGCATTTGAAGAAGCATCGCGGGTTTTAAGGCCTGGCGCTGAGAGAGCGGACGCAGAGCGGCCATTGCTGATCGTTCCCGCGCAGAGCGTGGGAACGATCAGCAATGGCCGCCAACCTGACCGCGCATCTGGCCCGGGAACTGCGCCAGACCCACGGCTTGCGCGAGCTGTCCCATGATTTGCTGTGCAGCTTGCAGAAAGTGCCGGCGGCGAAGATCAATGAGCATTTGAAGAAGCATCGCGGGTTTTAAGGCCTGGCGCTGAGAGAGCGGACGCAGAGCGTCCAGGGCGGCATTCCCACGCAGAGCGTGGGAACGATCAGCAATGGCCGCCAACCTGACCGCGCATCTGGCCCGGGAACTGCGCCAGACCCATGGCTTGCGCGAGCTGTCCCATGATTTGCTGTGCAGCTTGCAGAAAGTGCCGGCGGCGAAGATCAATGAACATTTGAAGAAGCATCGCGGGTTTTAAGGCCTGGCGCTGAGAGAGCGGACGCAGAGCGGCCATTGCTGATCGTTCCCACGCAGAGCATGGGAACGATCAGCAATGGCCGCCAACCTGACCGCGCATCTGGCCCGGGAACTGCGCCAGACCCATGGCTTGCGCGAGCTGTCCCATGATTTACTGTGCAGCTTGCAGAAAGTGCCGGCGGCGAAGATCAATGAACATTTGAAGAAGCATCGCGGGTTTTAAGGCCTGGCGCTGATCGTTCCCACGCTCCGCGTGGGAATGCATCTGGTGGCGCTCCGCGTCACGACTTTAAGAGCGGACGCAGAGCATCCAGGGCGGCATTCCCACGCAGAGCGTGGGAACGATCAGCACATGGGTTGTTTATCGAGGCTGTGCGCACTCCAACGCCTGGTCCACCACCCCCTTCGCCATCTCCACCAAATGCATCACTGCCCGCTGCTGTGCCTTCATCACCTCACCCGACCCATGCGCCGTTTCTACCGCGCAATGCAGCAAATCCGCTGCATGGGCGAGGGCGTCTTCGAGGCTCAGGTTGTCATTCAGGATAAAGATAGGCGCGTCCGGGGCGGATGCTTTGAGGTAGTAGTCGATGGCGCGACGGTGGAGCAGGGCGTCTTCGCTGGGGAAGTCGGTTTTGGACTGGGGCGGGGCTGGGGTGATTTTTTTGACCATGGTGAAACTCCTTGCTGGAAGAAGTCGACACCGTTCGCTTGCACGCGAATTAGGGTGGCAACTGTGCGTAGGTGTGCAAGACCGGGGCAAGGATCCAAACCCAGCAGGCCCGAAGGCCTCCCACGCACAGCCGCCATAACAGGGCATATTGGCTGTAGGTTTATTTATGATCTTGCTTGCCATCGGACTTGCACGTCCGGCCACCGAACATTCGATGACAGAGCGAGACTAGCTACCTGATCTGACGGAAACAAGGCCGTGGAATTCTCTAGGAAACGTCCCGCAAATGAAAGGGATCGGTCCTGCTGGCCACCAAAACATCAGCTGTTTTTAGGTCCTTTTTCATTCTTTCTGAATGGTAAGTAGGGGAAGCCCTATTGCGTTGTCGGACCTTTCTGGTTTTTCCGTTCACCCGCCTATCGCGCCTTTTTGCGACTTAACATCTCGCCTGCTATTTACTTAAAGGGACTACGTCATGCAGGAAAGCGACCTCCACACGGCAATCATGCGAAGCCAGTCTGAACTCCAGCGCAATGGCGTCGATTTCGGCTCGACGTCCAGCATGACGTTTCATTTGGGAAACACGATGACAAGCTGCCCGGCAGTCATGGTTTTACCTAACTCGCCAGGATGGACTCATGGTGCCAGTTACACGTTGCTTAGGCCCATTCAGGCGGACTCCACGGCGCCTGACACCACTGTTGATGACCTCTGGAAATGCACGCAGCAACACTACGGCCTGACGGCGGCAACGGTTCTCACTGGTGCGGCGGGCATACCGATCAGCAAAATCGCCTTGGGAACTTGGGTCCACGTCGGCTCAAGCAAAACGACAAATTTGGCTAGCTTTATTGGAATGCGCTTTTTCCCTCGAACACTAATCCGGCAACCGACAGCGGCCAAGATGGCAAAAGCAACGTTCGGCACCGTTCGAGTATTTGGCATTATTGGGCGGGGCATTCCCTTCGTTGCTGCGGGGTTGGCTATTTTTGACCTGATCAGTATTGGTAAGTGTGCCTATGAGGCGAGAAATGGAAGGTAGTCTGACCCGAGCCGAGATCAGCGAAAAAGTGATTCAGCTGTTCGTCGATATCATCGGCTTTATCGACCGAAGCCAGGTGACGGAACAAACGGATTTCATCCATGACTTCAAGATCATTGATGAGGATTTGACGTGCTTCGTTATGCAGATTAAGTGGCAGTTTAACCTGCGGGCGACTCAGAAGGATTGGGATCGCATTACCACCATCAAGCAGATAGTCGATTTAATTGTTCAGCGCTTGCCGTTGCGGTGAGGCGAGTGACGTAAGTGCGGGCAAGTCAGGGGCCGCATCTAGTCCAAGCAACTCGGTCGTATATAGGATCTGGGCACGCTTGTGACGGTGCCCGCAGGAGCGATAGTGCGACGCGGATGAGAGAACCATCGTTGAAGAAGGTGGGCGCGGTCTACTTTTAGGACAAATAGGCTAATCAAAAAGGTATGTCATCATCGAATGGGTCATATGTCGGAAGTGCTGGAACGAACAAGTTTATAGCATCTTCAAGATCTTTACTTTGTATGTCCCAAAAATCACCAATGAGTATGGAGTCATAAAAGCGCTCGTCCCCCTCCTTTATTTTTCTAGTGAATAGTTCGTCGAACCCGAAGGGGGTGAGTTCGGATAGCTTGGTCAGGCTTGTCGAGATGAATTTAAATATATAATTTTCGCGCTCAATATTTTTTGAGTTTAAGTTCCCATAAATTGCTAGTATGGCCTCCCTTTTTAAGATCATTTTGCTAAAAATATTTATCGCCCACGTGCCAAGTGCGTCATCTAAAGTTCGTGCTTGTTTAGAGTTATACCTTCCTTCTTTTATGGATTTTATTAGTCGGTTTTCTATTCTTAGTCGGGCTGTCTCATGTAGCTTTTCCCAGTGGGAGGTCCCTAATGATCCAATTACATATCGGATGGTTGTTTCGTCATCTGTCATCTTAAGTTCGTCTGAGATGATTTCACAGGCCTGCTTGAGTTGATCTGTGTTTAGTTTTGGGAGTAAAGAGTTAAAAAAGTATCGTAAGCTTTCAATTTTTCCTAAGGTTTTTGCTCTGTATGTATCTAGAAAACCTCAAGCAATTGGCCTGTAGGAATCTCCGAGACTAGAAGGTCTGAATATCTACTGTTAGGAACAAAGATCGGGATCTAGTACTCTTTTCAAAAAGTCTTCACGTGAAAATTGCGATTTTGCAGTATCTATCTGGCGAACTATGTATCCGATAAATACAATTATTACCTGTGCATCTTCTTCTGTGTCGGAAAACTTTTCATGGCTTCTTGGGTTTCTGAACGTTTGGTAAATTCCACGCAGAGTTGTTTCCATACCCCGCTGTATATTCTGTTCGGATTCTGATTGAAACTTATTAAGTTTTATTTTTGGCGTTGCACCACCTAGCGCACTACCTATAAGTGCTGCCCCGTCACCTTCTGCTCCTGATTTTTTTCGAATAGATCGCTCAAAAAATGGAACGCATCTAAGATTGCTCCAGTGAAATCGCGCTTCTCGTAGTTTGTCCTTATGGAGGACCAAAGTTCGGTTGTTATTTTGGTTTCTAGATTCAATTTTGTATTCCTTAGCATTTTTTGGGGTGGATCTGAATTCTGTTTGAATATGGATTTGGTGTATTTTATGACTATCTGCTGCGTGCCTACACTAGCTGTCGCTTTTGTTGACGTCTATATCGTAGTGGATAAGTGCGTAAAAATATTCTCTTTGATACCTAACCAAGGAGCACCGTTTTCACTGTGATTTGATCGAGAGAGGGTGTTGTGTAAGTGCGAGCCTCGCTATATTTTGCCCGTACATCAATCACTGGTGCAGGACGTACCAGGTCTTGCTTTTGAGAGCCATCAATCCCGATCCCATCGGCATAAAAGCTTTTTGGCGCATTTATAGGAGTGGTGCTGTGATCGCCCATGTTGAAACTGCGTGGGATATATCCTTTTTTCTCCATGGACGCAACATCTTCAAACTTATCCTAGAATCCCTAAACACAACGGAATGCGCGGAGTGATCGGTTGGCTGAGGCCGAAGACCTTGCTGTATTTAGCCACCACTTTTCCCATTCCCCTCCAACTGCCCCAACGGCACCCGCCGCTCTATCGCGCTCGACAAAATGATCGAAGTCTTGCTGAAGCCGAACTTGGCTATTCGATTGATCAAATTCTCAAGCTCCGGCATGGAGCCCACCGCCGCCTGCATGATCACGCACGGATCGCCGGTCACCCGGTGGCATTCGGTCAGTTCGGGGATTTCAGCCAGTGCGTCGTAGGTCTTCTGGCTGCCATGGTTGGTCAGCCGCAGTTCGATCACGCATTGGATCGGCAAGCCCACCTTCGATAAGTCCACCTTGGCCTGATACCCGGTAATCACTCCGCTGGCTTCGAGCTTGGCCACGCGTTCGGCGACGGCGGGGGCGGAGAGGTTTACCGTGCGGGCCAATTGCGCGTAGGACGCGCGGCCGTCTTCGAGCAGGGCGCTGAGGAGCATGCGGTCGTATTTGTCCATGATAAGGCTCTCGTGGCGCGTGGCTTTCGAAAGCAAGGGTTATAGCCTTCATAACCATGCTTTGAAAAGTGTATGGGCGGTTTAAACAGGTTTTGTAACTTATCTTTATCGACCTGTCTTTCTAGAATAAGCCTCCCATGTCCTGCCATAGAGCCGCCCCATGCCTGGCCCACGTCGCTTTCCCTTACCGTTGATCGCCGCCTTTTTTGCGTTGTATGTGATCTGGGGGTCTACCTACCTGGTGATTCGCATCGGCGTGGAGTACTGGCCGCCGTTGCTGCTGGCGGGGATTCGGTTCTGCACGGCGGGGGCGTTGATGTATGGCTATCTCAGATGGCGCGGGGTGCCGGCGCCGACCTGGCCACAATGGAAGGCCGCGGGGATGATCGGTATTTTGCTGCTCACCTTTGGCAATGGCGGCGTCACCCTGGCTGAGCATGCCGGCGTGTCCTCTGGCGTGGCTGCGCTGGCGGTGGCGACGGTGCCGCTGTTTACCTTGTTGTGCGGGTACTTCTGGGGTGCGCGTAATACGCGGCTGGAATGGGCCGGGGTGATCCTGGGCATCATCGGCATCGCCATGCTCAACATGGGCAGCACCCTGCAATCGAGCCCGTTGGGCGCCGCTTTGTTGTTGTTCGCCGCTGCTTCCTGGGCGTTCGGTTCCGTGTGGAGCCGGCAGTTGTCGCTGCCCCAGGGCGCCATGGCCAGTGCCGCGGAAATGCTCGTCGCCGGCGTGGCGCTGTTGCTCGGCAGCGCGCTGTCCGGTGAGCATCTGCAGGCCATGCCGCCGCTGGAAGGCTGGCTGGCGCTGGCCTACTTGACCGTATTCGGCTCGATCATTGCCTTCAACGCCTACATGTACCTGCTCAAGCACGTGCGCCCGGCGGCGGCGACCAGCTATGCCTATGTGAACCCGGCGGTCGCGGTGTTGCTGGGGATTGTGTTCGTGGGCGAGACCATTGGCCTGGAAGAAGCCCTGGCGATGCTGGTGATCATCAGCGCGGTGCTGCTGATCAGCCTGCCCCAATGGCGCAAGCCCAAACCGGAAATAAGGTAAACTGCCGCGCATATCGCCCTTGCGCTGAATTTTTCCTACGGTAAACACATGACTTTCGCCACCCTTGGCCTGATCGAACCCTTGCTGCGCGCCCTTGAGACGCTTGGCTACCAGACCCCGACGCCGGTGCAGGCGCAAGCCATTCCGGCGGTGCTGGCCGGTCGCGACCTGATGGCCGCGGCCCAGACCGGCACCGGCAAGACCGCCGGTTTTGCCTTGCCGCTGCTGCAGCTGCTGACCATGGAAGGGCCGAAAGTCGCCGCCAACTCAGCGCGCGCGTTGATCCTGTGCCCCACCCGCGAACTGGCCGAGCAGGTTCACGCCAGCGTTGCCGAATACGCCCAACACCTGCCGCTGACCACGTACGCGGTGTACGGCGGCGTGAGCATCAACCCGCAGATGATGAAGCTGCGCAAGGGGGTCGACATTCTCGTCGCCACCCCTGGCCGCCTGATCGACCTGTTCCGCCAGAACGCGCTGAAGCTTAATCAGCTGCAAACCCTGGTGCTGGATGAAGCCGACCGCATGCTCGACCTAGGCTTTTCCGAAGAACTGGCGAACATCTACCGCATGCTGCCGAAAAAGCGCCAGACCCTGCTGTTCTCTGCGACCTTCTCCGATGACATCCGCCTGCTGGCCGGGCAGATGCTTAACGACCCGCTGAGCATCGAAGTCAGCCCGCGCAACGTTGCCGCCAACACCGTCAAGCAGTGGGTGGTGCCGGTCGACAAGAAGCGCAAGGCGGAGCTGTTTGTGCACCTGATGCGCAAAGGCCGCTGGAAACAGGTGCTGGTGTTCGCCAAAACCCGTAACGGTGTGGATGCGCTGGTGGATAAGTTGCAGGGTCTGGGCATCAATGCCGACGGCATCCACGGCGACAAACCCCAGGCAACCCGCCAACGGGCGCTGGACCGCTTCAAGGCCAGCGAAGTGCAGATCCTGGTGGCCACCGACGTTGCCGCCCGTGGCCTGGATATCGAAGACCTGCCGCTGGTGGTCAACTTCGACCTGCCGATCGTCGCCGAGGACTACATCCACCGTATCGGCCGTACCGGTCGCGCGGGCAATACCGGTGAGGCGATTTCCCTGGTGTGCGCCGATGAAGTGAACATGCTGTCGGCCATCGAGATGCTCACCCGTCAGACCCTGACCCGCAAAATGGAACAGGACTTCGAACCGGAGCACCGCGTGCCGGAAACTGACGCCAGCGGGCAAGTGGTGAAGAAACCGAAAAAGCCGAAGAAGCCCAAAACCTCCGGCGGTGGCGGTAAGCGCAACCTCGGCAAGTGGGTAGACAGCGGCGACGCCGCGCCGGCGGAACCGTCGATCAAGCCGGTGCGCAAGGTGCCCGTGTTCAATACCGGGCCTTGCAAAAAGAAGTGATTGTGTGGTGTGGCTGATGGCCGCTTCGGGTGTACCGCCGATCAGCGATTAAGCCACTCCAACATCCCCCGTCCGGCGGCCTGCCCGCTGGCGAAGCAGCCGGTCAGCAAATACCCGCCGGTCGGCGCTTCCCAATCGAGCATCTCCCCTGCACAAAACACCCCCGGCAGTTGCTTGAGCATCAGTCGCTCATCCAACGCCTCAAAGGGCACGCCTCCGGCGGTGCTGATCGCTTCGTCGATCGGCCGCGTCCTCACCAGCCTCAACGGCAATGCTTTGATATCCACCGCCAATTGCGCGGGATCGCTGAAGTGCTCAGCCGGCGTCAGTTCACGTAACAAGGCGGCCTTGACCCCCTCCAACCCCAGTTGACTGTGCAAGTGTTTGCTCATCGAGCGCGAGCCACGCGGCTTGGCCAGGGCGGCCTGCACCTTGTCCAGCGGCTTGCTTGGCAGCAGATCGATATGCACCGTGGCCGAGCCGTCGCGGTTGATCGCTTCGCGAATCGGCGCCGATAGCGCGTAGATCAGACTGCCTTCGATCCCGGTGGCAGTGATGACGCATTCGCCGAGCCGGGGTTTATCGTCCCCCAAACCAATCGCGACATTCTTCAACGGCGCGCCGGCGAATTTGCTGATCATCAAGTCGCTCCAGGCCGACACCTCGAAGCCGCAGTTGCTCGGTTGCAGCGCGGCATAGGGCACGCCTCGGTCTTCCAGCAGCTTGAGCCAGGCACCGTCGGAGCCCAGGCGCGACCAACTGCCCCCGCCCAGGGCCAACAGCACGGCAGCGCTGTGGACAACTTTTTCGCCGTCGGGGCTGTGGATAAGTAAATCACCCCGGGCGTTCCAACCGGTCCAACGGTGCCGGGTGTGGATAACCACGCCTTGATCGCGCAGGCGCTTGAGCCAGGCCCGTAACAGCGGGGCGGCTTTCATATCGGTAGGAAACACGCGGCCGGAGGTGCCGACAAAGGTTTGGATGCCCAGTCCATGGATCCATTCGCACAGCGCATCGGCCCCAAAGCCACGCAACAACGGCGCCATGTGCGGCGCGCGTTCGGCATAGCGCGACACAAACGCCGGGTAAGGCTCGGAGTGGGTGATGTTCATCCCGCCAACGCCTGCCAGCAGGAATTTACGCCCCACCGAGGGCATGCCGTCGTACACGTCCACACGCACCCCGGCCTGGCTCAAGACTTCGGCAGCCATCAGCCCGGCGGGGCCGCCGCCGATGACAGTGACGTGGTGCGATGCGGTGTGAGGCATGGGCAGGGCTACGGTGGTGTGAAATAGGCCGAGCATTCTACCCGACACCGGCGCTTATGCCTGATCAAAAAACGTACAGTTTCCTACGCGCCTTATGGCTACTCGCTCTCAGACGTTTACGCTCAAGTTATCCACAGGCCGTTCCACAGCCATTGTGGGTAACGCCCACAATTCAATGACAACCTGATGACGTCCATACTCGTTGCGCGCTGTGGTGCAGGATGCCGTGGCGGCGAGCCAGGGCCGGACGGTCCTTGCTATACCCGCCGCCGATCACGCCCATCACCGGGATGTCTCGGCCCAGGCAGTGACGCATCACGCTTTCGTCGCGGGCGGCGAGGCCTGCGTCTGTCAGCTTGAGGTAACCGAGGGCGTCATCTTTATGCACATCCACCCCGGCGTCGTAGAGCACCAGGTCGGGTTGGTAAAGCGGCAGCAGGTAGTTGAGGGCATCGTCGACCACTTTGAGGTAATCGGCATCGCCCATGCCCATGGGCAGCGGGATGTCCCAGTCGCTTTGGGCCTTGCGTGCCGGGAAGTTCTTTTCGCAGTGCAGCGACACGGTGATCGCTTCCGGCGTGTCATGCAGGATCCGCGCGGTGCCATCGCCCTGGTGCACATCGCAATCGAATATCAGCACGCGGCTGACCCGGTCGCTGGCCAGCAGGTAATGGCTGATCACCGCCAGGTCATTGAAGATGCAAAAGCCCGCCGGGTAATCGTAGTGGGCATGGTGGGTGCCGCCCGCCAGGTGGCAGGCCAGGCCGTGTTCGAGGGCCTGTTCGGCGGCCAGGATCGAACCGCCTACCGCGCGCACGGTGCGCCGGGCGAGGTCTTCGCTCCAGGGCAGGCCGAGGCGGCGTTGGTCTTCACGCGACAGCTCGCCGCTCATGTAGCGCGCGATGTACCCCGGTTCGTGGGCCAGGGCCAGGATGTCGGCAGGGCACAATGGCGGGCGCAGCAATTGGCTGTCCTGGGTCAGGCCGCTGTCCACCAGGTGATCGCGTAGCAGGCGGAATTTGTCCATGGGGAACCGATGGTCCGCCGGGAACGCAGGGCTGTAGTCGTCGTGGTAGATCAATGGCAAAGGCATGGGATTTTCTGACGGGAAACTGCGAAGGATCTTACCAGCGCTGTACACTCACGCACATGGCAAGGGAGGGGACCCATGGAGCCGATACTTGAATTGGAAAGTGCACGCCTGGTGCTGCGCCAATGGCGCGACACCGACCTGCCGGAGTTTGCGCGCATGTGCGCCGACCCGCAGGTAATGCGCTATTTCCCGGCCACATTGAGCCACCTGGAAAGCGCCGCGTTGATCGGCCGGATTCGCGGGCATTTTGCTGAATACGGCTTTGGCTTCTGGGCCTTGCAACGCAAAGACACCGGCGCCTTTATCGGCCTCACCGGGTTGCAGAATGTCAGCTTTGAAGCCGGCTTTACCCCCGCGGTGGAAACCGGCTGGCGCCTGGCCCGCGAACACTGGGGCCTGGGCTACGCCAGTGAGGCGGCGTGGACCGCGCTGCGCTGTGGTTTCGACCGCCTGCAGTTGGATGAAATCGTCGCCTTCACCACCCAAACGAATCTGCCCTCACAAAAAGTCATGCAGGCCATCGGGATGCATTACGATCCCGGGGCTGATTTTGAACACCCCAAGGTCGCAGCCGGTGAACCGCTGCGACCGCATGTTTTGTACCGCATCACCCGCGCCCAATGGTTGGACACGCTGCACGGATAAGCAGCCCGGAATGCCCCATAGATTGTAGGAGTTGCTCTATGAGCCAAGTATTGGAAGATCTGGTGGACTTGCTGACCCTGGAGCCGATCGAGGAAAACCTCTTTCGCGGCCGCAGCCAGGACCTGGGTTTTCGCCAACTGTTCGGTGGCCAGGTGCTCGGCCAGTCGCTGTCGGCCGCCAGCCAGACCGTAGAAGAAGCGCGGCACGTGCATTCGCTGCACGGTTATTTCCTGCGCCCCGGCGACGCGGCATTGCCGGTGGTGTACTCGGTGGACCGTGTGCGTGACGGCGGCAGTTTCAGCACGCGCCGCGTGACGGCGATCCAGAAAGGTCACCCGATCTTCACCTGCAGCGCGTCGTTTCAGTACGACGAAAAAGGCTTTGAGCACCAAACCACCATGCCCGTGGTGGTCGGCCCGGAAAATCTGCCGTCGGAGCTGGAGCTGACCCAACAGCGTGCGCACCTGATCCCCGAGCACATGCGCGAGAAGCTGCTGTGCCCCAAGCCCATCGAAGTGCGCCCGGTCACCGAAAAAGACCCGTTCAACCCGCAACCGTCCGACCCGGTCAAATACGTGTGGTTTCGTGCCGACGGCGCGCTGGCCGACACGCCGGCGCTGCACAAATACCTGCTGGCCTACGCTTCGGATTTCGGTCTGCTGACCACCTCGCTGCTGCCCCATGGCAAGACGGTGTGGCACAAAGACATGCAAGTGGCCAGCCTCGACCACGCGCTGTGGTTCCACGCCGACCTGCGTGCCGATGATTGGTTGCTGTATGCCATGGACAGCCCGTGGGCCGGCAATTCCCGTGGGTTTTCCCGTGGCAGCGTGTACAACCGCGCCGGGCAACTGGTGGCCTCAGTGACCCAGGAAGGTTTGATTCGCCATCGCAAGGACTGGGCATGAGCCTCAGTGAGGTGAAGCACTGGGTGTTCGACATGGACGGCACCCTCACAGTGGCCGTGCATGACTTTGCGGCCATTCGCGTGGCCCTGGACATTCCCCCCGAGGACGACATTCTCACGCACCTGGCGGCGCTGCCAGCGGAGGAGGCGGCGGCCAAGCATGCCTGGTTGCTGGAGCATGAGCGGGAATTGGCGCTGGGTTCCGTCGCCGCTTCAGGCGCGGTGGAACTGGTGCGTGAGTTGGCCGGCCGTGGCTGTCGCTTGGGCATCCTGACGCGTAATGCGCAGGAGTTGGCGCATGTGACGCTGGAGGCCATTGGCCTGGCGGACTGCTTTGCCGTCGGAGACGTGCTGGGTCGTGAAGATGCACCGCCCAAGCCCGACCCGGGTGGGGTGTTGAAGCTGGCAGCCGCCTGGGACGTTGCGCCGAGCGAAATGGTGATGGTCGGTGATTACCGCTTTGACCTCGATTGCGGCCGGGCGGCGGGGGCGCGCACGGTGCTGGTTAACTTGCGTGAAAACCCTTGGCCGGGGTTGGCGGATTGGCACGCCGAGGATTGTGTGGCGCTGCGCCGGATGATCTAAACCAGGCGACGCACATCCATTGTGGCTTTGGTTGGTTATTGGGTGAACAACACGTTTTGCCCCTCTGGCGACGTAAACATTGCGTCCCCGTCATGTCCAACACCCGGCACTTCCACCAGCGTTTGGCGCAACTGCGGATGGCGCCGCTTGAGGTAGTCAAAATAGTTGTGCCCGCGAATCAGCCGATAGGCGCCCTGGGCCTCGGCTTCGCAGCGTTTATCCAGCGCCGGGTGGTTGGGGTCGATGTCCTGCTGGCCCAGCAGGTAAGTGATGTCGCGTAACACGTAAGCCTGCTCCAGTTGCTCGGCACGCTGGCCCTTGGCGTAGGCCGGCAGGTGTTGCAGGCCGTACTTCCAGTCGTTGAAGCCAGGGCAGCGTGCGGCGTCGAACGGCACCGGCCGCTGCGGGCTGAAGTAGGCGTAGGACGACGGGTTGGCCACCACGTAACGCAGGCGTATGCCTTCAGTTTGCAGGCTTGGGTGGGCGTGGCCGAGGAGCGCAAAGCGCTGTACGACCTGGGCGCCACCGGAATGCCCGGCCACCACGATTTCCTTCAGCGCCGGGAACAATGTGCGGTTGCCCAGGTGTTTGATGATCTGGTCCAGCGCGCCGTACGAACTGACGTGGACAGGCCCGGTGGAAGGCTCGCCGGCCATCCAGTCGTTGCCCTTCCAGCGCAGTAACCGGTCATCCAGCTGGTTGCGTTTTACATCCGACTCATTGAGAAACTGCGGCGCGATCACCAGCGTGCCGGCACCCACGGCGGCGCGCTGCGCGGCCTCGACACCGCTGTGCAGGTAGGTCTGCGCATTGCGCAGGCGCCCGTGCACGATGATCAGCGCGCGGGTGACGCCGGGCAGCGGCTGGCGCCAGTCCTGGCTCAGGCCCAGGCTCAGATCGCCGCCCTCCAACTGAAAACGCTCGGGACTGATCACCTTGACGCCGTGCTCGGCAGCCAGGGGTGAGCAAGACACCAATAGTCCCAACAGCCAGCCCCAACGTTTATTCATTTAAAGGCTCTTGGCGGCGAAGGTATCGCATTGAGTGATCTGGCCTTGGGCGAAGCCGGTCTTGAACCAGCGCACGCGCTGCGCCGAGGTGCCGTGGGTGAACGAGTCCGGCACCACGCGGCCTTGGCCTTGTTGCTGCAAACGGTCATCACCGATGGCGTTGGCCGCGTTCAAGGCTTCTTCGATGTCGCCGGGTTCGAGCCAGTTCAGGCGTTTTTGCGCACGGTTGGCCCACACGCCGGCGAAGCAGTCGGCTTGCAGTTCCTGACGTACCAGCAGGCCACCGTCGCCTTGCATTGGCCGGCCCTGTTCGCGTGCGGCCTGGATTTTCGAGGAGATGCCCAGCAGCGTCTGCACATGGTGCCCGACTTCGTGGGCAATCACGTAGGCCTGGGCAAAGTCGCCGGCGGCCTGGAAGCGTTGTGACATTTCCCGGAAGAAATCCAGGTCCAGGTACACCTGTTGATCCGCCGGGCAATAGAACGGGCCGCTGGCCGAGGTGGCGCCACCGCAGGCGGAATTGACCCGTCCGCGGAACAGGATCAGTTTCGGGTTCTTGTAGGTCAGGCCGTTTTCCTTGAACACCTGGCCCCAGGTGTCTTCGGTGTCACCGAGTACGGCGCGGACGAAATCGGCCTGCTCATCGTTGGCGGGCGGGGCCTGGCGCGATTGCGTGCTGACTGACGGCGCCTGCTCCATCTGGCCGGTCAACTGGCCGAGGATCTGCAGCGGGTCCTGGCCGGTCAGCCAGCCGATGCCGACGATCAGCACAATCGCCGTGAGACTCAGGCCCTTGCCGCCGCCAAAACGCATGCCGCCACCGCCGCCGCCACTGTCATTACGGGCATCCACCACGTTGTCGCTGCGTCGGCCTTTTTTCCATAGCATGGGGCAATCCTCTTGATGAACGGTCCTACAAAGATGTGGGTTGAGTATGGCCGGTATTAGCGGCAGTACCCTTCACCGGTATTCACGACCAGGCAGTCTTTTTTATCCGCCAGCCATTTAAGCCCCGTGGCTTCGCCGTCGCCTGCGCGCAGCAATTGCGGGCCGTCCGGACGGGTGAAGGCGATGCCGTCCTCAAACGCTGCGCCCTTGAAGGTGCCGGAGTCTTCGGCGTCGAGGCCGTATTGCATGGTGAGGATGTAGTGGCCGCGGCCGACCACGTCGTCCTTGGCGATGGTCAGGTGCAGGCCTTCGACGCCCACCCATTTGCCGAGCCACTGATCGGTGGGCGGGGTTTGCGGCACCAGGGTCGCCTGGACTGAAGCGGGCGCCGGTTTTGGCGCATCCTTGGCCTCCTGCTGGCAAGCGGTAAGCAGGGCAAGGGCAGACAACGCAAAGAAGGTTTTTTTCATAACAACTAGGCCTTGGTTAAAAAGTGTGCAACGCCGGGGCGAGCGTGCAGGGTTGGACTCGATTCGGGTGATTTAGTGCGCTGATCGCCCGGTGTTTGGTTATGCTCTTGGGGCACATTCCAACCCGGCTGCTAGATTACCGGGTTGAGCGCCACCGCGTTCAGCGTTCCACCCGCCACGCAAGAGACTTCCATGACTGTCAGTACCCCGCTTTCCGGCGTCAACCATCCCTTCAAAGGCATCCTGCTGATTGTGCTGGCGACGTTTCTGTTTTCCAGCCACGACGCCTTGTCCAAATACCTGGCCGGTTTCTACCCGATCGTGATGGTGGTGTGGGTGCGTTACGTGGTGCATACGTTGTTGATGGCTGGCATCTTTCTGCCGCAATCGGGCCTGCGCGTGCTGCGCAGCAAGCGACCCGGCATGCAGGTGGTGCGGGCGTTGTGCCTGCTCGGTACGAGCCTGTTCTTCACGACAGCGTTGCATTACATCCCGTTGGCAGAGGCCACGGCGGTGAACTTTCTCGCGCCGATCCTGGTGACCGCGCTGTCGGTGCCGCTGTTGGGTGAGCACGTGACGCGTGGCCAATGGCTGGCGGTGATCTGCGGGTTCGTCGGGGTGCTGGTGATCATCCATCCCGGCGGCGAGCTGTTCACCCCGGCGGTGCTGTTGCCGTTGTGTTCGGCGCTGTTCTTCTGCTTTTACCAACTGCTGACGCGCATCCTCAGCCAATACGACACGCCGACCACCAGCAACTTCTTCGCCGGGCTGTGCAACACCCTGGTGATGAGCGCGATGGTGCCGTTCTTCTGGCAGGTCCCTACGCTGTGGCATGGGGTGTTGATGCTGGCGCTGGGCACCTGTGGGATGACGGCGCACTTGATGCTGACCCAGGCGTTCCGCTTTGCCGCGCCGGCCTTGCTGGCGCCGTTCGGCTATTGCCAGATCGTGTTTGCGGGGTTGCTGGGCTGGCTGGTGTTCAACCATACCCCCGATGGGACCACGGTGATCGGCATCGGGGTGATCTGCATGAGCGGGTTGGCCGCTGCCTGGCAGCAGCGGCGGCGTTGATCAAGCGTCGACGGTGGGAATCTTGCGCGGCGCCATGAAGTACATCCAGGTCAGCGCAATGAAATACATCGCCGGGATCAACGTGAACAACACGGTGTAGTTGTTGTTGGTCACGGTGAGGATATGACCGACGATCTGGGTCATGAACATGCCGCCGATGGCCGCGCACATCCCGCCGAAACCGAACACCGTGCTCATCATGTGCTTGGGCGTGTAGTCCATCACCAGGCTCCAGATGTTGGCGGTCCAGGCCTGGTGCGCACCGATGGCCAGGGAGATCGCGAACACCGCCACCCACAGCTGGCTGGAACCGGCCGCCATGATTACGCCCACGATGCAGCAGGCGAACAGCAGCATCGACAGCAGCCGCGCCTTGATCGGGTTCATCCCGCGGCCGATCAGGAACGAAGACAGGATGCCCCCACCCACACTGCCGAAGTCGGCGGTCAGGTAGATGATGATCAGCGGGATGCCCATCTGGGTCACGTTGATGCCCAGGTTGTATTGCTGGTTCAGAAACGGCGGCAGCCAGTACAGGTAGAACCAGAACACCGGAGCGGTCAGCGCGTAGGCGATGGCGAAGGCCCAGGTGCCGCGCATGCGCAGGATGCGGCTGAACGGTACGCCCGGTTGTTCCGGTTCGACTTCCCGTTGCACGTAATCCAGTTCCGATTGTTTAACGCTCGGATGATCTTCGGGGTTGTAGTACTTCAACCCCCAGAACACCAGCCAGATCGCGCCCAGCGACGCCATGCACAGAAACGCTGCTTGCCAGCCCCATACGTGCAGGATCAACGGCAGCAGCATCGGCGTCATCATCGCGCCGACGTTGGTACCGGCGTTGAAGATCCCGGTGGCGACCGCACGCTCACCGGCGGGGAACCACAAGCGCGTGGTCTTGACGCAGGCCGGGTAGTTGGCGGCTTCGGTCAGCCCGAGGATAAAGCGGCAGACCATAAAGCCGACGGCCGACGTGGCAAGGCCGTGGGCGCCGGTCGCCAGGCTCCACAGCAGCACGGCGCAGAAGAACACGCGTTTCACACCCACGCGGTCGATCAAGCGGCCTTGCAGCACAAAGCCGATGGCATAACCGACCTGGAACCAAAAGTTGATGTTGGCGTAGTCCATCGCCGTCCAGCTCATTTCCTTGGCCAGGATCGGTTGCATCACGCCCAGTGCGGCGCGGTCGATGTAGTTGAGGGTGGTGGCGAAAAACACCAGGGCCAGCATGCCCCAGCGAGTTTTACCCACGGCCATGGCGCCGCGGATCTTGTCGCCGATGCCGGCGTGCGGGGTGCCGGGGCGCGAGGCCAGGGCGGAGTTTTGCAGAGGCATGTGGTTGTACCCGTTTTTTGAAATTTTTATGGTGTGTTCTGGGTCTTTTGTTACACGGTGATGCGGGATTGATGGTGCGCAGTGGCTAAAACATCGTCAATTCGCCAAAGGGGCTTAGTGTTCGATAATCGCACCAAAAACTAACCGGTTCGTACATTTTAATTGCTGCGTGTAGGCTGGGGGCGAATAATTTGCCACAAACAACAATTGCCGGGAGTCACCCATGCAACGTTCCATCGCCACCGTGTCCTTGAGCGGCACCCTGCCGGAAAAGCTCGAAGCCATTGCCGCCGCCGGGTTCGATGGGGTTGAGATCTTCGAGAACGACTTGTTGTATTACGACGGCAGCCCCCGTGAAGTCAGGCAGATGTGCGCCGACCTCGGCATTGCCATCACCTTGTTCCAGCCATTCCGCGACTTTGAAGGCTGCCGCCGCGACCGCCTGGCGCGCAACCTGGAGCGCGCCGAACGCAAGTTTGACCTGATGCAGGAGCTGGGCACCGACCTGGTGCTGGTATGCAGCAACGCCGCGGCGGACTCGCTGGGCGATGAACGTATTTTGCTCGATGACCTCAGCCTGCTCGCCGAACACGCCGGCCGTCGCGGCTTGCGCATTGGTTATGAAGCACTGGCCTGGGGCCGGCACGTGAACACCTGGGAACAGGTGTGGAACCTGGTACGCCAGGTCGACCACCCGAGCCTTGGTGTGTTGCTCGACAGTTTCCACACCCTGTCGCTCAAGGGCGACCCGAGCGCCATCGCGCAGATCCCCGGCGACAAGATCTTCTTTGTGCAAATGGCCGACGCGCCGATCCTGGCCATGGACGTCCTGGAGTGGAGCCGGCATTTCCGTTGCTTCCCCGGCCAGGGCGAATTCGACTTGGCGGGCTTTCTCGCGCCGATCATCAAGAGCGGTTACACCGGGCCGCTGTCTCTGGAGATTTTCAACGACGGTTTCCGCGCCGCGCCGACCCGCGCGAATGCCGCCGATGGCCTGCGCTCGCTGTTGTATCTGGAGGAAAAGACCCGCCAGCGCCTGGCCGAGGAGGCGCCTGCCGCCCCGGTGGATATCCTCTTCCAGACCCCGGCCGCCAGCGAATACGACGGCATCGAGTTCCTTGAGTTTGCGGTGGATGAAAACCTCGGCGCCAAGCTGACCAACTGGCTGGAGCGCCTGGGCTTCGTCAAGGCCGGGCAGCACCGTTCCAAGAGTGTGAGTCTGCTGCGCCAGGGGGATATCAACCTGATCCTCAACTGTGAACCCTATTCCTTCGCCCACAACTTTTTCGAAGCCCATGGGCCGTCGTTGTGCGCCACCGCGATTCGGGTCAAGGACAGCGCCAAGGCCCTGGAGCGGGCGGTGGCCTACAAGGGCCAGCCGTATCGCGGCCTGGTCGGGCCCAACGAACTGGAACTGGCGGCGGTGCGCGCGCCGGATGGCAGTCTGATTTACCTGGTGGATCAAAGCGAGGGTGGCCTGTACGACACCGACTTCAACCTGCAGGCGGCAACGGCCACCAGTGGCGGCCTGCTGCGCATCGACCATATGGCCATGGCGCTGCCGGCCGACAGCCTCGACAGTTGGGTGCTGTTCTACAAGAGCCTGCTGGATTTCGAAGCCGATGACGAAGTGGTGCTGCCCGACCCTTACGGTCTGGTGAAGAGCCGCGCACTGCGCAGCCGCTGCAGTTCGATTCGCCTGCCGCTGAATATCTCCGAGAACCGCAACACCGCGATTTCCCACGCGCTGTCGAGCTATCGCGGCTCGGGCGTGCACCACATTGCCTTCGACTGTGCGGATATTTTCGCCGAAGTGCGCCGCGCCAAAGAGGCCGGTGTGCCGCTGCTGGATATCCCGCTCAACTACTACGATGACCTGGCGGCACGCTTCGACTTTGACGATGAGTTCCTCAGCGAGCTGGCGTACTACAACGTGTTGTACGACCGTGATGCCCAGGGCGGTGAGTTGTTTCACGTGTACACCGAGCCCTTCGAAGGGCGGTTTTTCTTCGAGATCATCCAGCGCAGGAACGGTTACGCCGGCTACGGTGCGGCCAACGTGGCGGTGCGGTTGGCGGCCATGGCCAAGTCCCGCAGCGGAGCGGTGCGCCAGGCACGTTTATAACGGCGGGGCGGGTGCTTCCTTCGGCGAGCGCCGCAGCCCATAATCGCGGCCTGCACAATAAAAATGGCCGTGAACGCACCATGACCTCAAGTCCCGAACTCCCCGCGGTGCCAGACGCGCCGCGCAAGAGTCGCAAGAACAACCCGGAAAAGACCCGCGAAAACATCCTCCAGGAAGCCATCGTGGAATTTGTCCAGCAGGGCCTTGCCGGCGCCCGCGTGGACGCGATTGCCGAACGCATCCACACCTCCAAACGCATGATCTATTACTACTTCGGCAGCAAGGAGCAGTTGTACGTCGAGGTGCTGGAAAAGCTCTACGGCGATATCCGCAACACCGAAACGCGCATGAACCTGACGGCGCTGGAGCCGCGTGAAGCGATTCGGCGGCTGGTGGAGTTCACCTTTGATCACCACGATCAGAACGTGGACTTCGTGCGCATCGTCAGCATCGAAAATATCCACAACGGCGAGTACGTCAAACGCACCGACACCATCAAGGCGATGAACAGCAAAATCCTTGAAGGGCTGGGTGTGACGTTGCGCCGGGGTGCCGAGATGGGGTTGTTCCGTGAAGGCCTGGAACCGTTGGACGTACACCTGTTGATCAACTCATTCAGCTTTTACCGCGTGTCAAACCGCCATACGTTCAGTGAGATCTTTCAGATCGAGCTGTCGGACGAGGCGGTTAAACAGCGGCATCGCGAGATGATCTGCGAGTCGGTACTGCGGTACTTGCAGGCCTGAGGCAGGCGCGGACCGAATGAGGGAGGGGCAAGCGCCCCCCGTTTTGTCGGTCAGGTGTTCATGCTTTGGAAATGCGCCAACATCCTGTGCGCATCGGCCACTTCGCCGCTGAATAACTCAAACGCCTTCACCGCCTGAAACACCGCCATATTGCCGCCATCCAAGGTGCGGCACCCCAGGGCGCGTGCGTTGCGCAGCAGCTCGGTTTCCAGCGGGAAATACACGATCTCCGCGACCCACAATTGCGCGCGCAGCAGGCCGGCAGGCACTGGCATGCCAGGCAGCTTGGCCATGCCCATCGGCGTGGTGTTGACCAGGCCATCGGCCTCGGCCATGGCGTTCTCGAGGTTCTGGCCCACTTGCGCCCGACCGCTGCCGAAACGCTGGGCCAGGTTATCCACAAGGTCTTTGGCGCGGGTGACGTCGACGTCGAAAATACTCAAGTGCTCCACGCCCTCGGCCAGCAGCGCATGGGCCACCGCCGCCCCCGCACCGCCGGCCCCCATCTGCACCACGCGCTGGCGCGGCACATCCTGCAAGTTACGTCGGAAACCTTCGGCGAACCCCAGGCAATCGGTGTTGTGGCCGATGCGTTTGCCGTCCTTGAACACCACCGTGTTCACCGCGCCGATACCACGGGCCTCGTCGGACAGTTCATCAAGCAACGGCAGGATTGCCTGTTTGCACGGGTAGGTAATGTTCAGCCCGGTGAAGTTCATCTGCTCGGCGGCGCGCAGCAGATCGGGCAGGGCATTGATGTCCAGGTGCAGGGGCTCAAGGTCGATCAAGCGATACAGGTAACGCAAACCCTGGGCATCGCCTTCCTGTTCATGCAGGGCAGGGGTACGGGAGGCCTGGATACCGGCGCCGATCAGGCCGGCGAGAATACGCGGTTTCATTGAGCCGATCCCTTGAGCAACTGGCTGAAATGTTCCAGGGCCAGATGGTAGCCGTGGCTGCCGAACCCGGCGAGCACCGCCTTGGCGATGGGCGATACAAACGAGTGATGACGAAACGCTTCACGGGCATGCACGTTGGAGAGATGCACTTCGATCACCGGCACCTCGCTGGCCACCAGCGCGTCGCGAATCGCCACCGAGGTGTGGGTCCAGGCCGCCGGGTTGATCACGATCCCGGCGCAACGTTGGCGGGCGCCCTGGATCCAGTCCAGCAACTCGCCTTCGTGGTTGGTCTGGCGAAATTCGATTTTCAACCCCAACTTTTCGGCACTGCGGCCGCACAGGGCGGCGACGTCAGCCAGGGTTTCATGGCCATAGGTGGCCGGCTCGCGGGTGCCGAGCAGGTTAAGGTTGGGGCCGTTGAGCACCAGCACGATGGGCGGCATAAGAGGTCTCTCCACAGTTCTTGTTCGTTGTGGAGATAAAATGTACTGGTTAGTTAATTTGGTCAATTGAAGGTGGCGGATGTGTTCGATTATCGAACTGTTAATCAAGCGCCCGCTGCGGGCGAATCACATCAGAGATCAATAGCGGGGTGTCCATCAGCAACCCCTTGACTGACCCGCCGCCATCGGGGGCAAGCCCCCACCTTTGCGCAGCGAGGGGGCCTGGAATTATCGGCGGGTCAGCAACACTCCGGATTCCATATGGTGCGTCCATGGAAACTGGTCAAACATTGCACACCGGGTGATCCGGTGGGTGTCGTGCAGTTGCGCGATGTTCGCCGCCAACGTTTCCGGGTTGCAGGAGATGTACAGGATGTTGTCGAAGCGCCGGGTCAGCTCGCAGGTGTCCGGGTCCATGCCGGCGCGGGGCGGGTCGACGAATACGCTGCCGAATTCGTAGCTTTTCAGGTCGATGCCGTGCAGGCGACGGAACGGGCGCACTTCGTTGAGGGCTTCGGTGAGTTCCTCGGCGGAGAGGCGCACCAGGGTGACGTTATCCACCGCGTTTTCAGCGAGGTTGCTCAGGGCGGCGTTCACCGATGTCTTGCTGATCTCGGTGGCCAGTACCTTGCGTACGCGGGTCGCCAACGGCAGGGTGAAGTTACCGTTGCCGCAGTACAGCTCCAGCAGATCGTCCGGGCGATCGCCCAGCGCTTCGTAGGCCCAATTGAGCATCTTCTGGTTCACGGTGCCATTGGGCTGCGTGAAGGCGCCTTCGGGCTGGCGGTAGCTGAAGGTGCGGCCGCCCACGTCGAGCTTTTCCACCACGTAGTCGTGGCCGATCACATCACGTTTGCCTTTGGAGCGCCCGATGACGCTCACGTTCAGGTCCGCGGCCAGCTTGTTGGCGGCGGTGTGCCAGTGCTCGTCCAGCGGGCGGTGATAACACAGGGTGATCATTGCGTCGCCGGCCAGGGTGGTGAGGAACTCCACCTGGAACAGCTTGTGGCTCAGGGCTGCGCTGGCTTGCCAGGCGGCTTTGAGTTGCGGCATCAACTGGTTGATGCGCTGGCTGGCAATGGGGAACGCGTCGATCAGGATCGGCGTGCGCTTGTCATCCTGGGAGAACATTGCGTAGTGACGATCACCGCCTTCGCGCCACAGGCGAAACTCCGCCCGCAGGCGGAAGTTCTGCAGAGGCGAGTCGAATACTTGGGGCTCGGGCGCGTCGAACGGTGCCAACAGGTCACGCAAGCGCGTGACCTTGTCTTGCAGTTGAACGGTGTAGCTTGCGGCGTCAAAAGTCATGCGTTGAACCAGCCCAGCTTGATCACAAACAGAATCGACAGAATCACCAGCGCCGGGTTCAGCTCACGGTAACGGCCCGAAAGCAGCTTGATGGCGGTCCAGGCGATGAAACCGAAGGCGATGCCGTTGGCGATGGAGTAAGTGAAGGGCATCGCCAGGGCGGTGATCACCACCGGCGCTGCCACCGTAATGTCGTCCCAATCGATTTCGGCCAGGCCTTGGCTCATCAGCACCGCCACAAACAGCAAGGCTGGCGCGGTGGCATAGGCCGGCACGCTGGCGGCCAGTGGCGAGAAGAACAACGCCAGCAAAAACAGGATCGCGACCACGATAGCGGTCAAGCCGGTACGGCCACCGGCGCTCACGCCTGCGGCCGATTCGATGTAGCTGGTAGTGGTCGAGGTGCCCAGCAGGGAACCGGCCATGGCAGCGGTACTGTCGGCGATCAGTGCACGGCCCATTTTCGGCATGTGGCCATCTTTGCCCATCAGACCGGCGCGCTTGGCGACGCCGATCAGGGTGCCGGAGTTGTCGAACAGGTCCACGAACAGGAAGGCGAAGATCACGCTGACCAGGCCGATGTCCAGCGCGCCCTTGATATCCAACTGCAGGAAGGTCGGCGCCAGGGACGGCGGTACCGAGGTCACGCCGAGGAACGGCGTGAAGCCCAGGACGATGGAGGCGACGGTCACCGCCAGGATGCCGATCAGCACCGCGCCGCGTACGGCCAGGGCTTCCAGCGCGACGATCAGCACGAAACCCAGGGTGGCCAGGATCGGCGCCGGTTGTTTCAGGTCGCCCAGGCCGACCATGGTGGCCGGGTTGCTCACCACGATACCGGCGTTATGCAGGGCGATCAGCGCCAGGAACAGGCCGATGCCGGCGGCAATCGCCGAGCGCAGCGGCAGGGGGATGGCGTTGATGATCCACTCACGAATGCGGAAGATCGAC
The DNA here is from genome assembly GCF_030687575.1 of Pseudomonas sp. FP2309. NCBI lineage: Bacteria > Pseudomonadati > Pseudomonadota > Gammaproteobacteria > Pseudomonadales > Pseudomonadaceae > Pseudomonas > Pseudomonas sp. FP2309. Next base: position 4,850,436 of record NZ_CP117439.1, on the reverse strand, counting down.
AGCAGGAAAAACAGCACCGCCGAAATGAACACCGCGCCCAGCGCCACCTGCCAGGTGTGGCCCATGTGCAGCACGACGGTGTAGGTAAAGAAGGCGTTGAGGCCCATGCCCGGTGCAAGCGCGATCGGGTAGTTGGCGATCAGGCCCATCACGGTGGAACCGATGGCCGCCGCCAGGCACGTGGCGACGAACACCGCGCCCTTGTCCATGCCGGTCTCGCCGAGGATGCTCGGGTTCACGAACAGAATGTAGGCCATGGCCAGGAATGTCGTGATGCCCGCGAGGATCTCGGTGCGCACGTTGGTGTTGTGTGCTTTGAGTTGAAACAGCTTTTCCAGCATGCCTGCTCCCTGTGACGCTATTTTGCGTCGTGATTTGTTGACCTCTAAGTCAAAGCACAAATTGCGCCAAGCGCCTGTGGTTCCAGAGAGGATCGGAAAAAGCGGCGCATCATACCAGCAGCCGAGGCTGTGTGGCGCATGGCCTTGAGGCATACTGCGCCGACGTTCAATAACGGGTCATCGACAGCATGAAAAAAGCCAACGCGTGGAGTCTAGCGCTGATCCCTTGTCTCGGCCTGTGGCTGGGCGCGGCACCGGCGTGGGGCGCGACTGCACCGGCCTTGAGCGAGGTGCGGGTGTTCAAGGTCGAGTCGGCGGGATGCTCCGAAACCATCCCGGAGCGTGCGCAGAGCACCCAGATGTGCGCCCACCGTGGGCCCACCAAGGTCTCGGTGATGGAAGTCGGCCTGGGCAACAATCCCGTGGGCCGCTTCAATGGAGCCGAGTTGAGCGGGACGCGTACCCCGGTGTGCCAGGTCGGCAACGTCAGCCAGGCCTGCACTGGCACGGGCACCTTGATGGGCTACATCTATGTGTTTGACCTGGACGTCAAAGCCCAGGGCTGGTTCGAATACAGCAACTCGTCGATCAACCCTCCGCGAAATACCCTCAAGACCCTGCTCAATATCCACTGATCAATCATCTTGAACGCTCAAAACCTCGCAAAGTCGTACCCCTGAGACGGCGATTTTCCTGAACGCCGCGGATGTACACAGACCCGTGAGGTGTTTATGAGCGCGACCCCCAATGGCGCGGCGGCCCAACCGTTCGTCGCCCGCACAATACGCTTGACCCTGAACGGCCAGTCCCGCGAGCTGGACGTCTTGCCCTGGACCACCCTGCTGGACCTGCTGCGTGAACAACTCGACCTGATTGGCAGCAAAAAAGGCTGCGACCACGGCCAATGTGGTGCCTGCACCGTGTTGCGCGACGGCAAACGCATCAACGCCTGCCTGACCCTGGCGGTAATGTGCGATGGCGCCACGTTGACCACCATCGAAGGCCTGGCCAGCGGCGACCAGTTGCACCCCATGCAGCAAGCCTTTATCAAACACGACGCCTTCCAGTGCGGTTACTGCACGCCTGGCCAGATCTGCTCCGCCGTTGGCCTGGCCAATGAGGGGCGTGCCCACGACAGCGCACAGGTCAAGGAGCTGATGAGCGGCAACCTATGCCGCTGCGGTGCCTACACCAACATTCGCGACGCCATTGAGGATGTGCTGGGAGGTGAGCGATGAACCCCTTCCACTACAGCAAGCCGAAAGACGTCCATGAAGCCGTGCACCTGAGCAGCGCGGTCTCACGTTTTATCGCGGGCGGCACCAACCTGCTGGACCTGATGAAAGAAAACATCAGCCGCCCCGAGCACCTGATCGACATCACCGGCCTGCCGTTGCATGACATTAAACAGACCGCCAGTGGCGGGCTGCTGATCGGCGCATTGGTGAGCAACGCCGACCTGGCCTGGCACCCGCTTATCGAACAGCGTTACCCATTGCTGTCCCAGGCCATTCTTGCCGGTGCCTCGCCGCAACTGCGCAACATGGCCAGTACCGGCGGAAACCTGCTGCAGCGCACCCGCTGCTATTACTTCTATGACGCCACCGTGCCGTGCAATAAGCGCGAGCCCGGCAGCGGTTGCCCGGCGCGCAACGGCCTGAACCGTATCCACGCAATTCTTGGCGCCAGCGAGCAGTGCGTAGCGACTCATCCGTCGGACATGTGCGTGGCGCTGGCGGCACTCGACGCGCGGGTGCATGTCGAAGGGCGCGGCGGCGCGCGGGTGATCGAGTTTGCCGACTTCCATCGCTTGCCCGGTGATGCACCGCAACGTGACAACCAACTGGCCGACGATGAGCTGATCACCGCGATTGAGCTGCCCGCCGATCAACTGGCGCGTCACAGTCATTACTTGAAGGTGCGTGATCGTGCGTCCTATGCCTTTGCCTTGGTCTCCGTCGCTGCCGCGCTTGAGCTGGACGGTGATGTGATCATTGATGCGCGACTGGCCCTGGGCGGCGTGGCCCACAAGCCTTGGCGCGACCGTGCGGTAGAAGCGTGCTTGATCGGCCAGTCCGTCAGTCGCGAAACCTTCAGCAACGCCGCCGACGCCGTGCTTCAAGACGCCGAGCCGCTGCAACACAACGGCTTCAAGATCAAACTGGCGCGCCGTGCAATTGTGCGCGCCTTGAGCGACGCCGCTGTCGCAGGAGAACAGCCATGACAGCTATCGGCAAACCCCTGGACCGTGTCGACGGTCTGCTCAAGGTCACCGGGCAAGCGCGCTATGCCGGTGAATTCCCCGAGGCTGGCCTGCTGCACGGCAGTGTGGTGTCCAGCACCATTGCCAAAGGCCGCGTGCTCAGCATCGACGCCTCCAAGGCCCTGGCGCTGCCAGGGGTGGTGGACGTCATCCATCACCTCAACCGGCCGAAAATCGCCAGCTACGATGACGCCTTTGCCGACGCCGATGCCGCCGATGGCTCGCCGTTCCGTCCGCTCTACAACGACCGTGTGCTCTACAGCGGCCAGCCGCTGGCCCTGGTGGTCGCCGACAACCTGGAACTGGCGCGGCACGCAGGCTCGTTGATCGAGATCGAATACGCACGCGAAGACTTCGAGACCGACTTGCTCGCCCAGCAGGAACGGGCCTACCCGTCCCCGCAGACGCCGCCGGCACCGCGCGGCAACTTCCAGGCCGAATGGGCCGGCGCCGCCATCAGCCTTGATGTGCACTACAGCACCCCCATCGAACACCACAACCCCATGGAGCCCCATGCCAGCACCGTGCTGTATCAGCCGGATGGCACGCTGCATATCCATGACAAGACCCAGGGCCCGCAAAACTGTCAGGCCTACGTGCAAAAAGTGTTCGGCCTGGATAAAAGCCAGGTGCGCATTTTTGCCGCTTTTGTCGGCGGTGCTTTTGGTTCGGGGCTGCGCCCGCAGTATCAACTGCCGTTGGCGGTGATGGCGGCACTGGCGCTCCAGCGTTCGGTGCGGGTGACCCTGACGCGCCAGCAGATGTTCACGTTCGGCTACCGCCCGCGCACCCTGCAGCGTCTGCAAATGGGCGCCGCTGCCAACGGACGCCTGCTGGCACTGGGGCATACGGCGATTGGCCAGACGTCGCGTTTCGAGGACTTCAGCGAGCACGTGGTGGAGTGGAGCGGCATGCTCTACCACTGCGATAACGTGCAGTTGACCTACAAACTGGTGCCGCTGGATGTGTTCACCCCGTTGGACATGCGCGCGCCCGGTGCAGCGCTCGGTGTGATCGGCCTGGAATGTGCCATGGACGAACTGGCCTGCGCCCTGGCCATCGACCCGGTGCAACTGCGGCTGATCAACTATGCCGAACGCAATGGGAACGAAGACAAACCCTGGTCGAGCAAAGCCTTGCGTGAGTGCTACAGCGAAGGCGCCGAGCGTTTTGGCTGGAAGCAGCGCAACCCGGAACCGCGCAGCATGCGCGATGGTCGCCAGTTGATCGGCTGGGGCATGGCCGGCGGCGTGTGGGAGGCGATGCAGATGAAGGCCAGCGCCAAGGCGCGGATCGATGCCGAGGGCAAGCTCACCGTCAGCAGTGCAACCACGGACATCGGCACCGGCACCTATACGGTAATGACCCAGATCGCGGCCCAGGCCAGCGGCGTGGCGGTGGAAGACGTGAGCTTCCTGCTCGGCGACTCATCGTTGCCCACCGCGCCGCTGCAGGGCGGCTCGTTCACCGTGTCTTCGGTGGGCACCGCCGTGCAGCAAGCCTGCGAAGCACTGGCGGCCAAACTGCTGACCGTTGCGCGCCAGACATACCCGGTGTTCAACGACGCCGAGTCGGTACGCTTTGAAGACGGCCAGTTGCACACCGGTGATGTGAGTGTGTCATTGGCGCAACTGGTCAAGGACAGTGGCGAGGAGGCCTTGCAGGTGCAGGTCGACAGCGAGCCCGACAAAAAGCGCGAGGGCTATGCCACCGCCACCCATTCGGCGGTGTTTGTGGAAGTGCGGGTCGATGAAGACCTGGGCACCATCAAGGTCAGCCGGGTGGTCAGCGCGATTGCCGCCGGGCGGGTGGTCAATCCCAAGATGGCGCGCAGCCAGATTCTCGGCGGGGTGGTGTGGGGCATCGGCATGGCCCTGCATGAAGAGACGCAGATCGATCATCGGTTGGGCCGCTACATGAACCACAGCCTGGCCGAGTACCACCTGCCGGTGAATGCCGATATCGGTGACATTGACGTGGTGTTTGTCGAAGAACATGACGAAATCGTCAACGCACTCGGTTCCAAGGGCGTCGGCGAAATCGGCATTGTCGGGGTCGCTGCAGCGGTGGCCAATGCGATTTACCACGCCACCGGCAAGCGTGTGCGGGAGTTTCCCATCACTTTGGACAAGGTGATCTAGCGCGACGCGCTTTGATAGGCTCAGGCCTTGGGCTCTTCCACGGGCACGTGCATGCGGTCCCGGTTGGCCAGGGTGGGGAACAGTTTGATCCACACCCCGGTCACCAGCAGCGTACCGATGCCGCCCATGACCACGGCGGGCACGGTGCCGAACCAGTGGGCGGTAATGCCGGACTCGAACTCGCCCAATTGGTTGGACGCGCCGATAAACAGGCCGTTGACCGCACTGACTCGCCCGCGCATTTCATCCGGCGTCTCCAACTGCACGAAGGAGGCGCGGATGACCATGCTGATCATGTCCGCCGCGCCCAGCACCACCAGCACCGCCAGGGAAAACCAGAACGAAGTCGACAGGCCGAAGGCAATGGTCGCCACACCGAACACGCCGACTGCGGTGAACATCACGCGGCCCACGTGGCGGTCGACCGAGAAGCGTGCCAGCCACAGTGACATCAACAGCGCTCCCACTGCCGGCGCCGAACGCAGCAGGCCAAGGCCCCAGGCGCCGGTCAGCAGGATGTCTTTGGCGAACACCGGCAGCAGCGCGGTGGCGCCGCCCAGCAGCACGGCGAACAGGTCGAGGGAAATCGCCCCGAGAATGTCCTGGCGGCTGCGAATAAAGCGGATACCGGCCAGCAGCGAGTCCAGGGTGGCCTTGCCTTTGTTCAGCGGTGTCTGGCGGTTGGGCAGGTTGAGGGTCAGCGTGCAGGCAATGATGTACAGCACCACCGTGGGGCCATACACCCAGACGCTGCCGAACGCATAGAGCAGACCGCCCAGCGCCGGGGCGACGATGGTGGCCAGTTGCTGGGCCGATTGCGATGACGCCACGGCCCGCGGAAATAACGCACTGGGCACGATGCTGGGGAGCAGTGCCTGGGTGGTGGGCATTTCAAAGGAGCGTGCCGCACCCAGCAGGAAAGCGAGGATGAAGATCATCTCGCGGGTCACGCTGTCGGTCAGGCCGCCAATGGCCAGGCACAGGGCGATGCACGCCTGCACGGTCTGACAGATGGCGGCGACTTTGCGCCGTTCGTAACGGTCGGCCACATGCCCGGTGTGCAGCATGAACAGTACGCGCGGCACAAACTCGACCAGGCCGACCAATCCGAGGTCCAACACATTGCCGGTCAGTTGATAGAGGTTCCAGCCGATGGCCACGGTGAGCATCTGGAAGCCGCTGGCGGTGAAGATCCGTGCCAGCCAGAACGCAATGAAAGGACGGTGATGACGCAACAGCAACGCGGGTTCACTAGGCATCGGGAGTTCAGGTCAAGGCCGGAGGGAAGGGCGAGATTAGCATCAAGCTGTAACAAATAGTTGCAAGAACCCCACTGAGGCAAGCTGTCACGCGGCAAAAGACCACACGGCTGGACACACAAATTGGGACTACTCTTTGATCAATGCTTGATCCAGATCAACGCCCGCGTAGCGTTTGATCTGGCGGCCGCAAGGCCCGATTCCCCCGTGTGGCTGGTTAAAAAAAGAAACGAATTGAAATTCGTCACACTCCATATCCGTGGGGGCAGCAGTGGGTGCAGGCTCCCGCCAGCAGCCGGTATTACCTGACAGAGGAAAACTTATGTTCGGTTTGGAGGCGCTCGATCTCGCCCGAATTCAATTTGCGTTCACCATCTCGTTCCACATCCTGTTCCCGGCGATCACCATCGGCCTGGCCAGTTACCTTGCGGTGCTGGAAGGGTTGTGGCTCAAGACCCACAACGACACCTACCGTGACCTCTACCATTTCTGGTCGAAGATCTTTGCCGTCAACTTCGGCATGGGTGTGGTGTCCGGTCTGGTCATGGCCTACCAGTTCGGCACCAACTGGAGTCGCTTCTCGGATTTTGCCGGCGCCGTCACCGGACCGCTTCTGACCTACGAAGTGCTCACGGCCTTCTTCCTCGAGGCCGGTTTCCTTGGCGTGATGCTGTTCGGCTGGAACAAGGTCGGGCGCAAGCTGCACTTTTTCTCCACGGTGATGGTGGCCGTCGGCACCTTGATTTCCACGTTCTGGATCCTCGCGTCCAACAGCTGGATGCAGACGCCCCAGGGTTTTGAAATCATCGACGGCCGGGTGATCCCGACCGATTGGCTGGCAGTCATCTTCAACCCGTCGTTCCCCTACCGCCTGATGCACATGGCCACGGCGGCCTTTGTTGCCACTGCGTTCTTCGTCGGCTCGTCGGCGGCCTGGCATTTGCTGCGGGGCAGGGACAACCCGGCGATCCGCAAAATGCTCTCGATGGCCATGTGGATGGCCTTGATCGTGGCGCCTATCCAGGCGGTGATCGGTGACTTCCACGGCCTCAATACCCTTGAGCACCAGCCGGCGAAAATCGCGGCGATTGAAGGCCACTGGGAGAATAAGGGCGACGAGCCCACGCCGCTGATCCTGTTCGGCTGGCCGGACATGAAGGCCGAAGAAACCAAATACGCGGTCGAAATTCCCTATCTGGGCAGCCTGATCCTGACCCACTCGCTGGATAAACAGGTGCCGGCCCTCAAGGAGTTCCCGCCGGAGGACCGCCCTAATTCGACCATCGTGTTCTGGTCATTCCGGGTCATGGTCGGCCTGGGCTTTCTGATGATCTTCACCGGTCTGTTCAGCCTTTGGCTGCGCCGGGGCGACAAGATGTACACCTCCAAACCGTTCCTGTACCTGGCGTTGTGGATGGGGCTATCGGGCCTGATCGCGATTCTTGCCGGCTGGTTCACCACCGAGATCGGCCGACAGCCGTGGGTGGTCTACGGGCTGATGCGCACGGCGGACGCGTCCTCCGGGCATAGTCTGACGCAGATGACCATCACGCTTGTGCTGTTCGTGGTGGTGTACTTCGCGCTGTTCGGCGCAGGGTTGGGTTACATGATGCGCCTGGTGCGCAAAGGGCCTGTGACCCATGAAGGCAGCGAGCCCACCCATGGTGGTCCTGGCCAAAAACGCACACCGGCCCGTCCGTTGTCGGCTGCCGACGATGGCACCGACCAAGACCACGACCACATCCAGCACAAGGGGCATTGAGATGGGTATTGATCTTCCGCTGATCTGGGCTGTGATCATCATCTTCGGGATCATGATGTACGTGGTCATGGACGGCTTCGACCTGGGCATCGGCATCCTGTTTCCGTTCGTGAAGGGCAAGACCGACCGTGACGTCATGATGAACACCGTGGCGCCCGTGTGGGACGGCAACGAAACCTGGCTGGTCCTCGGCGGCGCGGGATTGTTCGGCGCCTTCCCGCTGGCCTATTCGGTGGTGTTGTCGGCGTTGTATCTGCCACTGATCCTGATGCTGATCGGGCTGATCTTTCGCGGCGTGGCCTTCGAGTTTCGCTTCAAGGCCAAGGACCACAAGCGTCATCTATGGGACAAGGCGTTTATCGGCGGCTCGATTGCCGCCACCTTCTTCCAGGGCGTGGCGCTGGGGGCGTTTATCGACGGCTTTGCAGTGGTCGACCGCCAGTTCGCCGGCGGCTCGCTGGACTGGTTCACCCCGTTCACGATGTTCTGCGGCGCGGCGCTGATCGTGGCCTACGCGTTGCTCGGCTGCACCTGGCTGATCATGAAGACCGAGGGCAAGTTGCAGGAGCAAATGCACAATCTGGCGCGGCCTTTGGCGTTCGTGGTGTTGGCGGTGATTGGCATCGTGAGTATCTGGACACCGCTGTCGCACCCGGAAATCGCGTCGCGCTGGTTCACCCTGCCTAACCTGTTCTGGTTCCTGCCGGTGCCGGTCCTGGTACTGGTGACGATGTACGGGCTGATCCGCGCGGTGGCGCGCAATGCGCATTACACGCCGTTCCTGCTGACCCTGGTGTTGATCTTCCTGGGCTACAGCGGTCTGGGTATCAGCCTGTGGCCGAACATCATTCCGCCGTCAGTGTCGATCTGGGACGCCGCCGCTCCGCCGCAAAGCCAGGGCTTCATGCTGGTGGGCACCTTGTTCATCATCCCGTTCATCCTGGGTTACACCTTCTGGAGCTACTACGTGTTCCGCGGCAAGGTCACCCACGAAGACGGTTATCACTAGGAGGGTCGTTGAATGTCCGGCAAGCCGACGTTGCACGAGATCGAAAAGGCCGAGAAGCAGCCGTTATGGCGGCGTCTGGGGTGGCTGGCGATGATCTGGACCGGCAGTGTGCTGGCCCTGTTTGTCGTGGCCAGCCTGATGCGCATGTTCATGAATGCGGCCGGCCTGACCACCCACTGACATCCCGACCGGGCTTCGCGGCCCGGCTTTGCAACCCTGCCTTTGGCAAGAAAGGCAGGTTTTTTTTATTTGCGTGCCTTAAGGATCACGAACTTGGGCGTGGCGGCCACCTGCTCGACACCCCGGAACAAGCGCGCCAACTTGCTGTGATAACCCAGGTGGCGGTTGCCCACGATATAAAGAGCACCGCCGACCACCAGCGCTTCGCGTGCCTGCTGGAACATGCGCCAGGCGAGGAAGTCGCCCACCACCTGCTGCTGGTGGAACGGCGGGTTGCACAGCACCACATCCAGAGAATCTGGCGCCTGACCGGCCAGGCCATCGCCGGCCTGTACCGTTACTTCGCGATGGCCGAGCGCCGCTTGCCAGTTCTCGGCCGCCGATTGCACGGCCATGTAGGACTCGTCCACCAGCGTGTAGTGGGCATCGGGGTTTTGCAGTGCGCTGGCAATGGCCAGTACGCCGTTGCCGCAACCCAGGTCGGCCACGCGTGCGCTGCCCAAGCCGGTCGGCAGGTGCGGCAGGAACGCGCGCGTGCCGATGTCCAGGCCTTCGCGGCAGAACACGTTGGCGTGGTTGAGCAGTTCGAGGGCGGGGGCGTCCAGCGTGTAGCGCGTGGGGTAGGGGGAAACGGCGGCCGGGCGGTCGGCCGGGGTTGCGATCAGCAGCCGGGCTTTCTTCACGGCCAACGAGGCGTGCATTGGGCCGATATAGCGCTCCAGCAACTCCCCGGCCGCCCGTGGCAAATGCTTGATCATCGCCCCGGCAATCACTTCGGCGCCCGGTGCCAGTTGACCTTGCAAGCGAATCAACTGTTCTTCCAGCAGCGCCAGGGTCTTGGGCACGCGGATCAGTACGCGGTCAAAAGGGCCGCTCGGGATTTGGCTGGCCGGTATGAAAGTCACGGCATCAAATGCCTTGCCGTTGCGCACCAGGTTTTTCTCCAGCCCTTGCGCGGCGAGGAATGAGTCGCCACTGGACGTCACCTGCACCCGGCCTTCAAGGCTGGCGGCCAGCGCGCCGAAGCTGTCGTTGAGTACCAGCACGCGTGTCGTCGCCGCTGGCTGCTGTTCTGCCAGGTGATTGAGCAGGTACTCGTCGGCGGCATCGAAGGCTTGCAGCGGATCGTTGTGCTGCTCTGGCTGGCGGATCAGATCGAGCTGGGCGAAGGGGCTTTCGAGCAGGGGCATGGCGGGAGAAAACTCTGGGTAATCGAACCATCCAGGTGAACCGCGACGCTAAGCTGCACGCTGCGCCATCACCCGGAACTGGTCGCGAATGTTACGTTTTTTCCGCAAGGATTACATAGGGTCTTTACAGAAACCCGGCTTTCGCTGCCACCATCACGGCGGCAATCTTATTATTGACGCCCAATTTGCGCATCGAACTGCAGTTGTGAAAACCGACGGTACGTTCAGACAGGCACAGGATCTTGGCGATCTCGCCTGCAGTCTTTCCCATCGCTGACCAGCGCAGCACTTCGATCTCACGTGGCGTTAAATTGCTGCTGGTTTTTGCCACCGGCTCATTCGCATATTTATGCGCGACCACCGTGTGCATGGCGTGGCAGAGCCACAAGGCATTACCGGCTTTTTCGTAAAGCTCCTCCGGGCTGATCTCATCGGTGCTTCGGCCCAGCGTCAGCATGCTGAATGTGCCTTTGGGGCCATGCAACGGTTGCGGCCATCCCACGTGTACACCGTGGGATTTGGCCAGCGCCCATAAATGCGGCGCGTCGCTAAACGCCGTTTCCTGCCAGACGAAAGGCAGTACCGAACGCTGACAGTGGGCAATTACGGGGTCGACCTCTGAAAAACGTGCTTGTTTGTACAGATGGTTCCATTGAGCGGGATAGTTGTTTCTTTCAAACAGTGGAGCGGGGTTTAGGGGTTGTTGAGTACTCATCGTGAATGAACAGAATTGGAAGCCGAGCGCATGTGTCTCGTTGATAACCATTTCAAAAACTTCTGTGACTTGGTCCTGGTCTTCCAGTTTCGGGAGTCTCGTGTTGCGCCAGTTGACCATCGGTAACTCTCCATGGGTATTTTGCGTGCCTTGGGTACGTCCTGAATCCCAACGCGGCACGAAAAATAGTGTAGGACAGCGGATGTTTTTTGTAGGAAAAAAATCGTAATAACGATGAAGTATTTGAATTTTCCTAACTTGTACAAGGGGGCGTGCATTTGTATAAAAAATATTGATACCAAGTTGAAAAATTATCTATTTTAAAAGCTTGGGGGTGATATCAAATTACCAGCATTGGCCGTGAGTTCGCATTTTTAAATTGGATTTGTCCAAGTCTAATAGCGAAATAATTAGTTCAGTTGAAGCCGTAAGTTTTAGCGGAATAACCTCAGCAACTTAGTGGTTTTTTCGGGAGGTAGTGTGCTGGCGAGTTGTGGAGCGGCAATGCCGGTACAAATCATCGGTGTTAGCGCGTGCTGCTTTGAGGGACACTAGGGCCCTGTGCAAAACGGAGTTCCCCATGACGGCCAGTGCTGAAAAATTCACCCGCCAGACATTGCTTGATGTGCAATCGCTGACCCCCAGCCTGTTTACCCTGCGTACTACCCGTGATCCGGGTTTCCGGTTTACCGCCGGCCAGTTCGTGCGCCTGGGTGTGACCAAGGCCGACGGCAGTACCGTATGGCGTGCCTATTCGGTGGTGTCGTCACCCTTTGACGAACACTTGGATTTCTTCTCGATCGTCGTTCCAGGTGGCGAGTTCACCAGTGAGCTGAGTCGCCTGCGGGTCGGCGACACGTTGATGGTAGAGCGCCAGGCCACAGGCTTTTTGACCCTGAATCGATTTGTCGACGGCCGCGATTTGTGGATGCTGGGTACCGGCACCGGAGTCGCGCCGTTTCTATCGATCCTGCAGGACTTTGAGGTCTGGGAAAAATTCGAGCGCATTGTCCTGGTGTACAGCGCCCGCGAGGCCCGGGAGTTGGCGTACCAGTCGCTGATCAACGAGCTGGGGGCGCGTGAGTATTTGGCCGAATACGCACATAAACTCACTTACATCCCCATCGTCACCCGCGAGACACACCCCGGTGCATTGAACGGACGTATCACCACGTTGATTGAAAATGGCGAGCTGGAGCGCGCGGCTGGCATCGAGCTGACCCCGGAACATTCCCGCGTACTGATTTGCGGCAACCCGCAAATGGTCGATGACACCCGCCAATTGCTCAAGCAGCGTGACATGCAACTGAGCCTGAGCCGACGTCCGGGGCAGGTCGCGGTGGAAAACTACTGGTAATAAAGAAGGCGCCTCAACCACAGGCGCCTTCTTTTCAAACCGATTCCGCTTAGAGCGGTTTGTCGTTCTGTGCCTTGAGCAGATCGCGGATCTCGCCCAGTAACACTTCTTCCTTGCTCGGCGTTGGCGGCAGGCTTGGGGCCGCGGCTTCTTGGCGCTTGAGACGGTTGATGGCCTTCACACCCATGAAGATCGCAAATGCGACGATCACAAAATCAATCACGCTCTGGATGAACTTGCCGTAGGCCAAGACCACGGCAGGCACATCGCCTTGCGCCGCCTTGAGCGTTATGGCCAGGTCAGCGAAGTCGACCCCACCGATCAACAGCCCAATGGGCGGCATCACCACGTCGCCTACGAACGAGGAAACAATCTTGCCGAAGGCTGCGCCGATGATGATACCGACGGCCATATCGACCACATTACCTTTGACCGCGAAGGCCTTGAACTCACTGATCACGCTCATAGGTTATTCCTTGTTACAGATGAGAAGGGTGGGACTCAGTGTAAGTCAGTCATAGCGGGCCTGCCGGACACAACCATTAACACTGTTAGTTTTAATCGACACATTAAAACGCAAATAGTTTGCAAAGTGCCACCAATCGCGCGCGAAATACGCGCCATTTCAGTGGTTTACCACATCAATTTCCTAATCGCCCCGGTGGGCTTTTTCTATTTATCTTCTGACCCGTGGGTCACTAGCCTCTGGCAAGCACAACTGAATGTGCACTAAAAAAACCAGAGGACACCTTGATGAAGACTCCAATGAACGGCCGCCCGGTGCTGGCGCGATATGCGCTGGTCATGGCGACGGCCAGCCTCCTGTCCGTTTCGGTGCAGGCCGCCAACCTGACTCGCGATAACGGCGCTGCGGTAGGTGACAACCAGAACTCGCAGACCGCCGGCGCCAACGGCCCGGTGTTGCTGCAAGACGTGCAGTTGATCCAGAAACTGCAACGCTTTGACCGCGAACGCATCCCGGAGCGCGTGGTACACGCCCGTGGCACCGGCGCCCACGGTACCTTCACGGTCACCGATAACCTCAGCGACCTGACCAAGGCCAAAGTGTTTGCCGCGGGTGAAACCACGCCGGTCTTCGTGCGCTTCTCGGCCGTGGTCCACGGCAACCATTCCCCGGAAACACTGCGCGACCCGCGGGGCTTCGCCACCAAGTTCTACACCGCTGATGGCAACTGGGACTTGGTCGGGAATAACTTCCCGACATTCTTCATTCGTGACGCCATCAAGTTCCCGGACATGGTCCACGCCTTCAAGCCGGACCCACGCACTAACCTGGATGACGACTCGCGTCGGTTTGACTTCTTCTCCCATGTTCCCGAGTCCACGCGTACGCTCACCGAGTTGTACTCCGACGCCGGTACCCCGGCCAGTTACCGGGAAATGGACGGCAACGGCGTACATGCCTACAAGTTGATTAACGCCAAGGGCGAAGTGCACTACGTCAAGTTCCATTGGAAGAGTCTGCAAGGCATCAAAAACCTCGACCCCAAGCAAGTCACCCAAGTGCAGGGGCGTGACTACAGCCACATGACCAACGACTTGGTCACCCATATCAACAAGGGCGACTTCCCCAAGTGGGACTTGTATGTACAGGTGCTCAAGCCGGAAGACCTGGCCAAGTTTGATTTCGACCCATTGGACGCGACCAAGATCTGGCCAAACGTACCCGAGCGCAAAGTCGGGCAGATGGTGCTCAACCGCAACCCGGCGAATGTCTTCCAGGAAACCGAGCAAGTAGCGATGGCCCCGGCCAACCTGGTGCCGGGCATCGAACCGTCGGAAGACCGTCTGCTGCAAGGCCGTGTGTTCTCCTACGCCGATACCCAGATGTACCGCCTGGGCGCCAATGCGCTGCAATTGCCGATCAACGCCCCGCGAGTCATCGTCAATAACGGTAACCAGGATGGCGCGATGAACAGCGGTAAAACCAGCACCGGTGTGAACTACCAGCCAAGCCGGCTGATGCCGCGCGAAGAGCCGCAAACCGCGCGCTACAGCCAGTCGGCGCTGGTGGGCAGTACCCAGCAGGCGAAGATCCAGCGTGAGCAGAACTTCAAGCAGGCCGGTGATCTGTACCGTTCCTACAGCCCCAAGGAACGCCAGGACCTGATCGAAAACTTTGGCGGCTCCCTGGCCACCACGGATGACGAGAGCAAGCACATCATCCTGTCGTTCCTCTACAAAGCCGATCCGGAGTACGGCACCGGCGTGGCCAAGGTTGCCAAGGGTGATCTGGCGCGCGTGAAGGCGCTGGCGGAAAAACTGACGGACTGAACCGTTGGTCCCGGTCGACGCTCTGTGGGGCGTCGACCTCTGACAGGAGACCCCTATGCGAATTTTCATCGGTTGGCTGATGGCCATGCTGGCCTTTGTCGCCCACGCCGAGGCCGCGGAGCCAGCGGCACTCAAGGCGCAGTTGCAGGACTATTACTTCGATGCCGCCCGCCGTGGCGACCTCGACATGCTCAATACCTTTATCGAGTCCGGTTACAGCCTCAATACCCAGGACGACAAGGGCTACACCGCATTGATCCTTGCCGCTTACCACGGCCAGGGGCCGTTCGTGGAGCGCCTGCTCAGCGCAGGGGCCGACGCCTGTGTACAGGACAAACGCGGTAACACAGCGCTGATGGGCGCGATCTTCAAGGGCGAGCTGAAAATCGCCCAGCGCCTGCTGGCCACCGACTGTAACCCCGACCAGCGCAACGGTGCCGGACAGACGGCCGCCATGTACGCCGGGCTGTTCAAGCGCATCGAGTTGCTTGACGCCTTGAAAGCCAAGGGCGCCGACCTGAACGCCGAAGACCCGATCGGCAACAGTGCTTCACGCCTGGCCAGCGGTGAAATCCGGACCCCGGCGCCGCGCTGAGCTATCATCGCGGTTTTTCGGTTGGAGGTTCTCAAATGGCAAAGGCCAAGCGCATGTACGGCTGCACCGAGTGCGGCGCGACCTTTCCCAAGTGGGCCGGCCAGTGCGGCGAATGCGGGGCGTGGAACACGCTGACCGAAACCATGATCGAGAGCGGCGGCGCGGCAGCCCCCACCGGTCGCGCCGGCTGGACCGGGCAGCAGGCACAGATCAAGACCCTGGCCGAAGTCAGTGTCGAGGAGGTCCCGCGTTTCTCCACCGCCTCCGGAGAATTGGACCGGGTACTCGGCGGCGGCCTGGTGGACGGCTCGGTGGTGCTGATCGGCGGCGACCCGGGTATTGGCAAATCGACCATCCTGCTGCAAACCCTGTGCAGCATCGCCAGCCGCATGCCGGCGCTGTACGTCACGGGGGAAGAATCCCAGCAGCAGGTGGCCATGCGCGCCCGTCGCCTGGGCTTGCCCCAGGATCAATTGCGGGTCATGACCGAAACCTGCATCGAAAGCATCATCGCCACGGCCCGTATCGAAAAGCCCAAGGTCATGGTGATCGACTCGATCCAGACGATTTTCACCGAACAACTGCAATCGGCGCCGGGGGGCGTGTCTCAGGTCCGCGAGAGTGCGGCGCTGCTGGTGCGCTACGCCAAGCAGAGCGGCACGGCGATTTTCCTGGTCGGCCACGTGACCAAAGAGGGCGCGCTGGCGGGGCCGCGGGTGTTGGAGCATATGGTCGACACCGTTTTGTACTTCGAGGGCGAATCCGACGGCCGCCTGCGGTTGCTGCGGGCGGTGAAGAACCGTTTCGGCGCCGTGAACGAATTGGGCGTGTTCGCCATGACCGACCGCGGGCTGAAGGAAGTCTCCAACCCCTCGGCGATCTTTCTGACCCGCGCCCAGGAAGAAGTCCCAGGCAGTGTGGTGATGGCGACGTGGGAAGGCACCCGGCCAATGCTGGTCGAGGTGCAGGCACTGGTGGACGATAGCCACCTGGCCAACCCGCGTCGGGTGACCCTCGGCCTGGATCAGAACCGCCTGGCGATGTTGCTGGCGGTGCTGCACCGTCACGGTGGCATCCCCACCCATGACCAAGACGTGTTCCTTAACGTGGTGGGCGGGGTCAAAGTGCTGGAAACCGCATCAGACCTGGCGTTGATGGCTGCGGTGATGTCCAGCCTGCGCAATCGGCCGTTGCCCCACGACCTGCTGGTGTTTGGCGAGGTGGGCCTGTCCGGCGAGGTGCGCCCGGTGCCCAGCGGCCAGGAGCGCCTTAAGGAGGCGGCCAAGCATGGCTTCAAGCGCGCGATCGTGCCCAAGGGCAATGCGCCGAAAGAGTCGCCGCCGGGCTTGCAGATTATTGCGGTAACGCGCCTTGAACAGGCGCTGGATGCGCTGTTTGAATAATTTTTCAGGGATGGGCGCTATGCAACGAATGAATGTCTGGGGGCTGGTCGCCCTGTTTGTCGCCTTTGTCGGATTTCCCGCCGTGGCATCGGCTGGGCTGCCTGCCGGTTACCGCTTGGCGCAAAAGCTGGTCACCGACGATGGCAGCGTGTTGCAGGTGCTTGAAGACCAGCGCATCAGCGCCCAGTTGCACGAGGACAGTTGGGGCAGTGGGTTGGATGAGGATTCGTTCGACGACCCTACGGACTTCATCGAAAACCCGCTGCTCAACGCCCAGGTGCGTTTGCTGTCGGCCTCGGGCGAGGTGGTTGCCCGGCAAGCCCTCGGTTATCCCCTGGCCAAGCTCAGCAAATCGGGGCTCAAGGGGCTACCCGCGCCGGTATATTTTTTGAGCATCGACCAGACTGCGCCGATGGGCAGCTACAGCGGGCCCGCCACGCAACTGTTACAACCGGCCAGGCAGCAGCTCACGCCGTTGAGTTACACCCGCGCCGACGGCAAACTCGAGCCGCTGACCCTGGCGCACACCGGCAAGGCCGACTGGACCGTTGCCACACCAGACGCTGGCGGGGTGGATGAGCTGTTGCAGGTATCGTGCTTCATGGACGGTGACGGCGAGGATGATTTTGCTATCCGCTACGAGACTTATCGGTTTGTCGATGGGCAGTGGCAGGGCGCCTCGCGCCAGAAAAAAGGCTTTTGGGACATGGAAAACGAATTCCCGGCGCGCACCGAGTTTCCCTGAACGCTCACACGTCCAGCAGCGCACCGAGTTCCCGCTCGAGTTCTTCCTGATCACCGAGGTTCAGCTCGATCAGCCGCCGCAGGTGACTGATCGAGTCCAGGTCGATTTCCTTGCATACAAAGCCTAATTGGCCGTGGTCATCGTGGGTCAGCTTGACCTGCATCTTTATGTGCGCCTTTGGGTCCAGGCGGATGTCGACCTCGAATGGCAATGCTTTATTGCCTTTCCAGGGCTCGGGCCGTTTGACTGCCAGGCCCTTGAGCGACAAATCCACCAATTGCACCGGCCATTCGTGGCCGTTTTGCCGAAGTTCGGTGGTGGCATCCAGGGCAATGCGGCGGAAACAGCGGCGGTCGGACGGGTGGTCGGTCATGGTGAAACCCTCTGTGAATAGAAGCAGTGTAGCCCTGCGCCATCACTGGGCCTTTTTTTCTGCTTTTTTTGCCGTTGCAAGGCTCTAGACCAACGTAGGGGGGTGGTCTTTAAGGCCAACAGCGCTAAACTCCGGGTGGCTGTCCTTTCTGTCCACCCTGGCTGGAATATAAAAATGAAAAATAATAATAGCCTGCTACGCCACCTACCCTGGCTGGTGCTGGCAATCGTAGGAGCGTGCGCCCTTGGCGTAGTGGCCTTGCGCCGCGGCGAGGCGATCAACGCCTTGTGGATTGTGGTCGCTGCGGTGGCCATTTACCTGGTCGCTTATCGCTACTACAGCCTGTTCATCGCGAATAACGTGATGCAACTCGATCCACGGCGGGCCACCCCCGCAGTCGTCAACAATGACGGTCTGGACTATGTGCCGACCAACAAACACATCCTTTTCGGTCACCACTTTGCGGCGATTGCCGGTGCAGGCCCGCTGGTCGGTCCGGTACTGGCGGCGCAAATGGGCTACCTGCCCGGCACACTCTGGCTGATTGCTGGCGTGGTGCTTGCCGGTGCGGTGCAGGACTTCATGATCCTGTTCCTGTCCACCCGTCGTAACGGCCGTTCCCTGGGGGACATGGTGCGTGAAGAGATGGGCCGCATTCCGGGGACCATCGCGCTGTTCGGCTGCTTCCTGATCATGATCATCATCCTCGCGGTGCTGGCGCTGATCGTGGTCAAGGCCCTGGCCGAGAGCCCATGGGGCATCTTCACGGTGATGGCGACCATCCCGATCGCGATGTTCATGGGCATCTACATGCGCTACATCCGCCCGGGCCGCATTGGCGAAATCTCGATCATCGGCGTGGCCTTGCTGCTGGGCTCGATCTGGCTGGGCGGGCAGATCGCTGCTGACCCGGTCTGGGCCAAGGCCTTTACCTTCACCGGCATTCAAATTACCTGGATGCTGATCGGCTACGGTTTCGTGGCGGCGGTGTTGCCGGTGTGGCTGATCCTGGCACCGCGTGACTACCTGTCGACCTTCCTCAAAATCGGCACCATCATCGCCCTGGCAATCGGCATCCTGGTCACCATGCCAGACCTGAAAATGCCGGCGCTGACCCAGTTCATCGACGGCACCGGCCCGGTGTGGAAGGGCGGCCTGTTCCCGTTCCTGTTCATCACCATCGCGTGCGGCGCGGTGTCGGGCTTCCATGCGCTGATCTCCTCGGGCACCACGCCCAAGTTGCTGGCCAACGAAAGCCACGCCCGTTACATCGGTTACGGCGGCATGCTGATGGAGTCGTTCGTGGCCATCATGGCGATGGTCGCCGCTTCGGTGATCGAGCCTGGCGTGTACTTCGCCATGAACAGCCCGGCGGCGATTGTCGGCAGCGACGTGGTCACCGTGGCGCAGACCGTCAGCAGCTGGGGCTTTGCAATTACCCCTGAAGCGTTGTCGGCCGTGGCCCACGACATCGGTGAAACCACCATCCTGGCCCGTGCCGGCGGTGCACCGACCCTGGCGGTCGGTATCGCGCAGATCCTGCACAGTGTGCTGCCGGGTGAAAACACCATGGCGTTCTGGTACCACTTTGCGATCCTGTTCGAAGCGCTGTTTATCCTGACCGCTGTCGACGCCGGCACCCGCGCCGGTCGCTTCATGCTGCAAGACCTGCTGGGGTCCTTCGTGCCGGCGCTCAAACGCACCGAATCCTGGACCGCCAACCTGATCGCCACCGCCGGTTGTGTGGCCATGTGGGGTTACCTGCTGTACCAAGGCGTGATCGACCCGCTGGGCGGCATCAACACCTTGTGGCCGTTGTTCGGTATCTCCAACCAGATGCTGGCGGGTATCGCGCTGATGCTGGCGACGGTCGTGCTGATCAAAATGAAACGCCAACGCTACATCTGGGTGACCATGCTGCCGGCGGTCTGGCTGCTGATCTGCACCACCACGGCGGGCTTCATCAAGCTGTTCGACGCCAACCCGGCGATCGGCTTCCTGTCGCTGGCCAAGAAGTACAGCGATGCCCTGGCCAACGGCCAGATCCTGGCGCCGGCCAAGAGCATCGACCAGATGCAGCACGTGATCTACAACGCCTACACCAACGCAACGCTGACGGCGCTGTTCCTGTTCGTGGTATTCAGCATCCTGTTCTATGCGCTCAAGGTCGGTGTCGCCGCCTGGGGCAACAAAGAACGCACGGATAAAGAAGCCCCGTTCCAGGCCGTACCGGACGCTTGATCGAGGATTGCAGCCATGTTCAATGACATCAGTCGCCTCGGTAAATACCTCGGTCAGGCCGCGCGCCTGATGGTCGGCATGCCCGACTACGACACGTACGTCGAGCATATGCAAACCAAGCACCCGGACAAGCCGATGATGGACTACAAGGCGTTCTTCCGGGAGCGCCAGGAAGCCCGTTACGGCGGCAAGGGTGGGCCCAAGTGCTGTTGACCCGATTGTTCGGGCTGGCGGTGATCTAACTGTGGGAGGGGGCTTACCCCCTCCCACATTCGTTTCTGCGTTCCTTCAAGGAGAATGCTGTGTCCTCTCCCATTCCCGTCACCGTCCTCAGCGGTTTCCTCGGCGCCGGCAAAACCACGTTGCTGCGTCACCTGCTTAAAGCCGAGCACGGCCTGAAAATCGCCGTGATCGAAAACGAATTCAGTGACGCCGGTATCGACACCCAACTGCTGGGCGAAGAGCCGGTGCAAGTCATGACCCTGTCCAACGGCTGCGTGTGCTGCACCATCCACACCGACCTGACCAAGGCCCTTTATCTGTTGCTTGAGCGCCTGGACAGCGCAGAGATCGCGTTCGACCGCCTGGTGATCGAATGCACCGGCCTCGCCGATCCGGCCCCGGTAGCCCAGACCTTTTTCATCGATGAAGAGCTGCGCGAGCGGTATATCCTCGACGGCATTATTACTTTGGTGGACGCGGCCCACGCCGAGCATCATCTGACCCAGACCATTGCCCAGGCCCAAATCGGCTTCGCCGACCGCCTGCTGGTGAGCAAACGTGATCTGGTGGACGACGCGACCTTCGATGCACTCAGCGAACGTCTGACGCGTATCAACCGTCGCGCGCCGATCCGTGTGGTGGACCACGGCAACATTGACCTTGCCGAGTTGCTCGATGTGCGGGGCTTCAACCTCAACGCCGGCATGAGCCTGCGCCCGGTGAGCAAGGCGCCGTCCATCGACCGTATCTCCAGCGTGGTGCTGCGCACCGACCAGCCGCTGGATATCGACCGTCTCAGCGCCTTCATGAACGAGCTGTTGGAAGACCACGGCAAGCAACTGCTGCGCTACAAGGGCGTGCTGAATATTGCCGGGGAGGATCGACGCATGGTGTTCCAGGGGGTGTTGAAGCTTTATGGCTTCGACTGGGATACCGAATGGGCCGAAGGCGAAACGCGGGAAAGTGTGATGGTGTTTATTGCCGATGAATTGCCGGAAGACAAGATTCGGGAAGGGTTTGCCAAGGTCTACCAACCGTGAATTGCATTTCAAACTGAAATAAAAAGCCCGGCTCAAAAGCCGGGCTTCTTATTCACGAAACTGCAATCAAGCGCCGTATACCGGCAGCTTTTTGCAGATGGCCTTGACCTTCTCACGGACCGCGTCGATCACGGCTTCGTTGTTCAGGTCCGCCAGGATGTCGCAGATCCAGCCGGCCAGTTCCTTGCACTCTGCTTCCTTGAAGCCACGAGTGGTCACAGCCGGGGTGCCGAAGCGCAGGCCCGAGGTGACGAACGGCGAACGTGGGTCGTTCGGCACGGAGTTTTTGTTCACGGTGATGAAGGCTTTGCCCAGGGCAGCGTCAGCATCTTTACCGGAAATGTCCTGCTTGATCAGCGACAGCAGGAACAGGTGGTTTTCAGTACCGCCGGACACTACATCAAAGCCGCGCTCGATAAAGACGCCGGCCATGGCCTTGGCGTTCTTCACCACTTGCTGCTGGTAGGTCTTGAACTCAGGCTGCAGTGCTTCCTTGAAGCAGATCGCCTTAGCGGCGATCACGTGCTCCAGTGGGCCACCCTGGGCGCCAGGGAATACGGCGGAGTTCAGCTTCTTCTCGATGTCGGCGTTGGCGCGAGCCAGGATCAGGCCGCCACGTGGACCGCGCAGGGTCTTGTGGGTAGTGGTGGTAACCACGTCAGCGAATGGAACCGGGTTCGGGTAGACGCCTGCGGCGACGAGGCCGGCCACGTGGGCCATGTCGACGAACAGGTACGCGCCGACTTTGTCGGCGATGGCGCGGAAACGCGGGAAGTCCAGGATCTGCGAGTAGGCAGAGAAACCGGCCACGATCATTTTTGGCTTGTGCTCAACCGCCAGGCGCTCGACTTCGTCGTAATCGATCAGGCCGTTGGCGTCGATGCCGTATTGAACGGCGTTGTACAGCTTGCCAGAGGAGGAGACGCTGGCGCCGTGGGTCAAGTGACCGCCGTGGGCCAGGCTCATGCCCAGGATGGTGTCGCCACCTTGCAGCAGGGCCAGGTAGACGGCGCTGTTGGCTTGGGAGCCGGCGTGCGGCTGGACGTTGGCGTAATCGGCACCGAACAGCTCTTTGGCGCGATCGATGGCCAGTTGCTCAACCACGTCGACGTATTCGCAACCGCCATAGTAGCGCTTGCCTGGGTAGCCTTCGGCGTACTTGTTGGTCAGCACCGAACCTTGAGCCTCCATGACCGCGGGGCTGGTGTAGTTTTCCGAAGCGATCAGCTCAATGTGCTCTTCCTGGCGCACGGCTTCTTGCTCCATGGCGGCGAAGAGATCGGCGTCGTACTTGGCAATGGTCAAATCACGGCTGAACATGGCGGTCCTCAAGGATCGGGGGCAGAAAAGGAGGGCATTCTAACCCAATGGGTTTTAGATGGCATATGAAAGGACGTCATGTCGCGGACAAGCGGGGCTCATCTGGGGATGTGGCGGCCATAAGCCCCCACCCAGTCTTTCAGTCGAACATGAACAGCGCGTCATTGCTGAACTGCGCTTCGAAGCGATTGGCCGGCATCGGCCGCCCGAACAGATACCCTTGCACCTCATCGCAGCCATGCTCACGCAGGAAGTCCAGTTGCTCATGGGTTTCCACGCCTTCGGCGATCACCGCCAGGTTCAGGCTGTGGGCCATGGCGATGATGGCGCGGGCGATTTGTGCATCCTGCTCGCCGGACGGCAGGCCGTCGACGAAGGTGCGGTCGATCTTCAGCACGTCGATCGGGAACTGCTTGAGGTAGTTGAGCGATGAGTAACCGGTACCGAAGTCGTCCACCGCAATGCTCAGGCCGAGGTTTTTCAGGCTGTCGAGGATGTGCATGGCCTCGTTGACTTCGCGCATCAGGATACTTTCGGTCAGCTCCAGCTCCAGGCATGCCGGCGCCAGGCCAGTGTCCTTGAGGATGGTGGCGATACGGGTGCCCAGCTGGCCATCGGAGAACTGCCGCGCCGAGATATTCACCGAGACTTTTGGCACGCGCACCTTGTTCTGGTGCCAGGTCTTGAGCTGACGGCAGGCTTCGGCGATGACCCAATCGCCCACTTCCACCACCAGGCCCAACTCTTCGAGCACTGGAATGAAATCCCCCGGCGGCACCAGCCCGCGGCGCGGATGGCGCCAGCGCAGCAGGGCTTCGGCGCCGGTCAGGCGTTTGCCGTCGCCGCTGAACTGCGGCTGGTAATAGAGCACGAATTCGTTTTGGTCCAGGGCGTGGCGCAGGTCGCTTTCCAGTTCCAGGCGCTCCAGGGCGCTGGCGTTCATGTCGGCCTGGTAGAACTGGAAGTTGTTCTTGCCGCGCTCCTTGGCGTGATACATCGCCGTGTCGGCGTTCTTCATCAGTTGGCTCAGCTCGTTGCCGTCCTGGGGGCTGAGGGCGATGCCGATACTGGCGGTCACAAAGAACTCGCGGCCTTCGAGCACGAACGGCTTGACCAGGCTGGCGAGGATCTGTTCGGCGACGTGAATCGCCCGGTTCAGTGCCAGCTCGCGGTTGACCCGCGGCTGCAGCAACAGGGTGAACTCGTCACCGCCCATGCGCGCCACGGTGTCGTCTTCGGCCACGCAGCCGAGCAGGCGAGTGGCCATTTCCTTGAGCATACGGTCGCCGGCGGCGTGGCCCAGGGAGTCGTTGATCGGCTTGAAACGGTCGAGATCGAGGAACATCAGCACCACCCACGACTTCTGCCGCTCGGCAGACTGCAGCGCGGTGTGCAGGCGGTCCTGGAACAGTGTGCGGTTAGGCAGGTGGGTCAGGGCGTCGTAGTAAGCCAGGCGGTGGATGCGCTGCTCACTGGCCTTGCGCTCGCTGATATCACTGAAGAAACACACGTAGCTGGCCAGGTCGCCTTCATCGTCGAACACCGCAGTAATGCCGACCCAGGCCGGGTAATGCTCGCCATTGCGACGCTTGAGCCACACTTCGCCTTCCCAGGTACTGTGCTGGTGCAGTTGTTTGAGCACGTAGCGCAGGTGGGCTTCCTGTTGTTCGTCGACCGTGAGCATGTTCGGCAGTTGGTCGAGTACGTCACTCACTTCGTACCCGCTGACGCGGCTGAACGCCTCGTTGGCCTGCACGATATAACCGGCGGGGTCGGTGATCAGAATCGCCGAGGTTGAGTGCTCGAATACCGTGGCGGCCATGCGCAGGTCTTTCTCGGCGCGGCGTTGCTGGCTGATGTCACGGCCGACACCCAGGATGCCCTCGAAAGCACCATGCTCGTCCCAGACCAGTACCAGGCGCAATTCGATCGGCACTTTGCGACCGTCTGCGCGCAGGCAGTCGAATAGAAACAGCTGTGTCTGGACTTCATCGCGCAGCCTGTTCAGCGCCTCGATGTCGCCCAGCGCGCGGCTGATCTGTTCCATCAGGCTATAAACGCCGGCCAGTTGCTGCGGGTTGGCGATGATCGACTGCCAGCCGTTCTTGAACACCCAGTCCACGTCATAGCCCAGCACCGCGTTGACCGAGGGGCTGACGTAGTTCAGGGCCAATTGGCTGTCGGTGGAGCAGATCACGTCGCTGATGCTTTCGGCCAGCATGCGGTAGCGTTTTTCGCTGTCGCGCAGGGATTCGCTGGCTTCGATCTGGTCGGTAATGTCTTTGGCCACGCCGATGATGCGTGTGACGTGGTGGGTATTGTCCCGGGCCAGGGCCTGCTCACGAATATCGAAGCGGCGCCATTCATTGTTGCGATGGCGAAAGCGCAGTTGGCATTGCAGTTGGGTCAAATAGCCAGCCTGGCGTTGCTGTTGGCGCAAATCGTGGTAGTGCTCAGCGTCTTCGGGGTGCAGCAGGATTTCCCAGAAGTACTCGCCCATTTGCTGCAGTTCGGCCTGGGTATAGCCGAGCGTATGCCCCAGGTGGTGGTTGCTGAAAATCATGCGCTGGCTGATCACATCCTGCACATACAGGTGATCGGGCACCGTGCGCACAACGTCCGACCAGAAACTCTCACGCTCCACCAACGACAGCTCGATCAGCTTGCGGCTCGTGATATCGCTGATGCTGAGGATCACGGCCTTGAAATCGTCCTGCTGCTCGGGCAGACGCATGACCAACCACAGGTACTGTTCGTTACCGGCTACATCCTTGAGCTGGATCTCCAGTTCAAGCTGTTGCTGTTGGGTCAGCAAGGCTTCGAGTATCCGGTGGCCGATGGAGGTGGGGTTGCTTGGGCCGTCGTTGATCAGCCGCTCCCAGGCGTCCTCGCACGAGCCCACGTTCAACAGGCGCACCGCCACCTGGTTGACTTCGGTGACGCGCAGTTCCTTGAGTAGCCGTCGGCATTCTTCGGGACTGCCTTGCAGCCAGGCGAGCAGTTGCTCGCGGCTTTTCAAGTGCGCCTTGTCAAAGAACGTATTCACGCCCGACAGGTCCAGCACGCACAGAGCGACGCCGGTGCCTTCAAAAATATCCTGGTAACGCCGCCGGCCTTCATGCACCTGGCGCTGGCGGCGGCGCATGTTCAACAGCACGATCACCGGGACCAACGAAAATGCCAGGCCCAGCAGGCACTTGCCGATAAATGCCGGCAATAATTGCTCCAGCACGGCCGAGCGGTCGAACAGCCCGCGCAGTTGCCAATCGCTTTTGCTTAAGGGGGTGACCAGCACACTTTTGTTCAGCTCGCCCGGGGTCAGGGTGCCGGCCCATTGCGCCGGCATGCCGCTGTCACGGCTGACCACGCGTTGGTTCAAGCGATTTTCGATGGCCCACATCGGCCGTTGGCCCTGGCTGTCCTGGCGAGTCAGGTTGACCAGGTAGTCGGGCGCCAGGCGCAGTGCCCAGTACATCCGCGAGCCGCCACTGGGTTGATGCAGCAGCAGATAAACGATCGTGCCGTCGTCGTTGTTGCTCAGGTAATAGGACTGGCCGTGGCTGCGCTGTACCAATTCTTCGAGCCAGGCGCGGTCCCGGCTGTCAGTGGCGCTGTCGCTGATCATCGCGCCGCTGGGCGCCAACAGGGCAATGCTGCGCAGTTCCGGCAGCGAGCGTTGCAAGGTACGCATCAGCGCCTGTTGTTGTTCACTGTCGCGTGGCGGCTCGACCATCGGTAGCAGGTTTAGGGCGATTTTTGCGCTCAGGGCCATGTTCAGGCTGATCTGTTCCGCCAGATCGGCGCTGTAGTCGATGGTGTATTGCTGCTGGTTTTTCTGGTTTTGCTGCAGTTGGTCCAGCAGTTGCCAGAACAATAAGGCGAGCAGCATGAGGACAAGCGTCGCCAATGCGCCTTTAAGGGTGCCGTGCAGGGGCGCTCCCGGCGCTATATGAGCGGCGCGCAAGGGAGTTGGCGGCGTGACTTTGGACAAGCTGTGATCCTGCGGTTTGGCTGGACTGGCGCGCGACGTGCACTATAAGCCGGACGCCCGAAGGGCGGCTAGCATGCCTTGACTTGTGGCAAAGTGCCAGTCCCGCTCGGCTGGACTGACCAAGCGCATTCAGGTAGCTTTGCCGGTTACGCGGGGGCGTTCCAGCCCCAGACATTCAGGTTTTTTCCGCCCGCAGGCATTGATGATAATCAACGGCCCGCGCCGCGCATGGCCTGACACGGGCTTCGCCCGCTTAATTCATCAGTCACTGACGCTAGGTTCACCATGGCTCAATACGTCTTCACCATGCATCGGCTGGGAAAAGTTGTTCCGCCGAAGCGGGAAATCCTGAAAAACATTTCGCTGTCTTTCTTTCCTGGCGCCAAGATCGGCGTGCTCGGCCTCAACGGTTCGGGTAAGTCCACGCTGCTGAAAATCATGGCCGGCGTCGACACCGAGTTCGAAGGCGAAGCCCGCCCGATGCCCGAACTGAACATCGGTTACCTGCCGCAAGAGCCGCAACTGGATCCGTCCAAGACCGTGCGTGAAGTGGTCGAAGAGGCCGTCAGCGTGATCAAGGACGCCCAGGCGCGCCTGGACGAGGTCTACGCGGCCTACGCCGAGCCGGACGCCGACTTTGACAAGCTGGCCGCCGAACAGGCCAAGCTCGAAGCCATCCTGCAGGCCGGCGACGGTCATAACCTGGAGCGTCAGCTGGAAGTGGCCGCCGATGCGCTGCGCCTGCCGGCCTGGGACGCCAAGATTGAACACCTGTCCGGTGGCGAGAAGCGTCGTGTGGCGCTTTGCCGTCTGCTGCTGTCGGCTCCCGACATGCTGCTGCTCGACGAACCGACCAACCACTTGGACGCCGATTCCGTCGCCTGGCTGGAACATTTCCTTCACGACTTCCCAGGCACCGTGGTCGCGATCACGCACGACCGTTACTTCCTGGACAACGTTGCCGGCTGGATCCTCGAACTCGACCGTGGCGCCGGTATCCCTTACGAGGGCAACTACTCCGGTTGGCTGGAAGCCAAGTCCGACCGTCTGGCCGCCGAATCCAAGCAGCAATCGGCTCACGAAAAAGCCATGAAGGAAGAACTGGAGTGGGTGCGCAAAGGCGCCAAGGCCCGCCAGTCCAAATCCAAGGCACGTCTGCAACGCTTCGAAGAGATGCAGTCGCAGGAATTCCAGAAGCGCAGCGAAACCAACGAGATCTACATCCCGGCTGGCCCGCGCCTGGGTGACAAGGTCATCGAGTTCAAGAACGTGTGCAAAGGCTATGGCGATCGCGTGTTGATCGACAACCTGTCGTTCTCCATGCCAAAAGGCGCGATCGTCGGCGTTATCGGTGGTAACGGTGCGGGTAAATCCACCCTGTTCCGCATGCTGATGGGCAAGGAAACCCCGGACTCCGGCACCATCGAGATCGGCGAAACCGTGCAACTGGCCTGTGTGGACCAGAGCCGCGACGACCTCGACGGCAGCAAGACCGTGTTCCAGCAGATTTCCGACGGCTCCGACCAGATCCGCATCGGCAACTATGAAATCCCGTCGCGCACTTACGTGGGACGCTTCAACTTCAAGGGTGGCGACCAGCAGAAGTTCGTCAAGGACCTGTCCGGTGGTGAGCGCGGTCGCTTGCACCTGGCCCTGACCCTGAAAGAGGGCGGCAACGTGCTGCTGCTCGACGAACCGTCCAACGACCTCGACGTTGAAACCCTGCGTTCCCTGGAAGAAGCCCTGCTGGACTTCCCGGGCGCCGCCATTGTGATCTCTCACGATCGGTGGTTCCTTGACCGCGTCGCGACCCACATCCTGGCGTACGAAGATGACTCCCAAGCGGTGTTCTTCGAAGGTAACTACACCGAGTACGAAGCCGATCGTAAGAAACGCTTGGGCGAAGCTGCTGCCCAGCCGCACCGTGTGCGTCACAAAAAGCTGGCCTGATTCAGGTCTGCGGCGTGAATGAGCGGAGCCTTCGGGCTCCGCTTTTTTTTGCTCGGGATTTATAGGGGATTGTATTGGTGCGCAACGGCCAGGCTTTCTCCCTTAAATGGTGCGTAAGCTGCCTTAAAAGTGGATACATTTATATCAAATGCACCTTTTAAATTCACAAAAGCGACATTTTGCCCTGTCGCGGTGCGACATGAATTGATAAAGTCCGGCTCAATCTCCCTTAAAAACAATCAATTTGCCGAGACTGTTCATGACCGAATCCGTCGAATCCTTCCTTGCCCGCCTCAAGAAACGCGACCCGGACCAGCCGGAATTCCACCAGGCCGTAGAAGAAGTCCTACGCAGTCTGTGGCCGTTTCTTGAGGCCAATCCCCATTACCTGACGTCAGGCATTCTGGAGCGCATCTGCGAGCCTGAACGCGCGATTACCTTCCGGGTTTCGTGGGTGGACGATCATGGCAAGGTTCAGGTCAATCGCGGTTTCCGCATCCAGATGAACAGCGCCATCGGCCCGTACAAGGGCGGCCTGCGGTTTCACCCGTCGGTGAACCTGGGCGTGTTGAAATTCCTCGCCTTCGAGCAAACCTTCAAAAACTCCCTGACATCGCTGCCCATGGGCGGCGGCAAAGGCGGCTCGGACTTTGACCCAAAAGGTAAGAGCGATGCCGAAGTCATGCGCTTCTGCCAGGCGTTCATGAGCGAGTTGTACCGCCACATCGGTGCGGACGTGGACGTTCCGGCCGGCGATATCGGTGTGGGGGCCCGTGAGATCGGCTTCCTGTTCGGTCAGTACAAACGCCTGAGCAACCAGTTCACATCGGTGCTTACCGGCAAAGGCATGACTTACGGCGGCAGCCTGATCCGTCCGGAAGCCACCGGGTTTGGCTGCGTTTACTTTGCTGAAGAAATGCTCAAGCGCAACGGCCTGCGAGTCGAGGGCAAGCGTGTAGCGGTGTCCGGCTCCGGCAACGTGGCGCAATACGCGGCGCGCAAGGTGATGGACCTGGGCGGCAAGGTGATTTCCCTGTCTGACTCTGAAGGGACGCTGTACGCCGAAAGTGGTTTGACCGAAGAACAGTGGTCGGCCCTGCTGGCGCTGAAAAACGTGCAGCGCGGTCGCATCAGCGAACTGGCTGAGCGCTTTGGTCTGGAGTTTCGCAAAGGCGAGACGCCGTGGGCGTTGGCGTGCGATATCGCGCTGCCTTGCGCCACCCAGAACGAACTGGATGCCGACGCCGCCCGCGCGCTGCTGCGCAATGGCTGCCTCTGCGTGGCCGAAGGCGCCAACATGCCGACGACGTTGGAAGCGGTGGACATCTTTATCGAGGCGGGCATTTTGTTCGCACCGGGCAAGGCATCCAATGCCGGTGGCGTGGCCGTCAGCGGTCTGGAAATGTCGCAGAACGCCATGCGCCTGCTGTGGACGGCCGGGGAGGTCGACAGCAAGCTGCATAACATCATGCAATCGATCCATCACGCCTGCGTGCACTACGGCGAAGAAAACGGCCGGATCAATTATGTGAAGGGCGCAAACATCGCAGGCTTCGTGAAGGTTGCCGACGCGATGCTGGCCCAAGGCATCGTCTAGACGTCAGCGTCGATGCGCAGCACCTCGATCAACTGATCGCCGACGGGGCGCTTCCACAGCACCTCGTCACCCACCCGGGCGCCCAGCAAGGCGCGCCCGAGGGGCGAGCCCCAGTTGATCAGGCCGGCACCGGCGTCCGCCTGGTCCTCACCGACCAACTGGATGCGCTGCTGTTCATTCTGCTCGTTGGCAAAGGTCACCCAACTGCCGATCTGAACCTTGTCGGTGGCGGTGGCCGGCGCCACTACTTGAGCGCTCTGCACCCGCTGGTTGAAGTAGCGCAGGTCCCGTTCAAGGTCGGCCTGGCGCTGTTTGTCGGCCTGCTCGCCCCTGGCGGACTCGGTGCTGTATTCGGACTGCAGTTGCGCAACCTTGGCCTGCAACTGCGCCAAACCCAGCGCCGTCAGGCGATTGGGTTGCTCGCTGACCTGGCGCTCCACCGGCTGATCGGCCTGGGCGGCGGCGCTGTCTTCATTCACAAAAGCTCGGCTCATGGTGTTCTCCCTCTATGGAGCTTGGGCCATGGTCGCCGCGCTTTAGTTTCGATGGATGTCTGAAAACGACCTAGGGCGAGCGATAGGCCCGTGCGGCATCGCGGTCTTTCTCCTGCTGCCAGGCGCGTTCACGGTCATTCCAGTGGTTGTCCTCGTAGTCGCGTAGTTCTTCGTTCTCGCGCATGGCCTTGCACTGGCGGAAACCATCCTCCCAGCCTTCGGCGTAGGTGCGGTCTTTCAAGTAACGCGGCACGTTCTTGCGAAACTCCCCGCTGATCACCCCGGCCGCCTGGCGACCGCTGCTGCAGCCGTCGTCAAAGCCATCGGCAAACGCCGGTGGATACCCTTTGGCCAGCAACTCCTGGCGAGTCGATTGACAAGCCGCCAGCCACATCACCGCACACAGCACCACTGCATACCGCCACATCGCTTGCTCCCTGGCCGTTTCACGGCTGATGGGGGAAGTCTAGAAGGGGATTCGTTGGGGGGATGTGAAAGGGGTGTGAGAAATGTGTAGACCGGGACGCAAGAGGTTAGGTGTTCAGCGCCGCGTGGTCAGCCAATTCCTGCCTGATAAACGCCGCAATCATGGCGCGATACACCTGCTCGGTGACGTCCGGGTTGGCACCCAGCGCGTGCGACAAGTCCCGCACTTTTGCGATGACCTGTTCAACCCGCTGGGGGGCCTTGACGCCGTCGGCGTCTTTTTTGAAGCGTGCCGCCTGGGACACATACTGGCCGCGTTCGGCCAGCAAGGCGACGATGTGTTGGTCGAGTCGGTCGATGTGGTGTCGAACCTCGTCCAGGCTGGTGCAGGTCACTTCCATGTTGTTGATCCTCCTAATAGTGATACCACTTCACCTCAAGCATCACTTCATTCACCGGTGTCGACAAGTGGCTGTACTCGCGCTGTGCACTCAGGCGCAGGCCGAGGTTGCGGGACAGTTCCCATTGCTGGTTGAGGCTGATGCTGCGTCGCACCTCGCCATTGGTGAAGAAGTCGCCTTTGGCTTCCAGGCTCAAGTTGCCCAGCGGGTTTTTCCACAGCACGCCGGTATTGAAGCCGGCGGCGGGGGAGATGGCTTCGCTGAAGTCGTTGTTGTGTTCCACGCGCACGGTGCCGAGGGCGAAACCGAGCATGTCGTCGTTCAGCTGCCAGGTGCCGCCGGCACCGCCGTTGACGTGGGCCACCAGGGTCTCGTCGTCGTGTTTGCCCGGTACGCGTTCCAGGCCGCCGGTGACTTGCCATGACCAGGGTTGCAGCAGGGCGTTGCGCGGGGTCAGGGAGCGGATGGTGGCCAGGTCCAGTTGCTGCAGTTGCCAGTGGTTGCCTTCGTACTGGCGCAGTTTCATTTGCAGGATTTCGATCTGCGCGCCGAGGGGGAAGCCTTCGGCGTTGTCGTTGAGGTCGTGGTAGGCCATGCGCAGGCCGTATTCGCCGAAGGCTTTGTCGCCACGGGTGCCGATGCCGGCTTGCCAGGTGCGCGACTCATGGCCGTTTTCCGGCAGACCAGGGGGCGTGATCTTCAGGTCCGGTGCAGGGTTCTGATTGATCGCGCGCAGCAGTTCGAAACTGCGCTGGGAGCGGGCAGTGTCGCGCTCCAGGCCGTTGGCGCGGTAGCGGCCCAGGCGATAGGCCGCGTCGATGATCAGTGCCTGACGGTCGCGGGGTAACGCTTTGAAGGCCGGCTCCTGCAATTGTTTCTGGTCATCGCTGACCTTGAGCACCCATTGCTGCTCATCGCTGTCCAGCGGCTTGGCGCGTTCCAACAGTTCGCGCTCGCGGGACGGCCGGTAGTCGATTTTTTCGACCAGGCCCGCGTCTTTCACAGCCTTGACCGTATCGGTGGGAATGGCGGTGAGGGGAAACTGTTCGGTCAGGCGCAGGCCGGGGCGCGCCACTTGCAGCAGTTCGAGCAGGCGATAGGAGCAGTTTTCGTCAAAGAAGAAATAGTCGAACTTGATCTGCTTGAGCTCCCACACGTGCTCGACCATGCGCTCGGTCTCGACCTGGGTGAGGTTGAGGCGGTATTCCCACAGGTCGCGGTTTTCCAGGCTGCGGTATTCGGAAAGTTTTTCCTGGTACGGCACCAGCGCGAACAGGCCGGGGTAGCCGCCCATCAGGCCTTTCCAGGCATACAGGATGCTGTTGTCCGAGCCTTCGATGTAGGCGCCGAAGTTGATCGCATAGCTGAGCAGCGCCGTGTTGTTGCTCTGCACGTCAGCCTGGTCGATACGCAGCAGGGTGTGGCCGAACATCGACGACGGGCTATTGAGGTAGGCCGCCGGAAAAATCATCACCGCGCTGTGGGGGGCGACGTCCTTGAACCATTGTTTGAATTCGGTGCAGTCCACGGCCGGCAGGTCGGTCAGGTGCAACTGATCCTTGAGCCAGCGGGTACGTGCGGGGTAAACGCATTGGGCGTGTTTTTCACCCAGGCTGGCCGGCGCATAGAGGGCGTCAACGGTGGCCTTGAGTTCCGCATCCGGGTGGTGGGCGCCATCGGCTGCGAGGAAGAATTTCTGGTCGCTGACATAACTGCGCCAGCCTTTTAGCTTGCCGGCTTCGTAATGGCCTAACGACAGCCAGAACGGATCATTGGCCAGTTGCTGCAAACGTTGATCATCAAGATGCGGTGCCGCGTACAGCGGGGCGCAGGCGAAGAGTGCCATCCAGGCAAAGCGTTTGAGCATAGGGGCAACTTAAGTCGGATATTGGACAGACCCAAAGGGAGGTGGGCCCAAAAAATAAAACCCGCGCCTGGGGAGGCGCGGGCAGGTCGAGCTTAAGCCTGGGTAGCGTATTTCGCCAGACGGGCATCGCCTTTGAGTACAGCCAGGGTGTTGTTGTGCACATCATCAGCGGTGACGTCAGCCTTGCTGAAGATTTGCTGGAAGTGTTCGTGAGTCACGGCCGCGAAGTGCTCGCGATCTTCCGGAGCCACGCCCAGTACCACGGCGTAGGTGGTCAGTGCTTCGCCATTGCCCTTGGCCATGTCTTCGGACAGCTCGTTCATCATGCCATTCATGGCAATCCAGGACTTGCCGCCGTAGGTCAGCGCGCTGTTGGTGCTGCAACCGTTGGTGCCCGAGGTCATGCCGAAGGTGGCGTTGCCCGAAGTGCCGTTGGTGGTGGAAGCCAGGAAGTGAGCCGGAGTACCGCGCTGGCCTTCGAACAACATGTTGCCCCAACCGCAGTTCGGGCCACCTGGTGCTTCTGCCATTGCATTGAGGGAGACGACGGTGAAGAGAGTACCGAGAAGGATCCGTTTCATAGCTTTGTTCTCTTTGTGTGCAAACCAATGGACAAGGGTTCAGGCGCTTCGTAGCGCCCTAGGGGCCAGTTATTAGTCCAACCCGCGCAGTTTGGAGTTTAGGCACGTTCCAAGGGTTCCGTGTGTTTTTATAAAACAATCAGCATTGTCGCGATTTTTTTGTAGGACGCATCCCGTGCCTGCGCTTTCCCAACGCCGCGCCTTGCCAGAGCGCGCAAGGGGGAGCCAGAATGCCGTCATCTGCCCCGCCTGATGTAAGGAAGTCCGATGCCTGATCCTGTTGCTGCCAGCTTGCGTCTAGCGCCTGAAGCGCTGACTCGCCCTTTCTCCGCTGAACAGTTCAGCTTCTCGACCACCCATGAATTGGAGCCCTTTCGCGGTGTGCTTGGCCAGGAACGCGCAGTTGAAGCGTTGCAGTTCGGTGTGGCGATGCCACGCCCCGGTTACAACGTGTTTGTCATGGGCGAGCCGGGCACCGGCCGCTTTTCGTTCGTCAAACGTTACCTGAAGGCCGAAGGCAAGCGCCTGCAGACCCCGGCGGACTGGGTCTATGTGAATAATTTCGATGAGCCGCGCGAACCCCGCGCTCTGGAATTGCCCGGCGGCGCAGCGGCGGCGTTCATTGCCGATATCAATGGCCTGGTCGATAACCTGGTGGCCACCTTCCCGGCCGTCTTCGAGCACCCGACGTATCAACAGCGTAAAAGCGCCATCGACCGCGCCTTCAACCAGCGTTACGACAAGGCCCTGGACGTGATCGAGCGTCTGGCCCTGGAAAAAGACGTGGCGTTGTACCGCGACAGTTCCAACATCGCCTTCACACCGATGCTCGACGGCAAGGCGCTGGACGAAGCCGAGTTTTCGCAGTTGCCCGAAGTGGATCGCGAGCGCTTTCACACGGACATTTCGGAGCTGGAAGAGCGTCTCAACGAAGAATTGGCCAGCCTGCCGCAGTGGAAGCGCGAGTCCAACAACCAGCTACGCCAGTTCAACGAAGAAACCATCACCCTGGCGCTGCAACCTTTGCTGGCGCCGTTGTCGGAGAAGTACGCAGAAAACGCCGCCGTCTGTGGTTACCTGCAAGCCATGCAGGTGTACCTGCTCAAAACCGTGGTCGAGCAATTGGTCGACGACGCCAAGACCGACGCCCAGGCGCGCAAGCTGCTCGAGGAGCAATACTGCCCGAGCCTGGTGGTGGGCCATTCGGTCAACGGCGGCGCACCGGTGGTGTTCGAGCCGCACCCGACCTACGACAACCTGTTCGGCCGCATTGAATACAGCACCGACCAGGGCGCGCTCTACACCACCTATCGTCAGTTGCGTCCGGGGGCTTTGCACCGGGCCAATGGCGGTTTCCTGATCCTTGAAGCCGAAAAAATGCTCAGCGAACCGTTTGTGTGGGACGCCCTCAAGCGTTCCCTGCAGTCGCGCAAGCTGAAGATGGAATCGCCTTTGGGCGAGCTGGGCCGCCTGGCCACGGTGACCCTCAACCCGCAGATGATCCCGTTGCAGGTCAAGGTGATCATCATCGGCTCGCGCCAGCTGTATTACGCGCTGCAGGATGCCGATCCGGACTTCCAGGAGATGTTCCGGGTGCTGGTGGACTTCGACGAAGACATCCCGATGGTGGACGAGAGCCTGGAGCAGTTTGCCCAGTTGCTCAAAACCCGCACCTCGGAAGAGGGCATGGCGCCGCTCACCTCGGACGCGGTGGCGCGGCTCGCCACCTACAGCGCGCGGCTGGCGGAGCACCAGGGGCGGTTGTCGGCGCGCATTGGCGATTTGTTCCAGTTGGTCAGTGAGGCGGATTTTATCCGCCACCTGGCGGGCGACGAGATGACCGACGCCGGCCACATCGAGCGCGCGCTCAAGGCCAAGGCCACGCGCACCGGGCGGGTGTCGGCACGGATTCTGGACGACATGCTCGCCGGGGTGATTCTGATCGACACCGCCGGTGCGGCCGTCGGCAAATGCAACGGGCTGACGGTGCTGGAGGTGGGGGACTCGGCGTTCGGCGTGCCGGCGCGGATTTCCGCCACGGTGTACCCCGGTGGCAGCGGAATCGTCGACATTGAGCGCGAGGTCAATCTCGGCCAGCCGATTCACTCCAAGGGCGTGATGATCCTCACCGGGTACCTGGGCAGCCGTTACGCCCAGGAATTCCCGCTGGCGATCTCGGCGAGTATCGCGCTGGAGCAGTCCTACGGTTATGTGGACGGTGACAGTGCGTCCCTGGGCGAGGCGTGCACCTTGATCTCGGCGTTGTCGAAAACCCCGCTCAAGCAGTGTTTTGCCATTACCGGCTCGATCAACCAGTTTGGTGAAGTGCAGGCGGTGGGCGGAGTCAACGAGAAGATCGAGGGCTTCTTCCGGCTCTGCGAAGCGCGCGGACTGACCGGGGAGCAAGGAGCGATCATTCCCCAGGCCAACGTCGCCACCCTGATGCTCGATGAGAAGGTGCTGCAGGCCGTACGCGCCGGGCAGTTCCATATCTACGCGGTGCGGCAGGCGGATGAGGCGCTGAGCCTGTTGGTGGGCGAGGATGCCGGGGAGCCGGATGCCGAGGGGCAGTTCCCCGAAGGCACCGTCAACGCGCGCGTGGTAGAACGCTTGCGCGCGATTGCCGAGATGATCAGCGAGGAAGACTTGAAGGAGGCGGAGAAAGAACTGGCGCAGCAGGCGCTCGCCGAGGCCAAGCCCGCCGGTTGAAATGGCCCGGCCCGTTCTCTTTTGTGGTGAGCGGGCTTGCTCCGCGCCGGGCTGCGAAGCAGCCCTGAAGCCAGACCAATCAAATCATCTGACACGTCGCAGCGGTCGTTTGGGGCCGCTGCGCGGGGTGGGCTGTCTCGCCAATAATTTGACTGGAATGTGGGCAGGACCACCGTTGGTCCTTAGCGCCTTGGTTTGGTGAGTTTTTCTTCTATTCTTTGCGTCAGGGATATCCACAGGAGTCGCTGGATAGAAACAGCCTCGCCATGGGCTGAGGTTGAACACCGATCTACCGAGGGTCGCCGCCATGCCGCGCAACCTTTGCCTTATTCGCCAGTGCTTCGGCCTGGTCACCCGTATCGAATGCTCCATTCGCCCTCTCGCGGGGGATGCCGGGATGTGGACGTTATTGTTTGCCGCCGGCATGTCCGGCGAGCAGCCGTCCACCATCAAGTCGCAAGGCCCGTTTCATGGGCCGTTTGCGGCGCAAACCATGCTGGAATCCATCGTCGACAGCTTGACGATGCACGGCTATGAGCTGGCGGGCGACCCGCAGATCTGGTGCCTGCATATGCAGGCCCATTTGCGACAGCTCAACGGCAATCGTGAACAGCTTGCGCTGTAGCCTGGCTATTTGCCCTCGGGTTTGTCCAGCTTGACCTCGAAGCCGTATTGCACGGTGCTCAGGTCGGTGCGCTGGTAGCTTTCCAGGGTGGTCGGCTTACCGTAGAAATAATGCACGTCAAACACCGGCGTGCCGTATTCCTCTGCGCGGTGGCTGACGCCGAGGATTTCCTTGAGGTACTGACCGCTGGCGTCCTTGGCGTAGAAACGCCAGCTGTCGGCGGGGAATTCTTTCTGGTCGACGATCAGTGCGTTGTCCTTGAGTGACAAGCCCTTGGGTAGCTTGGCCGCTTCCAGTTCGCCCTTTTCGATGGTCGCCAGGAACAGCGGAATGGAGCCCACCACAAAGGCCGGGTTTTCCGGGAACAGGGTCAGGTCGTAGGTGAGCGTGCCGCGCGCCGGGTTCATTTCGTAAGCCTCGGTGGGCAACTCAATGGGTTCGCCGCGTTCACCCTTGTCGTCGGCGGTAAAGAACGTCACCGGCGATTCGCTGCTGTTGCGCTCGGCACCTACCAGTTCGTCATTGAAGGTGTAGGGGTGATCGAACGTGATATGGGCGGCGCTGGCGTCTTCGACGGACTGGCTGATGGTCACGCTGCTTTTGAGCTGGTCCTCGGTCAGCGCAGCGCTCTTGAGCCAGTTGGCGGCGCTGTCGTCGTACACGGTGACCGGCATCGGCAAGGGTTGCACGGTTTTTTCCAGGCTGTTCTTGTCGAAGCGCATCACCGGCAGATCGAGGTCCTTACGCGTGACGGACGCCTCTGAAAAGTCCAGCACGTTGACCTGCACGCTGTCGATCAGGCCGTTGAAATACACCTTGGCGTAATGGCTGCTCTGTTTGTGTTCGAAGGCCTTTTGTTGCTCGGTGAGCTGTTTTTCGAAGGCGTCGGACCAGACCGTCTGTTTTTGCATCTCGGCCAGTTGTTTCTCATAGAACGCGACCTGCGCGGCGCTTTCGTTGATCGACCCCGAACGCGTGAGGAATTGTCCGGTGGCATCGCGCGCCTGCACCAGCAATGGGTTCGGTGACACATCGCCCACCTGCGGTGCCAGCGGCTCGTTGTTGGTCAGTTCGATCTCGGCGTAGTTTTTTTCCAGGAGCAGCAGGTTGACGGTGACAGCGCCCTCGGTGCGCTTGTGGCCGACGTCCTTTTTAGACAGGTCGAACGTCAACACCGCTCTCGGCGCGATCACCTCCACTGCGGCCTTGAGGCTGACGGGCTGCGGCTGGCTCTTGTTTTCCGTTTCGATGCCATCGATGAACGGGTAGGTCACCGTCAAGTCATCCGGGTTGGTCAGGTTGGAGCTGCTGGGGCTCAACTGGATGCCTGGGTCGGTTTCCGACCACTCCGGCTGGAACGGTATGACTTTGTTGTTGCTCAGCGTCACCGATTGCCACTCCACGCCATGGGGGAACGGGAATGCGTCGGGCAGGTTGAAGCTGAACGGGAACACCGGCTGCAAATCCGTCAGGTAGTCGGAGTGCGAGGTTTTGCGCAGCACGAACAGGCCGTTGATATAGGTGTCTACCAGCGCCTGAGGCGTGGGGTAGTGCTTGAGCAGGGCCAGCGCGTCTTCGCCGTATTCGGCTTCGATGGGTTTGGCGGCGAGCTTGACCCGTGCGCGTTCGAGCAACAGCAACGAACCGCCGAGATCGGCGATGGCGTCGCGCAGTTTGGGGTCTTGGATGCGGTCGAGGGACTGTTCGAAGGTGGCGGTCTTTTCTTCGAGGGTGGCCTGCTTCTGTTCATCGCTGGGGGAGCAGCCGCTGCCGAGCAGCAATGCCGCACACAGGCTGACAGTGGCCAAAGGTGATCGCACATCCATCATTTACATTCTTCCTGTCCGACGTCATCGAGCCGAGTTATTCGGCTCGACACTAGCAGAAAAATTCTCTTACAGAAGCCGCCTGGGTCAGTTTTCTCGCGGTTACAGGTGTCTTGTGGCGGCTGGTATACTCGCCGCCATTTATAGCCACGCTGTGTGAGACCCCATGGAACGCTTTATTGAAAACACTATGTACGCTTCACG
Source organism: Pseudomonas sp. FP2309 (assembly GCF_030687575.1). NCBI lineage: Bacteria > Pseudomonadati > Pseudomonadota > Gammaproteobacteria > Pseudomonadales > Pseudomonadaceae > Pseudomonas > Pseudomonas sp. FP2309. The sequence goes on along the minus strand of NZ_CP117439.1, from coordinate 4,811,314 downwards.
CTGGCTGCTGGCGCCGATCTATCTCGGATTGTCCCTGGGCCTGCTGATCCTGGCGCTGAAGTTCTTCCAGGAAATCATCCACGTTCTGCCCAACGTATTTTCCATGCTCGAGGCTGACGTCATCCTGCTGCTGCTGTCGTTGATCGACATGGCGCTGGTCGGCGGTTTGCTGGTGATGGTGATGATTTCCGGCTACGAGAACTTCGTCTCGCAGCTGGATATCGATGACAACAAAGAAAAACTCAACTGGCTGGGCACCATGGACTCTTCGTCGCTGAAGATGAAAGTGGCGGCCTCCATCGTGGCGATTTCTTCGATCCACTTGCTGCGCATCTTCATGGACGCCAAGAACGTCGATCCCGAGCACCTGATGTGGTACGTGATCATCCACATGACCTTCGTGGTCTCGGCGTTTGCCATGGGTTACCTGGACAAGGTCACCAAGCACTGATCCCTTCGCGCCCGCCTTACTGTTCGATGAAATAGTAAGGCTGGCGGCCAATCTTCATCTCTTTGATCACGCTGACCTTCTCGTTCAGTTGGCTGGGGTTGTCCAGCAGCGCAACGTTGCCGGGCTTGGCCGTGAGAAAACTGCGCAGTTCTGCCTCGGTTTGCAGGATTGGCAAGTACCCCTGCAGATAGAACACGCTCGCCCCGGCGATACGCTCGTTGGGTCGGAACATCACCACGTCTTTGCCTTGGTTTTGAAAGGCCCTGGCCTGGCTGATCACCGGCACGAAGGACTCGCGCCTGTCTGCCTTTGGCGCGAACCAGAACGCGGCCGTCAGATAACTGGCAATCGCCAGGCTGAACGCACCGATGATGATGCCGCGGTGGTAGCGATACAGCGCCGGTTTGCGCGTCTTGAGCCACGCCAACACGACCCCTGCATATTCTGCCGCGAGCACCGCTGCGGCTGGCGTGAGTGCCATCAGGTAAACGGTGCGCTTGCTGGAGGCCAGGGTCAGCAGGGTGAACTGCGCCACCAGCCACACGCTGAAAAACAGGTAGTAGCGGTTGCGCACCAAGCTTTTACGAAAGTGCCACAAGCCCAGGTACACCAGGATGTTCCACGGCAAAAAGGCCTCGGGCAGCTTTGCGATGTAGTAGTAGAGGGGCTCGTAATGCCCGGCCTCCACAAACGAGCCGCTGAAGCGTCCGACGCTGTTGGTCCACAGCACCTCGGCCACGGCCTGCAGGCCGCCGCGCTGGTAGAGAAACCCCAGCCAGATCAGCAGCGGCACCAAGGCCAGCAGTGTGAATACCGCCGGTTTGATCCAGTCGCCGATGCGCACGCGTTTATCCATCACGCTGGTGCTGAGCAGGTACACGAAAATCACGATGCCCGGCATGGCCAGGCCCAGTACGCCCTTACTCAGGGTGGCGATCACCATCCCCACGGTAAACAGCGCCCACGCGCCGCTACTGGACCCCTCACGTTCGGGGCGTACGGCCTGGTAGAACGCCAGCAATGCGGTGGTCACGCCGAGGCTGAGCAACGAATCCTCACCCACACCGCGCACATTGCCCCAGTAACTGGCCATGGTCGCCAGAATCAACGCCGCACAGAACGCCAGGGTTTTGGGGCGCCCGAAGCGGCGCAACATGCCGTAGAACAGCATCACGCTGAACAGTCCGGCAAACGCCGAAGCCAGGCGCACAGCCCAGGTGGTGGCGCCAAACAAACGAATCGCGCCGGCATCCAGCCAGAGGCTCAGGGGCGGTTTTTCCAGGAAGGGCTCGCGAAACAGGCGTGGGATCACCCAGTCATTGTCCAGGTGCATGGCCATGGCGATGCCGGCGACGCGTGCCTCTGTGGAGCCTTGCAGCTCATGGCTGCCCAGGGCGAAGAAGAACAACAGACCAGCGAGAAGGAGCAGCAGAGGAGCGGGGCGCGTCATGAAGTCTGGCTACCAGGGCAGGAGGGCATTCGGGGGGAACGACTCGGGCAAGGGGCGAGTATAGGGAGGCGATTCTTAATATTTCGTGAACGGACAGAGGGTTTATCACGCGATGCCAGGGGGCCGCGCCCCCGGCTGCGTTAGACGTACCGCTAGGCTTTGACTTTGAAGCGACTCAAGCCTTGCTGCATGGCACTGGCGCGCTCCGACAGGTTCCTGGCCGCTGCTGCGCATTGCTGCGAGTTGAGCTGGTTCTGCTGGGTCACTTCGTCGATTTGCTCCAGCCCGATACTGGCCTGTTGCAAGCCGGACGCCTGTTCGCTGGACGCCTGGTAGATCATCGACACCAGGCTGGAGACGGTGCTGGTGCCGGTAACGATGTTGCGCAGCGAGTCAGCGGTGCGCCCGGCGATGACCATGCCGCGTTGCGTCTTGGTCGAAGAGTCGGCAATCAGCGCCGCCGTTTGCTGCGCCGCCTCGGCACTGCGGGCGGCGAGGCTGCGCACCTCATCGGCGACCACGGCAAAGCCACGGCCCAACTCACCGGCACGTGCCGCCTCGATCGCCGCGTTCAACGCCAGCAGGTTGGTCTGCGCGGCAATGTTGTCGATGGTGGTGATGATGGCGGTAATGTCTTTGCCCGAATTGTCGATTTCGGCCATGGCCGCGATCAGTTCACTCATCAGCTTGTCACTTTCGCCTGCGTCGGCGCGTGCTGCCTGGGACTGCTCATCGGCCTTTTTCGCGTTGGCAGAGTTATCGGTGGTCTGCGCCGCCATTTGCGTCATCACCGCACTGATTTCCGTGATCGAAGACGCCGAGTTCGATGCGCCATCGGACAATGACTGGCTCAACTCGGTGACCTGCGCAGAGCTCCCGGTGATTTGTGTGGCGCTGGCCTGGACCTGGGAAATCAGGGCGTTCAAGTTGCCGACCATTTTTTCCAGTGACTTGCCCAGTGTGTCGTTGGGCGACGACAGACGCACTTCCAGGTCCAGGTCCCCTTCGGAAATACGTTCGGCCACCCGAACCTGGCGTTGCAGGCTTTCCGACATATCGTTCAAGGCAAAGGACAGTTGACCGACTTCATCTTCAGACTTTTGCTCCAGCCGCCGAGAGAAATCGCCCAGGCTGATGTTGGCGGCCAAGGCGGCGGCTTCACGAATCGGGCCGACGATCTTCGCGGTGGCGAACCACAGGGCGAGCAGTGCCAGCAGGGAAATGGCAACACCGACCGAGACCTGCCAGGTGCTGCTCTTGACGCCGCGTGACTGCAATTCCTGCTCAAGTGCGAGGGCCTGGCTCATGACAACCGCTTTGGGCAGATGGATCACGATAGCCCAAGGCTTGCCGGTACGGCCGAGGTTGATGGGCATCTGCACCTCGATTTCCTGGGTGTCCTGGTTCAGGCGGCTGTCGCCCTGGCCTTTCTGCACATTGGCCAGCACCTTGTCCCAAGTGCCTGGCAGCAAGGCTTTGAGTGGCTGACCGATCAGCTCCGGCCGCTTGCTGTCGGCCACCACCAGGCCTTGATGGCTGAGGATCGACACGGAGCCTTTGCCGCCATACAGGTCGGCGGACATCTGCTCGCTGAGCTTCTGGATAAACGAGATATCGAAGTCGGCACCGACCACGCCGTAGAACTTGCCATTGGCGGTGATCGGCACCGACAGGGTGGTCAGCCACACATTCTTGCCTTGCACCACGTAGGGGAGGGGGTCGAGTACGCTTTCTTTCAGGGTGTCCCGGGGGCCGGAGTACCAGCCGCCTTTCAACACGCCATTGGGGTGGCGGGCATCGGAGTCATATTCAACCAGCGGCTGCACCGCGATGTGGCCGTCTGCGCTTCGCGTCCAATAGGGAGTGAAGCGGCCCGTCAACGGGTTGTTACCGCCCTCGTTGTTGCGAAAGGCTTGATCCTGGCCATCCAACGCATCCGGCTCCCAGCAGGAGTAGGTGCCGTTGAAGTCCGGGTTGTCCTTGAGCACGCTGAGCAGCATCGTATTAATGGCGTCCCGGCTCAAGGCCAGCGGGCTCTGTGCGGCCTTGCCCGCGCCCAGCGTATTGGCCAGTGTGCGTGCCGAGTCCAGGGCATTTTGCAGCTTCGCCTGAATGGCATTGGCACGCGACTCCGCCAGGTTTTGCACTTCGCGGATGGTGGCGCTTTCTATCAATGTCGAAACTTCGGTACCGACGTAGGCTTCATTGGCCTTTGAGGAGTACAACCCATATAACACCAGGCTTGCGCACGAAATAAACAGGCAGAGTCCGGCCGTAAAGCAAATTCGAGTCTGCAATGAGTTGAATTTCATGATGTTTCCCGCCCGCGCTTATAGTTACCAACATCATGGGATGTCGGCATTTCAGTGTTTTTGGTGTACGCAAGGCTTAATGAATCACCGGCTGTTTAGGCATGGATATGCTGTACAGCGCTGTAGATTGTTAGTGCGTCTGTGATGTTTCAGCGTCGAGCCACAAGCGCTCGGTGTTTTTGAAACCGTAACGTTGTGACGGGACGCGCGCAATAATACGATCGGGTTGGTTAGGCTCGCTCAGGTCTATTATTTGGTGGGGGATATAGATGTTCAGTACGGGTAGAAAGAACACTTTTATTTTGGGTGCCAACAACGAGTCGGCGTGTTGTTCGATGACCACGCCGATGCCGCCACTTTTCAATTGAACAATCGAACCGACTGGGTAAATGCCCACGGACTTTAAAAACGCGCGGAACACTTCATCGTCAAAATGCCCCTTCCACGATGACATTTGCTGGATCGCAACAGCGGGGTCCCAACCCTGGTTGTAGGACCGGTCCGAGGTGATTGCGTCGTAGACATCGCAGACCGCGGCCATCCGCGCAACCAGGCTGATTTGGTCGCCCACCAACTGATGGGGGTAGCCGGTACCGTCGACTTTTTCGTGGTGATGCAGGCATACGTCCACGACCATTTCGCACATCTGCGCGGTGGCCAGCAGGGTTTTTTCACCCTCCAGCGGGTGGGTGCGCACCAGTTGCAATTCATCATCGCTGAGCTTGCCGGGCTTGTTGAGGATTGCGCCAGGTATGGCCATTTTGCCGATGTCATGCAGCAGCCCGGCCATCCCGACCCTGCGGATCATTGCGTTGGAGAGGCCCAACTGGTTGCCCACGGCAATCATCAATGCGCACACGGCAACCGAGTGCATGTAGGTGTAGTCGTCGATGCTCTTCAAGCGTGCCAGGCTGATAAAAGCATCGGGATGGCGTGCGATCGAATTGGAAATATCTTCGACCAGTGCACTGACGCTTTCCAGTTCCAAGGCCCTGCCCATGCGGGCATGACCGAACATTTCGACCACGGCGGTCTTGGCGCGGCCACAGATGGCTTGCGCGGCGACCAGTTCATCCTGCATGGACGTGGGGGGATTTGGCGTTGCGACGGCCGGAGCAGACGAGGACCCCGCATCGCCGGGTTGGGCACCGCACCCCATGGCGCACGGGGCGTCAGGCTGGGCGCTTGGCACCCGGTCCCGCCAAAATGGCTTGGTTTCGCCATCAGGCGTCTGATCATTGAGCTCATTACATTTCAACATGGCATGCCCTCTGTTGATGTTCTTTTTATTACTGTTCTCGGCAGCCTCCTTGGCTTGAGGTGTGTTGTTTTAAGCGTCAGCCCGGGATCGTTGCCTTGATGCGCGCGACCACGCGGCCGGCGAGATCGTCCGGTTGAAACTTCGCCAGGAAGTCATCGGCCCCGACTTTCTTGACCATGGCCTGGTTGAACCCACCCGACAGCGAGGTGTGGAGCACAATGTGCAAGGCAGCCATGCGTGGGTCGCTGCGGATTTCGGCGGTCAAGGTATAGCCGTCCATTTCCGGCATTTCGATGTCGGAAATCATCATCAAAAACTCCTTCTCCGGCTTGCGCCCCTCGTCGAGCATGGTGCGAAGGTAGTCCAACGCCTGGCGACCATCGTTCAAGGCGACCACTTCGACACCGACCGTCTCCAGGCAGCGGGTGACCTGTTTACGCGCCACCATCGAATCGTCCACGGTCAACACACGCAGATGACGAGCCCGCTGGGTGACGTCGTCGTCCAGCACGCCTGAGGAAATTTCTTCGCTGGACGGCGAGATCTCCGTCAGCACCTTTTCGACATCAATGATCTCTACCAGGCGGTCATCGCTTCGAGTCACCGCCGTCAGATAATTGTTATCGCCGCTGCCCTTGGGCGGCGGATGAATGTCTTCCCAGTTCAAATTGACGATGTGCTCGACGGCGTACACCAAGAAGCCTTGAACGCGGTTGTTGTACTCCGTAAGGATGATAAAAGCGCTTTCCTTATCCGTGATACCCGGCAGCCCAGTCGCCATCGCCAGGTCTAGAATCGGAATACACGTGCCCCGAATATTGGCCACGCCACAAATGTTGTTATTAGACTTTGGTAGTAGAGACAACTTGGGGCAGCGAATAACTTCCCTGACTTTAAAGACATTGATGCCATACAACTGATGGTCGTTGAATCTAAATAGCAATAGTTCCAGTCTGTTCTGGCCGACCAGTTGCGTGCGGCTGTTTACGGATGCCATTACACCTGCCATACACGCCCCCTTGGTCTTGGCTTAAACAGTGGTGATGTCTTAATGACATTAGCATATGTGTGGGAATGTAAAATATATGTGAAGAGAAATAATGGGTGGGTTTATCGTTAAAGCAATAGGGGGGCGGGGAAGGGCTATTCGATTGATGGGTTGAAAATAGATAGTTGGCTAAGTTACTAGTTTTAGTTGAGACTTATTAAGATTGAATGAGGCGGTGTAATAAAGTTGCGAACTTCGGTGTTTTTGGTGTTCGTGATTGGTTGCAGAGTTGAGTGAGGCGGCGCGATGGCTAGCGCGAGGGGAACGAGGAAATGGGCAAATACACCGTCGAACCCGGCGGTGACGTTGGGAGCGGTAAGCCGCATGGACCGCAGAAGAAACGGTTGTCAGAATTCATCCAAACGTTAAATGATATCTTCGGTGCCGAAGTGAGCGACGACGATCAGTTGCAGTACCTTACCGGCATCGCCGAGCGCATCAGTCGTCACTGTCACTGGAAGTCTTGGATAACGAAACGAAGAGCCGCGCGGACGGGATCTAAATCGGCCGCCAGAATTAGGGAGTAACCGTGGCAATTCCGGATTTTCAAAGTGTGATGCGCCCGGTGTTAAGCACCGTGCAGAACGGTGCGCCGCTGCCGCTCAATGAGCTGCGCGAACGGATGGCTGACCAATTTCAATTGACCGAGGACGAACGCAAGGAGCGCCTGCCGTCTGGTCAGCAGACGGTAATCAACAACCGAGTGGGCTGGGCTCGTACCTATTTGAATAAGGCCGGGCTGCTGTGCATTCCGGTTAAAGGCATGGTGCAAATTACCCCGCGTGGTCTTGATGCGTTGACCAACGGCCCGCAGCGCATCACGGTGAGCTGGTTAAAGCAGTTTCCCGAGTTTGCGGACTTCCATACGGCCAAACCGCAATCAGTCGACGCGCCATCCCTGCTGAGCGTTGGTATTGCCGAAACCACGCCAGACGAGCAGTTGGCTGAGGCGCATCAAGCACTGATGCAGTCCCTGGCAGATGAGCTGCTGACGCAAGTCCGGCTGGCCACCCCCCGCTTCTTTGAACGGTTAGTGGTCGATCTCATGATTGCTATGGGGTACGGCGGCTCGCGTAAAGAGGCTGGCAAAGCGACCCAAGCGACCAACGATGATGGTATCGACGGCATCATCAAAGAAGACAAGCTAGGTCTCGATGTGATCTATCTGCAGGCCAAACGCTGGGCCAATACGGTGCATCGTCCGGAAATCGACAAGTTTATCGGCGCATTGACTCGCCAGCGTGCGCGTAAGGGCGTGTTCATCACCACCTCGGAGTTTTCCGAAGGCGCCCGCACTGCGGCGCTGGGGCTGGATATCAAAGTGGTATTGATCGACGGTATTGAGCTGGCGCGGTTGATGGTGGAAAACAACTTGGGTGTGAGCGTTAAGCAGGTCTATGAAGTGAAGCAGCTGGACAGTGATTACTTCGCTGAAGAGTGAGTCGCAATGCTGGTGGCCGGCTTAGTCGCGCAGCTAGGCGATGGGCCTGAGCGGGCATGAGAGCTGCCTGTGACCCGTTTTGGTATTTCAAAAATTGGCACGAGAAAGCCTGGGATACCATTTGAAATACCCAAACGGCTGGGGCTCAGAAAACTCCACGGAGCCCCAGTAGCGCTTAAACCCGTTATTTCACTGAATTTCAGGCACAAAAAAAGACGTCCGTGGACGTCTTTAGATGATCAAGTGGTGGAGCCGGGGGGATTTGAACCCCCGTCCGCCAGTACTCCGCTGTCGGTACTACATGCTTAGCCGTTTCTATTAAGTTAACCCTCAGCGACCCGAAGGGCAGGGTGCTTTGGGCGAGTTGTGTAAGTTTTAGCCGCTTCGTCCACAACGTACTGCACGGCGATTCTGTTCTATATGACAATCACTTTGGGTTTACAGACATCCCCTGGTGATTGCTGGACCCGAAGGTACCAGAAGCTCAGGTCTAAGGCTGCTTACGCAGCGATAGCGAATTCCTGGCCGTAGTTTTCGTCATTGGCAACTATAAGTAGTTGCAACAGTGGATTTACGAGTTCTGTTACCAACTCGGCATGCACCTAAAGTTTCGCGACCGGCGTCGAATCCTAAACGGCCCCGTGCTTGTAACTCGTTGTTTCATAGTGAGTGACAAGCCTGTGCAGTGTACGCCAAATGGTCACGGAAGGCCAACCCGAAGGTTGGCCTCGCGCCTATTCGCCGCCTTTGTCCATGTTCTGCAGGTCCTGCAGCGCCTTGGAGGTGATCTCGATGCATTTTTTGTCATCACCGGCGGCGTGGGCGGCCTTCGCCTGGGAGACGGCCGTGTCGACCTCGCCACTTTTGCCACTGGTGTCGGTGGCGAGCAGTGCTTTGCCGTTGTTGATTTTATCCAGGTTGATCTTGCACAGGTCGGCCTCACCCGCCGCAAAGGCAGGGGAGGTCAACATCGCAGCAGTAATGAACAAGCCAGCAAGAGCGGAACGCTTCATGGGGTGTCTCCTTGCGTAAAAGGGCTCGACGCTGCTGGCGTTCAGGGGCTGCCAGCGACATCACTGAAGGGCCTCGTTCGTCGAGGCCTATGCAGATGACTGCGCCGGCGCGCAGGGGTTCTGTTTTTTTGCAGGGTCAGTGCGCGCGTGCCTGTGTTACGCGGTCCACGAGATACACCAACCCGTGGTAATCGATGCCGCCATGCTGGCTCAGGCCGATCTCGCAGGTGCGGCTGGTTGAGATGCCTTCGCTGCAATGCTGCACCGCGTCTTTGAGGCTGCGCAGCGAGTGGGCGTTGAGTTGCGGTGTGGTGAAGCCTTTGTCGCCCGCGAATCCGCAGCAATGGATGCCTTCCGGAATGACCACGGTTTTGGCGCAGCGCCGGGCCAGGTCGATCAGCGCCTGGCTTTCGCCCAGGTGCTGGGTGCTGCAGGTGACGTGCACGGCGATCGGCGCTTCCTGAGGGGTGAAGTCGAGCCGATCCATCAGGTGCGTGCGGATAAAGCGTACGGGGTCATAGAGGTCCAGACGCGTTTCGCTGATGTCTTGTACCAGGCGCAGGGTGCAGGGGCTGGTGTCGCAATAGATAGGGTCCAGACCGCCACGGCTTGCATGCAGTAGCGCGCCGATCAACTCCTGGCGCTTATGCTCTGCCTGTTCGGCGTACCCTTTGGAGGCGAAAGGTTGGCCGCAGCACAGGCTGTCCAGGTTGTCGGGAAAGACAACCTGGTAACCGGCTTTTTCCAGCAGGCCACGGGTTTTGTCGTGCAGCGACATCTGCTCTTTATCGTCGGCGGCTGGGCCCATTGCCCGCGATACGCATGCCGCCAGGTAGACCACCCGTGGTCGTTCGTCTGTCACAGGTGGGCTGAAGCGAATGGCCTTCTCCGGTTGTGGCATGGCGTCAGACCACTGCGGGATCTGCCCTTTGGACAGGGTAGTCACCGCCGCCGACCACTTCGCCAGGCGCGGTGCGCCCAGCAGCATGCGCGCGCCGTTGGCCACGTGCAGGGTAAAACGCGCGCCTTGCAAGGCGGTGGCGAAATGGGTGGCGAGCCATTCGGCGGTTTTCGTACGGTCAGCGTCATGGCTACGCAGCTTTTTCACCAGGTCGCCGGTATTAATGCCTACGGGGCAGCGTTGGGCACACAGCCCGGTGGCGGCGCAGGTCTCGATGCCTTGGTAGTGATAGGCCTCTTCCAAGTCGGTGGTATCGACGCCGGCGCGTTTTTTTGCCTGGATGTCACGCCAGATCACGATGCGCTGGCGCGGGCTTAAGGTCAGCCCTTTGGACGGGCACACCGGCTCACAGAAGCCACACTCGATGCACTTGTCCACCAGTTCATCGGCCGCCGGCAGCGGCTTGAGGTGCTTGAGGTGAATCTGCGGGTCCTCGCTGAGCACCACATCCGGGTTGAGTATGCCGTTGGGGTCGAGCAGACGCTTGAGTTGCCACATCAACTGGTAGGCATCGCTGCCCCATTCCAATTCCACGAAAGGCGCCATATTGCGGCCGGTGCCGTGCTCGGCTTTCAGTGAGCCACCGAACTCCACCGCCACCAGGTGTGCAACGTCGTCCATGAACGCTTGGTAGCGTGTGACTTCTTCGGCGCTGTTGAAGCCTTGGGTGAACACGAAGTGCAGATTGCCTTCCAGCGCATGTCCGAACAGGATGGCTTCGTCGTAGCGGTGTTTGTCGAACAGGGCAATCAGGCGGTTCACGCCGATGGCCAATTGTTCGACCGGGAAGGTGACGTCTTCGATGATCACCGTGGTGCCGGTTTTGCGCACGGCGCCGACGGCGGGGAAGGTGTCTTTACGGATGGCCCACAGCCGAGCGTTTTCTACAGGGTCTTCGGTAAAGTCGACCTGCTTTTCCACTGGGAAAGAGGCCAGGGACGCCATGATCAGCGCCAGTTGTTCATGCAGTAACGAGGAGGACGCGGCGCGGGATTCGATGAGCAGCGCGCAGGCGTTTTCCGACAGGTGTTGTACGAAAGCCGGCATGCCCGGCTTGTTCTGCACCGAGCGCATGCTGCGTCGGTCCAGCAGCTCCACGGCCGAAACCGGTTGGGTTTTCAGCACGGTTACCGCGTTGCAGCAGGTCTCGACGTCTGGGAACACGATCAACGCCGAGGCTTTGTTGGGGTGATCGACCACAGTGTCGTAAGTGACGGCACTGATAAACCCCAACGTGCCTTCGGAACCTACCAGCAGGTGGCTGAGAATATCCAGTGGCTCATCGAAATCCACCAGGGCGTTGAGTGACAGGCCGGTGGTGTTTTTCAGACGATATTTGTGGCGAATTTTTGCAGCCAATTCGGCGTTTGCCCGCGTCTCACGGCCCAATGTCGCCAGGCGCTCAAGCAGTGCGCCGTGCTGCTTGCGAAAGGCGCTGACACTGGCGGCATCTTCAGTGTCCAGGCGGCTGCCGTCGGCGAGCACCAGGCGAATGCCCGCCAGGGTGTGATAGGTATTTTGTGCGGTGCCGCAGCACATACCGCTGGCGTTGTTGGCGACGATACCGCCGATCTTGCAGGCATTGATCGACGCAGGGTCTGGCCCGATCTTGCGCCCGTAGGGGGCCAGCCAAGCATTGGCCTGGGCGCCGATGACGCCGGGTTGCAGGCGGATCTGCGTACCTTGCCCGCGAATTTCGCGGCCGTTCCAGTTGTCGCCCAAGACGATCAGCACCGAGTCGCTTATCGCTTGGCCCGACAGGCTGGTGCCTGCCGCGCGAAAGGTCACCGGTACGCGGTCACGCTGTGCCCATTGCAGCAGCGCGACGACTTCGTCTTCCGACTCCACGCGGATTACCAGTCGTGGGATCAATCGGTAAAAACTGGCGTCGGTGCCGAAAGCCAAGGTGGAAAGCGGGTCGTCGAAGCGTCGATCCTTGGGGATCAACTGTGCGACGTCAGTAAGGAAAGCGGCGGGCAGACTCATGGGGCCTCCAGGCTCAGCACCCCCAGGGCGCCGTATTAACACGATTGCGCAAAACCGACGCCGGGATGACTGCCCGGCGTCGTTTCTTACCCTATTGCTTGTGGCTTTAATGCACCAGCATGCCGGTAAGCCAGTAGGCCTGAGCCAGGGTAATCAGGCCGACGATGGTGGCGAAAAACAGGCTGTGTTTGAGGGTGAAGCGGAACAAGTCCGACTCTTTGCCCACCAGGCCTGTCGCGGCGCAGGCCACGGCAATCGACTGTGGCGAGATCATCTTGCCGGTCACGCCGCCACTGGTGTTTGCGGCGACCAGCAGGGTGTCATTGACGCCGATCTGGTGCGCAGTAGTGGCTTGCAGCGAGCTGAACAGGGCGTTGGACGACGTGTCGGAGCCTGTCAGAAAAACCCCCAGCCAGCCAAGGAATGGCGAGAAGAACGGGAAGGCTGCCCCGGTGCCGGCCAATACCAGCGCCATGGTCGAAGACATGCCGGAGTAGTTGGTGACGAAAGCGAAGGCCAGCACCATGCCGATGGACAGGATCGGCCAGCGCAACTCGTAGAAGGTCTCTTTTAAAGTGGTAAGACCAATTTTTGGATTGATTTTCAGTACCAGCATCGAAATCAATGCGGAGAAGAAGATCGCGGTGCCGGTCGCTGAAATCGGGTCCAACTTGAACACCGCTGGAATCGCGGTTGGATTGGTGACGATGGGCGCGACCTTGACCACCATCTGATCCAGGTGCGGGATCGCGAAGTTGAAGACCCAGCTGTACATCGAGCCACCGGCGGCGAACATCGCCTTGAACGGTTTGAGCGTCCAGATGGTGACGAGCACGGTGAGAATCAGGAACGGCGACCAGGCTTTGACAATCTGTCCCAGGCTGTAGGGCGAGGCGATGGTGCTGCGTGGCAAGCCGAAGCCGCCGGCGCTGGCGGTGACCGCCACGCCAGAGGTGGCGCCGGCGATCTGCGCGCCTGCGGTGCGCTTGGGTTGCCAGATTTTAAGGAACAGCGTCAGGGAAATCAGGCTGGCCAGGGCCGAGGTGATGTCCGGCAGTTCCGGGCCGATGAAGTTGGACGTGAAGTATTGGGTGATGGCAAAACTCAGGCCTGCTACGAGCGCTGCCGGCCAGGTCTCGCGAACGCCGCGCAAGCCGTCCATCATGAACACTAGCCAGAACGGCACGAACAGCGACAGCAGCGGCAGTTGGCGGCCGGTCATAGCGCCGATTTTGAATGCATCGATGCCGGTCACTTGGCCTGCAACGATGATCGGGATGCCCAGTGCGCCAAAGGCGACAGGGGCCGTGTTGGCAATCAGGCACAGGCCTGCTGCATACAGCGGATTGAAGCCCAGGCCCACCAGCAGCGCGGCGGTGATCGCCACGGGTGCGCCGAAACCTGCAGCCCCTTCGAGGAAGGCCCCGAAGCAGAAGCCGATCAGCAACACTTGCAGGCGTTGGTCGTCAGTGATCGAGAGCACCGAGCTGCGAATAATCTCGAACTGGCCGCTCTTGACGGTGAGTTTGTAGAGGAACACCGCCGCGACGATGATCCACGCGATGGGCCACAGGCCATAGGCAAATCCATAGCCGGCGGCGGCAAGTGCCATGTCCACGGGCATCTGGAAGGCGAAGATCGCGACCAGGATCGACAGAGCCAGCGTGATGCTGCCGGCCACATGACCTTTGAGGCGAAACACGGCCAGGGCCAGGAAGAAGAATACGATCGGGATGACGGCGGCCAATGCGGACAGGCCGAGGCTGCCGAGTGGGCTGTAAAGCTGTTGCCAGGTTTGCATATGGGGTGGCCCCTGATTGTTGTTGTTTGGTCAGCTTGGATAATTGGTAATACCAATTTACAATCGCTGTGGGCTAGGTTAAAAGCCTTCGGGGGGATGTGTCAATTTGCCGCCTGAGAAACTTTGGTCGTAGGTGAGCGGTTGGCCCATCTGATCGGGTAAAGCGAAGGCGTTCTGATAGGTGCTGGAAATGCGGTGATAGGCCAGAATAGAGGCCCCGGCGAGTGGTCGGGATGGTGGAGAGCGAGTTATGGGGTTTGATCTGGTGCGTCAGCGCCGTTTGTCTGACGATATTGTCGAGCAGCTCGAGGGCATGATCCTTGAGGGCACGCTGAAGTCTGGCGAGCGCTTGCCGGCTGAGCGCGCGTTGGCCGAACGGTTCGGTGTGTCGCGCCCTTCGCTGCGCGAGGCGATTCAGAAGCTGGCGGCCAAGGGGCTCTTGGTGAGTCGTCAGGGGGGCGGCAATTATGTTGCAGAGTCCCTGGGGTCCACCTTCAGCGATCCACTGCTTCACCTGCTGGAAAACAACCCCGAGGCGCAGCGCGACCTGTTGGAGTTTCGTCAAACCCTTGAAGCGTCGTGTGCTTATTACGCGGCGTTACGCGCGACCGAAGTCGACCGTGAGCGGCTGACGGCGGCGTTCGATGCGCTGCAGGATTGTTATGCGCGCGTCGACGAAGTGAGTCGGGCGGAGGAGGGCGCGGCGGATGCGAGGTTTCATTTGGCCATTGCCGAGGCCAGTCATAACGCGGTGTTGCTGCACACTATTCGCGGGTTGTTCGACCTGCTTAAGCGCAACGTGGTGACTAACATTGGCGGGATGTACCAGCAGCGCACGGAAACCCGCGACATGCTGATCAGTCAGCATCGGGATCTGTACCTGGCGATTATCGAGGGGCGCGCGGAGCAGGCACGAGAAGTGTCGACGCGTCACTTGGAGTATGTGCAGGAGGTGTTGGAGGAAGTGCGTCAGGAGGTTCAGCGCGTCGCGCGTGCGGAGCGGCGCAAGGGGATGTAGCCAGGGGGGATTCCCAAGGCCACATCGTTACAAGGATTAGTCTTCCTTGCCCTTGTTGCGCACGGCGCGATGCAGCTCACGATTGGAATCACGCTCGCGCTCGGTATCGCGCTTGTCGTATTCCTTCTTGCCCTTGCCCAGTGCGATCTCACACTTGACCAGGTGCTTGCTCCAATACCAAGACAGGCAGATGCAGGCATAGCCCTTCTGCTGTACGGCGGCGGCGAGCTTTTCCAGTTCGCGGGCATTGAGCAACAGCTTGCGTGTACGCACCGGGTCGGCAATCACGTGGGTGCTCGCGGTGGTCAGTGGCGTGATATGACTGCCGAGCAGCCATGCCTCACCGTCCTTGAGCAATACGTAGCTGTCGACCAGTTGCAGCTTGCTGGCGCGCAGACTTTTTACTTCCCAGCCGGCCAGGACCAGACCAGCCTCGAAACGATGTTCGATGAAGTAATCGTGTCGCGCCTTTTTATTTTGCGCGATGGTCCCTGTAGGGTGTTTCTTTTGTTTAGCCATAGGGGCGGCATTATAGGGAGTTGCGAGCGTGTCGGCTACGGTCAACCTGCGTGCTTGAGCGTGTTGGACGAATCCCGGACAATGCGGGCAGTTCTTTGGTTTTTTTCTCTCGCGAATCGGGCTGTTCTTTCGCGATGTTTGCTGCTCAGCTGTGGAAATGACGCACACATGACGACGCATATTCAACGTTCGGCCCTGCTGCCTTATCCGGCGCAGGCGCTTTATGACCTGGTCAACGACGTGGCGCGTTACCCGGAATTCCTGCCTTGGTGCTCCACCGCCGAAGTGCTGGAAAACAGTGATGAGCACATGGTCGCCAGTGTGGGGGTGGCCAAGGGCGGGCTCAGCCAGCATTTTGTGACGCGCAATGTGTTGGTGCCTGGCAAGTCTATTGAAATGAACCTGCAGGAGGGGCCGTTTACCCAGTTGCACGGCGTCTGGGTGTTCAAGGCGCTGACTGACAAGGCGTGCAAAATCAGCCTGGACCTATCGTTCGATTACGCGGGGCCGATTGTGCGCGCGACGCTGGGTCCGTTGTTCAATCAGGCGGCCAATACCCTGGTGGATGCGTTCTGCCAGCGGGCCAAGCAACTGCATGGTTGAGATTGAGGTTGTGTATGCCGCTGTCGATCATCAGGTCTTGCTGATGGTGGCGGTGGCGGCGGGCACCAGTGTGCGGGCGGCGGTGCGCACGTCAGGCATTGGTGAGCGGTTTCCTGAACTGGATCTGGCTGATTGCCCTTTGGGGATATTCGGCAAGGTGGTCGCAGATCCTGAGGTGCGCGCTGTGCAAGCGGGCGACCGTATCGAGATCTACCGTCCTCTGCTGGCCGATCCGAAGGAAGTGCGCAGGTTGCGTGCAGCCAAGGCGGCACTGGCTAAACAGCGAGGTCTGTAGAGTCGCCAAACCACAGGCAACAAAAAGCCCAGCATGCCGGGCTTTTTTGTGAGCGCCGCGAAGTTACTGCGGGCTGGTGTCCAGAGGCTGTGGCGTCGGGACTGGAACGGTTTCCACCCCGTCGACGTCTTTCTGGATCTTGTCGAGCAAGGAGCCGGGCTTGGCCGGGACTTCGGACTTCGGCTTCTCGCCTTCCTGCGCGGGCGCAGTCACGTTAGTGCCGTTATCTTTGCCGAGCAGGGCTTCATCGCGGCTCACGCCAGGCATGAAGTCCCCGGACAGGCTGACGAGCTGGTCATTGCCATTGAAAATGACGCTGACGCGTTCCTGCTGGCGTTCACCGCCACCAGGCTGCAGGCTGTAGAGATAATCCCAGCGATCGGCGTGAAAAGTGTCGGTCAGCAGGGGGTTGCCCATAATAAACCGTACTTGCCGTCGGGTCATTCCCGGGCGTAACTGGTCTATCATGTCCTGCGTGACGACATTGCCCTGCTGGATGTCGATTTTGTAAACCCCGGGGAATGAACAACCGGCGAGTGCGAGCAGTCCCACAAAGGTGAAACTGGTTAGCAAGAGCTTGGTGTTTTGCATCGGTGGGCGACTTCCACTATCTTGGCTGGGACAACGTAAACGCCGATCATACCCGTATTAAGAGAAGCTGCGAAGCAGCATCCGCGAGAAAGCTAACCATGGTTGAAAATAGCGAACTACGCAAAGCCGGTCTTAAAGTGACTCTGCCACGAGTCAAGATTCTACAAATGCTCGATTCTGCTGAGCAACGTCACATGAGTGCCGAAGACGTTTACAAGGCGCTGATGGAGTCTAACGAAGACGTCGGTCTGGCCACGGTTTACCGTGTACTGACCCAGTTTGAAGCCGCAGGGCTGGTGGTTCGTCATAATTTCGACGGCGGTCATGCAGTATTCGAATTGGCTGACGGTGGTCATCATGACCACATGGTTGACCTGGATACCAACGAGGTAATCGAGTTCACCAGTCCGGAAATCGAGAAGCTCCAGCATCAGATTGCTGAGGAGCATGGGTTCGATTTGGTGGACCATAATCTGGTGCTGTACATCCGTAAGAAAAAGTAAAAACGACGCAAAATTGCTTTGCGAAACGATCGAAGGCGACCCCAGGGTCGCCTTCGTGCTTTATATATGAGGCGAAAAAGTCTTCAGGCCTTGGTCGCAACGACCATTTTTTTTGCGTGCGCCAAAGACTCTTTCGTCAAATCGATGCCTCCTAGCATCCGCGCCACTTCCTCTACGCGTTCGGACTTGTTCAGCTTGGACACGGCTGTATGCGTTGCATCACTGCCTCTGACCTTATGCACAAACAAGTGCTGGTGCCCTTGTGCTGCCACTTGCGGCAAGTGGGTAACCGTAAGCACCTGGCCTCGATCTCCAAGGCGGCGCAGCAGTTGGCCAACAATTTCCGCAGTCGGGCCACCGATACCCACATCCACCTCGTCGAACACCAGCGTCGGTACACGTGAGGTCTGTGCGGTAATCACCTGAATCGCCAGGCTGATTCGCGAGAGCTCACCGCCAGACGCAACTTTTGCCAGCGCCTTGAGCGGTTGCCCTGGGTTGGCGCTGACCAGCAGTTCCACCTGTTCCAGGCCATGGGGCTGCAATTCAGTGTTGGTATTGGCGCGTAGCTCAATGGTAAATCGTCCGCCCGGCATGCCCAGGCGTTGAATTTCCTGCTCAACGGCGCCGGCAAGGCTTTTGGCGGCTTGCTGGCGAAGGTTGCTCAGTTCGCGGGCTTTCTCTTGATAATGACGGGCGAACGAGGCGAGCTCTTCTCCCAGTCGCTCAATGGATTCGTCATTGGCGTTCAGGGTTTCGATTTCATCCAGCAGCTTTTGCTGCATCGCTGCCACTTCTGTGGGTTGGATACGATGTTTGCGCGCCAGCGTATAGATGGTGTCCAGGCGTTCTTCAATCTCCTGCAGGCGCGCCGGGTCAGCGTCGAAGTGATCGAGAAAGCGATTCAGCTCGCCCACGGCCTCTTCGACTTGGATTTGCGCACTGGTCAGCAAAGTAGTCGCTTCGCTCAGCGAGCCTGAGGCGCTGTTAACGCTGGATAAGCGGTTGAGACTGGCCGTAAGCGCATTGAGCACATTGCCGGAATCGCTTTCGCTGCATTGCTCCACGACTTGTCGACAGATTCCCAGCAACGTTTCGGCATTGGTGAGGTTTTTGTGTTCCTGCTCAAGCTGTTCCAGCTCCGTTTCGCCAAGGTTCAGGCTTTCCAGTTCTTCAAGCTGGTAGCTGAGGAGTTGGTGCCGTGCACGTTGCTCATCGCCCGAGTTGGAGAGGCGGTCCAGCTCCTGGCGTGTCTGGCGCCAGCGTTGCGCGGCCAATTGAACTTGGCGGGCAAGGTCAGTGGCGCCTGCGTATTCGTCGAGCAGGCGGCGATGGGTATCGGTTTTGAGCAGGGATTGATGTTCGTGCTGGCTATGGATATCGATCAGCAACTCACCCAGGGCTTTCAGGTCACCCAGGGGGCAGGGTGTCCCATTGATATAGCCGCGGGAGCGCCCTTCGGCCGTGATGACCCGTCGCAGAATGCAGGGGCCTTCATTATTCAGGTCGCGTTCGGTCAGCCAGGTTTCGGCTTCGGGAATGTCTGACAGGTCGAACGTGGCCAGGATGTCGGCCTTGTCGGCGCCGGGGCGCACTACGCCACTGTCGGCGCGGTCGCCCAGGGTCAGGCCCAGGGCGTCAAGCATGATCGACTTGCCGGCGCCCGTTTCGCCTGTGATTACGCTCATCCCGCGATCCAGCTCGAGATCCAGATGTTCAACGATGGCGTAGTTATGTACAGACAGGTGAACGAGCATGACGGCGCTCCCAGGTGTTAGGTATGGTTATTTATACAGTGTTTTGTCTTGGGCTGACAATCCGGGTGCTTAGCTCGATTTGCTTGATTAGTGCTTTTTCTTAGTGCCAGAAAGAATTTAAGTGGAGGAATTGACTCAGGGCACAGGAAAGTCTTTTGGTAACGCCCCCGCCCTTGAACCTGGAAATTGTGGCCCCATATACCGGAACAGAAGCGTGAGTTGAGATCGCGCATGATTTTGAAAGGAGAGAACTATGGCTGACGAACAGACGCAGGATACGCAAACTCCAGACGCCAATTCGGCCGTCGGTGATGAACTGGCAACTCGTGTGCAAGTGCTCGAAGAGCAGTTGGTCGCTGCGCAGGATCAGTCTTTGCGTGTTGCCGCTGATCTGCAGAACGTCCGCCGCCGTGCCGAGCAGGATGTAGAAAAAGCTCACAAGTTCGCATTGGAAAAGTTCGCCAGTGACTTGCTGCCGATCATCGACAGCCTGGAGCGTGGCCTTGAGTTATCCAACCCGGACGACGAAAACATCCGTCCGATGCGCGAAGGGATCGAGCTGACCCTGAAAATGTTCCAGGACACCCTGAAGCGTTATCAGCTGGAAGCCATCGACCCGCAAGGCGGCGAGCCGTTTAACGCTGAGCATCACCAGGCAATGGCCATGCAGGAAAGTCATGACCTTGAGCCCAACAGCGTGTTGAAGGTTTTCCAGAAAGGTTATCTGCTCAATGGTCGCTTGCTGCGCCCGGCGATGGTTGTTGTCAGCAAGGCGCCGGCGCCGGTTTCGCCTTCTATTGATGAGCAGGCTTGAAATACGTCGCAAGGCCCCCATTTATAAGTCAAGCGTTTAAGTGCTACCGCAGTTAGCCACAACTGCTGCGGCAACCAAATTCAAGTTTCGGGAGAGTAAATCATGGGCAAAATTATCGGTATCGACCTGGGGACCACCAACTCGTGCGTCTCGGTCATGGAAAACGGCAAAGCTAAAGTTATCGAAAACGCTGAAGGCGCGCGTACTACGCCGTCGATCATCGCTTATGCCAACGATGGCGAGATCCTCGTTGGTCAGTCGGCGAAGCGCCAGGCTGTGACCAACCCGCATAACACCCTGTACGCGGTAAAGCGTCTGATCGGTCGTAAGTTCGACGAAGAAGTCGTACAGAAAGACATCAAGATGGTGCCGTACAAAATCGCCAAGGCTGACAACGGTGACGCCTGGGTCGAAGTGAATGGCAACAAAATGTCTGCGCCACAGATCTCGGCTGAAGTCTTGAAAAAGATGAAGAAAACTGCCGAAGACTATTTGGGCGAAGCAGTGACCGAGGCGGTGATCACCGTTCCTGCCTACTTCAACGACAGTCAGCGTCAGGCGACTAAAGACGCGGGCCGCATCGCTGGTCTGGATGTAAAACGTATCATCAACGAACCGACCGCAGCCGCACTGGCTTACGGTATGGACAAGGCCAAAGGCGACCACACTGTCATCGTTTATGACCTGGGTGGCGGTACCTTCGACGTATCCGTGATCGAGATCGCAGAAGTCGACGGCGAGCACCAGTTTGAAGTGTTGGCCACCAACGGTGACACCTTCCTGGGTGGTGAGGACTTTGACATCCGTCTGATCGACTACCTCGTTGACGAGTTCAAGAAAGAAAGCGGCATGAACCTCAAGGGTGATCCGCTGGCGATGCAGCGTCTGAAGGAAGCTGCCGAGAAAGCCAAGATCGAACTGTCCTCGAGCATGTCGACCGACGTTAACCTTCCGTACATCACTGCGGATGCCACCGGTCCTAAGCACTTGAACGTGAAGATTTCTCGCGCCAAGTTGGAAGCACTGGTTGAAGACTTGGTTCAGCGCACCATCGAACCTTGCCGCATTGCGTTGAAAGACGCGGGCATCGACGTTGGCTCCATCAACGACGTGATTCTGGTCGGTGGCCAGACTCGTATGCCGCTGGTGCAGCAGAAAGTAACTGAGTTCTTCGGTAAAGAAGCGCGTAAAGACGTGAACCCGGATGAAGCGGTTGCCATGGGTGCTGCCATCCAGGGCGCCGTTCTGGCCGGCGACGTGAAAGACGTGCTGCTGCTGGACGTGAGCCCACTGACCTTGGG
The DNA here is from genome assembly GCF_030687575.1 of Pseudomonas sp. FP2309. NCBI lineage: Bacteria > Pseudomonadati > Pseudomonadota > Gammaproteobacteria > Pseudomonadales > Pseudomonadaceae > Pseudomonas > Pseudomonas sp. FP2309. The sequence goes on along the minus strand of NZ_CP117439.1, from coordinate 4,790,189 downwards.
TATCGAAACCATGGGTGGCGTGATGACTGCGCTGATCGAGAAAAACACCACGATTCCTACCAAGAAATCGCAAGTGTTCTCGACTGCCGATGACAATCAGGGCGCGGTGACTATTCACGTGCTGCAAGGTGAGCGTAAGCAAGCCGCTCAGAACAAGTCTCTGGGCAAGTTCGACCTGGCTGAGATTCCACCAGCACCACGTGGTGTGCCACAAATCGAAGTGACCTTCGACATCGACGCCAACGGCATCCTGCACGTCGGCGCGAAAGACAAGGCAACGGGCAAAGAGCAGAAGATCACCATCAAGGCCAACTCCGGTCTTTCTGATGAAGAAATTCAACAGATGATCCGTGATGCTGAAACCAATGCCGAAGCTGACAAGAAGTTCGAAGAGCTGGCCGGTGCCCGTAACCAGGGTGATGCTCTGGTTCACTCGACGCGCAAAATGGTCGCTGATGCAGGCGACAAAGTAACCGCTGAAGAGAAGACCGCGATCGAAGCTGCCGTGGTTGCCCTGGAAGCCGCTGTTAAAGGCGACGACAAGGCTGCCATCGAAGCCAAGGTTGAGGAGTTGTCGAAAGTCTCCGCTCCGGTTGCTCAAAAAATGTACGCCGAACAAGGCCAGCCGGCTGATGGCGCTGCGCAACAAGCAGAGCCTGAAGCCAAGCATGACGACGTTGTCGATGCTGAGTTCGAAGAAGTCAAAGAGCAGAAGTAATCTGTTCGCCCGGTTGACCGCTGACAAGCGGTGACTGGTAGGATGTCGCCGCGCGGGAGCTTGCTCCCGCGTTGGCGTGTCTGGGGTACGCGAATTTTTACAGCATGCGACAGCGTTCGCATGTTGGCGGTGTGATCGGGGATGCTCCTGCTTCCCGAACAATAAACGCCGCATTTTTGGCCGGGTCCCTGGCTAAAAAGCAGTAATGACCAGGATCGTTGAATTGACGTGAGTTGGGTCCGGGCCTGTATTGGGGCTCAACGAGTTTGGCAAGGCTCAGGAGGGTCTGGCTGAACGTCCTTAAGAGTGCAAAGACTTATGGCAAAGCGTGACTATTACGAAGTGTTGGGTGTGGAGCGTGGTTCCAGTGAGGCGGACCTGAAGAAGGCTTACCGTCGCCTGGCGATGAAGCACCACCCGGACCGTAATCCGGATAGCAAAGAATCCGAAGAAATGTTCAAAGAGGCCAATGAGGCCTACGAATGTCTGTCTGATCCCAATAAGCGTGCGGCCTATGATCAGTACGGTCATGCTGGCGTCGATCCGAGCATGGGCGGCGGCGGTGCCGGCTTTGGTGGTCAGAATTTCTCCGATATTTTCGGCGATGTGTTCAGTGACTTCTTCGGTGGTGGTCGAGGTGGTCAGCGTGGTGGCGCCCAGCGTGGCAGCGACCTGCGCTACACCTTGGAATTGAACCTGGAAGAAGCCGTGCGCGGCACCAGCGTCAATATCCGTGTACCGACGCTGGTCAACTGCAAGCCGTGTGACGGTTCAGGTGCCAAGAAAGGTTCCTCGCCCATTACTTGCCCTACCTGTGGCGGTATCGGCCAAGTCCGTATGCAGCAGGGCTTCTTCTCGGTGCAGCAGACCTGTCCGCGTTGCCATGGTCAGGGCAAGATCATTTCTGATCCGTGTGATGCCTGCCACGGCGAAGGTCGTGTCGAAGAGTACAAGACGCTGTCGGTTAAAGTGCCGGCCGGTGTCGACACCGGTGATCGAATCCGTCTGTCGGGTGAAGGAGAGGCGGGTACTCAAGGTGGTCCAACGGGCGATCTGTACGTGGTAATCAATGTGCGCGAGCACTCGATTTTCCAGCGCGACGGCAAGCACCTGTTCTGCGAAGTGCCGATCAGCTTTGTCGATGCAGCCTTGGGTGGTGAGTTGGAGATTCCGACGCTTGATGGTCGTGTGAAGCTCAAGATCCCTGAGGGCACGCAGACCGGCAAACAGTTCCGTATCCGTGGCAAAGGGGTTGCGCCGGTGCGGGGTGGCGGTGCGGGTGACTTGATGTGCCGTGTGGCGGTGGAAACGCCGGTCAACCTCAATCGCCGTCAGCGCGAGCTGCTTGAAGAGTTCCGCAGTTCGTTGGAGGGTGATGACACCCATTCACCGAAAACCACTGGCTTCTTCGAAGGCGTGAAGCGCTTCTTCGGCGACCTGTAAGGAATTGAGTATGCGACGTATAGCCGTAATGGGCGCTGCCGGGCGCATGGGTAAAACGCTCGTCGAGGCGGTGCAGCAGCGCTCGCCGGCCTCTGGGCTGACGGCGGCGATCGTTCGTCCGGGCAGTACGTTGATCGGTGCGGATGCCGGTGAGTTGGCTTCGCTGGGGCGTATCGGCGTGTCGTTGTCCGGCAATCTTGAGCAGGTGGCTGACGAATTCGATGTGCTGATCGACTTCACCCTGCCGGAAGTGATGCTGAAAAACCTCGCATTCTGTCGTAAGGCCCGCAAGGCCATGGTCATCGGGACTACGGGTTTGACGGCTGAGCAGAAGCAACTGCTGGTGGAGGCGGGCAAGGATATTCCTATCGTCTTTGCTGCGAACTTCAGTGTTGGTGTGAACCTGTCGCTCAAGTTGCTGGATATGGCTGCTCGTGTGCTGGGGGATGAGGCTGATATTGAGATCATCGAGACCCATCATCGTCACAAGATCGATGCGCCGTCGGGTACGGCGCTGCGCATGGGTGAGGCGATTGCTGATGCGCTGGGTCGTGACCTGTCAAAGGTGGCGGTATACGGCCGCGAAGGCCATACCGGTGCCCGTGCGCGCGACACCATCGGTTTTGCAACCGTTCGCGGTGGTGACGTGGTCGGTGACCATACCGTGTTGTTTGCCGCCGAGGGCGAGCGACTGGAAATCACGCACAAAGCCTCCAGCCGGATGACCTTCGCCAAAGGCGCTGTGCGTGCTGCGCTCTGGCTGGACGGTCGCGAGCCTGGTCTTTATGACATGCGCGATGTGCTGGATTTGCACTAATCAGTAGCTAAAAAGGGGCCTCAGGATTATCCTGAGGCCCCTTTTTTAACCGCTAAGCGACGTACTGTCGCATTCTCCTGCCTTTAGGGCTCATTAGCGGTGGACCCAAAAAGCCTTTTTCTGTAAGCTACAGCTTTAGTGTGTCCACTAAAAGCGCGCAGAATAATTCAGTGAAGAAGCGGGGTGACGTGTCCATACGTCACTCCGCTTTTTTACAACCTGCGATCGCCCTTTCAGGCTTTATTTACGGGAGGTCTTCTTGACTAAGCCAGCCATACTCGCCCTTGCTGATGGCAGCATTTTTCGCGGCGAAGCCATTGGAGCCGACGGTCAAACCGTTGGAGAGGTGGTGTTTAACACCGCCATGACCGGCTATCAGGAAATCCTTACCGATCCTTCCTACGCCCAACAGATCGTTACCCTCACCTATCCGCACATCGGCAACACCGGTACAACGCCGGAAGATGTCGAGTCTGACCGCGTGTGGTCCGCCGGCCTGGTCATTCGCGATCTGCCGCTGGTTGCGAGCAACTGGCGTAACACGATGTCGCTGTCGGATTACCTGAAAGCCAACAACGTTGTGGCGATCGCCGGTATCGATACGCGCCGCCTCACACGCATCCTGCGTGAAAAAGGCTCGCAGAACGGCTGCATCATGGTCGGTGACGCTATCTCCGAAGAAGCGGCGATCGCCGCAGCGCAAGGCTTCCCTGGCCTGAAAGGCATGGACCTGGCGAAAGTCGTCAGCACCAAGGAACAGTACGAGTGGCGCTCCACCGTCTGGGACTTGAAGACTGACAGTCACGCGACTATCGAGTCCGCGGACCTGCCCTATCACGTAGTCGCTTATGACTACGGCGTGAAGTACAACATCCTGCGCATGCTGGTCGAGCGCGGTTGCCGCGTTACCGTGGTGCCTGCACAAACCCCGGCCAGCGATGTGTTGGCCCTGCAGCCGGACGGTGTCTTCCTGTCCAACGGCCCGGGCGACCCTGAACCTTGCGACTACGCCATTCAGGCCATCAAGGACGTGCTGGAGACCGAGATCCCGGTATTCGGTATCTGCCTCGGTCACCAACTGCTGGCCCTGGCCTCCGGCGCCAAGACCCTGAAAATGGGGCACGGCCACCACGGTGCTAACCACCCGGTGCAGGATCTGGACACTGGCGTCGTAATGATCACCAGCCAAAACCACGGTTTTGCGGTGGATGAAGCGACTTTGCCGAGCAATGTCCGCGCTATTCACAAGTCGCTGTTCGATGGTTCCCTGCAAGGCATCGAACGTACCGACAAGAGCGCGTTCAGCTTCCAGGGCCACCCTGAAGCCAGCCCGGGCCCGAACGACGTAGCGCCGCTGTTCGACCGTTTCATCAATGAGATGGCCAAGCGACGCTGACTGAGCGGCGTGCGGGCGGCCCCGAAGTTCGGAGGCCCCCGCAGGCTCTTCAAAGATTGTTCAAGACGGCTTGCCGACTGACCTGCGGATTTGAGTGACAAACCCATGCCAAAACGTACAGACATAAAAAGCATCCTGATTCTCGGCGCTGGCCCGATCGTTATCGGCCAGGCCTGCGAATTCGACTACTCCGGCGCACAGGCCTGTAAGGCCCTGCGTGAAGAGGGTTACCGCGTCATCCTGGTGAACTCCAACCCGGCCACCATCATGACCGACCCGGCCATGGCCGACGCGACCTACATCGAGCCGATCAAATGGCAGACCGTTGCCAAGATCATCGAAAAAGAGCGTCCGGACGCGCTGTTGCCGACCATGGGCGGCCAGACCGCGCTGAACTGCGCCCTGGACCTGGAGCGCGAAGGCGTTCTGGAGAAATTCGGTGTAGAGATGATCGGCGCAAACGCCGACACCATCGACAAGGCTGAAGACCGTTCGCGTTTCGACAAGGCCATGAAGTCCATCGGCCTGGCGTGCCCGCGTTCCGGCATCGCCCACAGCATGGAAGAAGCCAACGCGGTCCTCGAGACCCTGGGTTTCCCATGCATCATCCGCCCGTCCTTCACCATGGGCGGCACCGGCGGCGGTATCGCGTACAACCGTGAAGAGTTCGAGGAAATCTGCGCCCGTGGTCTGGATCTGTCGCCGACCAAAGAGCTGCTGATCGACGAATCCCTGATCGGCTGGAAAGAATATGAAATGGAAGTTGTCCGCGACAAAAAGGACAACTGCATCATTGTCTGCTCCATCGAAAACTTTGACCCGATGGGCGTGCACACTGGTGACTCGATCACCGTGGCGCCAGCACAGACCCTGACCGACAAGGAATACCAGATCCTGCGTAACGCCTCCCTGGCGGTATTGCGCGAGATCGGCGTGGAGACCGGTGGCTCCAACGTACAGTTCGGCATCTGCCCGGACACCGGCCGCATGGTCGTTATCGAGATGAACCCGCGTGTGTCGCGTTCGTCGGCCCTGGCTTCGAAAGCCACCGGCTTCCCGATCGCCAAGGTCGCGGCCAAGCTGGCCGTGGGTTACACGTTGGACGAACTGTCGAACGACATCACCGGCGGCAAGACTCCGGCGTCCTTCGAGCCGTCCATCGACTACGTAGTGACCAAGCTGCCACGCTTCGCCTTCGAGAAATTCGCCAAGGCTGACGCGCGCCTGACCACCCAGATGAAGTCGGTGGGTGAAGTGATGGCCATCGGCCGTACCTTCCAGGAATCCCTGCAGAAAGCCCTGCGCGGCCTGGAAGTCGGTGTGTGTGGTCTGGACGAGAAGCTCGACCTGAGCAACCCGGAAAGTATGAGCATCCTCAAGCGCGAGCTGACTGTGCCGGGTGCCGAACGTATCTGGTACGTCGCTGATGCCTTCCGCGCCGGCATGACCGTCGAAGACATCTTCGGCATGAACATGATCGATCCTTGGTTCCTCGTGCAGATCGAAGACCTGATCAAGGAAGAAGAGAAGGTCAAGACCCTGGGTCTGGCCAGCATCGACCGTGACATGATGTTCCGCCTCAAGCGCAAAGGTTTCTCCGATCAGCGCCTGGCCAAGCTGTTGGGTGTAACCGAGAAGAACCTGCGCACGCACCGTCACAAGCTGGACATCTTCCCGGTCTATAAGCGTGTTGATACCTGCGCGGCTGAGTTCTCCACCGACACCGCCTACCTGTATTCCACCTACGAGGAGGAATGCGAGGCCGCACCGTCGGGTCGCGACAAGATCATGATTCTGGGCGGCGGTCCAAACCGTATCGGCCAGGGTATCGAGTTCGACTATTGCTGCGTACACGCCGCGCTCGCTCTGCGCGAAGACGGGTACGAGACCATCATGGTCAACTGCAACCCGGAAACTGTTTCGACCGACTACGACACCTCCGATCGCTTGTACTTCGAACCTGTGACCCTGGAAGACGTGCTGGAAATCGTGCGTGTCGAGAAGCCAAAAGGCGTGATCGTACAGTACGGAGGCCAAACGCCGCTGAAACTGGCGCGAGCCCTCGAAGCGGCCGGCGTGCCGATCATTGGCACCAGCCCGGATGCCATCGACCGTGCAGAAGACCGCGAGCGCTTCCAGCAAATGGTTGAGCGCCTGAACCTGCGCCAGCCGCCAAATGCTACTGTGCGCAGCGAAGACGAAGCCATCCGCGCAGCCAGCAAAATTGGCTACCCGCTGGTGGTGCGTCCGTCCTACGTGCTGGGCGGACGGGCGATGGAAATCGTCTACGAAGAAGAAGAACTCAAACGTTACCTGCGTGATGCGGTGAAAGTGTCCAACGACAGCCCGGTGCTGCTGGACCACTTCCTCAACTGCGCGATCGAAATGGACGTTGACGCTGTTTGCGACGGTACCGATGTGGTGATTGGCGCGATCATGCAGCACATCGAACAGGCAGGTGTTCACTCCGGTGACTCAGCGTGCTCGCTGCCGCCGTACTCGCTGCCACTGCACATCCAGGACGAGATGCGCGAACAGGTCAAGAAAATGGCCCTGGAGCTGGGCGTTGTCGGCCTGATGAACGTCCAGTTGGCGCTGCAAGGCGAAGACATCTACGTCATTGAAGTCAACCCGCGTGCGTCGCGTACGGTGCCATTCGTTTCCAAGTGCATCGGCGTGTCCCTGGCTATGATCGCCGCGCGCGTGATGGCCGGTAAGACCCTGAAGGAAATCGGCTTCACCAAAGAAATCATCCCTAACTTCTACAGTGTGAAAGAGGCGGTGTTCCCATTCGCCAAATTCCCTGGTGTGGACCCGATCCTGGGCCCAGAGATGAAGTCCACCGGTGAAGTGATGGGTGTGGGCGATACCTTCGGTGAGGCGTTCGCCAAGGCCCAGATGGGTGCCAGTGAAGTGTTGCCGACCGGTGGTACTGCGTTCATCAGCGTGCGTGATGATGACAAGCCGCTGGTTGCAGGCGTTGCCCGTGATCTGATCAACTTGGGCTTCGAAATCGTGGCCACTGCCGGAACTGCCAAGCTGATCGAAGCGGCTGGTCTGAAAGTGCGTCGCGTGAACAAGGTGACGGAAGGCCGTCCGCACGTGGTCGATATGATCAAGAATGACGAAGTCACCTTGATCATCAACACCACTGAAGGTCGCCAGTCGATCGCGGACTCCTATTCCATTCGTCGTAATGCCTTGCAGCACAAGATCTACTGCACCACCACCATTGCTGCAGGCGAAGCTATCTGTGAAGCGCTCAAGTTCGGTCCGGAAAAGACCGTGCGTCGCTTGCAGGATCTACACGCAGGATTGAAGGCATGACCAAATACCCAATGACCGTCCAGGGCTTTAAAGCCCTGGAAGAGGAGCACGCCCATCTGACCAAGGTCGTACGTCCAAAGCTTAGCCAGGACATCGGTACGGCCCGCGAGCTGGGTGACCTCAAGGAAAACGCCGAATACCACGCTGCTCGTGAGCAGCAGGGCATGGTCGAAGCGCGGATCCGTGATATCGAAGGCCGCCTGCAGAATTCGGTGGTGATCGATGTGACGACCATTGCGAAGACCGGCAAAGTAATTTTCGGTACGACTGTGGAGATCGCCAACGTTGAAACTGACGAAAGCGTGGTCTACCACATCGTTGGTGAAGACGAGGCTGACTTCAAACTCGGCAAGATCTCTGTCGGCTCACCGCTCGCTCGCGCCTTGATTGCCAAGGAAGAGGGTGATGTGGTGGCTGTGAAAACCCCCGGCGGCGTGATTGAGTACGAGATTGTTGAAGTTCGCCACGTCTGAAAGGCGGCGCCCGCTTCGTGCGGGCGCCATGCTTTGGCAGCTCTCCCAGATGCTGTGGGTGGGTGGCTTGTGGTTGCTGCATATTGGTGTTCTGCCGGCGCTCGGCCTGATTGGCCTGGCGCCGTTACTGATCGATGAGATTGATGGATTACTGAGTGCGTTGCTGGTGGGGTTTGCGGCGGCGTGCGTGACGATCCAGGCATTGGTGCTGGTCAAGGCTGAGGGCTTGGGGAGTTTGTGGCGGGATATTCGCGGCCAACTGCTGTTGATGGCGCTTTATGCATGCACAATGTTTTGCGTGGTGCATGTCTGGCTGCCGGAAGCGTTGCGCTGGCAGTTATTCAGCTATCTTGTTCTGGGGTTTTCCGGCCTGGTGCTGGTTATACAGCCGGCGCCTGGATGGAGTGGCGGGGCGCGCGAAGCACGCCCGTAACCCTTGTATTACTTGAAGCGATGTACGTTCGACAGTTGCTTGTTGACGCTGAAGTTCTTGCGATACAGCAGCGCCATCTTGCCGATGACCTGAACCAGGTCCGCTTTGCCGACCTTGCACAGTTCTGCGATGGCGGCCAAACGCGCTTCGCGGTCAAGGATGTTGACCTTGATCTTGATCAGTTCGTGATCGCCCAGTGCGCGTTCAAGTTCGGCTAACACACCTTCAGTCAAACCGTTGTCTGCCACAATCAGAACTGGTTTCAGATGGTGGCCAATGGATTTGTACTGTTTCTTCTGCTCTTGAGTGAGCGGCATAATCTGACCCCTGCGTCTGATCTTGTAAAAAGCGGCGGCCAGTTTACCCGAGCGAGTCCGGGACCGCCCAGTTAATCACGACCCGTTTTATTTTCGAGGTGGCCCGTGGCCCGTTCCAAAACTAGCCTTAAGTGGCTGCAAGAGCATTTCAACGACCCTTACGTCAAAAAGGCGCAAAAGGATGGGTACCGTTCCCGGGCCAGCTACAAGCTGCTGGAGATCCAGGACAAGGACAAGTTGATTCGCCCTGGCATGAGCGTTATTGATCTTGGCGCGGCCCCCGGTGGCTGGTCCCAGGTGACCAGTCGTCTGATTGGTGGGCAAGGTCGGTTGATCGCATCCGACATCCTTGAGATGGACAGCATCCCCGATGTGACCTTTGTGCACGGCGATTTCACTCAGGACTCCGTATTGGCCGAGATCCTGGAGGCCGTGGGAAATTCGCAGGTAGACCTTGTGATTTCCGACATGGCCCCCAATATGAGTGGATTACCGGCTGTTGATATGCCGCGAGCCATGTTCCTTTGTGAGTTGGCGCTGGATCTGGCGGGGCGTGTATTGCGTCCGGGTGGTGATTTTCTGGTCAAGGTCTTCCAAGGGGAAGGTTTTGACGAGTATCACAAGAACATCCGCAAGCTGTTCGACAAGGTACAGACACGCAAGCCGGACTCTTCGCGCGACAGGTCGCGCGAGCAATACCTGCTCTGTCGGGGCTTCCGCGGCGTTGAAGGTGCGGCGAGCGAAGAGCGGTTTTGAGGGATTCGAGGAAGGCGATAGGTTTTTTTATATCGCTTTCGTCATGAAGCTTTACGAATATTGTGTAGTCAAAGTTTCACAAAGGGTTACAGACGGCGCCTGCCAGAGTTGTAGGAATGTAGTAAGTTAGGCCGGTGAATATCATGCGAAGCGCGCGCCAGTAGCGGAGCTTGCTTCAGAGGGTAGTTAATTGAACGATATGGCAAAGAATCTGATCCTGTGGTTGATCATCGCGGCTGTCCTGGTGACGGTGATGAACAACTTCTCCAGCCCTAACGAGCCGCAGACCCTCAACTATTCCGACTTTATCCAACAAGTTAAGGATGGCAAGGTTGAGCGCGTGACGGTCGATGGTGCTGTCATCACTGGCAAGCGCAGCGATGGCGATGGTTTCAAGACCATCCGCCCGAATATTCCGGACAATGGCCTGATCGGCGACCTGGTGGACAACCATGTGGTCATCGAGGGTAAGCAGCCTGAGCAGCAGAGCATCTGGACTCAGTTGCTGGTTGCCAGCTTCCCGATCCTGGTGATTATCGCCGTGTTCATGTTCTTCATGCGCCAGATGCAAGGTGGGGCGGGAGGCAAGGGCGGTCCGATGAGCTTCGGCAAGAGCAAGGCACGCCTGCTCTCGGAAGATCAGGTGAAGACGACCCTGGCTGATGTTGCCGGTTGCGATGAAGCCAAGGAAGAAGTCGGGGAGCTGGTTGAGTTCCTGCGCGATCCAGGCAAGTTCCAGCGTCTGGGTGGCCGGATTCCTCGTGGTGTTCTGATGGTTGGCCCTCCAGGTACGGGTAAAACCCTGCTGGCCAAGGCGATTGCTGGCGAAGCCAAGGTACCTTTCTTCACCATTTCCGGTTCCGACTTCGTCGAAATGTTCGTCGGCGTAGGCGCCAGCCGTGTTCGCGACATGTTCGAACAGGCCAAAAAGCACGCTCCCTGCATTATCTTTATCGATGAAATCGACGCCGTTGGTCGCCATCGTGGTGCTGGCATGGGCGGTGGTCATGATGAGCGTGAGCAGACCCTCAACCAGTTGCTGGTGGAGATGGACGGTTTCGAGATGAACGATGGCATCATCGTGATCGCAGCGACCAACCGTCCAGACGTGTTGGATCCTGCACTGTTGCGTCCAGGCCGTTTCGACCGTCAGGTTGTGGTTGGTTTGCCGGACATTCGTGGTCGTGAGCAGATCCTCAAAGTGCACATGCGTAAAGTACCAATGGGAGACGACGTGGCCCCGGCGGTGATTGCCCGCGGTACGCCAGGGTTCTCCGGTGCCGATTTGGCCAACCTGGTGAACGAGGCGTCGTTGTTCGCGGCCCGTACCGGCAAGCGCATCGTTGAAATGAAAGAATTCGAGCTGGCCAAAGACAAGATCATGATGGGCGCAGAGCGCAAATCCATGGTCATGTCTGAAAAAGAGAAGCAGAACACGGCTTATCACGAAGCGGGCCATGCCATTGTTGGTCGCGTTGTCCCCGAGCACGACCCGGTCTACAAAGTCTCGATTATTCCTCGTGGTCGGGCGTTGGGTGTCACGATGTTCCTGCCTGAAGAAGACCGTTACAGTCTTTCCAAGCGTGCCCTCATCAGTCAGATCTGCTCGCTGTATGGCGGCCGGATCGCTGAAGAGATGACCTTGGGCTTCGATGGAGTGACCACGGGTGCCTCCAACGACATCATGCGTGCCAGTCAGATTGCACGGAATATGGTGACCAAGTGGGGCTTGTCGGAAAAGCTCGGTCCGCTGATGTATGCCGAGGAAGAAGGCGAAGTGTTCCTGGGGCGTGGTGGTGGCGGTCAAAGCGCCAGCTTCTCCGGTGAGACGGCCAAGTTGATCGATTCTGAGGTACGTAGCATCATTGACCAGTGCTACGGCACGGCCAAGCAGATCCTCACCGATAATCGCGACAAGCTGGATGCGATGGCTGATGCGCTGATGAAGTACGAGACCATTGATGCCGATCAGATTGACGACATCATGGCGGGCCGCGAACCTCGTGAGCCTCGCGATTGGGAAGGCGGTTCGGGCACTTCTGGCACCCCGCCAGTCGTTCATAACGAGCGCCCTGAAACCCCGATCGGCGGCCCGGCTGCTGACCACTAAGGTTTGAAATGACTTCTGCGTTGTCCTCCACCCGGTTGCCTTGCGGCAATCGGGTTCTTGATTTGGCCCATACGCATGTCATGGGCATTCTTAACGTCACCCCTGACTCTTTTTCCGATGGCGGCCGCTTCAGTCAGCTTGATGCAGCATTGCGTCATGCCGAAGCCATGGTTGTGGCCGGCGCGACGTTGATTGACGTCGGTGGCGAGTCCACTCGGCCTGGGGCTCGCGTGGTTTCTCCTTTGGAGGAGCTTGAACGTGTCGCGCCTATCGTCGAGCGTATCGCGCGTGAGCTGGATGTGATCATTTCGGTGGATACATCCACACCAGCCGTCATGCGCGAAACAGCGCGTCTAGGGGCGGGGCTGATCAATGATGTGCGCTCCCTTCGCCGCGATGGCGCGCTTGATGCTGCGGCGGCAACCGGTTTGCCGGTGTGTTTGATGCATATGCTGGGAGAGCCCGGCAATATGCAGGACAATCCGCATTACGATGATCTCGTGGGTGAAGTGAGCGGCTTTCTTTCAGAGCGAGTCGCGCAATGTGCTGGCGTCGGCATCGCGTCCGAGAAGATCATCCTCGATCCCGGGTTTGGTTTCGCCAAGACCTTGCAGCACAATTTAAGCCTGTTCAAGCATATGGAGGTATTGCATGCCCTCGGTCGGCCTCTCTTGGTCGGCGTTTCGCGCAAGAGCATGATAGGTCTGGCATTGAATCGTCCGGTGGGTGAGCGGCTTTACGGCGGTCTTGCGCTGGCCGCGCTTGCGGTCACCAAGGGAGCGCGTATCTTGCGTGTGCATGATGTTGCCGAGACCGTGGATGTGGTGCGTATGCTTGCCGCAGTAGAATCAGCCGAATAAGAATGATGGAGCACTTATGACTAAAAAATACTTTGGTACCGATGGTATTCGTGGTCGGGTCGGCGAATTTCCGATTACTCCAGATTTCATGCTCAAACTGGGGTGGGCGGCAGGCATGGCGTTCCGCAGTATGGGCGCTTGCCGCATCCTGGTGGGCAAGGACACCCGAATCTCTGGGTACATGTTTGAGTCCGCACTTGAGGCCGGGCTGTCCGCTGCGGGTGCGGATGTGATGTTGCTGGGGCCAATGCCTACGCCTGCGATCGCTTATCTGACGCGTACTTTCCACGCTGAAGCCGGTATCGTGATCAGTGCTTCGCACAACCCCCATGATGACAATGGCATCAAATTCTTCTCGGGTCAGGGCACCAAGCTCCCGGACGAAATCGAGCTGATGATTGAAGAGCTGTTGGATGCGCCGATGACGGTGGTTGAGTCCAGCAAGCTGGGCAAGGTATCGCGGATTAATGACGCGTCCGGCCGCTATATCGAATTTTGCAAAAGCAGCGTACCCACCAGCACTAATTTCGCCGGCCTGAAGATCGTTGTCGACTGCGCCCATGGCGCGACCTACAAGGTTGCTCCGAGCGTCTTCAAGGAGTTGGGTGCGGACGTGACGGTGCTTTCGGCTCAGCCTAATGGGCTGAACATTAACGACAACTGCGGTTCCACTCATATGGAGCAATTGCAGGCAGCTGTGCTCGCTGAGCATGCCGACCTGGGCATTGCGTTTGATGGAGATGGTGACCGTGTATTGATGGTGGATCACACGGGTGCGGTGGTGGATGGTGATGACCTGTTGTTTATCATTGCTCGCGACCTGCACGAGCGTAACAAGCTGCAGGGCGGTGTCGTCGGTACATTGATGAGCAATCTGGGGCTTGAGTTGGCGCTGGCGGATCTGGGCATTCCGTTTGTCCGTGCCAATGTCGGTGACCGTTATGTCATTGCCGAGCTCCTGGAGCGTAACTGGCAGATAGGTGGTGAGAACTCGGGGCATGTTGTGTGCTTCCAGCACACCACCACGGGGGATGCGATCATTGCTGCGTTGCAGGTGCTGCTTGCGTTGCGCCGTCGTGAGGAGAGTTTGGCCCAGGCGCGTCAGGCGCTGCGCAAATGCCCGCAAGTCTTGCTTAACGTGCGCTTCTCCGGCGCAGAGAACCCTATTGAGCACCCAGCTATCAAAGAGGCGTGCGAGCGTGTAACCCTGGCAATGGCGGGGCGTGGACGCGTACTGCTGCGCAAGTCCGGCACAGAGCCTCTGGTGCGCGTTATGGTCGAAGGGGACGACGAAATGCAGGTTCGCGGCCACGCCGAAGACCTGGCAAAACTAGTAACTGAAGTTTGCGCCTGAATTCGGCTTGCCAGTGATGATGTGGTTGGGTAACATCTGCGCCCACTTTGACCGACGAGGTACAGCATGCGTCGCACTATGGTAGCTGGTAACTGGAAGATGCACGGTACCCGCGCCAGTGTCGCTGAGCTGATCAATGGCCTTCGTCACCTGGCCTTGCCTGGCGGTGTTGATATCGCGGTTTTCCCGCCTTGCTTGCATATCACCCAAGTGGTTGATGGCTTGAAAGGTAAGTCGATCCAGGTCGGCGCGCAGAATTCTGCGGTGGAAGCCATGCAAGGTGCGCTGACCGGTGAGATTGCTCCCAGTCAGTTGGTTGATGCGGGTTGTTCCTATGTGCTTGTCGGGCACTCCGAGCGTCGTCAGATGATGGGCGAGCGTGATGGGACACTCAATCGCAAGTTCGCGGCAGCGCAGGCTTGTGGTTTGACTCCGGTGTTGTGCATAGGGGAGACCCTTGAGCAGCGTGAGTCTGGCAAAACTCTTGAAGTTGTCTCGCGTCAGCTGGGCAGCATCATCGAGGAGCTGGGTGTTGGTGCGTTTGCAAAGGCAGTAATTGCTTACGAGCCGGTCTGGGCCATTGGTACCGGGCTGACTGCTACACCGCAACAGGCGCAGGATGTGCACGCAGCCATCCGGGCGCAGTTGGCGGCAGAGAATTCTGAGGTTGCACAAGGTGTGCGGCTTCTATACGGCGGCAGCGTGAAGGCGGCCAATGCGGTCGAACTGTTCGGCATGCCGGATATCGATGGGGGGCTCATTGGTGGAGCTTCCCTGAATGCAGATGAGTTCGGTGCGATTTGTCGCGCCGCGGGAAACTGAAAAAATGCTGGAAACAGTCGTAGTCGTTTTTCATCTGTTGGCTGCCTTGGGCGTAGTTGCCCTGGTTTTGTTGCAACAGGGTAAAGGTGCGGATGCTGGTGCGTCTTTCGGTGCAGGTGCTTCAAATACTGTGTTCGGAAGCCAAGGTTCCTCTACCTTTCTTAGTAAGTTTACTGCTATACTTGCCGCCGGTTTCTTCATAACCAGCTTGGGGTTAGGTTACTTTGCTAAAGGGAAAGCTCATGCGCTGACTCAAGTAGGTTTGCCAAACCCAGCAGTGTTGGAAGTGCCAAAAGCAAAGCCGGCTTCTGATGATGTCCCGGTGCTTCAAGAGCAAAAGTCGGCTACTCCAGCGACTGACGTACCTCCAGCTCAAGAGCAGAAGTAAGAAGGGTTTTAAACGCTGTATTGCCGAGGTGGTGGAATTGGTAGACACGCAACCTTGAGGTGGTTGTGCCCATAGGGTGTAGGGGTTCGAGTCCCCTTCTCGGTACCAATTATCAGGAGAGCCCGCTGTTGCGGGCTTTCTTGTAGGTGGAAGGTTACATTGACCCTGTAAGGGATCGGTCGTATACTTCCGCCCCAGCTTTGTCGCGGGGTGGAGCAGTCTGGTAGCTCGTCGGGCTCATAACCCGAAGGTCGTCGGTTCAAATCCGGCCCCCGCAACCAGTTTTAGCGGAGCCCCTTTTAAGGGGCTTTTTGTTAGCTGGACACTTTCAACGCCGCTGTTCGACGGCGTTTCAAGGATGGGCGTTTCGCCCATTTTTTTATTTTGCACAGCATGCACATACATGCACGAGGGGGTTCAGGTGTCGAGCAAGCTAGAAGAGTTGCAGGCCTTGCTGGCCCCGGTGGTCGTGGCCCTAGGCTATGAATGCTGGGGTATTGAGTTTTCGGCTCAAGGTCGCCACTCAATGTTGCGCGTTTATATCGATAAAGAGGGCGGCGTGCTGGTGGACGATTGTGCCATTGTCAGCCGTCAGATCAGCGGTGTGTTGGATGTTGAAGATCCGATTTCCGTTGAATACACCCTCGAAGTTTCCTCGCCAGGCATGGAACGCCCACTGTTCACTATTGATCAGTTTGCAAAATTTGCCGGTGAACAAGTGAAGATCAAGCTGCGATCGCCTTTTGAAGGGCGACGCAACTTTCAGGGCCTTCTGCGCGGTGTAGAAGAGCAGGATGTCGTGGTGCAGGTAGAAGACCATGAATTTCTGTTGCCGATCGATATGATCGACAAGGCCAACATTATTCCCAGTTTTGACTGAGACGCGGATCCCGCGGATCCAATGGCTTGCGAAAGGCGAGGCGTACGATGAGCAAAGAAGTACTGCTGGTTGTTGAGTCGGTATCCAATGAAAAGGGCGTACCGGCAAACGTGATTTTTGAAGCGCTGGAGCTGGCCCTGGCCACCGCTACCAAAAAGCGTTTTGAAGACGAAGTTGATCTGCGTGTGGAAATCAACCGCCACACGGGTGCCTATGAGACTTTCCGTCGCTGGACGGTCGTCGAAGAAGCCGATCTTGATGATCCGGCCATCGAAACCTGGCCAAGCAAGGTTGCCGAAACGCACCCTGGCGCCAAGGTCGGTGATGTTGTCGAAGAAAAGATCGAGTCGATCGAATTCGGCCGTATTGCTGCACAGACCGCTAAACAGGTGATCGTGCAGAAGGTTCGCGAAGCTGAGCGCGCTCAAGTCGTTGACGCCTATCGCGAACGCCTGGGTGAAATCATCTCCGGCACCGTGAAAAAAGTGACGCGCGACAACGTGATCGTGGACCTGGGTAACAACGCCGAGGCGTTGCTGGCCCGCGAAGACATCATCTCTCGCGAAACCTTCCGTGTCGGCGTGCGTCTGCGTGCGCTGCTCAAGGAAATCCGCACCGAGAACCGTGGCCCTCAGTTGATCCTGTCGCGTACTGCGCCGGAAATGCTGATCGAACTGTTCCGTATTGAAGTGCCGGAAATTGCTGAAGGCCTGATCGAAGTGATGGCTGCGTCCCGTGACCCGGGTTCGCGTGCCAAGATCGCGGTTCGCTCCAAAGATAAACGCATCGACCCGCAAGGCGCGTGCATTGGTATGCGCGGTTCGCGTGTCCAGGCAGTTTCGGGCGAGTTGGGCGGTGAGCGTGTGGACATCGTCCTGTGGGACGATAACCCGGCGCAGTTCGTGATCAACGCCATGTCGCCAGCTGAAGTGGCGGCAATTATCGTTGACGAAGATGCCCATGCAATGGACATCGCCGTTGGCGCAGACAATCTGGCTCAGGCCATCGGTCGTGGTGGTCAGAACGTGCGTCTGGCCAGCCAACTGACCGGTTGGACCCTGAACGTGATGACCGAATCGGACATCCAGGCTAAGCAGCAAGCTGAAACCGGTGACATCCTGCGCAACTTCATCGAAGAGTTGGAAGTCGATGAAGACCTGGCACAGGTACTGGTAGATGAAGGCTTCACCAGCCTGGAAGAGATTGCCTACGTACCGTTGGAAGAAATGCTCAACATCGACGGCTTTGACGAAGACACCGTCAACGAGCTTCGCGCTCGGGCCAAGGATCGTTTGTTGACTAAAGCCATCGCTACTGAGGAAAAGCTGGCAGACGCCCATCCGGCCGAAGACCTGCTCTCGCTTGAGGGTATGGACAAGGATTTGGCGATGGAACTGGCGGTGCGCGGCGTAATTACCCGCGAAGACCTGGCCGAGCAGTCTATTGACGATCTGCTCGACATCGACGGCATTGACGATGATCGTGCCGGCAAGTTGATCATGGCCGCCCGAGCCCATTGGTTCGAGTAATTAGGCGCGGCCTGAGGAGAGAAATGCATGACGCAAGTCACGGTGAAACAACTGGCCGATGAGGTCAAAACACCGGTAGAGCGCCTGTTGCAGCAGATGCGTGAGGCAGGTCTGCCGCACACCGCCGCCGATGAAGGTGTGAGCGATAGTGAGAAGCAGTCTTTGCTGACTCACTTGAAAAGCAGCCACAAGGCGAAAGTGGAAGAACCGCGCAAGATTACATTGCAGCGCAAAACCACCAGCACCCTGCGTGTTGCTGGTAGCAAAAGCATCAGCGTTGAAGTGCGCAAGAAGAAAGTCTTCGTGCAGCGCAGCCCGGAAGAAATCGAAGCCGAGCGCAAACGCGATCTGGAAGAGCGTCGCGCAGTAGAAAATGCTGCTCGTCAGAAGGCTGAAGAAGAAGCCAAGCGTCGCGCCGAAGAAGAAGCGCGTAGCCAGCCTGCTGCTGCGCAACCTGCTTCCACCGAAGCAGTCGCCACGCCTAGCGCTCCTGTAGAAGCTGTGCGTGAGGCCGCTCCGGTTGCCGCGGCACCTGCTGCCGATGCCCGCAAGCGCGAAGAGCCGCGTCGTCCGGATAAGCCACGCGCCGACGATAACAATCGTCGTGGCGGCGGCGGCGATGGCGAGCGCAAAAACGCTCCACATCGTGCTTCGGTCAAAGAGAAGGCGCCTGCGCCGCGCGTTGCTCCACGTACTACCGACGAAGAAAGCGATGGTTTCCGTCGTGGTGGTCGCGGCAAGGCCAAGCTGAAGAAGCGCAACGCTCACGGTTTCCAGAGCCCAACCGGCCCTGTCGTGCGTGATGTCCAGATCGGCGAGACCATCACTGTTGGCGACCTCGCCAATCAGATGTCGGTCAAGGCTGCTGAAATCATCAAGTTCATGTTCAAACTGGGTACTCCAGCGACCATCAACCAAGTGCTTGATCAGGAAACTGCTCAGCTCGTGGCTGAAGAGTTGGGCCACAAAGTGACCCTGGTCAGCGACACGGCCCTGGAAGACTCCCTGGCCGAGTCCCTGAAGTTTGAAGGTGAGACGTTCTCCCGTGCGCCAGTTGTGACCGTAATGGGACACGTTGACCATGGTAAGACATCGCTGCTCGACTACATCCGTCGTGCCAAGGTAGCTGCTGGCGAAGCCGGTGGTATCACCCAGCACATCGGTGCTTACCACGTTGAAACCGAGCGCGGCATGGTCACCTTCCTCGACACCCCGGGTCACGCCGCGTTTACCGCAATGCGTGCCCGTGGCGCCAAGGCGACTGACATTGTGATCCTGGTAGTGGCAGCGGACGACGGCGTAATGCCGCAGACCATTGAAGCTGTCCAGCATGCCAAGGCTGCGGGTGTTCCACTGGTGGTTGCAGTGAACAAGATCGACAAGCCGGGCGCCGATCTGGATCGCATTCGTAGCGAGCTGTCGGTTCACGGCGTGACTTCCGAAGAGTGGGGCGGTGATACGCCGTTCGTTTCGGTTTCGGCGAAAGTCGGTACTGGTGTAGACGAACTGCTCGAAGCGGTCCTGCTGCAAGCTGAAGTACTTGAGCTCAAGGCAACCCCATCGGCGCCAGGTCGTGGTGTGGTGGTTGAATCGCGCCTCGACAAGGGTCGTGGTCCGGTTGCAACCGTACTGGTTCAAGACGGTACCCTGCGCCAAGGCGACATGGTGCTGGTCGGTTCGAACTATGGCCGCGTACGTGCCATGCTCGACGAAAACGGCAAGCCGATCAAGGAAGCCGGTCCTTCCATCCCTGTCGAGATTCTCGGCCTGGATGGTACCCCTGACGCTGGCGACGAGATGAGCGTAGTTGCAGACGAGAAGAAAGCCCGTGAAGTGGCTCTCTTCCGTCAAGGCAAGTTCCGCGAAGTCAAACTGGCTCGCGCTCACGCCGGCAAGCTGGAAAACATCTTTGAGAACATGGGTCAGGCAGAGAAGAAGACGCTCAACATCGTCCTCAAATCTGACGTCCGTGGTTCTCTCGAAGCGTTGAACGGCGCCTTGAACGGCCTGGGTAACGACGAAGTGCAAGTGCGTGTCGTGGGTGGCGGTGTCGGTGGTATCACCGAGTCCGACGCCAACCTGGCACTGGCTTCCAACGCTGTACTGTTCGGTTTCAACGTGCGTGCCGATGCTGGCGCTCGCAAGATCGTCGAGCAGGAAGGCCTGGACATGCGTTACTACAACGTCATCTACGACATCATCGAAGACGTCAAGAAAGCCCTCACCGGCATGCTTGGCAGCGACGTTCGGGAGAATATCCTGGGTGTTGCCGAGGTGCGTGACGTGTTCCGTTCGCCGAAATTCGGCGCGATCGCCGGTTGCATGGTTATCGAAGGTGTTGTGCACCGTAACCGTCCAATCCGTGTGCTGCGTGAAGACATCGTTATCTTTGAAGGCGAGCTGGAATCCCTGCGCCGCTTCAAGGATGACGCTTCCGAAGTGCGTGCCGGCATGGAATGCGGTATCGGCGTCAAGAGCTACAACGACGTCAAAGCTGGCGACAAGATCGAAGTCTACGAGAAGGTCCAGGTTGCTCGCAGCCTCTGACTCGCGCACTTCAGGAGCCGCGCAGCGCGCGGGCATGCACATGCCCCGCGCCGTGTCAGGACTCTAAACGCAACGCCCGGTCTGGCTTTTGTCAGGCCGGGCGTTTGCCGCTTTCAGACCCCACGGGTTTCACCGTGTGGCAGTAACAGGTAACAAGACATGGCAAAAGAATACAGCCGTACCCAGCGTATCGGCGATCAGATGCAGCGTGAGCTGGCCCAACTGATCCGTCGCGAAGTCAAAGACCCACGCGTTGGCCTGGTCACCATCACCGCCGTTGAAGTAAGTCGTGACGTGGGTCACGCCAAGATCTTCATCACCGTGATGGGCCAGGACAGCAGCGAAGAAATCGCGCAAAGCATCAAGGTGCTCAACTCGGCCGCAGGTTTTCTGCGCATGCAGTTGGCCCGTGAAATGAAACTGCGCAGCGTTCCGCAGTTGCACTTCCATTACGACGAAAGCGTTGTTCGTGGTGCGCACCTGTCGGCACTGATCGAGCGCGCCGTGGCTGAAGACAGCCAGCACCCTTCCACACCTGAAGACGCCAAGGAGTAAGCGGTGGCTCAGGTCAAACGTATCCGTCGCAACGTCAGCGGCATCATTCTGCTCGACAAACCCATTGGTTTTACCTCCAATGCCGCGTTGCAGAAGGTTCGCTGGCTGCTCAATGCCGAGAAAGCCGGGCACACCGGCAGCCTCGACCCCCTGGCCACTGGTGTACTGCCATTGTGCTTTGGCGAGGCCACCAAGTTCTCGCAATACCTGCTCGATTCCGACAAGGGTTACGAAACCCTGATGCAACTGGGCAAAACCACCACCACGGCGGACGCCGAAGGTGATGTTTTGCAGGTTCGCGACGTGACCGTTGGTCGCGCTGATATCGAAGCGGCTTTACCCGCTTTTCGTGGGCAAATCAGTCAGATACCGCCGATGTACTCGGCGCTCAAGCGTGATGGACAGCCTCTTTACAAGCTGGCTCGTGCGGGCGAAGTGGTGGAGCGTGAACCGCGTTCTGTTACTATTGCCCGGCTCGAATTGCTCGCCTGTGAAGGCGACACTGCCCGATTGGCAGTGGACTGCAGCAAAGGCACCTATATCCGGACCCTGGTGGAAGATATCGGTGAGCAACTGGGCTGTGGCGCATACGTCGCTGAATTGCGACGTACCCAGGCCGGACCTTTCACCTTGGCCCAAACGGTCACGCTGGAAGAGTTGGAGGCGGTACATGCCGAAGGCGGCAACGAAGCGGTTGATCGCTTCCTGATGCCTTCGGACAGCGGTTTGCTGGATTGGCCATTGCTGCACTTCTCGGAGCACAGCGCGTTCTACTGGCTCAACGGCCAGCCGGTACGTGCCCCGGATGCCCCGAAGTTCGGCATGGTGCGAGTACAAGATCACAACGGTCGCTTTATCGGTATCGGTGAAGTGAGCGAAGACGGGCGCATCGCGCCACGTCGACTGATTCGGTCAGAATGACCGAACGAGTGTGGCTGTTAACAGGCATGGTCAACACTCATTTTTAGATACAGGGATTTGTCCCTGGCCTGTTGAGACCGCCCCTTGGGTGGTCTCCTGAAAGAAGGATTGCCTCATGGCTCTCGACGTTCAAGAAAAAGCACAAATCGTAGCTGACTATCAGCAAGCTGTTGGTGACACTGGTTCGCCAGAAGTGCAAGTTGCACTGCTGACCCACAACATCAACAAGCTGCAAGGTCACTTCAAGGCCAACGGTAAAGACCACCACTCCCGTCGTGGTCTGATCCGCATGGTAAACCAGCGTCGTAAGCTGCTGGACTACCTGAAAGGCAAGGATCTGGGTCGTTATCAGGCTCTGATCGGTCGCCTGGGTCTGCGTCGCTAATAAGCGATTGCGCTAGAGGTTGGTTGTCTGCCGTGTGTCATCGGGATTCCCGCTGGCGCATGGTAGGCTCCCAGCCTCAAGTTTTATCTGGCTATACGTTTTACCCTGGACGAAGGTCGGGCCGACTCCCGACATTGCCCAAGAATTTCGCAAGAAGACAAGTTCCCCAAGAGCCACAAAGAAGGTAGGACACCGTGAACCCGGTTATCAAAAAATTCCAGTTCGGTCAGTCGACCGTTACCCTCGAGACAGGCCGTATTGCCCGTCAAGCCTCCGGCGCAGTGCTGGTTACCGTTGATGATGACGTCACCGTACTGGTGACCGTTGTTGGCGCCAAGACCGCTGATCCAAGCAAAGGCTTCTTCCCTCTTTCCGTTCACTACCAGGAAAAGACTTACGCTGCCGGTAAGATCCCTGGCGGTTTCTTCAAGCGCGAAGGCCGTCCTTCCGAGAAAGAAACCCTGACTTCCCGACTGATCGACCGTCCGATCCGTCCGCTGTTCCCAGAAGGCTTCATGAACGAAGTGCAGGTTGTCTGCACCGTCGTTTCCACCAGCAAGAAGACCGATCCGGACATCGCTGCGATGATCGGTACCTCGGCTGCCCTGGCGATCTCCGGCATTCCTTTCGATGGTCCGATCGGCGCTGCCCGCGTTGCATTCCACGAAAGCACCGGCTACCTGCTGAACCCGACTTACGAGCAACAGAAAGCCTCGAGCCTGGACATGGTCGTTGCCGGTACGTCCGAAGCCGTATTGATGGTTGAGTCGGAAGCCAAAGAGCTGACCGAAGACCAGATGCTGGGCGCTGTGCTGTTTGCTCACGACGAGTTCCAGGTTGTGATCAACGCGGTCAAAGAACTGGCTGCCGAAGCCGCCAAACCTACCTGGACCTGGGCTGCTGCCCCGGAAGCCACCGAACTGTTGGGCGCTATCCGCTCCGAGTTCGGCGCTGCCATCTCCGACGCTTACACCATCACCGTCAAGGCCGACCGTTACGCTCGCCTGGGTGAGTTGAAGGACCAGGTCGTGGCCAAGTTGTCCGGCGAAGAAGGCCAGCCTTCCGCCAGCGACGTTAAGGCGGCCTTTGGTGAAATCGAATACCGCACCGTTCGCGAAAACATCGTTAACGGCAAGCCACGTATCGACGGTCGCGACACGCGCACCGTGCGCCCGCTGAACATCGAAGTTGGTGTTCTGCCCAAGACTCACGGTTCGGCGCTGTTCACCCGTGGTGAAACTCAGGCTCTGGTAGTCGCGACCCTGGGTACTGCCCGTGACGCGCAACTGCTGGACACCCTGGAAGGCGAGAAAAAAGACCCGTTCATGCTGCACTACAACTTCCCTCCGTTCTCGGTGGGCGAATGTGGTCGTATGGGGGGCGCGGGTCGTCGCGAAATCGGTCACGGCCGTCTGGCGCGTCGTTCGGTTCAGGCCATGCTGCCTGCTGCTGACGTGTTCCCGTACACTATCCGTGTGGTATCGGAAATCACCGAATCCAACGGCTCCAGCTCCATGGCCTCCGTGTGTGGCGCTTCCCTGGCGCTGATGGACGCCGGTGTGCCGATGAAGGCACCGGTTGCCGGTATCGCCATGGGCCTGGTTAAAGAAGGCGAGAAGTTCGCGATCCTGACTGA
This sequence comes from Pseudomonas sp. FP2309, assembly GCF_030687575.1. Classification (NCBI taxonomy): domain Bacteria; kingdom Pseudomonadati; phylum Pseudomonadota; class Gammaproteobacteria; order Pseudomonadales; family Pseudomonadaceae; genus Pseudomonas; species Pseudomonas sp. FP2309. Next base: position 4,766,522 of record NZ_CP117439.1, on the reverse strand, counting down.
CATCCTGGGTGACGAAGACCACCTGGGCGACATGGACTTCAAAGTAGCCGGTACCGCCAAAGGTGTGACCGCGCTGCAGATGGACATCAAGATCAAGGGCATCACCGAAGAGATCATGGAAATCGCTCTGGGCCAAGCCCTGGAAGCGCGCCTGAACATCCTCGGCCAGATGAACCAGATCATTGGTCAGTCCCGCACCGAACTGTCGGAAAATGCTCCGACCATGATCGCGATGAAAATCGACACCGACAAAATCCGTGATGTTATCGGTAAAGGCGGCGCGACCATCCGTGCGATCTGTGAAGAAACCAAGGCTTCGATCGACATCGAAGACGACGGTTCGATCAAGATCTTCGGCGAAACCAAGGAAGCGGCTGAAGCAGCACGCCAGCGCGTCCTGGGTATCACCGCTGAGGCCGAGATCGGCAAGATCTACGTCGGTAAGGTTGAGCGCATCGTCGACTTCGGCGCGTTCGTCAACATCCTCCCAGGCAAAGACGGTCTGGTGCACATCTCCATGCTGAGCGATGCTCGCGTTGAGAAGGTGACCGACATTCTGAAAGAAGGTCAGGAAGTTGAAGTGCTGGTACTGGACGTGGACAACCGCGGCCGTATCAAGCTGTCCATCAAGGACGTAGCAGCAGCCAAGGCTTCGGGCGTTTAATTACCCCCAGGCTTTACGCTGAAAAAAGGACTCTTCGGAGTCCTTTTTTTATGTGCGCGGGAAAATCTCGAGAAATCAGGCGCTTAGTAAAACGCAAAAGCCGCAAGTTGCATGCAGATCCACGTGTCTTCGTGCAACTTGCACGATTCCGAGGATTTGGCTAATTCATAACTCATTGTTTTATAAGGATTTAATACGTAACAATGACTTGGCACACTGCCTGCAATACCCCTGTTAACGCTGCAGCATCAAGGTTCACACACTGCAGACTTTTAATAAAACAGGAGTTACTCGTATGAAGAAGTTCGCTCTCGCTACTGCAACCGCTACCGCTCTGACCCTGGCCATGGCTAACGCAGCCTTCGCTCAGACCTCCCAGGCACCTATGACGCTGGCAGCCGGCGAAGTGACCAAGGCCAAGGAATCCACTTCGGATACCTGGATCACCACCAAAGTGAAAGCTGATCTGCTGACCGAAAAAGGCATTCCAGGTTCGGACATCAAGGTTGAGACCAACAAAGGTGTGGTTTCCCTGTCGTCGACAGTCGCTATCTCCGACGCGCAAAAAGAAACTGCCGTAGCGATCACCAAGCGTATCAAAGGCGTGACTGCGGTATCGGCTGACGGCTTGATGGCTGGCGGTGCTACCAAAGCTGACGGCATCGACAAAACCAAAGGCGCAGCTCATGACGCTAAAGAAACCACCAGCGACACTTGGATCACTACCAAAGTAAAAGCTGACTTGGTGACTGAGAAAGGCATTCCTGGTACCGACATCAAAGTTGAAACCAACAAGGGTGTTGTCTCCCTGTCGTCTTCGACTGCTGTAACCGAATCGCAAAAAGCCACGGCTGTAGCGATCACCAAGAAGATCAAAGGCGTTAAAGCTGTATCGGCCGATGGCCTGAAAGCAGAGTAACGTTTGATAATTCGTCTGAACTAGACGGCGGCGGCGCGTGAGTTAGATATCCACTCAATGCACCTCTAAGGTTCATGCGACCGACCACACGGATGTGGTCATTACAGGCCCCGGCACTTGTGTCGGGGCCTGTTCTATTCTGGGTCGCTTATTCGGCGTCCAAGTGCATCGGCGTGACCACTCGGCCATCCTTCTCAGCCTGGCCCAGGTTCGCATCGATGAAGTACACCCGGTCATCTTCCAGCTGGCCCTTGTCCACCAGATAATCCTTGATGGTGCTGGCACGGTCCTGGCCGAGTTGGCGCAGCAGCACGTCGCTATTGCTCCAGAAATTGATCACACCTTCACGCAGCTTGGCGCTGCGCTCATCACGACTCAGGTCCTTCCATTCTGCCGGTGGCTGTTGTTTCACGCGGATACGGTAGATGCCTTCGAGCAGGGGGGCTTTTTCGCTCTCGGGAACTGCCAGCAAGGACGCCTGGGCCGGAACCTTGTCCCCACGCCGCTGCAGGATCTTGTAGTAGTTGTACTGGTATTCCCGCTCCAGGCGTTGGGCCGCCAGGAGTGGGCCGTCGCTGCTGGCGGCCGCGGTGCCCTCAATCTCCAGGCGCAGGGCAGGGCGTTCTTTCAACGCCTTGGCCAGCGTGTTCAGCGCGCCCTCGGCGTCTTTATTCAGTTCACTGGAGCCGGCGGCGAAAGACACATTGCCCAGGTCTTCCGCGCCGCCCCCGGTGACCAGCCCACCAATAAACTTGAAGGGCGCGCTGGCTGCACGCACCACCAGGTTACGCAGGGTTTGCCAAACAATCGGCATCACGCTGAATTGCGGGTTGTTGAGGTCGCCGGTTACCGGCAGCTCAATGGAGATCTTTCCGTCGGTGTCCTTGAGCAGGGCGATTGCCAGGCGAATCGGCAGATCCACGGCGTCGGCGCTGTCGACCTTGTCACCCAGCTGCAACTGCTCGACGACGACTTTGTTTTCGGCCTTTAGCTGGCCCTTTGTGATCACGTAGTGCAGGTCCAGGTTGAGGCGCCCCTTGCGGATACGGAAGCCGGCGAACTTCCCTGAGTAAGGCGTCAGGGTGGTCAGTTCGACACGTTTGAAGCTGGTGGCGATATCCAATGCCGCCATTGGGTCAAACGGATTCACGCTGCCCTTGATCGTCACCGGTGCGTAACGATCCACCTTGCCCTTGATATCGACGCTGGCCGGTTTAGCCTGGCGGCTGTCAATGGTGCCGATCTGGCCATTGAGCTGTTGGATCGCGGTGGCAAAGTTGGGCGTCAGGCTGAAGTCGGCAAAGTTGGCCGAGCCATCGTTGATAGCGACCTGCCCAATGCGAATGCCCAGCGGTTTGTCTTTGCTTGTGGTGGTTTTGGCTGGCGATTTGGCGCCACCGTCGGCCGGTTGCGGGATCAGCAGGTCGTCCACGTTGGTGGTGCGGTCATCGTTGATCATGAAGCGCGCATAGGGTTGCAACAGGTTGACCTTGTCGATCGACAGGCTGTCCCCATGCTGATAATTCAGGCCTTCGATGACCAGGCGTTGCCACTTAAGGAAGTCGCGGGTCTTGAGCGTGTCGAGGGTGTGCAACTGGTCAACCTGCGCGCGGCCGGTGATCTGCAATGCCAAGGGCTCGGTGCTTTTCAGGTTTACGTCCAGATCGCTGCCCAGCATGCCGCTGCGCAGTTCCAGGCGGATAAACGGGCTGATATAGGACTGGGCCACGCGCAGGTCGATGTCTTTGGTAGTGACCTTCAACTTGGCGCTGACCGGGTTGAGGTTGACCACGCCGGCGGCCTGGAGCTTGCCTTGCTTACCCAGGCCGCTGTCGACCTTGAGGGTAAAGGGGCTGCCGTTAAGGCTGTCGAAGTTTTGCACATCGACGTTCAATGGTCCCAGTTCCAGGGCGACCGCCGGTTTGGCCTGGCGGTCTGCCAGGTGTACTTGGTAGTTACGCAGTTGCACATCTTTGAGCAGCACCTGCCAAGGCTTGCTTGGGGCCGCCGGTGCAGGCTTGGGCGAGTCGGCCGTGGCCGGGGCGTTTGCCGGCTCGGGTGCCTTGGCCGGTTTGCTCGGTTGGCTGGCGAACAATTTCTGCCAGTCCAATTGGCCATCGGTTTCGCGTGCGGCCCAGGTTTCGAGCTTGTTGCTGCGGATCTTGCCGACGACCACCTGCTGCTTGGCCAGGTCCACGGTGGTCTCGCTGACGTCCAGGCGTTCAAGACGTACCAGCGGCCTGCCATCCGGTGCCTTGAGCGCAAAGGGCGCGATGCTTGCGGCCGTGTTGGTGAGCTTCAGTTCGGTCTCTTTGGCCAGGCTGAAGGTGTACTCGGTGTTGAAGTTGAGCACACCGTCTTCGAGTACCAAGGGCAATGCGTCGCGCACGTAGGGCCACCAGGCCTTCATCTTGCCGCCAGTGACTTTCAGCGTGCCTTGGGACGTGATCGGCACCAGGCTGAAGTTACCTTTCCAGTCGATTTGCCCGCCGTCGGGGCCGGCCGCGACGAGGGTCATGTCGGCATTGTCTTCAGGCAGGGTGCTGAGGTTTTTCAGCTCGAAATCGAGCTTGTCGTAGAGAAATTCGATTGGTTCGCTGGGGCGCAGGTCTTCGAAGTGCACATAGCCGCCCGCCAACTTGATGCTGTCGATACGCAAAGGGAACGGCTTGGCGTCGGGGTCGGCAGGGGTGGGTTCGCTGGGTGGCAATTTGAACAGCTGCGCCAGGTTCAATTTGCCGGACTTGTCGAACAGCAGTTCGGTCTTGGGCTTGTCGAGTTGCACATCGGCCAGGTGCAGTGCGCGGGTCCACAGGCTATCGAGCTGCAGGTTGGCATATAGCCGCTCGAACGCCACCTGTTCTTTGCCGGGCTCGCCGATTTTCAGCCCCCACAGTGTCAGTTCCAGGCTGAACGGGTTGAGCTCGATACGCTCGATGCGTGCAGGCGTTGTGGCGTAATTGGCCAACTGTTGGTTGGCAACGCGAAGGGCGATGCCGGGCAGAATCAAAAAGCCCAGCAAGCTGTACAGAGCAACGGCAGTCAACAAGGCGCCAGTGGCGCGAATCAATCCTTTGGGCATGGGGCGGCGCCATCTATGTCAAACAGGAGTGCCTTGGAGTATGGCACGGGTTTTCGGTTCCGAAGAACCGGGCCTATGGGACGTGTCCTACAACTGGAGTATCAGAGTTTTAAGCGGCGGCTGCTGATCCCGGGAAGGAAAGTCCGCGCCCGGCGTCATGATTTGCCAGTCACGCACCGGTCGTCCGGCCTTTTCCGCGCAGCGCAGCACCTGTTCGCGCCAATCATCCATGCTGACCTTTGCCAGGTTGTTGCAGCAGATCAGCACGCCATTGTCGGCAGTGGCGAGCAGGGCCGGCTTGAGCAGGCTCTGGTAGTCGCGCAGCAGGTCCACGGTGCCGAATGCGCTCTTGGCCCAGGCGGGAGGGTCGAGCAGCACCAGGTCATATTGGCGCTGTTCCAGGCGGGGATAGCTCGGCAGTTTCTGCCCGCGGCGCTGGGTGATCGGCAGGCCGGCCAATTGGCGGATCGCCGGAAAGTAATCCGATTGCACGAATTCCATAGTGGGCAAGTGCGGGTTGAGCTGGCCGTTCTCGCGCCCGACTGCCAGGTTGCCCTCGGCGAAGTCCAGGTTGCATACCTCGCGCGCGCCACCGGCGGCGGCGCTCAGGCCGACGCCGCAGGTGTAGGCGAACAGGTTCAGTACGCTCTTGCCGGCGCTGTGTGCCTTGACCCAGCCGCGGGTGTTGCGCAGATCGAGAAACAGCAACGGATCCTGCCCTGCATGGCGGCCGCGCACGCGGTAATTGAGCCCCCATTCGTGGCCGATCAGGTCTGCCAGCGCTGCCGCTTCGGCGTGGTACACCGTGTCATCACGATCGATGCGCGAGTTGCCCCGGGAGCGATCGTTGTACACCAACAGCAATTCCAGCCCCATGTACTGGTTGATCAGTTGATGCAGCTCCAGCAGCTCCGCAGTTTCCAAGCATTGATGGAAGCTTTGCACCAGCAGTTGCGGGCCGTAGCGGTCGATGGTCAAGCCACCGGCACCTTCCTGGCTGCCGTGGAACAGACGATAGCAATCGGTACCTTGGGCGTGCAGCTCGTTGATCAGGTCTTGGCGATGATCGAGGGCGGCGCGCAGCGCCTGATTCAAGGGAGACATGGAGCGCGCCTGGCTGTAAATGAGGGCGCGAAGTTTAACAGCTATGGCGCCGTGGCTACATCAACCCCATACGCCGGTGCGCGCGTTGTACCGAACCATTGCGCATTGCCCAGCGTAACAGCGGCGCGCTGCGCCTGACCCCGGCTCGGATCATCTGGCGCTGCAACGGGCTTTGGTGCTGATCGAGCATGGTGCTGGCCCAATCCGGCAGCAGGTCGATACCGGCCTGCATCATCAAGGCGCCGAACGGCTTGGCCAGGGTGCTGGGGGCGGGCGCATCGAGCAGCAGGCGCAGGACTTCGCGGCTGCGCTCGTCGCACAAGAGTTGTGGGCGGATGCGCGTCAGATAGTCAGAGATTTCCTGCCGTGAGCGCGGCACATTCCGCGCACCCAGGCGCTCCGCCACCAAGGCGATTTCGCTGTAGTAGCGGTCCTGGTCGAGACCCGAGAGGCTCGGGTTGCGATAGCGCAGGTGAGCGGCGAGAAAGTTGCTCACCTCGGCCACATGCACCCAGGTCAGCAGGTCCGGGTCGCTCGCTGCATAAGGCCGTCCATCCGGCGCATGGCCTACCACCTGCAGGTGAATGGTGCGCACTTTTTCGATCAGCCAGTCGGCGTCTTTGCGTGAGCCGAAGGTGGTGCCGGAAATGAACTGCGAAGTACGTCGCAAGCGCCCGAGCATGTCCTGGCGAAAGTTCGAATGGTCCCATACGCCGGCCAGGGCCAGCGGGTGCAAGGCTTGCAGCATCAGCGCGCTGATACCGCCGATGAGCATGCTGCTGAAGTCGCCATGGACTTGCCAACTGACCGAGTCCGGCCCGAACAGGCCGGGGTCGCCCTTGGGGTTTTCCAGGTCCAGTTGGCCCAGTGACAAGCCGGTGAGGCTCATCAACTGGGTTTCGATACGGCTGCGGATAAATTCCATGGCGACTCGGCGTTCCTAGCGGTTCAGGCGTTTGTCGATAAGGCCGTCCACCACGCTGGGGTCGGCGAGGGTGGAGGTGTCACCGAGGCTGTCCAGCTCGTTGCAGGCGATCTTGCGCAATATCCGTCGCATGATCTTGCCTGAGCGGGTTTTCGGCAAAGCGGGGGCCCATTGGATCAGTTCCGGCTTGGCAAAGCTGCCGATTTCCTTGCTGACCAATTCCAGCAGGTGTTTTTTCAGCGCATCACTGGGCTCCACGCCATTCATCGGCGTGATGAAGGCGTAGATGCCCTGGCCTTTGAGGTCATGGGGGTAACCCACCACGGCGGCTTCGGCCACTTGGTCATGCAGCACCAAAGCGCTTTCTACCTCGGCGGTGCCGATGCGGTGGCCGGACACGTTGATCACATCGTCGATACGCCCGGTGATCCAGTAGTCGCCGTCCTCGTCACGGCGCGCGCCGTCGCCGGTGAAGTAATAGCCGGGGTAGGGCTTGAAATAGGTGTCGATCATGCGCTGCGGGTCGCCATACACACTGCGGATCTGCCCCGGCCAGCTGGCTTTGATCGCCAGTACGCCGCTGCCGGCACCGGTGATGACCTTGCCTTGCTCATCCAGCAACACCGGTTGTACGCCAAACATCGGCTGCGTGGCGCAACCGGGTTTGATTCGTTGCGCGCTGACCAGTGGGCTGAGCATGATGCCGCCGGTCTCGGTCTGCCACCAGGTATCCACAATCGGGCAACGCTGCTCGCCCACGGCGTTGAAATACCAGTCCCACGCCTCCGGGTTGATCGGTTCGCCCACGCTGCCGAGCAGGCGCAGGCTGGCGCGCGAGGTGCTCTCCAGTGGGCCATGACCTTCACGCATCAACGCGCGCAAGGCGGTGGGTGCGGTGTAGAAGATATTCACCTGATGTTTGTCGATCACCTGCCAGAAGCGCGAGCTGTCGGGGTAGCTCGGCACCCCCTCGAACATCAGCGAGGTGGCGCCATTGGCCAGTGGCCCATACACGATATAGCTATGGCCGGTGACCCAGCCCACATCGGCAGTGCACCAGAACACCTCGCCGTCGCGGTAGTCGAGCACGTACTTGAACGTCATGGCGGCTTGCAGCAGGTAGCCGCCGGTGGTATGCAGCACGCCCTTGGGTTTGCCGGTGCTGCCGGAGGTATACAGGATAAACAGTGGGTCTTCGGCGTCCATCGGTTCAGGCGGGCAGTCGTCGCTCGCTGAATCCATGGCCTCCTGATACTTGAGGTCGCGGCCTTCGCGCCAATTGACCTTTGCACCGGTTCGCTGCACGACCAATACGGTGCTGACATTCGGGCAACTAGCCAGCGCTTTATCCACATTCTGTTTCAGCGCCACCGGCTTACCGCCACGCACCCCTTCATCGGCGGTGATCACGGTGCGGCAGTCGGCATCGAGAATGCGGTCGCGCAGGGCGTCCGGTGAAAAACCGCCAAACACCACCGAGTGCACCGCGCCGATCCGCGTGCAGGCCAACATGGCGTAGGCCGCTTCCGGGATCATTGGCATGTAGATACACACGCGATCGCCTTTATTTACGCCACGGCTTTTAAGCACGTTGGCCAGGCGGCTGACGTTTTGGTGAAGTTGGCGGTAGGTGATTTTGGAGGATTTTGTCGGATCATCGCCCTCCCAGATGAAGGCCGTTTGATCGGCGCGTTGCGCCAGGTGACGGTCGATGCAGTTGTAGCTGACGTTCAGTTGGCCACCGGCAAACCATTGGGCGGCGCCGCTGTGGATATCTGACTGCTGTACGGTATGCCACGGTGTGATCCAGTCCAGAAAGTCCTTGGCCTGCTCAGCCCAAAAGGTATCCGGCTGTTCGATGGATTGGCGATAGAGGCGCTGGTAGTCCTCCTGGCTGAGTTGCGCTGCCCGGCGGACGGCATCGGCGGTGGGAAACGTGCTGATATCGAACATGAGCGATCCTTATTCTTGTTTTGGCGACAAGTTGTAAAGATGCACCCTGTGTGGAGAGGGTTCAAGGCCAACGTCCAAACGAACGTTGGCCTTGGAAGTACCTGTATCAGCCGCGGTGACGACCGCGGAAGTAGTTGATCAGGCCCTGTGTGGAAGCGTCTTCGGCCAAGGTTTCTTCGGCGCCGGTCAGGCGGTTGTAGACGCCTTTGCCGAGCTCTTTGCCCAGTTCAACACCCCATTGGTCGAAGGCGTTGATGCCCCAGATCACGCTCTGTACGAACACCTTGTGTTCATACATCGCCACCAGTGCGCCCAAACGACGTGGGCTGATGCGCTCTACCACCAGGGTGTTGCTCGGACGGTTGCCCGGGATCACTTTGTGCGGGGCGAGTTTCTGTACCTCGTCCTCCGAAATGCCCTTGTCGCGCAGTTCGGCTTCGGCTTCGCTGCGGGTCTTGCCGAGCATCAGTGCCTGGCTCTGGGACAGGCAGTTGGCGTACAGCCACTGATGGTGGTCGGACACGGGGTTGAAGCTGACGATCGGCACAATGAAGTCGGCCGGAATCAGCTGGGTCCCCTGGTGCAGCAACTGGTGGTAGGCATGTTGACCGTTGCAACCGACGCCGCCCCAGATCACGGGACCGGTGTCGGTGGACACCGGTTTTCCGTCCTGACGCACGCTCTTGCCGTTGGACTCCATGTCCAACTGTTGCAAGTGCTTGGTGATGTTACGCAGGTAGTGGTCGTACGGCAGAATCGCATGGCTCTGCGCACCCCAGAAGTTGCCGTACCACACGCCCAGCAGGCCCAGCAGCACAGGCATGTTTTGCTCGAACGGCGCGTTCTGGAAATGCTGGTCCATGGTGTACGCGCCCGACAGCAGTTCCTTGAAGTTGGACATGCCGATGGCCAGGGCGATTGGCAAGCCGATTGCCGACCACAGCGAGTAACGACCGCCCACCCAGTCCCACATCGGGAAGATGTTCTCTTCGCGGATGCCGAAGGCCACAGCTGCCGCGTTGTTGCTCGATACGGCGATAAAGTGGCGGTACAGCTCGGCTTCCGAGCCCCCCTGGGCCAGGTACCAGGCGCGGGCTGCCTGGGCGTTTTTCAGGGTTTCCAGAGTGTTGAAGGATTTCGACGAGACGATAAACAGCGTGGTTTCGGCGCGCAGCTTCATGGTCAGCTCATGGAACTCGCTGCCGTCGATGTTCGCCAGGTAGTGGCAGCGCACGCCTTTATGGGCGTAGGACAACAGAGCCTCGGACACCAGCTCCGGGCCGAGGAAGGAGCCACCGATACCAATGTTCACCACGTCGGTGATCGGTTTTTCGGTGTAGCCACGCCACAGGCCGTCGTGGATGCGGCCGACCAGATCGGTGATCTGGTTCAGCACCTTGTGCACGTCCGGCATGATATTCACGCCGTTGACCGACAGCTTGTCGCCCACCGGGCGGCGCAGGGCGGTGTGCAGCGCAGGGCGGCCTTCGGACGAGTTGACCGGTTCGCCGGCGTACAGCGAATTGATCGCGTCTTTGAGGCCGACTTCCTCTGCCAGCGCCACCAGCAAGTCACGGGTTTCGCCGGTGATCAGGTTTTTTGAGTAATCGAGGAAAAGTCCGCAGCTGCTCAAGGTGAATTGGGAAAAACGCTGAGGATCGGCATTGAACGCTTCGCGCATGCTGAAATCCTGCATGGCTTGGCGGTGTTGGTTGAGCGCTTGCCAGGCAGGCAGAGCGGTAACGTCATGAGGAGTGCGGTAGTACGCCATCGCTGCGGGTTTCCTTTTTATTACTGGGACTGCCTTTAGGACACTTCAAAGCCCGGAACATCCAGTCTTATTGCAAGGATCGGGTTCCAGACAGCGCTAACCATAGCGCCGGGCGATTACATTAAACCTAGCGTGTCGATATGTCTTGGCTTTGTCTGCGCTGTGGCCGGTACTTTTTTATACCGGCACAGCGATCAGGGCAACAGACGGGGTGTTTGGAGGGGGTCAGTCGAGGGTCAGGTGCAGGTTGTCGATGAGGCGAGTGGTGCCTAGAAACGCGGCCACCAGAATCACAATGTCCTGATCCTCAGGCATAGCGGGGCGCAGGTGCACGCCCTGGCGCACTTCCAGGTAGTCCAGGCGCAAACCGGCGGCTTCGATCTGCTGTACCTGCTCGGCGCGCAGTGCGGCGAAGTCGTGGTTGCCGCTTTTGATGGCGGCGGCAATCTGGCTGAGGCTACGGAACAGCACCGGCGCGATCGCACGCTGTTCTTCGTTGAGGAAACCGTTGCGCGAAGACAGCGCCAGGCCGTCTTCTGCGCGCACGGTAGGCTCGCCGATGATCTGGATCGGCATGTTCAAGTCACGGACCATGGCACGGATCACAGCCAGTTGCTGGTAGTCCTTCTGGCCGAACACCGCGATGTCGGGCTGGACCATGTTGAACAGCTTGCTCACCACCGTGGCTACACCTTCGAAGTGCCCCGGACGGCTTGCGCCGCACAGGCCTTCGGATAATTGCGGAACGCTGACGCGAGTCTGGCCGGTCATACCGCCGGGGTACATCTCCTCCACGGTCGGTGCGAACAGTAAGTTGCAGCCGGCCTGCAGGAGCTTTTCCTGATCGGCAGCGAGGGTGCGCGGATATTTGTCCAAGTCTTCGCCAGCGCCAAATTGCAACGGGTTGACGAAGATGCTCGCGACCACAAAATCGGCCTGCTGCACCGCCTTGCTCACCAGCGTGGCATGGCCGCTGTGCAGGTTGCCCATGGTGGGCACGAAGCCGATGCGTTTGCCGGCCTTGCGGGCGTGGGCCACGGCTGCGCGCAGTTCGCGTACGGTTTTTACGGTGTTCATGCAGAAAACCCGTGTTCGGCGCCCGGGAAGGTCACCGCTTTGACTTCGGCGACGTAGGCGCTCAGTGCGGCGTGGATGCTGTCCTGGCCAGTCATGAAGTTTTTCACGAACTTGGGCACGCGGCCGGTGATCGACAGACCGAGCATGTCGTGCAGCACCAGTACCTGGCCGTCGGTGGCCGAGCCGGCGCCAATGCCGATCACTGGCACTTTAACGGCCTGGGTGATCTCGGCAGCCAGCTCGCTGGGCACGCATTCGAGCAGGATCATCGCCACGCCTGCTTGCTCCAGAGCGATGGCATCGGCACGCATCTGGCGCGCCTGGGCTTCGTTGCGGCCTTGTACCTTATAGCCGCCGAGGATGTTCACCGACTGTGGCGTCAGGCCCATGTGTGCACATACGGGCACGCCGCGCTCCGCCAGCAGGCGAATCGATTCGGCAAGCCAGACGGCGCCTTCGACTTTGATCATGTGTGCGCCGGCGCGCATCAGCTTGCCGGCGTTCTGGAAGGTCTGCTCGACAGTGGCGTAATCCATGAACGGCAGGTCGGCGATGATGAACGCGCCGTCATTACCGCGCTTGACGCTGGCGGTGTGGTAGGCGAGCTCATCGGTGGTCACGGGCAGGGTGCTGTCATTCCCTTGAAGAACCATGCCCAGGGAGTCGCCTACCAGCAACACTTCAACCCCGGCCTGGCAACTGGCGTGGGCGAAGGTGGCGTCATAGCAGGTCAGCATGGTGATTTTTTCACCTTTGAGCTTGAGGCTCTGCAAGGTGGTCAGGGTAATGTCTGGCATCAAAAGGGTCCTCGTTCAGGCGCTTGGAAACAGCGAGTAACGCGCGTGAGTCTTCGTTTATACAGGCGCACTGTCTTGAGAGCAGTGCTTATAAGGCCTGGATTGCGCCCTTTAGCGCCGGGTTGGCGGCAGCGGGACGCCTATAGTCGTGAGGAGGACACGGGAAGTCAATTGGATGTGTTACCGCATTGTTACGAGGCCGGTGTTACCGCTGTTACTGATGCGATTCAGCAGGGGAGAGGCGTTCCAGGCCGACAAACGGGCGGGCCTCGAGCAGGGCGTTCAGCCGTTGCCCGTCAGGCAGTTGCAGGGTGGCGGGAGCGAGTTCGGCCAGGGGATACAGTACAAACGCCCGCAGGTGCATCTGGTAGTGCGGCACCTTGAGGCGCGGCTCGTCGATCAGGCGATCGCCAAACAGCAGAATGTCCAGGTCGAGCGTGCGTGGGCCCCAGCGTTCAAGGCGTTCGCGGCCCTGGTCGTTTTCGATGGCTTGCAGCGCATCGAGTAACTCGAGTGGCGCCAGGTTGCTGTCCAGCGCGGCAACCGCATTGGTGTAGCGCGGTTGGCCTGGGAGCAGGGAGTCACTTTGATAGAACGCCGACACGCCGGCGACGCGGGTGTCAGGTAACTGCGCCATTGCCTGGACGGCGTTGCGCAGTTGTTGGTCCGGGGCAGCCAGGTTGCTGCCCATGCCGATGTAGATACGTTCCACGTTTATTCGCCTGCGGCGCCCGAGGCATCGGCGGCGCTGCGTTTGCGCTTGCTGCCGCTGCTGCGACGACGCTTCTTCGGCCCACTACCTTCGCCATCACCTTTGCTGCCCAGCTCGCGAATCATCTCGCGGCGTTCGCTGTCATTGGCGTCCTGATAGTCGGTCCACCATTCGCCCAAGCCGTCGGTCTGCTCGCCAGCGCTTTCACGCAGGAGCAGGAAGTCATAGCCGGCGCGGAAACGCGGGTTGTCCAGCAGCAGGTCAGCGCGTTTGCCGCTGCGGCGTGGCAGGCGCTCCTGCATGTCCCAGATTTCGCGGATCGGCATGGTAAAGCGCTTTGGAATCGCGATGCGCTGGCACTGTTCGGCGATCAGTTCGTGCGCTGCTTCCTGCATGGCCGGGATCGGCGGCATGCCGCGGTCTTGCAGGCGCAGTACGCGTTTTGGCAGGGCCGGCCACAACAAGGCGGCAAACAGGAACGCCGGGGTGACCGGTTTGTTCTGCTTGATGCGCAAGTCGGTATTGATCAACGCTTCGCTGATCAACGTGTGGGTATAGGTGGGGTTGTGCTCCAGGGCTTCGGCGCTGGCCGGGAACAGCGGGTCGAACAACTGCAGGTCGACGAGCATCTCGAAGGTGTCGGCGGCATAGCCCGACAGGAACAGCTTGAGCACTTCTTCGAAGAGGCGCGCCGAAGGAATTTCCCGCAGCATGGGCGCCAGTTCGCGGATCGGCGCAGCAGTGTGCTTTTCGATGCCGAAGTTGAGCTTGGCGGCAAAGCGCACGGCCCGCAGCATACGTACCGGGTCTTCCTGGTAGCGCTGGGTTGGGTCGCCGATCAGGCGGATCAGGTTGTTGCGGATGTCGTGCACGCCGTTGGCGTAATCGAGGATGCGCTCGCTGACCGGGTCGTAATACAAGGCGTTGATGGTGAAGTCGCGGCGTTGCGCGTCTTCTTCCAGGGTGCCATAGACGTTGTCACGCAGAATGCGCCCGCTCTCGTTGCGGGAAGACTGATTAGTGTCTTCCTCTTCATCGTTTTGCGGGTGGCCGGCACGGAACGTTGCCACTTCGATGATTTCGCGACCAAAGTGGATATGCACCAGCTTGAAGCGACGGCCGATGATGCGCGCATTGCGGAACTCGGCACGCACCTGCTCTGGCGTGGCACTGGTGGCGACGTCGAAATCCTTGGGCGTGATATTGAGCAGCATGTCGCGTACGCACCCGCCCACCAGATAAGCCTGGTAGCCGGCGTTCTGCAAACGTTCGACGATATTCACCGCATAACGGCTGAATTGAGCGCGTTGCAGCGAATGTTGGCTGCTGTTGAGCACTTCAGGCGTGCTGCGTTTGTGTTGCGTACGACGCAAGGGAGAACGGAATGACTGGAACAACTTCTTCAGCATGGGATGCACTGTTTGAAGGAATGTTCGGCCATAACGAAGAATGACCGGATGATGGGCGGGGATTCTAGCATTTAGTCAGGGGATGGTGTAGGAACAAGCTTCGGCCTTGCGCCATAAGCCTTAAAACGCCAAATCACAGAAACTACAAGGGGAGCCGAAGCTCCCCCAGAAGTAGTTGCGTGCTCTATTTTTATTATTGGTTTCGGGCTTCTTGTTTTTGTCGATCGCCCTCGTCATGGAGTTTTACCTTCATGACACTCCCAATCGGGAGTAAAGAGCAAACGGATTGCTTTGGTCGCTGTGTTGCTGATCTACGATCCAACCAGTTCAGGCTCTGCCTTAGGGCAGTTTTTGTTGTTCTCGGCCTGGTTGCGGGGCAAGCCCCAAATGCAACGCCTCTCCAAAAGAATCAGTTAGCTGCGCCTCCGCCGTGTTGTTTTTGTTATGCGTGAGTCGATTCGTCTTATTTTTATTGTTTGTACAAAGCTTGTTATTGTTTTTGTACTAAGCATATAGCAGGGTGCGTGCCAACTTTTGCGCCGTCCAGCAAAACCGGGGGTTTGAGGTGGTTTCGGGTTTTTGACGGAGCAAAAAAAGCCGGGGCTTCGTTACCGTAAGCCCCGGCTTTTGTTACGCAAAAAATCAGCGGTAACAGTTTTTTCACATCAATGGGTGTTACCTGTGGGGGCGCCCCCTCAGCTTTCGCTGGCCACGCCGGTCTTGCGACGCGGGATGCCCAGGCGCTGGCGACGCTCCCACAGGCATTTGCGGCTCACGCCGAGTTTGCGTGCCAGCTCGGTCTCGGTCATATGGTCCTGATGCTCAAGGACGAAATGCTGGAAGTAGTCTTCCAGTGACAAATCTTCCGTTGGCTCATGGCTGGTATTGCTGGCACCGCCCTGCTGCGGGGACAGGCCGATGAAATCGTCATCCTCCAGATCACTGAGTTCGATATCGATGCCCAGCAGTTCGGCGGAAATTTCCGGGCTCTCCGACAGAATCACCGCACGCTCGACCGCATTTTCCAGCTCCCGCACGTTACCCGGCCACGAGTAATGCCGGATGGCCTGTTCGGCGTCCGGGGCAAACTTCAGGTCGGTACGGTTGATGCGCGCACTCTGGCGCAGCAGGAATGCGCTGGCGATCTCGTTGACGTCGGCGCCACGTTCGCGCAAGGCCGGCAGTTTGAGGGCGATCACGTGCAGGCGGTAATACAAGTCTTCACGGAACTGGCCGATCTTGGCCAGGCTCTTGAGGTCACGGTGAGTCGCCGCGATCAGGCGCACATCGACCTTCTGCGATTGCACTGAGCCCACACGGCGAATTTCACCTTCCTGCAGGACCCGCAGCAAGCGCGCTTGTGCTTCCAGTGGCAACTCGCCGATTTCATCGAGGAACAGCGTGCCGCCGTCCGCCGCCTCCACCAGGCCCGCCCGTCCGGCGCTGGCGCCGGTAAATGCACCTTTCTCGTGCCCGAACAGTTCGGACTCGATCAGCGATTCGGGGATTGCCGCGCAGTTCACCGAGATCATCGGCGCCTTGGCACGTTTTGACAGGTTGTGCAGCGCACGTGCCACCAATTCTTTACCGGTGCCCGACTCGCCTTGGATCAGTACGTTGGAGTCGGTAGGCGCCACTTTGCGGATCTTGCTGTACAGGTCCTGCATCGGCGGGCAGGACCCGATGATGCCGATCTCGCCGTTGCTGTTGTCGGTGCCCGGTTTGTCCGCACCGGTGGCTGCTTTTCCGGCCGGGCGCTGTTCGGCCGGTGCGCTGCTGGCCGACTGACGGTCGCGCAGGATGCGGGCCACGGCCTGAAGCATTTCATCGTGGTCGAAAGGCTTGGCAATGTAGTCCACCGCGCCCATCTTCATTGAATCCACCGCCGAACGCAGGCTGGCGTAGCTGGTCATGATCAGCACGGGCGTGCCCTGGCCAAGCTTGATCAACTCGGTGCCGGGCGCGCCGGGCAGGCGCAGGTCACTGACAATCAGGTCGAACGTGGGAATGCTGAAACGCTCTTGTGCTTCCTGCACCGAGCCGGCTTCGCTGACTTGGTACTGATTACGTTCAAGCAGGCGACGCAAGGCAGAGCGGATAATGGTTTCGTCTTCGACGATCAAAATGTGCGGCATTGATTCAATTCTCTCGACGGTCTCAGTTCACAGCGGACGTCGCTTCGACATGACGCGGCAAGGTCACCCGAATACGGGTGCCGCGTTGGCTTTCAATGTCAGCCGGGCTGTCGATGGTGATTTGTCCATAATGCTCTTCAACGATGGAATAGACCAGTGCAAGGCCCAGACCGGTACCTTCACCTGGGTCCTTGGTGGTGAAGAAGGGTTCGAACAATCGGTCCATGATGTTCTGTGGAATGCCGCTGCCTTCGTCTTCCACGATCAGATCGACCGTGTGCTCGAAAGCCTCGCTCTTGACCCTTACTGCGCCACCGGCCGGTGTTGCATCGCGGGCGTTGGACAGCAAGTTGATCAACACCTGGGCCAGGCGTTGTGAGTCGCCGTCGACCCAATGGTCCGGGTCGCACAAATTAAAGAACTGTACTTCGAAATTGCGCCGGTTCAAGGCCAGCAGCCCAATGGCATCCTGGGCCACTTCGGCCAGGCACACCGCCTCGTCCTGATTCTGATGGGCGCCGGCATGGGCAAAGCTCATCAGCGACTGCACGATGCGCGACACCCGTTTGGTCTGCTCGAGGATTTGCCCGCTGATTTCGATGATTTCGCTATCTTCTTCGCGCTCTTCGCGCAGGTTTTGCGCCAGGCAGGCGATGCCGGTGATCGGGTTGCCGATCTCGTGGGCCACCCCTGCCGCCAGTCGACCAATGCTGGCCAGGCGTTCGGAGTGCACCAGCTTGTCTTCGAGCATCTGGGTTTCGGTGAGGTCTTCGACCAGCAACACCAGGCCGCTGTTACCCGGCGCCAGGGGCTCGTCGATCGCGGCTTTGTGCAGGTTGAGCCAGCGGGTTTGGCCATCGAGGGCCAGGTGCTGCTTGTGCAAATGCTCGTCGGGCACATTGATAAAGCCTTGCAGCAATTCCTTCCACGGCTCGCCCAGTGTGTTCAAGCGCGAACCCACGACCCGCTGCGCGGCGATGCCGGTGAGTTCTTCCATGGCCTTGTTCCACATCAGGATCTCTTGATCCTTGGCCAATGAGCACACGCCCATCGGCAGTTCCTGCAGGGTCTGGCGATGGTAGCGGCGCAGTGCATCGAGTTCGGCGGCAAGTCCGGTGAGGCGTGAGTGGTAATCCTCCAGCCGGCTCTCGATAAAGTGGATGTCTTCGGTGACGTAGTTTTCACCGCCGGCTTTGTAGGGCAGGAAGGTTTCCACCATGTCCTGGGACACGCTGGGGCCCATCAGGCCGGACAAGTTGGCTTCGATGCGGTCCCGCAAACGGCGCAGTGCATAGGGGCGGCGCTCGTCAAACGGCAGGTACAGATCGCGCAACGCCTGTTCGACCTCCTTTTGCGCCGCCTTGGCGCCCAGCGGCTTGGCCAATTGCGTGGCGAACTCCTGGGGCGACGCCGCGTGCAATTCGCGGCGCTGCGGGCGGCGTACGTTATCCACAGCGCAGGCCTCGGCGGCGCTGGTTTCTTCAGGGCTGGCGTTGGTAAACAGCGAGATCAGGGTGAACATCAGCACGTTGGCGGCCAACGACGCAATCGCCGCCATGTGCCAACTGGTGTCGTCCAGCACGTAGATCATATTCAGCAGTGGGATGTAAAAGCCCTGCAGGTTGCCGACCAGCGGCAACAGCATGGTCACGACCCAGACCAGAATCCCTGCGAGCAGACCGGCGATAAACCCACGACGATTGGCGGTCGGCCAGTACAGCACCGACAACACACCCGGCAAGAACTGCAAGGTGGCGACGAACGCAACGATGCCGAGGTTGGCCAGGTCCTGGCCCGCGCCCAGCAGCAGGTAGAAGCCGTAGCCAGCCATGATGATCGCAACGATCAGCGCACGGCGTGTCCACTTCAGCCAGCGGTAGATATTGCCTTCGGCGGGCGGCTGGTACAGCGGCAGCACCAAGTGATTGAGCGCCATGCCCGACAGCGCCAGCGTTGTGACGATAATCAGTCCACTGGCCGCCGATAAACCGCCGACGTAGGCGAGCAGCGCCAGGGCCGGGCTATTGGCGGCAATGCCGATGCCGAGGGTGAAATATTCGGGGTTGGTGGTGGCGCCCAGCTTAAGGCCGGCCCACAGGATCAGCGGCACCGCCAGGCTCATCAGCAGCAGGAACAGCGGCAGGCCCCAGCTGGCGCTGACCAATGAGCGAGGGTTGAGGTTTTCGGTAAAGGTCATGTGATACATGTGCGGCATCACGATCGCCGAGGCGAAGAACACCAGCAGCAACGTACGCCAAGGGCCTTCCTGTAACGGTGTGTGCAGGGCGGCGAGGGCGGTCTGATTCTGCAACAGCCACAGTTCCAACTGTTGCGGGCCATCGAAGACGCCGTAGAGCGCATAGAGACCGACGCCACCAATGGCGATCAGCTTGATCACCGACTCAAAGGCAATCGCAAACACCAGGCCTTCGTGTTTCTCGCGGGTGGCGATATGGCGTGAACCGAAGAAAATTGTAAACAGGCTGATCAACGCGCAGAAGGCCAGGGCCACCACATGTTGCACGGGTTCACGGGTGAGGATGCTGATGGAGTCCGCTACCGCCTGGATTTGCAGGGCCAGCAACGGCAATACGCCAATCAGCATGAACACCGTTGTCAGCGCGCCGGCCCAGGTGCTGCGAAAACGGAAAGCAAACAGGTCTGCCAGGGACGACAGCTGGTAGGTACGGGTGATCTTCAGGATCGGGTACAGCAACACCGGCGCCAGCAAAAACGCGCCGGATACGCCGAGGTAGCTGGAGAGAAAGCCATAACCGTACTGATAGGCCAGGCCCACCGTGCCATAAAATGCCCAGGCGCTGGCGTAGACGCCGAGGGACAGCGTGTAGGTCAATGGATGGCGAATGATCGCCCGCGGAATCATTCCGCGCTCACTGATCCAGGCCACACCGAACAACGCGGCCAGGTAGGCGGCGCTGATCAGCAGCATCTGGGTGAGGCTAAAGCTCATCGGCATCTTTTTGGCTCTGCAGGATGAAAGTCACGACGATCAGGATCAGCCACAGCAGATAGGGCCGATACCAGGCGCCCGTGGCGTCGATCCACCAATCCATGATGGCGGGAGAAAACAGGTAGATCCCGACGACCAGCAGCAGGACCAATCGATAGATGTACATGTTGGCCTCTGATTAAAAAACTGCGGCGATGGTAACGGATGCTTGGCAAGCTGCAAGCGCCTTCAGCTCAATTGCGCTTCGGCCAGTGTCAGTGTGCGTGGGATCAGGGTGGCATCCCAGTGCTGGATGCCCCAATCGAGCAGTTCCCGTGGGCTGGCGTGAAGCAGCTCAACACCAGGTTTCTGGCCAAGGGCGCGCAGGGCTCTGACGAGCAACGGTGTGGCCTGGTCTGTCGCCAGTGGCGGCGAACGGTAGGACTTGCCCAGTTTGTTGCCGTCCGGCTGGACGATCAGCGGTACATGCAGGTAGCGCGGTTGGCGCAAGCCCAGCAGCTCCTGCAAGTACAGTTGGCGCGGGGTTGAATCCAGCAGATCGGCGCCGCGCACGATATCGGTCACACCTTGCCAGGCATCGTCGAGTACCACCGCCAATTGATAGGCATAAAGGCCGTCACGGCGACGGATGACGAAATCGCCGACGTCGCGGCCAAGGTGTTGCCGGAATTCACCCTGTACGCGGTCGCTGAAGTGGTATTCCAGTTCCGGCACTCGCAAACGGATGGCGGCGTCCTGCTGGTCGTGACCGGCATTTCGGCACAGGCCGGGGTAAATCCCGTTGTAGAGTTCCAGTTGTTTGCGTGAGCAGGTGCAGGCGTACGCCAGGCCGTGGTTGAACAGGTCATTGAGTACTTTGGCGTAGGCATCATGCCGCTCGCTTTGTCGGACCAGTTCACCGTCCCATTCAAAACCGTAGCTTTCCAGGGCGTGGAGGATCGCAGCCTGGGCGCCGGGCTCTTCGCGGGGAGGGTCGAGGTCTTCCATGCGCATCAGCCAGCGACCGTGGTGGGCGCGGGCGTCAAGGTAGGAGGCGAGGGCGGCGACCAGCGAGCCGAAGTGCAAATGGCCGCTGGGCGTAGGGGCGAAACGCCCGATATAGGTAGAGGCTGTCATGGGCCGGATACTACTGGAAAACCGCCGAATGCCAGAAACAAAAATGGGGCGTTCGCACGCCCCATTCGTTCAGCTCGGCAGGATTATTTGCCGACCTGCTTTTCCTTGATTTCTGCCAGGTTCTTGCAGTCCACACACATATCGGCGGTAGGACGAGCTTCCAGGCGGCGAATGCCAATTTCAATGCCGCAGGACTCGCACCAGCCGTATTCTTCGTCCTTGATCAGTTGCAGTGTCTTGTCGATTTTCTTGATCAGCTTGCGCTCGCGATCACGGGCGCGCAGTTCGAGGGCGAACTCTTCTTCCTGGCTGGCACGGTCGGCCGGGTCCGGGAAGTTGGCGGCTTCGTCCTTCATATGGTCAACGGTACGGTCAACCTCTTGCATCAAGTCCTGTTTCCACTTGTTCAGGATCTTGGTGAAGTGCTCGCGCATGGGCTCGCCCATGTACTCCTCGCCCTTTTTTTCCACGTAGGGTTCGAAGCCGCCGAGGCCTTGAGTCTGCTGTTGCTTTGCTTGGGTGGACATGAATAGACCGCCTCTCACTCTTCTAATCCATTGCGCAGGATTGCAACGTCACCGACACCTGCCGGCCCTGCGGCTGCAAGCGGGCGAACTTACCAGATAGATTCGGGGTGCGCCACTCCCGGTTGTCGAGCCTGTCGCGCCGGGGTTGCAAACTGCCGCAGCCCGTCGTGACTGGGTATGTCGCGGCCCGAATGTCAATTTTAGTCGTTTTGCGCGTGCTTGCCCGGACCGCAAAGGCCGCCGGGCAGGCAATAGAACATGTTTTACCGCCAGGGTTCGGTAGAATCCGGATTTTGTCCTCACCGTTAAGGAAGGCTAATGGCCCAGCCCTACAGTGCGCGCAGTCGCGCCATCGAACCTTTTCATGTCATGGCGTTGCTGGCGCGAGCCAATGAGCTGCAGGCGGCCGGCCATGATGTCATTCATCTGGAGATCGGCGAGCCGGACTTCACCACCGCCGAGCCGATTATCCAAGCCGGCCAGGCGGCCCTTGCCAATGGCAAAACGCGTTACACCGCGGCCCGTGGGCTGCCCGAGTTGCGTGAGGCGATCAGTGGCTTCTACCAGCAGCGCTACGGGCTGAGCGTTGATCCTGAGCGCATTTTGGTCACGCCCGGTGGCTCCGGCGCTCTGTTGCTGGCCAGTAGCCTGTTGGTCGATCCGGGAAAACACTGGTTGTTGGCGGACCCCGGCTACCCATGCAACCGACATTTCCTGCGTTTGGTAGAGGGCGCCGCACAACTGGTGCCGGTCGGCCCGGATGTGCGCTATCAACTGACCGCTGATCTGGTGGCCAAGCACTGGAATCAGGACAGTGTGGGGGCATTGGTTGCCTCGCCCGCCAACCCTACCGGCACGATTCTTACGCGGAACGAATTGGCCCAGCTCAGCGCTGCAATCCAGGCGCGTAACGGCCACTTGGTGGTGGATGAGATCTACCACGGCCTCACCTACGGCACCGATGCGGCCAGCGTGCTGGAAGTCGACGACGACGCGTTTGTCCTAAATAGTTTTTCGAAGTATTTCGGCATGACCGGTTGGCGCCTTGGCTGGCTGGTAGCACCGCCGGCGGCAGTCGGTGAGCTGGAAAAATTGGCACAAAACCTCTACATCAGTGCCCCCAGCATGGCCCAATATGCGGCGCTGGCCTGTTTCAGCCCGCAAACCCTAAGCATCCTGGAAGAGCGCCGCGCCGAATTTGGCCGCCGTCGCGACTTCCTGCTGCCGGCCTTGCGCGAGCTGGGCTTTGGCATTGCCGTAGAGCCGGAAGGTGCCTTTTATCTGTATGCCAACATCAGCTCGTTCGGCGGCGATGCCTTCGCGTTCTGTCGTCATTTCCTCGAGACGGAACACGTCGCCTTCACGCCTGGCCTGGATTTTGGTCGCCATCAAGCCGGCCACCATGTGCGTTTCGCCTACACGCAGAATCTTGATCGGCTACAGGAAGCGGTAGAACGTATCGCCCGTGGCTTGCGGAGTTGGCAAGGCTGATGCGTTTTTATCCTCCCCTTGAAGAAGGTCGGCTCATTCGCCGTTATAAGCGCTTTCTCACTGATATCGAGTCCGTTACCGGCGAGTTGCTGACTATTCACTGCCCCAATACTGGCTCGATGCTCAATTGCATGGTCGAAGGCGGGCAAGTCTGGTTCAGTCGTTCCAACGACCCCAAACGCAAGCTGCCCGGCACCTGGGAAATTGCCGAGACGCCTCAGGGGCGTTTGGCGTGCGTGAATACGGCGCGCGCCAATCAGTTGGTTGAAGAGGCGTTGCGCGCGGGTGTGATAACCGAGCTAAACGGTTTCACTGCGTTAAAGCGCGAAGTGGCTTACGGTCAGGAAAAAAGCCGCATCGACTTTCGGCTGGAGTACCCCGCCGGCGCGGCGTATGTGGAAGTCAAAAGTGTCACCCTCGGTTTTGACGACAGCAGGGTTGCCGCTTTCCCTGATGCGGTGACGCAGCGTGGCGCCAAGCATCTGCGGGAGCTGGCGCATCTGGCGCGTGACGGTGTGCGCGCAGTGCAGTTGTATTGCGTCAACCTGTCGGGCATTGATGCGGTGCGTCCGGCAGTGGAAATCGATGCGGCCTACGCTGCCGCACTGGGCGAGGCCAAGGCGGCCGGTGTGGAGGTGTTGGCGTACGGCGTGCGTGTGACGCCTGAGGAAGTGTGTGTGGATCGCCGCCTCGACGTGTTGCTCGATTAGATGTCCACCCACAAGCCTTGTTCGTCTTCGCGACCGCGTAGGGCTTTGAGGCTTTTGCCTGCGCACGGCCCGGCGATGCATTCGCCATTTTCGATCAGAAACAGGGCACCGTGCGTGGCGCATTGGATCAGGCTGGCGCTGTCATCAAGGAACTGGTCAGGTTGCCATTCCAGCGGGATGCCGCGATGGGGGCAGCGGTTGATATAGAAGTAGGCAATGCCGTCCCGTCGCACTGCCAGGAGCCGGGAGCCGTTGATATCAAAGCCAACGCTGCTGTTGGGGGCGAGGGCGTGAGAGGCGCAGAGAAACTTCATTTCAATCCTTAAGTACCTTGACGTTCAAATGCAAACAATTATCAAATGCCGGCTTCGCCCGCTAGCTGGCTGCGTGCTCGTTTCGATGCCTGATAGGGGGTTCCTGTCACGTCCGTGAGCACCCGAAGGCCCCGCCTCTGGAAGGAAACCCTGTTATGCGCCTGAGTACCAGCGCTATTGCGCTTGTTGTCGGACTACTGGTCAACCACGGGGCGCTGGCCTCTGAACTGCCGCAACGCTGGGTCAGTGCCGGCGGGGCGCTCTCGGAATGGGTTGCGGCGTTGGGCGGCGAACCGAAGTTGGTCGGCGTGGATACCACCAGTCAGCATCCTGAATCGCTCAAGGCGTTGCCCAGCATTGGTTATCAGCGCCAATTATCGGCTGAAGGCATTCTCAGCCTGCGCCCACAGGTGCTGGTGGGGACCGAAGAGATGGGGCCACCGCCGGTGCTGGCGCAGATCCGCAGTGCGGGGGTGCAGGTTGAGATGTTTTCGGCGCAGCCGGATTTAGCGACGTTGAAGGGCAATCTTCAGCACTTGGGCAAATTGTTGGGTGATGAGACCAAAGCCAGCCAATTGTTTGCCGGATATGAACAGGCGCTTGACCAGCAGAAAAACCTGGTAACCAGGGCTCAGGTCACGCAAACGGCCCCTGGCGTATTGCTCCTGATCGGCCATGCTGGCGGCAAACCGCTGATCGCCGGTAAAGACACTGCAGGCGATTGGGTGTTGCAGCAGGCTGGCGGGAAAAACCTTGCCACCCATAGTGGTTACAAGCCGTTTTCCGTGGAGTCGCTGGCAGGGTTGCGCCCGGATGTTTTAGTGTTTGCCGACCGTGCCCTTACGGGGGACGCGGCGCGCGCGGCGTTGTTCAGAGAGAACCCTATCCTGGCATCCACACCCGCTGCGAAAAATGGGCGCGTGTTTGAATTGGACCCAACCCTGCTGGTGGGCGGGCTTGGACCACGGCTGCCGCAAGGCCTGGCCAGGCTGTCCGCTGGCTTTTACCCCTCCCAGACTAAAGCCGCCCCATGACTACTCTGGTTAAACCGAAAACGCTGTTTATAGGGTTGGCACTGCTGTGTGTCCTGGCAGTCTGGCTCTCGTTGGCACTGGGGCCGGTGAGCTTGCCGTTGCTAGACACGCTTAAGGCGGCCTTGCGTCTGGTTGGCGTGCCGATTGAGGCGCAGGGGCTGGAACAGGCTGAGCTGATTCTGGGGCAGATTCGTTTGCCACGGACCTTGTTGGGGCTGGCGGTGGGCGGCGTGTTGGCATTGTCTGGGGTGGCGATGCAGGGGCTGTTTCGCAACCCGCTGGCCGATCCGGGGTTGGTGGGGGTTTCCAGTGGTGCCGCGCTGGGGGCGGCCATCGCAATTGTTGGTGGTTCGTTTTTTGGCGGCCTGCCGGATGCGCTCGGGCCGTACTTGCTGTCGCTGTGTGCGTTCCTCGGCGGGTTGGGGGTGACGGCGCTGGTCTATCGCCTGGGACGGCGTAACGGCCAGACTAATGTGGCGACGATGCTGCTCGCCGGTATTGCCCTTACGGCGTTGGCCAGTTCGACGGTGGGCCTGTTTACCTACCTGGCCGATGACGCCACGTTGCGTACCCTCACGTTCTGGAACCTGGGCAGTCTCAACGGCGCCAGTTATTCGCGGCTGTGGCCGTTGTTGTTGGTCAGTGCGGCTGTCGCGCTGTGGTTGCCGCGACGGGCCAAGGCGTTGAATGCGCTATTGCTCGGTGAGTCCGAGGCCAGTCATCTTGGGATTGACGTCGAGGGGCTCAAGCGCGAATTGGTGTTCTGCACGGCCCTGGGGGTAGGTGCCGCGGTGGCGGCGGCAGGCATGATTGGCTTTGTCGGGTTGGTCGTGCCGCATTTGGTGCGATTGCTGGCGGGGCCTGATCACCGTGTCTTGTTGCCGGCTTCGGTATTGGCTGGCGCGAGCTTGCTGCTGTTAGCCGATTTGGTCGCTCGCCTGGCCTTGGCGCCGGCGGAATTGCCGATCGGCATAGTCACTGCGTTTATTGGCGCGCCATTTTTCCTCTATCTATTGCTGCGAGGGCGCGCCTGATGCTGCGAGTGGAAGCGTTGCAGATCCGTCGTGCAGGCAAAACCGTATTGACGGATGTGACCCTGGACCTGCTGCCGGGCGAAGTGCTGGGCGTATTGGGGCCCAATGGCGCGGGCAAAAGTACCTTGCTCAGTGCGCTGTGCGGGGAGTTGTCGCCTGACCAGGGCAAGGTCTGGCTGGGCCAGCAGGAATTGAAGACTTTGAGCGGCGCGCAACGCGCCCAGCGCCTGGCAGTCTTACCCCAGAGCTCAACCCTGGATTTCGCTTTCCGGGTCGAGGAGGTTGTAGGCATGGGGCGTTTGCCCCATCAGACCGGTCGAGTACGTGATGAGGATATTATCCGCGCGGCACTGCATGCGGCAGATGTGGGGCACCTGAGCAGTCGCAGTTACCTGGCGTTGTCGGGCGGGGAGCGTCAACGGGTGCACCTGGCTCGTGTATTGGCGCAATTATGGCCGGGCGAGGCGGGGCAGACGTTGCTGCTGGATGAGCCGACATCGATGCTTGATCCGTTGCATCAGCATACGACCCTGCAGGCGATCCGCAGTTTTGCCGATCGTGGCGCTGCGGTGCTGGTAATCCTGCATGACCTGAACCTGGCCGCGCGTTACTGTGATCGTATCCTTTTGCTGGACGGCGGACGCCCGCATGCCCTGGACACACCGGCACAGGTGCTGCGACCCGAGCCGCTCAAGGCGGTGTTTGGTCTGGATGTGTTAGTGCAGCCGCATCCGGAGCGTGGTCATCCGTTGATCATCGCGCGCTGAGCCGAGCTTTTTACAGGCAAAAAAAGACCCGGCAAAAGCCGGGTCAAATAACCGTGATTAGCCTGATGAGGAGATAATCTGAGAGTCCGAACCAATGGTCTTTCAGTTATCGGCTGATCTCGCGACCAGTTGTGATAATCATAACGATTCTCATTTGAGGGTCAACATCTGTTTTGGCCTGCTTTTCTTTTTTTCTCAAACGAGCGTTCGAAACTTCTGTAAACGCTGGGTCTCGTGGCCGCACTAATTCTTTTGACGCGCGCCAATCGCGTCCAGTTGCCGGTTCAAAGCCTCCTTGCGTTCGGCAGGGATGTCGTTCCAATGCACATCCATCAGCGCGCCTTCGATGGCATACAGCAAAACTTTCGAGGCCCGGAAGCCGCGAGTCCTTACGGCTCGATAGGCGTCGACCGCTCCCAGGCGACGCAAGTCCGACGCACTGTGGATGCCCACCGCATGCAGCCATTGCGCCGACGTCTTCCCGAGGTTCTTAAGGTTTTGCAGCTCATCGTTCATCAAGCCTCCTTGCGATGGCCAAATGGTGCGGTGGGTATCGTGACCAGGTAAGCCTGAACAAGAGTGTAGCGCTCAGTAGGAAAAGCGTGATTCTTTGGTCTGAAACGGCCAAAAGCTTCTAAGAGTGGCGCGGGCGTTTGCCGGCTGGCAGGCGTGAAGCGCCCGCTACGCGTTGCGCGTAGGGGGCCTGGGTAGAAGTTTTACTTGGTGCGGTAGCGCAGGCGGGTGCCGAAATTAACCGACATGAGAATCTCATCGGCGGTCAATTCAGGTGAGAAGTAGGTGCCCGAGATCTGTGCATGTGCCAGGCTGGCACCCTCCAGCGAACAGCCACGCAAATCCAGGCCACGCAAATCGGCGGAGCGGAAGTATGCATCGGTGAAATCCACGCCGGTTGCGTTAAGGTCGCGCAAGTCCAACCCACGGAAGTCGCCACCGCGCATGTCGATGACGCCGTCTTTCGGGCGTTCCTGATTGAAGCCTCGAATATCATCGTTGTGCAGGAGCGCGTAGAGCGGTGTATCAAGAAGCTTGGGCTGACTCATGAAGGCAACTCCTGTTGGATTTATGGCGCCATTATAATGCCACTATTTCTGGGTCGTGTGCCCAAGTAGACTACACGACCAAGAAATATTTCTTACAGACCGGGCAGGCGTTGGCGAATTTGTGCGACCAGGGCATCAAGTGTGCCGCTTTGATTGGTCTCGACACGCTTGCTCAGCAACAACTCTTCAGCCGTCAGTGGGTCACGATTGGCCTGCTGTTCTTCGATAACCGTCAGCGTCGCGTCGGACGGATCGTTTTTATCCGCCTGACGTTGCGCCAGCCAACTGCTGATGACCGCTTGTGGCGCATTGCAATCCAGAATCAGGAACGGTGCACCGGTGGCCTCGGCAATCCTGGCGGCAGCGTCGCGCTGCTCACGTTTAAGGAAGGTAGCATCCAGCACCACCGGAAAACCGGCGCGTAATACGGTATCGGCGATTTCATTTAGGCGGTCGTAGGTAGTGGCGCTCGCATCTGCAGCGTAAATACCGGCTTGCGGGGTATTTTCCACCTGTTGCTCGCCGAACAGGCGCTTGCGTTCCACGTCCGAACGCAGGCGTACGGCGCCCAGCGCCTCGACCAAACGCATTGCGACGTGGCTTTTGCCCACGGCTGACACACCGTGGGTAATCGCCAGGAAGCGCGACGGAATGGTGCTGTAGCTCTCTGCCAGGTTGGCGTAGTTGCGGTACTGGCGCAGGGTCGTGGCGCGTTGCACCGGGCTTGCTTCGCTTGGCATGCTGAACAGCGACACCTTGGCGCGTACCAGTGCGCGATAGGCTTTATAGAAATTCAGTACTTCAAGGCCTTGATAGTCACCCGTCAGTTCCAGGTACTGGCTGATAAAGCGGCGGGCCAGGGACTTGAGGCCGCGGTCTTCCAGGTCCATGGCGAGGAAAGCGGTGTCTGCGTACACATCGGTGAAGCGAAACGGTTCGTTGAATTCGATGCAGTCGAAGATCACCACATGGCCATCGATCAGGGTGGCGTTACCCAAGTGGATGTCACCGTGGCATTCGCGGGTGAAGCCGTCGACCTTACGCTGCGCCAGCAACGGTTTGAGACGTTCGAAGCTGCTTTCGGCCCAGGCTTGCAGGGCTTCGAGCTGGGCCAGGTCGGCTTTATCGCTGAGGAATGGGCGGATCTGATCGAAGTTCTGCCGTACCGGCGCCATCACCTCGTCGGGGGTACCGGCCGGGTGGTCTTGCGGGACCTTGGGGGCGGCAAGGTGGAAGTGTGCAATCTGCTTGGCCATCTCGTCGATGTGCGCACTGGTCAGTTCGCCGTTGGCTTGCAAGGTGCTGAGCAGTTGGCTTTGCGGGAACTGCCGCATCTTCAATGCGTATTCGATCACCGGGCCTTCGCCGCCCAGTTGCGGTGCTTCAGCGGTGCCGGTGATCGGCAACACTTCCAGATACAAGTCGCTGGTCAGACGCTGGTTCAGGCGCAGTTCTTCGTTGCAGAAATGGCCACGCTTTTCCAGGTCGGTGAAGTCCAAAAAGCCGAAGTTAATCGGTTTTTTCAGTTTGTAGGCATAGGGACCGGTCAGGACGACCCATGAAATATGGGTCTCAATGACCTGGAACGCCTCGACTGGATGCGGGTACAAGGCCGGGTTTTGCAGGGCTGCGATCAGTGACTGGCTCACGGGCGATCCTTCAGAGTCTGGGGAAAATCATGGCGGGCATTATGGCCGCTAAGGGCGGTCGTGCAAACCGCTGTCCGGCTCATGTTGATCAGCAATAAAGTGCGTATAATCCGCCGCCATGACTCGAACCCGATCTCCCCGTTCCCGTAAAAAACCTCCTTCCCGCGGCCTGCGCCCATGGCTTGGCTGGGCGCTCAAACTCGGCCTTGTGGGCCTTGTGGTGCTCGCCGGCTTCGCGGTGTACCTCGACGCTGTGGTCCAGGAGAAATTCTCCGGCAAGCGCTGGACCATTCCAGCGAAGGTGTATGCACGCCCGCTGGAGCTGTTCACCGGCCAGAAGCTGAGCAAGGATGACTTCCTCACCGAGCTCGATGCCCTGGGCTACCGCCGCGAACCCGTGAGCAACGGGCCGGGGGCGGCCGCGGTCAGCGGTAATACCGTCGACTTGAACACACGCGGCTTCCAGTTCTACGAAGGCCTGGAAAAGGCCCAGCCTGTGCGCGTGCGCTTCTCTGGCGACTATGTGGCCGAGTTGTCCTCGCTCAACGGTTCGAAGCTGCCGGTGGTGCGTCTTGAGCCTCTGATGATCGGCGGGATTTACCCGAAAAACCTGGAAGATCGCATCCTGATCAAGCTCGATCAGGTGCCGCCATACCTGCTGGAAACGCTGGTTGCCGTTGAAGACCGCGATTTTTACCATCATTGGGGCGTCTCGCCGAAGTCGATCGCCCGCGCGGTATGGGTGAATACTTCCGGCGGCAAGATGACCCAGGGCGGCAGTACGCTGACCCAGCAGTTGGTCAAGAACTTCTACCTGACCAACGAGCGCAGCCTGACCCGTAAGCTCACCGAAGCGATGATGGCGATGCTGCTTGAGCTGCATTACAGCAAGCAGGAAATCCTCGAGGCGTACCTCAACGAGGTATTCGTCGGCCAGGATGGCCAGCGCGCGGTGCACGGTTTCGGTCTGGCCAGCCAGTTCTTCTTCGGTCAGCCGCTGTCCGAATTGAAGTTGCACCAGGTGGCCTTGTTGGTGGGCATGGTCAAGGGACCGTCCTATTACAACCCGCGTCGTAATCCTGAGCGTGCGCTCGAGCGCCGTAACCTGGTACTCGACGTGCTTGAGCAGCAGGGCGTGGCCACGGCCGAACAAGTCGAAGCTGCGAAGAAGATGCCACTGGGTGTGACCACGCGCGGCAAGCTGGCGGACAGTTCCTTCCCAGGCTTTATCGACCTAGTAAAACGCCAGTTGCGTGAAGACTATCGCGACGAAGACTTGACCGAGGAAGGCCTGCGGATCTTCACCAGTTTTGACCCGATTCTGCAGATGAAAGCAGAAGCGTCTGTCAATGACACCTTCAAGCGTCTGGCCGGCCGTAAGGGCTCGGACGAAGTAGAAGCTGCAATGGTGGTGACCAACCCGGAAACCGGTGAAGTCCAGGCCATGATCGGCAGTCGCCAGGCCAGTTTTGCCGGCTTCAACCGCGCGTTGGATGCCGTGCGGCCGATTGGCTCGCTGGTTAAGCCAGCGGTGTACCTGACGGCATTGGAAAAACCGAGTAAATACACCCTGACCAGTTGGCTGTCGGATGACCCGCTATCGGTCAAGGGCGGCGACGGCCAGGTGTGGACACCGCAGAACTTCGATCGACGCTCCCACGGTACGGTGTTCCTGTACCAAGGGCTGGCGCACTCCTACAACATCTCCACCTCGCGGCTCGGCCTCGAAGTGGGCGTGCCGAATGTGCTCAAGACGCTGGCGCGACTGGGCATTACTCGCGAGTTCCCGGCGTTTCCGTCGATCCTGCTGGGCGCCGGCGCGATGACGCCAATGGAAGTGGCGACCATGTACCAGACACTCGCCAACGGTGGCTTCAATACACCTATGCGTGGGATTCGCAGCGTACTGACCGCCGAAGGTGAACCGCTCAAGCGTTACCCGTTCCAGATTCAGCAGCGTTTCGATGCGGGCTCCATCTACCTCATCCAGAACGCCATGCAGCGCGTGATGCGTGAGGGCACCGGTAGCTCTGTCTATAAAGTGCTGCCTTCCAACCTGACGTTGGCGGGTAAGACCGGTACGAGTAATGACTCGCGTGACAGTTGGTTCGCGGGTTTCGGTCAGGATGTGTTGGCGGTGGTCTGGCTGGGCCGTGACGACAATGGCAAGACGCCCTTTACCGGCGCCACCGGTGCGTTGCAGGTCTGGACCAGTTTCATGCGCAAGGCCGACCCGCTGCCGCTGAACATGCCGCAGCCGGATAACATCGTGCAGGCCTGGATTGATCCTCACACCGGGCAGGGCTCCGATGCCAACTGTCCGGGGGCGGTACAGATGCCGTATATTCGCGGCAGCGAACCACCACCCGGTGCGGCGTGCAGTGGCGGTGCCCCTGCTGACGCGGAATCGGTGATGGACTGGGTCAAGGGCTGGATGAATTAAGCAAAGAGGGTTTCAAGTGAACAAGTGGTGTATTCCAGCGATTACCGTTCTGGCTTTGCTCAGCGGTTGCTCCAGTGTGCAACGCGGCTCGATTCCGGTTGTGGATTCGAGCACTGCCGTTTCCAATAATGACCGGATCTCGGCGAATGGCGGTTTCCGTCAAACCGTGACCAACCGTCCGGCGCAGGCCAAACCTCAGGCCATGCCACAGGATTCGGGTGTGGTGGTGATGGTGCCGGGCGGCGGTGCTGCCACGTCCGCGCCGATCAGTGCCGAGCCTTGGACGCCAGGGCCGAGCACCTCGGGTCCGATCGACGCTGCACCGATTCAGACCGCGCCGGTCACCCAGAGCACCTACAACATGCCGTCGACGCCGAGCGGCATCCCTTCGTCCGCCAATACCGGTGGCCTGTCGGCTGATGAGCAGTTGGATGGCCCGGTGCTGGCGTTGTTGACCACTGCCCAGCAGCAACAGGCGGGTGGCGACTTGAATGGCGCGTCTTCCAGTCTCGAGCGCGCACAACGCGTTGCGCCTCGCGAGCCGCAAGTGCTCTACCGTCTGGCGCAGGTACGCATGGCCCAGGGCGATGCGCCGCAAGCCGAGCAGTTCGCCCGTCGTGGTCTCTCGCTGGCTGGCGGTCGTCCGGACTTGCAGGCCAGCCTGTGGGCATTGATCGGTGACGCGCGTGCGGCACAAGGTGATGCCGCCGGCGCTGCCCAGGCTCGTCAGAAAGCCAAGGTTAACCTCTGATGGATGCACGCTTTCCGGCGATTGCCGAACAGTTGTTGCTGATTGAACGTGAATTACGCGTGCAGGGCTGGTGGGACGAGGTGCCTCCCAGTATTGAAGCGCTCAGCAGTGTTGAACCGTTTTCGGTGGATACCCTGGATTTTCATCAGTGGCTGCAGTGGATCTTCCTGGCGCGAATGAAGCAGATCCTCGAACAGGATCTGCCGTTGCCCAATGCGTCGGGGATTCTGGAGATGGCCGAGATGGTCTACGCCGACCGGCCGCGTGAGAGCCTCGGCTTGCGCAATGCGCTGAAAAAGTTCGACCAATTGATCGTCGACGCTCGTTAATTGCCTGACTGTCGGGTTTTCCGGCAGTCTTGCGCATATTTCTACCGCTTGACGACATTCAGGCGAGTTTTATCCCTCCTCAAAGCCCTTTCTTCTACGTTCTCATGCGCTTAGTTGGAAAAAAGCGCAATTATTGCTTGACTTGAACGGCGTGAAACAGAAGAATCCAAAGTCCGCTGTATCGGGACTGCCAGAAGCAGGCCCGCTCAGCAGATCATGAGGCGCACATCCGCGCCGACCTGTTACACCCGCAACGCGTTACCTCGCGCTGGGTGGGAAAAGCCCGCAACACTTGGGACGATCCCAATACTTGCTCAGTCAGTGCTGACGTAGTCGGCGACCACCGTCGCTCATGCTCTGTTGGGAAGTAAACCTATTAAGACCCGTCGGTTTTCAACGGACGGTATTCTGGCGTTTTAGAGGTGAACAACGTGGAGCTTTTATCTGGTGGTGAGATGCTCGTCCGCTTTTTGCGTGACGAAGGCGTCGACTATATCTACGGGTACCCAGGTGGTGCTCTGCTGCATGTTTACGACGCACTGTTCAAGGAACCGGCTGTTACCCACATCCTGGTTCGCCACGAACAGGCCGCAACCCATATGGCTGACGGTTACGCCCGTGCCACCGGTAAAGCCGGTGTGGTACTGGTGACGTCCGGCCCGGGCGCAACCAATGCCATTACCGGCATCGCGACTGCCTATATGGACTCCATCCCGATGGTGATCATTTCTGGCCAGGTGCCCAGCACCATGGTCGGTACCGATGCGTTTCAGGAAACCGATATGATCGGTATTTCCCGGCCGATCGTGAAACACAGCTTCATGATCAAGCACGCGTCGGAAATCCCGGAAGTCATGAAAAAGGCGTTCTACCTCGCTCAGTCCGGTCGTCCGGGCCCTGTCGTGGTCGATATCCCGAAAGACATGACCAACCCGGCAGAGAAATTCGAGTACGTCTTCCCCAAGAAAGCCAAGCTGCGTTCCTACAGCCCGGCTGTTCGCGGTCACTCGGGGCAAATCCGCAAGGCGGCAGAAATGCTTCTGGCGGCCAAGCGTCCAGTGCTGTACTCCGGCGGCGGCGTGATTTTGGGTGGCGGCTCCGCACCGCTGACCGAACTGGCCAAGATGCTTAACCTGCCGGTTACCAATACCTTGATGGGGCTGGGCGCGTTCCCGGGTTCGGACCGTCAGTTCGTCGGCATGCTCGGAATGCACGGCAGCTACACCGCCAACCTGACCATGCACCACGCTGACGTGATCCTGGCCGTAGGCGCGCGGTTCGACGACCGTGTGATCAACGGTGCGAGCAAATTTTGCCCGAATGCCAAGATCATCCACATCGACATCGACCCGGCCTCCATCTCCAAGACCATCAAGGCCGACGTGCCGATTGTCGGGCCTGTCGAGAGCGTATTGACCGAAATGGTCGCTGCGCTCAAGGACATCGGCGAGACGCCAAACAAAGAAGCGGTTGCCAGTTGGTGGAAGCAGATCGACGAATGGCGCGGTGACCGCGGCCTGTTCCCGTACGACAAGGGCGACGGCAGCATTATCAAGCCACAAACCGTGATCGAGACCCTGTGCGAAGTGACCAAGGGCGATGCCTTTGTCACATCCGATGTGGGGCAGCACCAGATGTTCGCCGCGCAGTACTACAAGTTCGACAAGCCTAACCGCTGGATCAACTCCGGTGGCCTGGGCACGATGGGCTTTGGTTTTCCTGCGGCAATGGGGGTGAAGCTGAGCTTCCCGGATAACGACGTTGCGTGCGTCACCGGTGAGGGCAGTATCCAGATGAACATCCAGGAACTGTCGACGTGCCTGCAGTACGGTCTGCCAGTAAAGATCGTCTGCTTGAACAACGGCGTGCTGGGCATGGTCCGCCAGTGGCAGGACATGAGCTACGGTAGCCGTCACTCCCACTCTTACATGGAGTCATTGCCGGATTTCATCAAGTTGGTTGAAGCCTATGGCCACGTTGGCATGCGCATCACCGATCTGAAAGATCTCAAGCCGAAGATGGAAGAAGCGTTTGCCATGAAGGACCGCCTGGTGTTCATCGATATTCAGGTGGATACCAGCGAGCACGTTTACCCGATGCAGATCAAAGACGGCTCTATGCGTGACATGTGGTTGAACAAGACGGAGCGTACTTAATCATGCGGCATATTATCTCCCTGCTTCTGGAGAACGAACCCGGCGCTCTGTCTCGTGTTGTCGGCCTGTTTTCGCAACGCAACTACAACATCGAAAGCCTGACCGTGGCTCCGACCGAGGACCCGACCCTGTCGCGCCTGACGTTGACCACCGTTGGTCACGATGAGGTGATCGAGCAGATCACCAAGAACCTCAACAAGCTGATCGAAGTGGTCAAGCTGGTCGATCTGTCGGAAAGTGCCCACATTGAGCGTGAGCTGATGCTGGTTAAAGTCAAGGCCACGGGTGCCCAACGTGCCGAGATCAAGCGGACTACCGACATCTATCGCGGGCAGATCGTCGATGTGAGCGCCAGCGTTTATACCGTGCAATTGACCGGTACAAGCGACAAGCTGGACAGCTTTATCCAATCGATCGGGACGGCCTCGATTCTGGAAACCGTCCGCAGTGGTGTCACCGGGATTGCCCGTGGCGACAAAGTACTCAGCATCTAACCCAAATTAGTGAATGGCCTTACGGCCTGGATATATAGAGGAACCTCATGAAAGTTTATTACGAAAAAGACTGTGACCTGTCGATCATCCAGGGCAAGAAAGTCGCCATCATCGGTTACGGTTCCCAAGGTCACGCGCAAGCCTGCAACCTGAAAGATTCCGGCGTTGACGTGACTGTCGGCCTGCGTAAAGGCTCGGCCACTGTTGCCAAGGCTGAGGCCCACGGCCTGAAAGTGACTGACGTTGCTTCCGCTGTGGCTGCTGCCGACCTGGTCATGATCCTGACCCCGGACGAGTTCCAGTCCGCGCTGTACAAGAACGAAATCGAGCCGAACATCAAGAAGGGTGCCACCCTGGCCTTCTCCCACGGCTTCGCGATTCACTACAACCAGGTTGTGCCGCGCGCTGACCTGGACGTGATCATGATCGCGCCAAAAGCGCCGGGTCACACCGTACGTTCCGAGTTCGTCAAAGGCGGCGGTATCCCTGACCTGATCGCGATCTACCAGGACGCATCCGGCAACGCCAAAAACGTTGCACTGTCCTACGCTGCCGGCGTGGGCGGCGGTCGTACCGGCATCATCGAAACCACCTTCAAGGACGAGACTGAAACCGACCTGTTCGGCGAGCAGGCTGTTCTGTGTGGCGGTACCGTTGAGCTGGTAAAAGCCGGTTTCGAAACCTTGGTTGAAGCTGGCTACGCGCCGGAAATGGCCTACTTCGAATGCCTGCACGAACTGAAGCTGATCGTTGACCTCATGTACGAAGGCGGTATCGCCAACATGAACTACTCGATCTCCAACAACGCCGAATACGGCGAGTACGTGACTGGCCCGGAAGTGATCAACGCCGAGTCCCGTCAGGCCATGCGCAACGCCCTGAAACGTATTCAGGACGGCGAATACGCCAAAATGTTCATCAGCGAAGGTGCCACCGGCTACCCTTCGATGACCGCCAAGCGTCGTAACAACGCCGCTCACGGTATCGAAATCATCGGCGAGCAACTGCGCTCGATGATGCCGTGGATCGGTGCCAACAAGATCGTCGACAAAGCCAAAAACTAAGTCGTACGTATCGAGAGAAAACGCGGCTTAGGCCGCGTTTTTTCGTTTGGGAAGCGGGTTCTGGTATAAAGCTGCATCGTTTGCGGGCGAACACTCGCCGCACGTATTTGTCGAATTTTTTCACACCGTTGCAAGGTAAAGTCCATGAGCGAACGTCCCGAAGAGCCAAACAAGGCTTTTGACGCCGAAAGCCTGCTACCGATCGATGAGCATGTCGAAGAAGGGCATGATGCTGAAGGCCGCAAGGTCCGGCATCGTGGTATCTATCTTCTGCCCAACCTGTTCACCACCGCGAACCTGTTTGCCGGCTTCTACTCCATCATCAATTCCATGAGTGCCCAGAGCGCGCTGGCGGCTGGTGATGCGGCGAGTGCCAGCAAGTATTTCGGTTTTGCGGCTATCGCCATTTTTGTGGCTATGGTGCTGGACGGCCTGGATGGTCGCGTGGCACGCATGACCAACACCCAAAGTGCGTTCGGTGCTGAGTACGACTCTTTGTCGGACATGGTTGCCTTCGGTGTCGCCCCGGCATTGCTGGCATTTGCCTGGGCGCTGGGGGACATGGGCAAGGTGGGGTGGATGGTTGCCTTCATCTATGTTGCCGGTGCCGCGTTGCGCCTGGCACGCTTTAATACCCAGGTAGGCACTGCTGATAAACGTTATTTTATCGGGTTGGCCAGTCCGGCGGCTGCCGGTGTAGTCGCGGGTATCGTCTGGGCGTTCAGTGATTACGGGATCCAGGGGTCGAAGATGTCGTTCCTGGTCGCCTTGATGGTTGCTGCAGCCGGGATGTTGATGGTCAGTAATATTAAGTACAACAGCTTCAAGGAGCTGGACCTCAAGGGGCGCGTACCTTTTGTTGCCATCCTTGTGGTGGTGTTGGTATTCGCGGTGGTCTTCAGCGATCCGCCGCGTATTCTGCTTTTGGCGTTCCTGGTCTATGCCGCATCGGGGCCGATTCAATACCTCTTGCATCTGCGCCGGGACAAAACGTTGCCTTAATGTAATTTCCCCCATACTCCGCAGTCTATTGGTGCATCAGTCCTCCAATGCTGCGGAGTTGCCATGTTAATCAAATCTCCTAAGGCGTCCGATTGCCATGAATCGGATGTCACCCCTGAATCTTTTTACCTTTCTCGCCGCAGCTTGCTCGGCGGTGCGCTTGCCGGTTTTGCAGCCGGTAGCCTGCCGCGTTGGGCCAGTGCTGACGAGGCGTCACGTTATGCTGATGTCGAGCCAGGCAAGGCACCCAATTGGTTTGCCGAGAAACTGCCGGCAACGAAATGGCAGGCGGTGACGGTCAAGGACGAAGCGATCACTCCGTTCAAGGATGCAACCCACTACAACAACTTCTACGAGTTCGGTACGGATAAGGGCGATCCCGCGAAAAATGCAGGATCACTCCAGACCGAGCCCTGGAGTGTGGTGATTGATGGTGAGGTTGCAAAGCCGGGGCGTTATGCCTTGGAAGACTTCATGAAACCCTACCAATTGGAAGAGCGGATCTATCGTTTGCGCTGTGTAGAAGCGTGGTCGATGGTTATCCCATGGATAGGCTTTCCGATCTCTGCCTTGCTCAAGCAGGTTGAGCCAACCTCCAAGGCCAAATACATCCGGTTTGAAACCCTTCAGGATCCCAAGAGCATGCCAGGGCAGCGCTCGAGTTTTGGCTTGATTGACTGGCCGTATGTAGAAGGGTTGCGCCTGGATGAAGCGATGAACCCGTTGGCGATTCTTGCGGTGGGTATGTATGGGCGGGAGCTGCCGAATCAGAACGGGGCGCCATTACGTCTGGTTGTGCCGTGGAAGTATGGTTTCAAGAGCGTGAAGTCGATCGTGCGCATCAGTCTTGTGAGTGAACAGCCGAAAACCACCTGGCAGAGCATTGCGGCCGATGAGTATGGGTTCTATGCAAATGTGAATCCCACGGTCGATCACCCCCGTTGGACTCAAGCACGTGAGCGGCGTCTGCCCAGTGGTCTGTTCAGTCCCAATGTCCGTGAGACACAGATGTTCAATGGCTACTCGGATGAGGTTGCTTCTTTATATGCCGGGCTTGATCTGCGGAAGAACTACTGATGCGTTATCCCATCTGGCGCATTGGCGTATTTATCGCCGCGGCGGTGTGGCCGTTGTTATGGCTATATGAGGCGTGGAGTTTTGCCCTGGGGCCGGATCCGGGCAAGGTGCTGGTTGATCGGCTCGGCTTGGGGACGCTGATTCTCTTGCTGATAACGCTGGGAATGACGCCGTTGCAAAAGCTGAGCGGGTGGGCCGGCTGGATCGCTGTGCGCCGGCAGCTCGGGCTATGGTGCTTCGCTTATGTGGTGCTGCATCTGGCGGCGTACTGCGTGTTTGTCCTGGGGCTGGATTGGTCGCAGTTGGGCGTTGAGTTGCGCAAGCGGCCTTACATTATCGTGGGGGCGTTGGGGTTTGTGCAGTTACTGGTGTTGGCGGTGACGTCCAATCGCTATAGCCAGCGTCGGTTGGGAGCTCGCTGGAAGAAATTGCATCGCTTGGTGTATGTGATTCTTGGGCTTGGTCTGCTGCATATGTTGTGGAT